>CAZPAF010000084.1:0-1577 GCA_964584475.1 uncultured Lachnospiraceae bacterium | reverse complement strand
CTTTTACCAAAATCCGTGAAGCTTTGGTATCTTTTACCACTATTAGGTTCAGAAGTTAAACCTGTGACTTGAAGCCAATACCTTAAAGATTTAACCATATTAGTACCAATACCTAAGACATCTGTAGGTTTATCAGCACTATCTATAAAAACAGATGGATTTTGGCTAACATATTTCATGCCCTTACTTAGCCAGCCTTTTCTTATAAAAAATGTTTCATGGGCTCGAAATCTCATGACCATTTAATTTACCCCCACTGAGTTACTTTGTTCTCAAATACTTATCCATCATACATCCACCATCCAAAATTTTTGGATCCATACACTTCTTGCAGTGAACACATTTGTTAGGATTAATGTAGTAATTATCTCCTATTATGTTAATAGCTCCAACACGACAAACAGATTCACATTTTAAGCATTTGCGACAAGCATTAAACTTTTTAATTTGATAACCTACTTGTCTTTCTACTTTTTCACGTTCTGTTTTAGCAAGATTTAGCAATTTTACCTTTACTGCATTTTCATAACCATCTTGCATAAAAGGTTGAATGGATAAAATTGGGACATTCGTTTTTAAATCTAAAACTATTACTTCATTCAATAACTTTTGACCAAGCTCTGGAGCAACACGACCAAACGGAACAAACATATTAATCAATTCATGCTCTGTCTCTTCACCTGTTATCATACAAAGATAACTATCTGCATGTGTTGACCAATCAAGTAGCATATTATCAAATTTTACAACTGTTGGTTTATAAAATACCTCTTTTTCACATTTTTCTATTTCATAATTCTTTAAAAGAAAAGGCTTTGCCTTTTTTGCTATTTCTTGTTTAGTATAATGATGAACTTCCACATCTTTCTCTATTTGTTCAACAACATTTTCTTCCGTTTTCTTAGGTGTAGCACTATTCATAAGTTCTAAATATTCATAATATTCTCTTTTCAACTCATTTAATATTTTAATATACTTAGAATAAGGTTCAACCATTGAATAATGAAAATTGTATGCTGGATCATAATCCTGAATAGATAAATATTTATCAGATATAAGATTAAATTTTGATTTTGCTGGGATAAGAAGTCTTTTTATTTCCAAATCAATTTGCATTAAAATTTTGTCATAAAACTCTTTCTTCTTCCCTTTAAAATGTTCAGGATATCTTTTTTTAAATTTTTCCTGCCAAAACTTAGAATGAAAATATTCATAAAATTTTATTCTATCTCTATTTGTCTCTTTTGGACTGCCATAATAATCTTCCAAAGCACTTTCTAATATAAGACCAGTAAGATCTTTATCTTTTACTTTCAAAAACTTAAAAATATTCCCATAAAGTAATTCAGACCAAACTTCTGTTCGACAATCAGCAGGAATTTCAAAGATATTATAATGTTGTATTTCTATATCTTTTTCTTCCATGTATTACTATAATTTAAGTTCCTCCTTTCGATTAAATTTTTTATATAAAATGCAAAGTTTAAAAATATTTGCATTTAAAATACTCAACATTATCCATATTATAACGTATTTTTTAAAAAATATGAAAATTGTTTTTCAAGTTTCTTGAAAAG
>CAZPAF010000083.1:0-1627 GCA_964584475.1 uncultured Lachnospiraceae bacterium | reverse complement strand
TTTCTGTACGAGTATATCCTTTTGAATATTTTTCATAAATTTCTTTTATTATTTCAGAAACTTCATTATCTACTATTAATTGATTTTTGTTATTTGGATTTTTTTTATATCCATAAGGAGCTGTATTTCCTTGGAACAACCCTTGTTTTGCTTTTGCAATCTTTACTGCTTTGATTTTTCTTGAAGTTTCTTTTGGATATTGTTCACCCATTACAGCTTTAAAAGGTATAAAGTCATCATCTTCTTTGTAATATGTATCAATTGAATCTTCTGTAGCAGTAATAAATCTAATCTTTTTTGATGGAAAATATTCTTGATAATATTTCAATACTTCATTTGTTTTGCGTCCAAGTCTTGTTAGGTCTTTGACAACTACCATATTTATAAGTCCATTTTCAATATCATTAATCATTCTTATAAAATCTGGTCTGTTAAAATTAGTTCCAGTATATCCATCATCAACATAGTCTTTTACAATAATAAATTGATTTTGTGGTTCTTTTTTGGATAAATCCTCAACATATTGTCTTAATATTTTGTCTTGATTTGTTATACTTTCACTTTCCTTTTTATCTTCATTATCATCTTTTGATAATCTTTTATATAAACCAACATAGAATTGCTTTTCATATATGTTGTCTAAATCTTGCAATTTTACCTCCTTCTCTTAAAGTTTAGACAACCATTCGTTGCTTACATTATAACTAAAGAATGTAAATCTGTAAATGGTGACTTAGGCTTCAGTAATTTTATTTGCACAGTATTCCTCAAATATTTCAAGTATGATATTTTTTAAATCTTTATCTTCATATTCAATTTTTATATTGTAATCTTCATTTTTCAAAATACATACACCTCTTTAAATAAATATTTTTAGATGTTTGGTTTATTCATAAAACCTATCAAATATCACTTTTTAAGCATGCTAAAAGCAGAAGTCGTTTTTGACTTCTGCTCTAAAAAATAATATTTGATGATAAGAATATATCACATAAAAAACTGTATGTATACTGCACAATTTTGCAAGGTTTTTGCAAAATATTATGTAATTTTATTGTAATAACAGTTTATTTTCTTAAACAAATCTATGAATTGTATTTGTCCTAACTCGAATGTCAGTACTAAAAAAAATATCTACTGAAACTACAGTAGATATTTTTTTCATCTCATAATGTGCTTTAGAATAGCCACATGTTTCCTTTTCGGTTAGGATAGCATCCAAATTCGATTTTCCCTTTACTACGTCCATTTTCATCAATTAAATCACACGTAAAAGCATCATTATCAATATCTTTCATTGTCCATCCAACAGGAAATGTCACTTTTAAAAATTCTCTAATCGGTTCAAAATGGAACCCTAAACTTTCAAAAGCAACTTGGTCACTTGGAATTACGTAAAGTTCTGTTACTAACTGATAATTATCTTTCATAATGTACCTCCTAAAAATGTCTTGTTAGTTGTTGTACAATTAATTATACAATTAAATTATATCATATTCACAGAATTATGTAAAGCTTTTTGCTAAATATGTATTTCTCAATGTTGCAAGATTTAATATTAGTGTATTATATAAAAAGTTTTCTACAGGCAGGATAAGGAAAGCAGAGGCTTTCCTATAAACATTTA
>CAZPAF010000082.1:0-1654 GCA_964584475.1 uncultured Lachnospiraceae bacterium | reverse complement strand
TTTGTGCGTTTGTGAGAGTATAGGGGAGATACGAAAAAAATTCACTCGTGTAATCATTTGAAATTTGCACACAGGTGCATTTTCGGCTCTTTCCTCTTAAATAAAACAGACCGAGCTGCTGTTTGTTTCGGTGTTTATCTAATTATATTAAACAAATATAAAGCTACTTTATTTTGTTCTGTTGTTTCCATTTCCATAAGTTTAGCCATTGCAAACATTACAAGTTTATATTTTGCAAAGTTTATAAGTGTAGTTCTATATTCTTCATCAACTTCTTTGAGCATAGTATCAAATTTTTCATAGTTTTCTTTAGTATTGTATATAAGACCTGACCATTTGCTTTGGCTCATACATATTGCTAGTCTTAATTTATCTTTTATATCCATATCATTTATCATATTTATTAAATATTCAACTTTATTATTTTCCATTAAAAATTCTCCTTACTTTAATTCAAAATTATTTTTCTTTTTAGTTTTAGTATTATATAATTCGTCTACTGGCTTGATTTTTCTTGCTACATCATTAACAATTCGATTATCATTGTCATCAAAAATACCATTTTTATATAGGTCATCACTAACATATTTGTATTTTTCATCTTTATCAAAGCCAATTTTATTTTGAAAGTGTTTTATTAATTTATGCCAAAATCCTTTGAATTTTTGTAACTCTGTTTTTAATCTTTCTTTTTCAGTTTGTATTTTATTAATGATCTTATCTTTAGCAGATAATTCACTTTTTAAATTAATAATTTCATCATTGTTTAACTTTATTTGATATTTAAGTGAACGATTTTCTTTTGCTATTTCAAAAGAACTATATTCAAAATCCTTAATAGCCATATTTAAGTCATTTACACTTCTAACTGTTTTAGTGATGTCTTTTACATCTTTGGTAAAGTTTTTGATTTTTTCGACATCCTCATTTGAAATAACCATATTATTTTTACTAAACTTAACAGGTTTTAAATTGACTAATATCTGATTTATATCTTTTGTTGTATTATCAAGTTTATTAGTTTGTTTATTTGCTTCAGCAAGTTTTTTCTCTTTCTTTTCAAATTGTTTCTTGACCTCTCTATAATCTGTCATATCTTCAACTGGAATATCTTTATTTCTGCCTTTTTGCTTTTTCTTTAGTTCAGATGTTTTGTCATAAAATTTGTTATATGATTTTATACAACATTTTCTCATTTCATCTTGTATTACTTTTAACGAACTTTTAGTAAATATTTGAGATTTAGCTACTTGTTTTTTCATACCTTTTTTATAATCTTCTTTTACAGGTACACCAATAATATGCATGTGGGGAGAGGTTTCGTCATAATGTATTACTGCATTTGCTACTTTAAATTCTGGAACAACTTTCATTAAATCTTTTACTTGTTCATTATATACATCTGACATTCTTTTTTTATATCTCATATCTTTATCTTTCCAAAAGTCCATATCTCCAAGTTCAATTATAATTTCACAAGCTAAATCTCTTTGACTATCTTGCGAGATTTTATTGAAATAGTCTTTGATTTTTCTATCTTCACGAGTTTGTTTCTCGTTATATTCAATTTTAGCTTGTTCAAATTCTTGTAAATATAAATCTCTAACATCATTAAACAAATTATTTGAACCATATATCACAAAAATATCATCTC
>CAZPAF010000081.1:0-1849 GCA_964584475.1 uncultured Lachnospiraceae bacterium | reverse complement strand
CGACCACGTCACCTGCGCCGAGAAGCTGAACCATCTCGCAAGCGCGGAGCAGACCAAAAGGCTGCTATAAAAAATCTTGACTTTATAACATTTAAAAACTTTTTCATAAGTTCTCCTTTCTTCTTACACATAATAATACCTTAAAAATTTAATATTCTCTACCATAAAAAAATCTAGATAAAAGTAGCTCAGTAACACTCTAAATTTATATAATCATAAAATTAGAGACAAAGCATTCTTCTTATTCTAGATTTTATTAATTATTTTTTATCATTCTTGATATAAGCATAAACTGGATAATTAAGTACACAGATAATAAGACCTACTACACCAGTTATGATTCCAACTAACATATCAGATGTACTTGCTTCTCCTACCATTACTTTACTCATACCAAATCCCATAATTAGAGAACCAATAACACCTATTATCCAAGTTAATACTAATCCCCAATCAGTTTTCTTATTACTAACTTTTTTAGGATGTTCTTTTCTATAAACAGGAATAATACATAATAAAATTATAAATCCAATTATTGCTACTACAATACCTGCTGTAAATAAATTCCATTCAGGAATTAAACACATACACATTCCAACTGCAAATATTAAACCACCAATAGTTCCTAATATTATTTCTAATAAAGTATCTTTCTTCATTTATTCCTCCATTAATTAAATTCCATATTTATTGTTAATTTCTTCTGTTGCTTTTAAAGATTCTTCTGTTCTAGCTTTATTTTGTTCTTCTAATTTTTCTTGTTCTTCTTTAACTCTAACTTTAGCTTCATCAATAGTTTCTCCATCTTTTTTTAGAAAAGTATCAACAAATTTATCTTCTATTTTCTTATATCCACCAACTACTGAATCTTCTACTTTTTTGTATCCACCTACAACTGCTTTTTCAATTTTAGACATAAATTCACCTCCAATCGCAAAAGACAACACTTGTTGTTTTTTTACATTTATATTATAATATTTTACGAAAAGAAAAAACAACCAACAATATTCAACATCTGTTGGAATAATAAAATAAGGAGGTAATTATGAATAAGCCAAATAATCAAAAAAGAAAGAAATCTCAAGAAAATATTGAGAAAATTTTTTTACAACTAATACAAAAGAAAAACATTGAAGAAATATCAGTATCTATGATTTGTGAAATGGCAAAGTTAAATCGTTCTACCTTTTATGCTAATTATATTGATATATATAATCTTGCAGAAAAGATAAAAAAAAATATGGAAGTTGAATTTGCACAATTTCAGTTATCTAATAATTCAAAACAAGATGCAGATGGATATTTAAGTCTATTTAAACATATAAAAGATAATCAAATATTTTTTAAAACATATTTTAAATTAGAATCTATTTCAATGAGTCCAACTACACAATATAATATTGAAATGGCTGAAAAATACTATAATAATAAGTATATAGACTATCATATAGAATTTTTTAGAGCTGGATTAAATGCTATTATTAAAAAATGGTTAAATAACAGTTGTAAAGAAAGTCCTGAAGAAATGGCTACTATATTAGAAAGTGAATATAAAAATAAGAATTGACCTTAAAGCTCAATTCTTTTTTACTAATCATATTAACAAATTACTATTTATCTATCAGTTATATTATATCACAAATTTGCCAAAAATTTGGGCCATAAAAACAAAAAAAATAACGGTTTTATTTTTCTATGTTTTGACGTAAAAACACACGCTAATTGTCCAAAGTTCTCCTAGCTTTTTGTATGATACACGTCTGATACTTGTATGATATATAGCCAAAAAGACTTTTTCAAACAAGCAAAAAAGCCCGTAAATACGGACTTTTCGAAACATTGAAATACG
>CAZPAF010000080.1:0-1881 GCA_964584475.1 uncultured Lachnospiraceae bacterium | reverse complement strand
TATATAAGAACAAACCAATTTCTATATTTTTAAGCTCATCTCTCAAAGATAAAAACTTTTTAGCTTTTTCAGATTGAGTTTGTAATGAATCTATGTTTACTTCTATTTCAGAGATAATATCATTTATTCTAAGCAAATTTAATTTTGTTTGTTCAAGCTTTTTCTCTGACTCATTTTTTCTTACTCTATATTTAACAATACCAGCAGCTTCTTCAAAAATATGTCTTCTATCTTCTGATTTATTACTTAAAATTTCATCAATTTTTCCTTGTCCAATTATAGAATATCCATCTTTACCAATACCAGTATCCATAAAAAGTTCTAAAACATCTTTTAATCTGCATGGTGTTTTATTTATAAAATATCCAGACTCACCTGTTCTATAAATCCTTCGTGTAACAATTACTTCATTAAATTCAATAGGTAATTTAGAATCTGAGTTGTCAAGTACCAAAGATGCTTCTGCATATCCCAATGGTTTTCTATTTTGAGTTCCTGCAAAAATTATATCTTCAGATTTTGCACCTCTTAAAGATTTTAAGCTTTGTTCTCCTAAAACCCATCTAATACAATCTGATATATTACTTTTTCCAGAACCGTTTGGTCCTATTACCGTGGTTAAACCTGGCATAAATTCTAATACTGTTTTATCAGCAAAAGACTTAAAACCATACATTTCTAAACGTTTTAAATACATTTTCTATCCCTCTTTTTTCTTTTTTAACAGTTATCATCATATTATATTTTTATTGTTTTTTCAAGTTTTATAATGATATTTTTTATTTACTATTATTAATAAAACCTTGACCAAAAAAATATTAAGAGATAAAATAATTATGAGTATACTTATGAGGAGATTTTAATGAAAGAAGAATTTGATTTTTATAATAGTACAACTATTAAATCATATAACTTAGATGAAAGTATCCGTTATCAATTAAAAACACTTGATGGACTAGATGCTTACACAAGAAAGCACACTGAAAACGTTGCTAATATAACTTGTAGACTTTGCGATCTTTTAAGAATGGATAAAGGATTTACTTTATATTGTACAACTTGTGCTTATTTGCATGATATTGGAAAAATATTTATTCCTCCTGCAGTTTTGCAAAAACCATCAAAACTAACAGATGAAGAATATGAAGTAATGAAAACACATACAACTATTGGCTACAAAATTTGTATGAATGATTTAAAACTTCGTCCTTATGCTGCTGGAGCACTATATCATCATGAAGCATTAGATGGCTCTGGATATCCTCATGCCCTTCAAGAAAAAGACATTCCTTATGAAGCTCAAATAATTCGTGTTGCTGATGAATTTGAAGCAATCACTGCCAGACGTCAATATAAAACTCACGTTGGAGTTGTCGATGCTCTTAATATTCTAATAGAGCACGCTCAACCTTCTGTACCACCTGATTTTAAAACGGGTTTAAAAAGAATGCTTACGCATAATGTTGGAAAGGTTGATAAAAATATTGTAAAAGCATTATTTAAAGTTATTATAGATGATACAGAATATGAAATAGTTGCAAGAAGTGATTATGTTGATTATGTTAGAGATGAAATAAAAAGAATTACTGAAGCTCAAAGATATTACTTCAAAATGCAATCTGCACTAACGCAAGGTAGACGTGATTACTATAAAGAAGAAATCAAATGTTATCTAAAACCACACGAAGAACCCGAAAAAATTCCAGAAATGTTAAAAGAATTTGAAGCAACTTATAGAGCAAGACAGGATCATATAATGAAACTTCATCATGAAGTAAAACAAATTAAAAAATTAACAGTATAAAACATAAAAAAACTACCTAAACTGAAGTGAACCCCATTTAGTTCACAAAATAAAAAGGCACGTGATACAATAACACT
>CAZPAF010000079.1:0-1904 GCA_964584475.1 uncultured Lachnospiraceae bacterium | reverse complement strand
GCCTTTATTATAGATTGATTCCATAGTATTAGGATTAATCTCAGTTAAAGGGATTCCTCCTGTACAAGTTTGAGCTTGTTCAAAGGAATTAGTACCTGTGATATCCAAAATAAAGTTAGTAAGGTTAGTTCCTAATAAGTATTTTTCATCTATAGATAAATTATGCCAGTAAGTATTTCTATCTATTTTAGAGAGTTTTAATATTAGGTTTATTAGTTTGTAGTTTAATAAGCCGTCTAGTAGGTCTGATATAGTTCTGTTTTTGATGATGTTATTGCGATTATTCATCCATATTAGGAATTTTTCTTTTGAATCAATGCCAAATGGATGAAGAAAGTTTATTTTGATTTGTTCTTTTTTATTTTTAGATAGACCTTTTGAGGCTTGACCACTAAGGCAGAAGATACAGATACCACTTACTCCATAGTCTGTTAGTTGAATTTCTCCTATTTGGGTTGAGACTAATTGGTTATTTTCAATTAAGGAGACAGAGACGTCGCTACGAATTCCGTGCCAAGCACTCAGATATGGGGTATTGGCTTTTAGTTGGACTAAGGCTGGTAATGGAGTTATTAAGCTGTGTCCTAAGGAAGTGGCTAGTTTGTATCCTAAACCATCCGAACCTGTTTTAGGGCAAGCTTTAGATCCTGTGGAAATAATTACTTTTTGGCTAGTGTAAGTTCCATTATTAGTAGTGATTTTATATATATTATTTTTCTTCTTTATATCTAAAACTTCTGTTTCGGTTATTATTTCTACATTATTTAATTCACATTGTTTAATTAGGGATGTTTGAATACTTGTTGCTTGGCCTGAATATGGATAATAGTATCCATCTCTTATTTTAGGAATTATACCTAAAGAGTTAAATAAATTTAGTATTTCTTGTTGGTTTTCTTGGGTTAAAATACTTCTTAATATTTCAATGTTGTTAGAGTGGTAATGTGATATAGATTGGTCATCATTGTAATAGTTACATTTTCCATTTCCAGTTATTAAAATTTTTTTACCACAAGTTTTATTTTTTTCTAGTATAGTTACTTTTTTATTTGATTTGGCTGCATAGATTGCTGCTACTAGGCCTGAAGCTCCTCCACCAATTATTATTATGTCTCTCATTATATACACCTCTTTTATATGTGTCTATTATAGCATATTAATACTTAGAAATTCTCACCATTTAAAAGGACTATTAACTCAAATAATTCTATGTGCTAATAGCTTTATAAATTTATTGGTTGTTTTATATTTAGTTTATTAATTTTTTTGTTCTTTAATATTTTTTCTTTTTACTAAACTTAACGCTTGATCAAAAAAAGTAATATCACTTTTTTTGATTCCAGAAAGATAAGCATAGAAATCTTCTTCTGTGATTTCTAACATTTCTAAAAGCTCTGGTAATCTTTCAGGCTGTTCTCCTAGACATTTAGCAATTTCCTTAGCATATTCTAATTTAGTTTTTGCTAATTGTATAGTTCCTTCTATGTTTTTCAAATTTTGCTTTGTTAAATTTTCAGTACTCATATTCTATCCCCTCTTATTATGCTTTATGTGACCTAACATTCTTTCTAAAATTTCGTTGTGTTCTTGAATTAGTTTTTCTTTTTCTACTGGGTCTTTTATAGCTTTTTTTAATTGTTCATATTGCTTGTTTCTTTGATCAGCTCTTTCTTCTATTTCTCGTCTATCTCTAAGATCATTATTTGATTTTTTCATTCTTATCATTAAAACGTATACTGTATCAGGAGATAGATTTTTATAAAATATTCTAACTTTAAATGGTTTAAGTTCGTGTACCTTTGACAGTTTAGGAGTCTTTTTTAAAGCATGGCCTTGTTCTATGTTATTTTCTTGAAATCCTTCTTGTAATTGGCTTAAACTATTTTCTATAGCTTCATAATATT
>CAZPAF010000078.1:0-1961 GCA_964584475.1 uncultured Lachnospiraceae bacterium | reverse complement strand
AGAAATAAAAAATAAATATGGTAAGCTAGTGGAATATAAAGTTATAGAAAATCAATCTAGAAATAATAAAATTCAAATGGTATTTACTAGAAAAGATGGAACATATTCAGGAACAGATATAATAAGATATCCTTTTAAAATAATTCATCATGAATTAGGCATAAGTTGTAGATTTTATGACTTAAGAGGGAACTTTGCTACAAAAACTTTAAGAAAAGGATGTGAGATAAAAGATATATCAAAAGTACTAGGACATAGTAGAATTGAAACAACTGAGAATTATTATATAAATTGTACAAAAGATAATTTAAAAGATGTAAGTAAAAGTTTTGAAAAAGAATTAGGATTAAATATTGTAGATTAATTGTTAAATAATATAATAAATGATATAATTATAATGAAATTTCGCTTTAAGTATCTGATGAAAGGAGAATAAAAATGGATAATGTTATAATAAGAAAAGCAACAATAGAAGATTTAGAAATAGTACAAAATTTAAATAATAGTTTATTTGAGTTGGAAAAAGAAAATTATGATCCAACATTAGTAATAAATAGGCCTTTAACAGAAGAAGGAAGAAAGTATTTTGAAGATTTAATAATAAATAATTATGTTGTTTTGGCTCTTGTAGGAAAAGTTATTGTTGGTTATCTTGCAGGAACAATAGAAGAAAAAGGTTCATATGAAGAAATTCAATATGGTGAAATAAATAACATGTTTATAAATGATAGTTATAGAGGTTACGGTATTGGTAAAAAACTTATTAATTCATTTAAAAAATATTGTAAGGATAATAATATTTTTAATTTAAAAGTAACTGCTAGTTATAAAAATGAAAATGCAATAGCATTTTATCATAGAAATGGCTTTGAAGAATTTAATTTAACATTAACAATGAATATAGATAAGGAGAATAAAAATGAATTTTAATATAAATAGAGTTAAGATTTTTGTAACTATTCCACTTGATAGTGTAGAAAAAGTTAGAGAAGCGGTTTGTAATGCAGGTGCAGGTATTATTGGTGAATACACATTTTGTACATCTTCTACTAAATCATTAGGAACTTTTATACCAAGTGAAAATGCAAATCCTCATATTGGTGAAAGAAACAAATTAGAATTTGTTGAAGAAGAAAAATTGGAATTTGTATGTGAGGTTGAAAAAGTTAAAAATGTTATAGAAGAATTAAGAAAATCACATCCATATGAAGAACCCGCAATAGACATAATTCCTTTAATTGATGAAAGTGAATTTAAGTAAATTTATTAAAGATATAATTTATATTGGGAGTTGATACTAATGGAATATAAAATAAGAAAATGCGAATTATCTGATTGTAAAGATATTGCTCGTATAGTAACTATTTCTTGGAATGAAACATATAAAGGAATTGTTCCAGATTGGTTTTTAGAAGAATTAAAAAGTAATGAAGATGAAAGAACAAAAAATTCAATTGAAAAATTTGATAAAAATAATAATAATCAATTAGTGCTAGAAGTTGATGATAAAGTTGTAGGTTTTGCTAATTTTGGAAAATCAGATGATGAAGAATATGAAAATTGTGGTGAAATATTTGCTTTATATATCATTGGTGAATATAAAGGAAAAGGCTACGGAAGAAAATTAGTAAATGAAGCAGGTGGAAACGAAGCGGCGGCCTGTGCGGTGTTAGCTGAAGGTGACGCAAAGGACCGTGATGACATAATCTATTTAGAACCGCTGCCGTTATTCTTCAAATAAAAGATAAAGGTACTCACACACAGAGTACCTTTTATTTTTAAAATTATGAAACGACCTATCCTATGGGCAGCCCTGCTTTGCGCCTTAGTATCGATTATTCTGCTGAATATCAACTACCGTCTTGCCGTACTTATTTCCGCACTGTTTTTATGCATTACAATAATATGTGTTTTTTACAAACGTTTGCGCGAATACACCGTTATCGCGGTATGTTTATTGG
>CAZPAF010000077.1:0-1989 GCA_964584475.1 uncultured Lachnospiraceae bacterium | reverse complement strand
CTGAATGTAACAGATTTACAATGCTTAAAAAAGATTTTAATATCATTAAAGATATTATTGCATGTAAAGTTATAGATGAAACACATGAATATACCAATCAAAGACCTGATGAAATCGAAATTGAACAAAGAAATTCTCTGTTATTTAATTATGGGTATAATGTTCAAACAAAAAAGGATTTATCTGACAAACAACGTCAAATGCTTTTATCTTCAATAATCGAAGCTCAAATAATGGACAGACGAGAAATTATAAATCATCTTACCACATTAATTGACAGAGGTTCAAAAATTGACAAATGGAAAACTGCAACTCAAAAGTGGGTTAAAGATAGAGATTTTGTTTCAAATTATGAGTTAGGAAGTTTACCAGAAGTTATTTTTGATAATATTATTTTAAAATATAATAAACAACCTGATTAGTAACTTTTCCATAATCATCTTTTGTGGAAATAGAATAGTGTACATAATAAAAAGACACCTTAATTGGTGTCTTTTATATCTTTAAAATATTTTGTTGCCATTATACGTTCAATAATTTGTTCTTTGTATTCTTGGTCTTCATCACATATTGATTCTTTAAATGCTTTATATGATTTTTTTAAGAAACATTCATCAAAAGTTGGAACAAATTTACTTATAACTTTATCTGTATACTTTTTAAAAAATGACATAGCTAAACCTAGCCAAGATGTACTTTTTATTATTTGACTTAAAATACTTTCATTATAATAATCAATGATATTTGCTACCATAACTATTATAAAACAAATAATTGGTAATCCGCATTTAGAAATACAATATAGTACTTTCCATTTGGAAAATGGATTAGCAATATATTTATTAAATTTCTCTTTAATGATTTCTTCTTGTTGGTAAGTTATCAAAACATCTTTGCGGTTATTTGCGTCAATTAACTCTTTATGTTTTTTGTATTCCGATAATCTAATAGCCTGATGTAAATTTTCATAAGAAATTTTTTCAGTATCCCCTTGAGTGATTTCATAAACTTGATTTTTAATGAAAGTATCATATTTTAATTGAAATAATTCTTCTTCCGTGATTTCTCCTTTATCTTTTAATTTATTTGCTTGATTTACAAATTCATCCCAAAATTCTCTTGGTAACATTTGACTAGCCACTGCATCAGATATAATTTTTAATGTTGGTATAGCATCAGATGACTTTGCAGTTTTTAGCCATACAATACTACTCAATAAAGTATCATCAATTATAGCAGGATAATCAGTCCGTTTTACATTTTCAGCAAAATATCTCTTTACATAAGAACATAAAGTTAAATTGGTAGTTGTAAATAAATATTGACAATTTTCGATTCTTTTAAAATCATCTCGTTCTCTTAAATAATACGCATTTAATACAGATTTTGCATCGTTTTTTCGTCGAGAAGCAAGTCTATAAGTCATAGACTTTAAATAATCATTTAGAGATTCCAACTCTGCGTCTATATTTATATTATCAGAATAATCATGAGGATATAAATGACAATTTTCTAAATCTCGTTTTGTGAAAATTTTATTAGTTTCTGCTTGAGTAGGTGTAATATTATTCTCAATTAAATAATCAAAATTATATGATGTATCTAACGTATTGTTCCTGTAACGAGAAATATACGCATCCCATATACCTTCCAATTCTTCAATATTATGTTCAAAATAAAACAGTTTTACACCTAATTGATTAAGAGTATTAATCAATTCCATTGTCGCTTCTTTTAATTCATCACCAGAATATCCTAAAGCGCATTTTAAAAGAGAAGTATCGAAAAATATATTCAAATTTTCAAAATCTTTATCAGGTTTTATATTTGAAACATCGGATTGCAAATGAATTGCCGAAACTAGCATAGCTCCTTTTACGATTTCTTTTATATAATTAAAAATTACGATATCTGTTTCTTTAATTGTAGAAATATATTTACCAATATAATGAGTATAAATATCATCTTCATCCTCTAAAATTAATTCTA
>CAZPAF010000076.1:0-2152 GCA_964584475.1 uncultured Lachnospiraceae bacterium | reverse complement strand
ATCAAATCTTTATTAAGCTCAAAAGTATTAGAAAACAACTTAGTTGTTGTTGACAAATTTGATTTTAAAGAAATCAAAACAAAACAAATGGCTACAGCTATGAAAAACTTAAAAGTTGAAGAAAAAGCATTCGTAGTATTAGCTTCTAGCGATGAAAAAGTTCAAAAATCAGCTAGAAATTTAGAAAACGTTAAAACAGGATCAGTTAATACAATCAACGTATATGATTTATTAAGATATAAAAAATTAGTTTTAACAGTTGATACAATCAAAAAATTAGAGGAGGTGTACGCATAATTATGGTAGCAGAAGAAATTATATTAGCTCCAGTTGTTACAGAAAAAAGTAGCGCTGATATGCAAGAAGGAAAATACACTTTCAAAGTTGCAAAAAAAGCAACAAAAATAGATGTAAAAAATGCTGTTGAAAAATTATTTGAAGTAAAAGTATTAAAAGTTAATACAATGACAGTAAAAGGAAAAGAAAAAAGAGTTGGAGTACATCAAGGAAGAACTTCAGATTGGAAAAAAGCTATCGTTACAATCGATACAAATGTTTCTGAAATGAAATATTTAGGAAAAGGTGGAAAAGACGTTAAAGTTTCTAAAAAATATAAAACATCAATTGATGAAATAATGGGAGCTTAATTTAAGCTTGAAAAAATTATCGGGAAATAACCCGGACAATAAATAATAAAAGGAGAGAATTAAAAATGGGAATTAAACATTATAGACCATATACACCATCAAGAAGAAATATGACTTCTTCAACATTCGAAGAAATCACTAAAAAAACTCCAGAAAAATCTTTACTTGAAGCTAAAAAGAAAAATTCAGGTAGAAATTCATATGGTAGAATAACAGTTAGACACCAAGGTGGTGGAAACAGACAAAAATATAGAGTAATTGATTTTAAAAGATTAAAAGATGGTATGACAGCTACAGTTGTTGGTATCGAATATGATCCAAACAGAAGCGCAAATATCGCTTTAATCCAATATGAAGATGGAACAAAAAGTTACATCTTAGCACCACAAGGATTAACAGATGGTGACAAAGTAGTTTCTGGAGAAAACGCAGATATCAAACCAGGAAATGCAATGCCAATATCAAACATCCCTGTAGGTACATTAATTCATAACATTGAATTAAATCCAGGACAAGGTGGAAAATTAGTAAGATCTGCTGGGCAAGAAGCTCAATTAATGGCTAAAGAAGGAGCATATGCTCACGTAAGACTTCCATCTGGAGAAATGAGATTAGTTTCTGTAAGATGTAGAGCTACAATTGGAACAATTGGAAACAGTGATCATGAAAACATTAAATTAGGTAAAGCTGGTAAAACAAGACACTTAGGTATCAGACCAACAGTAAGAGGATCTGTTATGAACCCTAACGATCACCCTCATGGTGGTGGTGAAGGTAGAGCACCAGTTGGACATAGTGGACCTATGACTCCTTGGGGTAAACCAGCACTTGGATATAAAACAAGAAATAAAAAGAAATTATCTAACAAATTCATTGTTAAAAGAAGAAAATAAGATTTTTTGTTTAAAATTATTACAAAAAATCATACATCATATAATTGATATAAATATCAAGGAAGGAGAAAATCAATGTCAAGATCAAGCAAAAAAATACCTTATGTTGCACCAGAGCTTTTAAAAAGAGTTGAAGCTATGAATGAAACAGGTAAAAAAGAAGTATTAAAAACATGGTCAAGAGCATCTACAATATATCCACAATTCGTAGGACATACAATAGCTGTTCATGACGGAAGAAAACATGTACCAGTTTATATAACTGAAGAAATGATAGGACATAAGTTAGGAGAATTTGCTCCAACAAGAACATTTAAAGGTCATGCAGGAGCTAAATCTTCTAAATAATAAATGAGAAAAAATAATCTAATAAGGAGGATTAACAATGGAAGAAAATGCAGTATTAGAAGCAAGAGCAACTCTTAAATATGCTAGAATATCAGCTAGAAAAGTTAAAATTGTAGCAGATTTAATAAGAGGAAAAGATGTAGATGAAGCTATTTCAATAGTAAAATTCACACCAAAAGCATCTTCAGAAATAATAGAAAAATTATTAAAATCAGCAATTGCAAATGCTGAAAATAATCATGAAATGAAACATGAAAATTTATA
>CAZPAF010000075.1:0-2167 GCA_964584475.1 uncultured Lachnospiraceae bacterium | reverse complement strand
ATGGGGTAAATTCCATAGATAAGTTCTCCTTTCATTTGTGATTTTGGAAAACTTTAAAACTTATTGATATTTGAGTGAAAAATCTTTTTCCGAAACTTCCCGAAACATAGGGGATATTTTTTCGGAAACATTTTTCTGAATAAAATAACTGAATTTTATAGCATTTTTTAGAATATAAAAACATTTTGATAATTTTTAATATTTTTTTATAATTGTTTAAATCTCGCACAAACAGTGATTTTTAATGTTTTTGAATTCTTTTAAATTCCAATAAAAAAATGCAGTAATTTCTAAGAATTACTGCATAATATGGTCGAGGCGACCTTGGTTTATTTCTTTAAATTGTTTATTTTGTAGTGTTTTAGGCTTTTTGTAATGTAGTTTGAATGCAGTTGTAAAAAAATGTCAAATAATTCAGAAAAATCATTGCAAAATTAGTCATAACTCTGTATAATATATACAGTTTTTATTTATTATTATTTTTTATTCAAAACGAGGAGTTCAATTATGAACAACTTATTTAAATCTCTCTTATAAATCAAGTGTATAGAGTATAGTCAGAAAGCGAGGTGATGATTATTGATAGATTTAACTATAGATAATGAAATTAACCAAAACAACGAAACAAAAGATGAAATAGGAGAATTTGTAAAAGAACTTCAAAATTCATTGACAAAAGATGAATTAACAACAACATTTAATATGGAAATTTTAAGTGAAATGACTTTAGCAACTAAATATAAAGAGCATTTAGATGAAATTGTTAACAAGTGTATGGAAGAATTATCTTATGAATATGATTTTATTTATTTTGATTATGATAAAAAAGAAGAAAGTTATTATTTTGATCTTTACTTTGATGGAGAAAGAACAAGAGAATATTTATCAAAAGATGATGTAAAAGGGATGGAATCTAAAAATGGAACTCTTTGGCATATTTGGGATGAAGATAGTATTTTTGAATCAGAGGGATTAAAAGATAACATCAAAATTAATGTAGAATATGAAATAGATAAGTTAGATTGGAAATCAAAAATGGAAAGTAGGTAAACATGGAAGAATACTATAAAAATAAAGTGAGTGAATTAGTAGAAGAAGGTACAAAAAACATTAAAGAAAAAAGTATTCCTTTGAATAATGGTAAACCAATATTTGAAAAAAATGATTACAATTTAGTGGAAGGTGAGCCTGTATATTTTGAACTAGATGAACTTGGAAGAAGTAGTGGTGCAACTGCTATTTTAAGTAAATATACTATTCCTTTAGTTATAAAAAAGGATTTAACCTATCCAGATCCATATGGATGGACAAAAGGTTTAGAAAATAAAAAAATCTTTGAAAGATGTCATATAATTGCATATAGTTTATCTGCTAAGTTGGCAGATAAGAAAAATATTTTTATTGGTACAGAAATATTAAATACAAGCATAATGGCAAAAATAGAAAAAAGAATTTATAAATATATTATGGATAATGATGTGAAAGTTCTATATAAAGTAACTATTAAATATAAAGGAATTGATCAAATTCCAACTGGAATTTTAATAGAGGCTCAATCTTTAAATGATAATTTTAGTGTTTGTGAATTTTGCTATAATGTACAAAAAAATGTAAAATTTCATTATAAAGATGGAACAATATTTGAAGATAACAGATTTAGTATAATTGAAAAAATAAAGAGTGGAGTAAGAAAAAATACGAAATTAAGAAAAGCAAAAAAATTAGATAATCAAACTAGAAATTATGTTATAAATAGAAAAACAGGTGAGTTTCATTTAAAGGATAATGAATGTAACAACTTTGAAAATGTAGAGTCTAAATATATAAATGAAACAACAGCTACCAAAAAAGATTTAATAGATGCAGGACTGAATGCTTGTAAAAAATGTATGAAAGATAAATAAAGTCTAAACGAAATAATCAAAACATAAAAATTAACCTAATTCACGCCATTACTATTGACTTGTGGAGCGAATTAGGTTAAAATGTTTTTGGGGGTAAAATGTATGTTATATAACCATAGTGAAATAAAAAATAGGTATAAAAGTACTTATCAAATTAGAAAAGCCTTAGAAAATAAGGAAATATATAAAATTGAAAAAGGAATATATTCTGATGCACCAAGTGTACATTATTTAGATATTATTATGAAGAAATATCCATATGG
>CAZPAF010000074.1:0-2173 GCA_964584475.1 uncultured Lachnospiraceae bacterium | reverse complement strand
CAATGCCCAGCTTTCTGACAACAATCGCCAGATTGAACTGCTTACCGAGCAAATCTTCAATGAAGCGGAAGGAACTCAGGATCCTTCTAAAAATTCTGTCCGAAGGAAACATTATTGAAAAGAAAGATAATACAGCCTTTACACTGCGAGGGAGATAAAGAAAATACTGATTAATACGCAAAAAAGGATGCCTCTTCATAGCACCCTTATCTTATAATATGACATTATTCATTTATCTCTCTTTAACAAAAACGCCCCTTGTACTCCGAAAAATTTACCTTCTTTAAAAGAGTATATAAACCATTTTCATTCAACTCTTTATATAATTTTCTAAACCCTTTGCCTTCATAAAATTTAGGGAAATCTGAAATCGTTATGCGAGGAAGTTTGTAATAATCTTCCAGTTCTATTACCAGACACTAAAGAAAAGCCAGTTTTTGAATGTTACTGGTTTTTCACTTGGAGTTTCTGGAAACATTATTCAATTCACACCAATCATCGACTTTCATGCCA
This sequence comes from uncultured Lachnospiraceae bacterium, assembly GCA_964584475.1. Classification (GTDB taxonomy): domain Bacteria; phylum Bacillota; class Clostridia; order TANB77; family CAG-508; genus Scatovivens. The sequence goes on along the minus strand of CAZPAF010000074.1, from coordinate 1,660 downwards.
CTGGATTGACATTCGACGATTAATTGTTTCCATTGTTCTTTTCGAAAACGTTTTTTCACTAAAGTAACTTCATCCCTGATAATTCACTCCTTGTTTGGAAAGTTGAAAAACTTGAAAAACTCTAAAAAGTTTAAGTTTAGTTTTGGAGTATATTTTCCCATGGATTATAGAATAATTAAAGGCACCGTTTTATTAAGCACTTACTAGAAACCAATCAGGTTTGCCTGGATATAAGCATCTAGATGCATGTAGTGGTTGCGTAATTCGAAAAAATTGATAAATACTTTTAAGAATCCTGTGAATTCCAATATGCGCATTCTGTGCACCCCTTACAAACTTTTATTCAGTTTTTGTATTCCCTTTGCAACTATTTGGATTCGTATTTTCTTGTTCCTGAATCCTAATTCTTTCCCATCTTTTTAAATAAACTTCATAATTCAATTTATCGATCCCTAGTGTGTATGTGTACAAAATGTTAAACCCTACTAGCAAGCCTGCGATTATATATAGTGCAACTTTTATCCATAATGCATACTGGCTCTTATAAACATTTATGATTATCCTTACAAGAATAAATATAACTAACCCCAAGATTAGGAAATGTTTAAACTTTCTTCCCCACTGAAAAACTAATTTACTAATTACTTTTTTACCTGGATTTCCATTTTCATAGCCATATCCATCTTTTTTAAACAGTCTTAATCTTGTCTCCCATTTAAACTCTGAATCCCTTTCCAAAAAAGCAACCATATATGTAGAAATATAGTATACGGTATTTCTATACTCCAGCATTCGCAGTTGTAAGAATGTAGATAATAATAAAATCAAAAAAAGAAAAAGGACATTTTCACTGTAGCTAGAAAAAATATTAGTCAAACCCAAAAGTGAGATGATTGTACCAAATACCTGGTCTTGCTTTTTAAGGTTTTGCACTATTTCTTCTCGTAGTATTAAATATTCTTTATCCATAATTCTCCTTTAACTATTTAAATATATTTTTAATTTTGCAGGATCACTCTGAATTATATATCCATCCTTTTCCTTCAAATAGAAACCATAAAATTCCATATTATTAATACTATATACAAAATCTTTTTGTTTTAATATTTTATCCTTTAAATCATAGACTCTCAGACACTCCAAAATATCATTTTCAACATGTGTTGCCAAAGCTGATATAAAAGCTAACAATTCCACCTTTCTCGTAAATAGAAATTCTCCATAATTATATAATGATTCCATATCAACACTTCCAATTTCATAGTTATGTTTTAATGCATAAAAAAACAAGTCAAATACAAAGCTGTATCCATTTGATTTATCTAATTCTGCTCTTAATTCTTCGCTAAGTTTAATCGCTTTGAATCCACATGAAATATCATTATATTTTTTGCCAGAGATCTCTTTCACCACATTGGATGCTAACAAATTGGAGCCAAGCTTAACCTCTGGTGTTGTTGTATTAATATGAAATCTGTTCCCTATTACAAAATCAACCTCATCTAGCATCTCCACAAAATCATCAATGTATCTCGGTGAATGCTGCCCATCTGAATCCATGAAAATGGCTTTTTTATATCCTTCTTTCATTGCATAATCTATCCCTACTCTTAGAGCATTTGCTATTCCTGTATTTTTCTCTAGCTTAATAACATTAAAA
>CAZPAF010000073.1:0-2525 GCA_964584475.1 uncultured Lachnospiraceae bacterium | reverse complement strand
ATCACTTCTGTGTGAACGTTCTACTTTTCCATTGTGTCGTGGTGTTCGTGGACGAATTAATTTATGTTGTATATTTTCCAGTCTACAGAATTTATCAAATAAATGTTCTTGGTCGTGTTTCGATTGTCTTGTATATGTAAATTCCGCGCCATTGTCTGTTTGAATTATATTTGGTTGATAGCCAAAATACACTATAGCACGTTTTATAAAGTCGACCGTATTTTGTGCAATCTGTTCTTCATAAGGGTATATAAAACGTTCTCTCGTTGCTTCATCTATGACCGTATATTGATAGAATCGTCTGTCTTTATATATTCCAGAATAACATTCTCTAGGAACATATTTAACGTCTAACTGCCATTTTTCGCCAATTCTTATTGGTGTTTCATAAGGTTGTGGCTTATAAATGTTCTTTTTCTTAACTTCGCCATACCAACCTTTTTTTCTTAAGAAATTGTATAAACTCATTGGGTGGCGAGTATAAGCATAATTTAAACGTAACTTTCCATATAGTTCGTTTAAACCAATATTTGGGTTTCTTCTAATTAAATTTGTTATGTTTTTTATTTCTTCATCTGTATGTCTGTTAGGATGCAACATATCTTTTCGAGAAAATTTGTTTTCTAAACTTTCTAAAGTGCCATCATAAAGTTTTTTCCAACGATATAAAGAACGTTCACTTATATGATAACGAGCAGCAACAAAATCTATTGTGCTGTTTCTTAAAAGTTTTAATGCTTTCAATTTTTCTTCAGCAGAACGTGCAACCTTATAAATTTTCTTTTGTTTTCTTTTCATTGTAATTTCTCCTTTGTCTAATTTTGTAGAATAAAATAAAAATAAAATAAAATATTTGATAAAAAATAATATAATTGATAATATAAAGTAAAATAGGAGAAAAAAGAATGAAAATTAATTTTGAAAATAAAGAAATTTCGAAATGTAATTGTTGCCATAAAAGATTGAGCTATGGCGAAGAATTATGTGAGTATTGTTACAAGAAATTTACAAAAAACCTAATTATAAAAAATATAAATGGGCTTTGGCAAAACAATATAACAGAAGTCAATAAAAAATTTTTTTATAACGACGAAAAAATGTATTATTTAAAAGATAAATTAATGACTGATAATGAATTTAAACTATTTAATTATACAAAAAACTTTTTAAATAAAGATTATATTTTATTGCCACAAGTAAATTTACAAGCCATTATAGACACATATCAAAATTCATATAGAAATGACGAGCTTTTTAGAAATATTGACTATGTGATTTTTGACAAGTCTTATACACCACTTTTGGCAATTGAATTAAACGACCCAAGTCACTATACAAACCCCGAAAAGATAACTAGAGATGAAAGTGTAAAGTCTATTTTAGAAGTTGTAAGCCTTCCTTTAATAATAATAAAAAACGAAGATTTAGAAAATCTAAACATGCTACACAACTATAAAAATAATGTTTTAAATATTTTAAACGCATACATAAAAAAAGACTAGATCAAAGCATCTAGTCTTTTTCAAATTTATTAGAACTTATATCGCAATAAAATTTTCTATAGTTAATCGTAATGTTTTGTTTTCATCTAAAATTAATTTTATATATTCATCTTTTATTTCACTTGTTTTTTTATGATTTGCTATTTCTAACTCTAATGTTTCTTTTAAAATTTGTTTTTCTTTTTCTAGTCGCTTTATGTATTTTTCTCTATTTGTTAAATTTCCATCAAATGTATTTTTCATTTTTATTTTATACTCCTTTTTTAATTTTGTCATATTCTTTTTTAAGTTTATTATATTCTTTTTGTAAATCCCATACTATGTTTAATAATTGTGCCTTATTTTTATTTTCAAAATAATCAAATTCATAATATTGTTTTGGATTATATGCTTCTGGTATATCTTCTTCATTAAAGTCTGGTTGTTTTTCTTCTTTTGGCTTATCTTCTTTCAATCTTTCATTCTTTTTTTCTAGTGCTTTATAATTCTTGACATAATCTCTAATTAATTTTATAGACATATCTGGCTTTAAATAAGTTAATTTTATGTCTTTAACTAATTGCTCTGTTGGAACAGATAATAATTCAAACAAAGCACTTTTAGAAAATAATAAAAACTCTACTAATAGTTTTGGTTTTTCGCCATCTAATTTATGACAGAACTTTGAATAACAAGAACAAAGACGACTTGCTTGTGTTTCATCTATGCCAAAACCTTGCATTATTGATTTAAAATCATAATTTGTTGAATATTTATCTCTACAAGGTATATATAAATAGCCATCAAATAATTTCTTTAATTCAAATGTATAATAACAAAGTTCTGCAAAATTTTGTTGAGTGTTGCAAAAAACTTTTCTTAAGCCACGAATACAAAGTTTAATTTGATTTTGTTGTTCTCCTTTATCAATAATTTCTAAATCGTTATACTTAAATTTTTCTAACATTGTTTTTCTCCTAAATTTAAAATTTTCAATAAATCATCAACACTTAAAGTAATAATATTGTTTTCAGGAAGTTCAAT
>CAZPAF010000072.1:0-2580 GCA_964584475.1 uncultured Lachnospiraceae bacterium | reverse complement strand
AAGACTGGCTATTCTATGAGATTTTTTTGAAATTACCTCATACATATTTTTGATTTGAGTGCGAGTTATGTTGGTTAAATAGACCTTCCCTAATATAGGGATAATATGATTTAAAATCGCATTTCTATATCCATAGTATGTATTAGCTGCCGTTCTTATCTTTATATCACCTTCAAGCCATTCAATTAAAAAATCAGATAACAATTGCTTTTTAGGCACAATAAAGGTTTTGGTTACCAGTTGAGCTATTACTTTTTCGCGCTCTGCATTTGCTTCTTTTTTTGTTAAAAAACCTGCAAATTGGCGAGTTTCCTTAGTTTCATCATCAAACTTTAACAGCACCCTGAATCCAAATTTTTTCTTGATTTGGATTACAGAATATACCTTATGCTCTACAATATTTCTAATGCTCATTTAATCACTCCCTGCTGGAACAAATGTATTATCCATGAAAGCTTTAATATTTTGTCCTTCATCAGAAATATCACAATAATACTCGAATGTAGTATTTATAGAGCTATGACCTAATACTGCAGAAATTTTAGAAAGACTTACCCCATTTTCAATAAGTAAAGTAGCATATATATGCCGCAATCCATGAACTGTTACGGTGGGCAATGCTGCTTTCTTACATATTTTTGTTAACGCAATGTTAAATGCACTTAAACTATGTGGTAAGCCATTTTTTTGACAAGAAATATAATCGCAATCAATATATTCTTCTCCAAACTTTTCCTTGTTGCTTATTACAAGCAACCTGCGTTTTTCTAATTCATCAAGAATTATGGACGCAAACTTTAATTTGCGATTACTGTTAGGTGTTTTTGGAGGTCGCTCAACTATTTCATACTTGCTAACCTTACTTCCGCTATTGGGCTCAATTATTGGATTAGAAACAATTTGACGTGTTATAGTCACTATTTTATCCTCGAGATTAAAATCACTAAATTTCAACCCAAGTATTTCCCCTTTTCGCAATCCGCAAAACAAGGCAAGTAAAATCTCTAAATACCACGTGCTATTTTGTGCTTCTTTAAGAAATATTTTTATTTGCGCTTTGGTATAAATGATTATACTCGGTCTCTTTCGCTTATAAGGTTTTGTTGAAGGCATTGGATTATTTTTGATATACCCCTCAACAAGAGCACCTTTTAAAGCAATATTAAGAAATTCACGGCTTTTATTACCCGCAGATGGACTGCTTTTTGAGCATTCAAGCAACAATGCATCAAGATAATCTACATTTATCAAAGATATTTTTATGTCATTGTTTATATTTGGCAAAATAACATCATATAAAATATGTGCCATAACCATACGGGTTGTATTTTGTATCCTTGATGAAAAATCATTTTCAAACCACAATTTAAGATAGTCACTAAACGAAATATTCTTGGGCTCATCATTTTTAATCAACCTTGCCTTTTCGAACTCATCAAGACATCTCCAATAATTTTCTTCTGCTTCTTTCTTAGATGCAAAGCCACCAACCTTGCCATACTTTATGCTGCCTTTTTCATCAAGTGTTTTTATTCTATGATACCAAGAACCACGCTCAAAAAAAGCCACACTATGCTTTTTTGACTTTTGGTTTGAAACAGTTTGCCTGATACATTGATTGTCATACGTTTTCATAATTATTTCTCTTCCTTGCCGGCCAACCAACTGTCGAAGGATACTTTTGGCACTCTTATAACTTTACCGAACTTCAGAACTCGAAAAGGTTTTTGTTCCTTATATACTTTATCCAGAAAAGTGTAAGTGCTATTTCGTCCTAAAGACAACATTTTTTGTATCTCTTCAACTTCATAGACCAATTTTTCGGCTTCTTTATTCACATTGTATATACCTCCGTTAACATAAACTACGGAGCAAATTGCATTACAATATAAAATTTTTACCTATTTATTAATAGTGTTTTTCTTTGTTTTTTTACAACAAAGATGCAATATACTCCGATTAAAATTATTGTTATTTCCCACACGGACCATTTCCTGCATTCTGCGTATTTTCAGGTTGTGCTATGCACTATTTAATATATAGGCACGCAAATGCATACTATCTATATAACCTGTATAACTTCCGTAACGGGATTCTATTTTCAAGGTTCAAGCGAAATTTGTTCGCATACACTTTTAAATACCGAAATAATTCGTTTTATTCTTCAAAAATTTTCTTATATAACAAACGATTAACCTATATTAGCTAAAACACAAGAGTACTATCCAACAAAGAAAGAGTTAAAAAGATAAAATTATAAAGGCTCCACTTCACAATTTGAAGTAGAACCTTTATAATTACAATACTATAGTATATAGATTTTGACGAAAATACTGAAAATGATTCAATATAAAAACTTTAAAATATCCTAAACTCATCCAATAAAACTGCTGCCCTTTCAAATTTAAACCTAATAAGTAATTCTAGTATTTTTTCATATGCCTGAGTCAATTCTTCATCTTGCTTAATTTCATCGTTAAAATCCAAAAATGCTAAAACAATAAAATACTCAAGAACTCTTTTGGTGTCGCTTAACTCTGATGAGTCAAAATATTCTTCTTTTGAAAACTCTTCAAGTGT
>CAZPAF010000071.1:1542-2778 GCA_964584475.1 uncultured Lachnospiraceae bacterium | reverse complement strand
TTTTTTCTCATACATATTTTTAGTATTTATTTTTAATGAAAAATTATATAAAAATAAATAAATTTTATCTTTTTTTATCTTTTTTTACTACATTTTTTCAAGTATTTTTTATATGATTTTTTGTCTGTTTTTTTCTTTTTTATATTAGTATTTAATAGCTATTTTTATTAAAAATTATTTTTTTATAAAATCCCCAATGCTTTATTTCCCAGCAAAAATACCTCGTTTTATTTATAAAAAAATTTTGCCTTTTTTTATAAACACAAATATTAAACTTATAGCCTTTTTTATAATTTTTTTTTTGAATTTTTTATGTTTTTTAATTTATTATTTTTCTCAATTTTTTTAAAATTTTTGTTAATTAAAAAATAATATTTTTAATTAATATTTAATATAAATTTAATTTATAAATAAAAAAATAATGCCGTGATCAGCCAGCATTATTTTATAGAAAAATTATATTCTTGGTATACCTCCCAATTTGGATCAAAAAATTCCTTTGCCAAACTCACTAACGAATCTGTATACGGTTTCCAGTCAGATATCATTTCCCTTTTTTCGTATTGACCAACACAAAAAGGAATCTTTCCTGGACCTAACATAGGAATCATTGTTCTTCCGCCTTTGGGTCTTTTTTCATATGTAAGCGCGCACCCTTTTTCTTGACTCCAGAAAATACACGGACCTTCAACTTCTTCTTTATGAATAATGTCTACAATAGGCCGTTCAACATTTCTCGGTCTCAAATAGAAAAATTGACTTGGTATTCTTTTTACCATATTCACATCCAAATAAATACCATCATCTTCAATAACAAAAGCATCAGCATCTTGTCTAGAAAAATCAATAGTATATTTTCCACTAAGAAGAGCTTCTCTCATTTTATTTATATCATTATCAAAATCTTCAGGTGAACAGTCACAGGCATTCCGCTTACAGCAACTTCCTCCACAAAATTTACACATTTCGTAGTTTTTTGTAATCTTCGTGTCTTCAATTATTTGCATATACTCATCCTTTCTCAATCGAGGTATTAAGATGTACTCTGATCAGTAATCTTATTTTGCTACTCTTTTATTTTACCATAATATTATGTAAATTTCAAACCAATAAAAAAAGCATAGAGAAAATCTATGCTTTTGGCGGAGATTGAGGGATTTGAACCCTCGCGGCCACTTACGCAACCCTAACGGTTTAGCAAACCGTCCCCTTCAACCACTTGGGTAAATCTCCAAA
>CAZPAF010000071.1:0-1442 GCA_964584475.1 uncultured Lachnospiraceae bacterium | reverse complement strand
TGGCGGAGAGGGTGGGATTCGAACCCACGGTAGGCTACAAACCTACGCCAATTTTCAAGACTGGTGCCATAAACCAACTCGACCACCTCTCCATATGCTTTTGTTAGCAACACATATATATTAGCACACATTTAATGGGTTTGTCAATGAATTTTTTTAATTATTTTTTAAATTTTATAAAGCAAAAATTTTTACATAAAAAATTTTTTATTATTTCGAATTATATACATTTTTATCCATTTTATTTAATATTTTTTAACGTCTTAAAATCAATTTTTAGACATTTTTATCACACCACTCGTCTAATTTATTGTTTTCCACCCAAAACGTCTAATTTTTAATTCTAATAAGCTTTATCTTTTTATTATACTTTTTTATATTTTTGTATAAAATTTATAAAAAATAAAAAAGAGATTTATAAAAATCTCTTTTAATTTCTAATTTTTAAAATTTCTATTTTTTGCTACAAAATTTTTATTTTGTTCTGCAATTTCTAAAGCATATTTTTCTTCTTCTGACAATTGATAACTTGATACACCACCTTTTATTGGTTTTGCATAAATATTTGATGAATCTGAGCCATATAGTCCATTTAAAACTACACCAGTATCATTTCCATCTAATAACGCTATAGCAAAGCTTAAATCGCTTCCTACATCTCTAAATGCATTATATCTTACGATTCCAACCTTTTGTATACAAGATGCTATATCACTATCTAATTTCGTATAATATGCTTTTATTTCAGAGTTATCTTTTTTTATTTCTTTTACATCTCTTAAATAATCTCTTAGCATTTCATCTAAATTTGAACCATTTCCCAGTTGTTTCATGAAATTTATATATTTTTTATTAGTTCTTTTTAATATAATTGTATTAACTACAGTTACAATAATTAACACAATATTTATTAGACAAGAAACAATCAAATAATCCTCTGTTTTCAAGACTTCTAAAAGATTTGTCATTCTACCACTTCCTTATTTTATTAACCCTAAAATTCTTTCTAAATCGTCATTTGAATTATATTGAATAATAATTTTTCCTTTTCTTTCTCCTGCATCTAATTTTACTTTAGTTCCAAAGAATCCTTGGAAAGTGTTTTCTATATCTCTATATATTGGTATGTATTTATCATTCTTTTTGCTTGCTTTTTTTCTAACTTTCATTTTCTTTTCAGCTTCTCTTACAGAATCTCCTGATTCTATAATATATAAAGCCATTTTGTATTGTCTTTCTTGATCATCAATAGACATTAATGATTTGCAATGTCCTTCTGTTAGTTTACCCTCTAAAGCTAAATTTATTACTCTTTCATCTAAATTTAATATTCTTACAGTATTTGCTATACTACTTCTACTTTTTCCTAATTTTTCAGCAACTTGTTGTTGTGGTAAGTCATCGTTCTGTTATTGAATTTATTAGTTGTTTTACAGAGATTT
>CAZPAF010000070.1:0-2788 GCA_964584475.1 uncultured Lachnospiraceae bacterium | reverse complement strand
TCAATAATCTTTTTGAAGCTAAATAAGTACCTTTAAATGAACCATATTTTTCAATTGCCTCCAACGCATATTGGGAGCATGTAGGATAATATTTACAACGTATATTACCTTTATATGGTGAAATATGTTTTCTATAGAATTTTACTGTTCCCAGTAATATTTTTTTCATTTAAAATACTCCAATTAATTCAAAACACCATGCATTTTTAATAAATGTTTAAATGCACTCTCGATTTCCGAGAAATTTTTCCCTTTTGCATTTACTCTTGCAATAACTACAATGTTTAAACCACTATTAAACAATTCTCTATTGAGTCTGTAGCTTTCTCTAATCAATCTTGCCAAACGATGTCTTACTATACTATTTCCTACTTTTTTACTAACTGATATTCCTAGCTTTGATTTACCATTTTCATTTTCAAGAATATACATTACCAAATATTTATTGGCTAATGACTTTCCATTTTTATAAACGATGGCAAATTCACTATTACTTAATGAATCGATATTTCTCATATCTATTATACCTCAGTACCTTATACAATTGAGCCATTTACACATACTCCATTATATAAAGCAGAAAAGACCACATTAACGTGGTCTTATGCTGATAATTTCTTTCTTCCTTTTGCTCTTCTTGCTGCTAATACTTTTCTACCACCAGCTGTGCTCATTCTAGCTCTAAAACCATGAACCTTTGATCTTGATCTCTTCTTTGGCTGAAATGTCATCTTCATATTCAGGCACCTCCTTTTATATTCTTATATAATATATATAAGTATTACTTATTTGCATAAAAAATAAGACATCGTCGCAATTATAAGAGAAAAATGCAATATAGTCAAGCAATTTTTGAATTTTTGTAAAATATTTTAAAATACTTTTTCCACATTGAGATATCAACATTAATAATTAACATAATTTTATCCACAAATTGTGGATAAGTTGTGGATAAATAATGTGTTTTTTATATATTTTTATTAATTTTAAGCCTTTTTCATATGTTGAATAAGTAGAAAACTATTGTTAGGTTATTAAAAAAAATATTTCAGATAATTCAAAAAAAATACTTTTTCACATAGTTATCCACATTTTCACACATTTATTCATATATTAGTTTTTCTTTTATTTATGCTTATCAGCTCCCTTTTCGACATTTTTTACACTTTTTAATCCACACCCTTATTAACCACCTAATTAACAATTTTTAATTGAAATTTGAGCCATTTTAATGTAAAATATAGATATATATTTTTAAATTGGAAAAGTATGAAAAAAATTAGAATTGGAAGGTAAAAACAATGTTTGATTTGGTATATGATAAATGGCCTGAGATACTTGAAAAATTAAAAAAAGAACATGATTTAACAAGTTTCTCTTTTGATATATGGATACAACCCTTAGAGGTTTATAGTGTTGAAGATAATAAAGTATACTTATTATCTCCTGATGAGAAGATTAGTATTCAGTTTTTAAATAAGAAGTATTACTATCCATTAAAAACTGTTATCCAAGAGGTTACCGGCGAATTACTTGACCTTGAATTTATTCATCCAAGTGATATCAAGAATTTGAAGCCTGGTAAAAAGCTTGGCGATGTTGGAAAGGGTGCTTCTTATGATAAGAAAATAGAAGCTAACCTCAATCCAAATTATACATTTGAGAACTTTGTCGTTGGTGCCAACAACAATTATGCACATGCTTATTCACTGGCAGTAGCCGAATCGCCTGCTGAATTGTATAATCCGTTATTTATATACGGTGGTGTTGGTCTTGGTAAGACTCATCTTATGCATTCAATAGGTAATTTTATATTAGACAGGAATCCTGATGCTAATATCAGATGTGTTACAAGTGAAATTTTTACAAATGAAGTTATTACTGCTCTTAGAAGTGATAATCCTTCAGCTATTGCTGATTTTAGAAATAAATATAGAAATCTTGATGTGCTTTTGGTTGATGATATTCAGTTCATCATCGGTAAAGAGAGAAGTCAGGAGGAATTCTTCCATACCTTCAATACATTGAAGGAGCTTAACAAGCAGATTGTTATTTCTTCGGACAAGCCACCAAAGGATATGTCTACATTGGAAGAAAGATTAAAAACAAGATTCCAGATGGGTCTTACTGTTGATATTTCTTCTCCAGATTTTGAAACAAGAATGGCAATCATCAAGAAAAAAGCAGATATTGAAGGATTTGATATAGGAGATGAAGTTTTTGAATATATTGCTTCAAACATTAAGTCAAATATCAGAGACCTTGAAGGTGCACTTACAAAGATAGTTGCCTTCTCAAGAGTTTCTAAGCAGACTGTTGATTTAGATTTTGCTAAAGATGTTTTAAAGGATATTATATCACCTGATGAAAAGAAGGAACTTACTATTGATTTAATTGTTTCTGTTGTTGCAGAACATTTTGATATTTCAACAGCTGATATTTCTTCTAAGAAGAAGAGTCAGGATATTGTTTATCCACGACAGATTGCTATGTACTTATGCAGACATTTAACTGAGACATCTTTGAAACAGATTGGTTCTGTTCTTGGAAAGAGAGACCATACTACAGTAATGCATGCAATTGAAAAGATTGAAAAGGATATTTCTTCAAATGAATCAACTAAAAACACAATTGATATATTGAAGAAAAAAATTCTTCCTTAATCTTGACACATTATAATAGGAAGAAACTCATTTTTTAGTTTATTTTTTATCCACAATTTAATCAACTTGTAATTAATATTTATCAACATTACAATGTTTTTTGATGTTATTAAAATGTGAATGGG
>CAZPAF010000069.1:0-3105 GCA_964584475.1 uncultured Lachnospiraceae bacterium | reverse complement strand
GGCAAGAAATCAATCTTTTCATACTCCACATCTGGATGTTCCTCATATAAATCTTTATCAATTAAAACAACTGCTTTTTTACATACATCAGTTTTTAATAACTCATTACATCTTTCGATAGCATTCGCAACATCGTCTTTGATATCAATATATTCATCTTCAATTTCTACCAACCATATCTTCTTCTCTTCGTCATAACAAGGCTCATAGTCATTCAAAATCAGAATATCTTTATAGACAAAAAATCCATACCCTGTAAAAAACGCATCCTCACAACGATAAAAATCAATCGGCAAGTTTTCTTTTTTAATTAAATCATAAAACTTAATATAATTTGACGATGCGCAAAACCAAGAATATTTTTCTTTTGTGTCCTTATAGTAACGAGATTTCTTATATTTCAAATAGTCAAATGGTGTATATACCAATACCGCCAGTAAAAACAATAAAATAACTGGGAACAATAGTATCGAAACTATTATTTCCTTAATGTTTTTATTTTTCAAACAATCACCGCCTCAGATATATAGTTTTTAACAGTTAGACATATGGTATCGCAATAGCAGTTAACAACGCAATAATCCCCGACACAATCTTCCCTTCGAGTGCTTTATATTCAGAATATTCTTCTGAATATTTCCATTGTATATATTTTGCTATCTGTCTCTCAAAAATTGATTCAATAAGACAAAGCATCGCACAAAATATTGAAAGAATACAACACGGAATGGAATGTGTTTGAACGGAAAAAATTCTAAAAACCACAAAAATCAAACAAAGTATTGCAAACCAACCTTTCCTAATTAAGTATAAAATAAAGTATTTATTACAAACATACTTTTCTCTATCACTCTCAACATCTGGTTCATAGGTTATCGTAGTATAGCAAATAGGACATTCGTATTCTGCATCTACTATCATTTCACAGATAGGACATTTTTTCATTATGTTGTCACCTCGTCATTTCTGCATTAGAAGCAATACCCTTGATAAAAAGCATCACATTAAAAATCTTCTAAATGCTCTCTTGCAAATTTTTTCAAATGCTCTTCCAATGGTTCCATATCGTAAAATGCATCGTCATAATCATCAAATGGATACCTTTCCGTCTGCTTTTCATATTCATCTATATCATCAATAGCAAACGAAGAAAGGTTGCACAAATCTATATTATTATCCGTAATAAAATTATCAAAAAGATTCTTATGATCGTCAGCACCAATAATACTCATATACTCACTAATGTATGGTGCAACCATGCGGCTTGAGTTAACAAAAAACTGACACAAACCACCGTTATTAACTTCCATTTCCAGCCAGTTTAATGAATAAAAGATTTTTTGTGAGTCGTTTAGTGAGTTTATACCATCTTCCCACTCGTCAAAACTATCAACTTTATGTTCTGTTCTAGAAAGTACTGCTTCAAATAACTCATCATCAGAAAGAGAAGCCATATCCTCATGAGACATACTTAAATAAAGTGATTCCTTTTCTTTTAATTCTTCAATACTCTTTTTTAATTCTTTCCTAAGCTTAATAATTTCTTTAATAGTACTAATTAAACCCATATCCTCACCCCATTACTCTTCTTCACTATTTTCACTGGTATTACTCTTAAAATGACTGATGATCTTAACCACAACCACAATTCCTAATGGAATAAATATCATATATCTACCAATATTCCAAAGGACTATATCATCTGTAAAAATAAAATATATACCAATAATTTGAGAAGTGACTAATAGTATAACAAAAATCAATAAATAATTTTTTATGGCTGCTTTTGTTTTTCCTGAAATTATATTATCCGGGAAAAACCATTGCAACAATTCATCAGTATCTATTTTGATTTTTAGCATAATAAAGATAGTTATAATTGAATAAAAAAAGAATGCAATATCAAAATAAATGATATACGAAGCAGCACCCATCAACTCAAACCCAATTCCATATGTTGACATCTCCGCGCTAATCCAAGGTGAAACAAGTCCGACTAACGCAGCCTCAAAAGAATAAGGAAGTATTATAATCACAAAAAAGGATAGCGTACAAACAGCTGTTAAGAATGAAATTGGCGGATATTTTATAGCCAATAAAGCTGTCACACAGGATAAAAACAAAATCGCCATTATAAAATATGGTTGATATATGCTAAGATTCTCACCGAAATATCCAGTAAAACACTCATAAAAATTTTTATTTTCATGAAATGGCAAAAAGCCAACAATCAAAACAAACACAAAAACAAAAATATGTAACCAAAAACCGATAAGGCTTACAATATGATATATTCTGTCCGTTTTACTCATACATTTATCTCCTTTTTATGTGTTATAGTATAACAACAAAAACATGACAAAAACCGCAAAATTTCTTTAATCTATGTTTTACCAATTCTAAATATCTTACTGAATATAGCTACACAAGATATAAATGAAAATATTCCTATCTGACCGAATAAAAAAAGAAGCGAAACAACAAATCCTAACTCATCATTGCTACTAATATATTTGTCATACAAATAAACTGAAATCGACGTACAAATGAAGCAACTAATTGCGGTAAGACTTTGGATGATAATCAGATGTACCGTTTTGTTGCAAAGGAAATAATTTAAACAAGTTAAAAGCAATGCTATTGGAATAAACAACAAAAGATTATCCATAAGTCCATTTGTGTAAAAAATAACATCTAATGTACAAGCAAAAATATTTATAATAATTAGAAATAATAACTTTATTGTTATAGGTATGTTCCTCATAATAGTATCAGCCCCCTTGATTACAATACTATAATTCTAAATAAAATTGACACAAGCATTTTCTTGATTTTAACATAACAATTCACTTTTAATTTTCTTGAATTTATTCTCGAAAAAAGGCGTTGTAGAATTAGCACAACCATGATTTAAATGCATATCTAAAATTTCTGCTAATTGCTCAAGTTGATAATAATAAAACAATTCACATTCCGTATCGATGTCGAGAATACTTTTATATCCTTTTAATAAACTATCGTAATTTTCCCAATAATGCCACTCTAAATTGATACGTGCTAAATCGTTCAAAGGATCACCAAACTCACATGTTTCTGCATCAATAA
>CAZPAF010000068.1:0-3994 GCA_964584475.1 uncultured Lachnospiraceae bacterium | reverse complement strand
GGAATCGAACCCATGATTCCACCTTGAGAGGGTGGCGTCTTAGCCGCTTGACCAAGGGGCCAACATTTAGTCAGCTATTTATTTATAACATATTTTTATTTGTTAGTCAATAATTTTATTTGTTTTAATGTATCTCGTAAGATATATCATTTATGTAACATTGTTGAAAATAAAGAAATTAGAGTGATATAATAATTTTGAATTATAATAAGATTTTTTGTATTTTTACATGAAAAAAGTTTGGAGAAATTAGATGAGCGAATTAAAGAAACCAACAATAAAAGGATTAATTGAAAAATTATTAGAAGAAAACCATATACAAGAAAATGAAGTAGGTACAGTTCAGGCTTTATTAGGACAAGCATCAAATGGACTAAATAAAGACGAGATATTTACATTAGTATCAAAATTAAATGATAAGTTAGACGCTCATACAAGTGATTTAATAACTCCAAATGGTTTGAATTATTCTGTTTTTGAAAGTGAAGTAAAAACAGTTGCACAAGTAATAAATAAAGAAAAAGTTCAAAGAGAAAAAAGTCAAAAACAAGCAACAGTAGAGCCATTACAAGAAAAGAAAGATATAGAAAAAACTCCACAAGAAAAAGCAGAAATAGAAAGACAACAAAGAATTGCTGAAAATAAAGACTATTTAAAAGGGTTACTAAAAAGAATACCAGGGGCTGATAAATTAGGAATTACAGAAGAAGATTTAGAAGAAATTGCAGAAACTAAAGAGGTAAACGATAGATTCTGGGATGCAACAAAGGTGTGCATGGAAAAAGAAAAATGTTCTGCAGAAGAAGCTACTGAAAAAATAGCAAAAGAATATGGTTTTGAAGCGGGATATTTTGAATCAAATGCATATAAAGCAGCAGAGGCAACACATTGTATAAGTATATTTGAAGAATGTTTTGAAAAAAATCAAAATGGGGAAAGGATTCTTGAAAAATTAGAAGAAAATCCAGCAAGACTTGAAATAGCAAAAAAGATAATTCCTGGTCTTGCTGAAGCTCTTACGATTGTAGCATCATCTCCCAAAAAAGCATTTGAAGTTTTAACAGGAAGTTTGGTAACGATACTTTCTGAAATGAATCAGGAAAAACAAGAAAGTATAGAAAAAAATATTGAAGCTAATGAAGCAAAAATCTTAGAAGCGATGCAAAATAAAGAAGGAACAAGTGCAAAGACCATACAAGACTACATTTACTCTATAAGTGCATGGAAAGAAGAATTATCTAAAAGAAAAAATTGGAGTGATGGTGCAAGAAACCAAGATGCGCAGAAAAAATATGATAAATTTTTTGAAAGAATTACACCAATATATCTTTCTTCTAATTCTAATGGAAGTATTTCAAATCTATATGAAAGATTAAAAGACAATTCTACTGTAAAGGAATTAGAACTTGAATTTGAAGATTTTGTTATTGGAATTGAAAAAAATTTAAGAAAAGATCAAGATAAATTTTTAATGTCTTATATAGAGATTGATTACTTAATTGAACAAGAAAGAAAAGTAAGGAGATTTGACCTTTTTAACAAAACTATAGAAGAAGCAAAAAGAAATGGCAATAAAATAACTGATGAATATGTTTTAAGAGACTCAAAAAAAGAAGAAGAAAGAGTAAGAAGAGAGTGTGAAAAATATAAAAAGATATTTGCTAATAGGAGAAAGATTACACAAAAAGATGATTCTATAACAGAAAAAAGAAACAAAATAGGAAGTCGAAAAAGTTCACCAGAAAAATTAGAAAATGATATTGTCAGAATATCTAATGATAGAAAAGAAATTATAAGAATTTCCAAAGAATTTGGAATTTCAACTGATGAAGCAGCACAAAAATATTTTAGTGAAAATGAAAATGCCTTAAAATTATATACAAAAAGAGAAAGAAAAATTCTTGCAAAAGAAGAGGGAGATAAAAAAAGAATTGTTAAACCTCAAGTTCTAAAAAAATTAAGAATTTTTAGAAAAGAAAAAAATGAACAATTAATAGAAAAATATACTTCAGAAATAGAATATCTAACAAAGCAAATAGAAATTGGAGATGAAAGTTCAATAGCATTAGATGCCAAAATCCAATTGTTAAATAGAGCTAATGAAAAACTATTGAAAGCACAACGAAGAAAAATAAAATTAGAAAAGCAAATGAGTTCAAAAACGGCAACGGGGATTTTGGATAATAAAGAACAAAAAGAAGTTGAAAAGAAGATTTTTGAAAGTTATCTTAAAGAAGGAAAAACAGCGGTAGAATTTTTAAAACAATTGAATGAAAATGAATCAGGAAAAAGATTAAATATTGAAGAGATTCTTAAAATTATAGAAAACGGTGCAAGAAAATATTTAACAGCAGAAGTACTTCATAATTTTATTGTTAATGAAAGAACTGCTTTAAAAAATACAGCTTTAATAGAAGCTTTAAAAATAAAAAAAGATAATGCTGAAAAACAAGGCTTAACAGATTTGGCGTTGATGTATGGAGAAAAACTCACAACTATTGAAGAAAGCCAAGCACTATGTGAGTCGTCAATTGCTGAAAAAAGAAATCTTTTGTTAGTAAGAATGGGATTAAAAGCTAATGAGATTGGAAGAACAGAAGGTGCTACTCAAACTCAAGAAACAGCACAAATTCCAGATTCTGGAGAATCAAAAACAAGTAGTGCTATAGACTTAAATCAAACACAAGAAGAACAAGAAAGAGGAAACAAAAACAGTTTAGCAGTAGAAGAGCTTGAAGTTACTGGTGCTGAGATAGGAGTGGAATCTTTGAAAAAGATTGCAAAGAAAAATAAAGTAACTCCAAAAAGAATAAAAGAAGCTTTTTCAAAAATTGCTGGATTAAGAAAATCAAAACAAGAAGTGGTAGAACAAACTGAACAAGATGTTAATCCAGATGAAAAAACAACTCAAACAAACACAGAAGGAATCAGATAAAAAAATAAAGTAATCTAAATATTATTGTTTAGATTACTTTTTTATTATTTTTGAAATAATTTCATTTAATTTTATAATTAATTTTTTATACCAAGGTAATTGAGTTGTATCTATAGGTAAGTTGGATTCTTCAAATGTTTCAGTAGTGGATTTTTCTTCTGAAGATGTGCTTTCATTAAGTTCTGTTTTGAGATTACTAAATAAATTATTAACATTATACTTTTCTTCAATTTCCGCATTTTCAGTATTTTCGTTTTCTATAAGAATTTGTTGTAATTCTTTTTTTTCTTCTGGAGTACACCAGTAATTTAATGATATTAAAGTTAAAAGTGTTGCTGTTTCTTGTGATAGCTCTTGATCTTCTAAAGGAATAGTCTTGTCTAGATGGTATTCATATGTTGAAAGAGCATTATTTTTAAAAATAGAAATAAGTTTTTTTGGAACTTTTTCTATTAAACTGATATGTGTAAAAGATAAAATTTCTAAAACTTCAGCATAAGCATAAGCTTGTTCAGATGAAACTTCAACAGACATAGTTTTTATTCCTTTCTAAAATATAAATAATTATATATATAATTTATTTTAAATTCAATATTTAAAATAATATGTAAAGAAATAGTAACAAATTTGAGTTAGTCTTTATTAATATCAAAATATTGAAAAAATATATCTTTTATGATATAAAAAAAGAAAATGACATATAACTTTAAATTAATTATATTAAAGGAGAAATATATGGAAGAAAATAAAAGTTTGAAAAGAGAAGACTACATATCTTGGGATGAATATTTTATGGGAGTAGCAATGCTTTCAGCAGAAAGAAGTAAAGATCCTAATACAGATGTAGGAGCTTGTATAGTAAGTCAAGACAATAGAATATTATCAATGGGATATAATGGTGCACCAAGAGGACTTCATGATGACAAAATGTATTGGAAAAGAGATGGTTCTTTTATAGAAACTAAATATGCATATGTCTGTCATGCTGAACTTAATGCGATATTAAATTATAGAGGAGATTTATCTGGTTCAAAAATATATGTAAAATTATTCCCATGT
>CAZPAF010000067.1:0-4449 GCA_964584475.1 uncultured Lachnospiraceae bacterium | reverse complement strand
CCCGCATGGTTTCCCGCACGATTTTGAGTCGTGTGCGTCTGCCAATTCCGCCACTTGGGCAAAAACTTAATTTAATTTGACTAGACAATCTTAACATATAATCTTAAGATTGTCTAGATTTTTTATTTTAAATTTTAAATTATTTCATTTTTGAAACTTGTTCCATTTTCTAATTTTTCTAAGCTAAATATATCTAGTATTGTTGCTGATATATCAGCATAAGTTTCTCTTATTCCCAAATCTACATTTTGTTTTAGTTTTTTTCCATACACAAGTACTGGAATGTATTCTCTTGAATGGTCTGTACTTGGTGTACTTGGATCATTTCCATGATCTGCTGTTAAAATTAATATGTCATCTTCTTTTAAAGAGTCCATTATTTCTGGTAATTTGCTATCAAAATATTCTAATGCTCTAGCATATCCTTCTATATTATTTCTATGACCATATAACATATCAAAATCAACTAGATTTGTAAAAATCAAATCCTCATCGCTATTTTTTATAGCATCAATTGTTTTTTCTATTCCATCTTCATTTCCGTTTGTATGAATAGCTCTATTGATTCCTCTTCCAGTAAATAAATCTTCAATTTTTCCTATCGCTAATACTTTTTTATTATTGTCTTGGAACACGTCAAGCATTGTTCTTCCAAAATCTTCAGCTTCATAATCTCTTCTATTATATGTTCTTTTGAAATCATCTGCACATGTTCCAACAAATGGTCTTGCAATTACTGTTCCTATTCCATATCCTAATTCATCTATTGTGTTTCTAGCTATTTGGCATAACTCATATAATTTTTCAACCGGCATAACATCTTCATGCATAGCAATTTGAAATACACTATCTGCTGATGTATATACAATCGGCATATTTTTTTCTATTGATTCTTCTCCATATTTCTTTAAGAAATCTGTTCCAGAACCTTTTTCATTACAAATAAATCCTTTTATATTTCCACGTCTTGCAATTTCATCTAATAATTCTTGTGGAAAACCTTCATAATATGTTTTAAATGGTTCATCTTTTATAAAACCTGCTATTTCCCAGTGACCAACAGGACTATTTTTTCCTTTAGTTTTTTCTGCTGCTTTTCCAAAAATTCCAATTGGACTTTCTTCTTTTTCTGGTACATTTAATCCTTGGATGTTATATAATCCTAATTTTTTCATGTTCGGAAGTTCCATTTTTGTATTATTATAAATACCTTCTAAAGTATTACTTCCAACATCTCCATATTCTATAGCATCTGGAGTTTCTCCAACTCCAAAACTATCTAAAACAATAATAACTGCTCTATTCTTCATCATATTCGTCCTCCTCTGTTTTTTTAGAGTTATCTTTTAAATCAACATCATATTCATAAACAAACACATCTTTTGATTTTGGCAGTATTAAATTATTACTTTCTGTAAAATAATTATTTGTTCTAAATTTAGTTTTTCTTACTAAACTAAAATCAAATCTTTTACAATCTAAAAATACACTTGATGATACATCCATTCCAATTGGTAATGTTTGATTATTGTTGTCATAGAAAATTATATTTGAATAATAAAGTAATGGTAAGCCTTCTTTAAAGTTTAATTTTATTAAATTTAAAGCACCTTCACAATCATCATCATATTCTTCTAACGCTTTTTCAACATTTAAATTATATACATCAAAAGATTGTTCTTTTACTTTTTCTGTTATTTGAGATACTTTGTATAATGAAAAATCAAATTCAGCTTTAGCCTTTGGAATAGCACCTTCTAAAAAGCTTATTATGCTTTGTAATTTTTCAGTAAAATCAAATACATCAATTCTCTTATTTATATTAAGTATTTTAAATTTGCTTTTTTCATTTTCTCTATGACTTCTACTTCCAATATATTTTACTTTTCTAGAATCATCTGCAACATTTCCAAATATATCAAATGTTTCACTATCTATATGTAGTCTATTGTTATTAAACTCTTCTTTTAATTCTTGAAGTGTATTTTCTAAAGCTCTTTTATTTAAATCATTTTCTCTTAACATGTTAAGCAAATACAATAATTCTGTTTTTGCTACAAACAAAGCATCCATTTCTTCTCTTGATAATTTTTTTCTTTGTAAAGTATCTACTTTTGCTCCAAGATCTTCCATGTCTGATTTGTAATCAAAATATTTCTTTAAATTATTTTTACTTTCTTCTTTTTCTGTTTCATTTCCCATTTCTAGACCAAGTTTCTCATCCTTATTTGAGAATTTCCAGAAATCAAAAATACTTTTTCTATGTTTATCTATTTCTTCTATGTAAAGATTTGCATTTTTTACTTTTGAAACTATATTTTCTAATTTTAGTCTTTGAGCTTTTAAATCTTGATTTAAATTTTTATAGTTTCTTTCTCCTTTTTCTAAAAGAGAATATATTGTTACTAAATCTTCTATTGTATAGAATTTCTTATCTTTTAATGATTCATTTAATGGTTCTATATCTATTACTTTACTTTCTTCTTGTTCTTTTCTTCTAGATTTAAATGGTTCATCATTTATTTTTTTAGTTGTTTTTGCAGATTTAAAGAAATATTTCACTTTTCCAATAAATGTTTTTTTACATTCTAAATATGTTGAAATTTCTCTTTGTTTTTGTTGATATTCATCTTCTTTTGCTCTAACTGCAAATTTAACATTTTCAAGTTCTTCTTCAATTTCTTTTATACTATCATTTTGTACTCTAATTTCTTCTTCTGCTATTTTAAATTCTGTTCTGATGAATTCTGTTAACATATCATATGTTAATCTCTTTTCACCCATATATATTTCTAAACTATTATTACTATCTATTCTTGTTGTAAAATTAAAATGATTTTTTATTTCTGTTTGCATAATGAATAATGCTTTTAATAATTTATAAAATTTTACTGCATCTTCTCTATTTGTTAATTTTACTTTATAGCTACTTTTTACATCATCATATACCACTGTTTCACCAACAATTTGAAGAGATAACTCATTTGTCCTATTATATACTTCAAATGTTAAAGCCCAATTTTTTGTAAAAAGCCAAATATAATTTTCTAAATCTGCTATCTCATTTCTATTTAAAAATTCTTCTGAATAATTCATTGCATTTATCGGTACATATATTTTGGGAGCTGTTTTAGCTCTGCTGTTTGCAAATTCTATTTTTCTTTTTAATAAATAGAAAAATTCTGCAAATGTTTTTTCTTTACTACAAACAAGCATAAAATATTTCTTTGATGATTCAGAATAATATATTTGCCATAAATGATCTTTATTATATTTTACTTTAAATGGTTCTTTTTTTTCTAAACCTTTTTGAAGAGTAGCAATATTTTCTATTTCGTTTGTAGAAACATTTTTAAGCATCTTTAAAAATGTTGTGTATTTTTCTACATCTTCATCATTTTCTGCTGGAAGAATATATTTATGAAGTGGCATAGCCTTAGCATATTTTTCTTTTAAGGGATCTGTTCTTAAAGTTGGAGTTATTAGAATTTCAATTTGGTCTATTGGAACAAAACGAAAAATTCTATGATCTTTATCATTATTTAATCTTGAAACATTAAAATTTAGTGGTTCATGATCAATTATTTCTCCTGGAATATTATCTAAATCTAAATTTAAATAATCTAATTTCTTTTGTAAGTCTCCTTTTGATATTTTTTCCACTTTACTTACTCCCTTCTTCTTTTATAAAAATTCATGCTCAGTATATCATATAACTTTTATTTTATCAATTATTTGTTTATCATAATCCTAAGTTTTTTTACTCCATTATTTTAGCAATTTTTCCAGTATAAAATACGTCTAATTTGCTCATCGCTCTAGTAATCGCAACATATAATAATTTTATATCTAAAACTGTATTTTTATAGTTTTCATCATTTACATTAAATAGTATTACACTATCAAATTCTAAACCTTTTGCAAGATATGATGGAACTATTGATATTCCTGCGTTATATTCAGAATCTTTACTTTGTATTAATTTAATATTTTTATTATACTTGTCTATCTTTTTCTTTATTGTCTTACACTCATTCATGTCTTTTCCAATGATTGCAATTGATTTAAAACCATTATTAATATATTCTTCAATTTTTTGCACGCAAGCTTTTATTGTTTCGTCTTCACTTTGCATTTTTTCTATATGTATTGAATCTTTTCTATCAATAACAGGCTCGCCTTTTACTATAAATTGTTTTTCAAATTCAGGTAATTTTTCAATTACTTCATTTGCTTTTTTCATTATATCTTTTGTTGTTCTATAAGTTTTTTCCAATGTTGTATAAATAAAATCTCCATCTGGAAATTCCACATCAATAAATTTTTTCCAATTTTCAATCCCTCTATATGAATGTACACCTTGTGCAATATCACCAAGAATTGTCATCGAATTACTCCTTAAAATCGTTTTTAACATACTAAATTGGAATTCTCCATAATCTTGTGCCT
>CAZPAF010000066.1:0-4768 GCA_964584475.1 uncultured Lachnospiraceae bacterium | reverse complement strand
GCATCAAGAGTTAGAAAATTATTTGATAGAGCTAAAAAAATGGCTCCTTGTATAATTTTTATTGATGAAATTGATGCTATAGGATCAAGAAGAACAAGTAATAGTGGTTCTGAAACAGAAAATAATCAAACATTAAATCAATTATTAGTTGAAATGGATGGATTTGATACAGAAGAAACAATTATTGTTTTAGCTGCAACAAACAGACCAGAGATGTTAGATAAAGCTTTATTAAGACCAGGAAGATTTGATAGACAAATAACAATTCCTGCTCCAGACTTACTTGGAAGAGAAGCAATATTAAAACTTCATAGCAAAAATAAAAAGTTTGCAGAAGATGTAGACTTAAAAGCTATTGCAGGAGATACAGCTGGATTTACTGGTGCAGAACTTGCAAATGTATTAAATGAAGCAGCAATTATTGCTACTAGAAGCAAACATGCTGAAATATTAAATGAAGATATAGAAAATGCTGTAAAAAAAATAACAGTAGGATTAGAAAAAACAAATAGAGTTATATCTGATAAAGATAAAAAATTAACTGCATATCACGAAGCAGGACATGCTGTAGTTAGTAAATTCTTACCAACTCAAACAGAAGTAAAAGAAGTATCTATTATTCCTAGAGGATTAGCTGGTGGATACACAATGTATAAAACAAATGAAGATAAATACTATGTATCAAGAACAGAACTTTTAGAAAAAATGGTTGCTTTAATGGGTGGTAGAGCTGCTGAAAAAATAGCTTTAAATGAAATATCAACAGGAGCAAGCAATGATATTGAAGTTGCAACTGGTATTGCTAAAGATATGCTTACAATTTATGGTATGGATGATAGTTTAGGTCCAATTTCATTAAAAGTCGATGACCCATATGAAATCCAAGTATTTGGTGATAAGATAATAGATCAAGTAGGAAACCAAATTCAAGTATTGATAGACGATGCTTATAAAACAGCGCAAAAGATTCTATTAAATAATATGGATATATTAGATAGAGTAGCTCAAAGTTTACTTGAAAAAGAAAAAATAACAAGTGAAGAATTTGAAGAATTTTTTAAAGTATAAAACAGGAAAACGCCGATATTTCTATCGGCGTTTTAAAATTTTATTTTTCTTTATACCATTTAAAATTTGTCTAAAGTTATTTCTTTATCCTTTAAATAATTTAACATTCCACTATCTGTTTTAAAATTGAATTTTAGTTTGTAACTATATAAGAATTGTGTTTTTAAATTGAATTTCTTATTAATTTCGTTAGTTCCATATTTTCCATCACCTAAAACAGGAAATCCAATATGAGAAAGATGAGCTCTTATTTGATGTGTTCTACCAGTATGAAGATTTATGTCTAAATAAGTAATGTTATTTTTAGTATCTTTTTTTAGTATGGTGTATTCCGTTATAATTTCTAAATAATCTTTTTTTGGTAAATCTGAAATATAAACTAAGCTTTTTTTGCTATCTTTAAAAAGATAAGCTTTTAAAATGCCATGCTCTTTTTTGGGAATGCCATATACTTTTGTATAATAATGTTTTTCGATTTCTTTATTTTTAAATTTATCAAGCATTATATTTAAAGCAACCTTATTTTTTGCATAAATAATAAGACCTTTTGTATTTCTATCTAATCTATGACAAGGTTCTAAATTCTTTCCATATTTTTCTTTAACAATAGATGTTAATGTTATGTTTGAAATATTATCGTCTGTAACAGATAAATTTTCAGGTTTATTAAAAACTATTATGTTTTCATCTTCAAATACAATATCGATTTGAAAATTTGAGGTACCAAAAAGAAAATCATCAATTATAAAAATTGTGATTTCATCACCGGTATTTATAAGAACGTCTTCTGCGACTCTTTTACCATTAACACGAATATCTTTTTTTCTTAAAGCTTTAAATAAAGTATTCTTATTTAAATTAGGAAAAGAATCTAGAATAAAGTTATTTAATTTCTTATTATTATATTTCTCATTTACAATTAATTTTCTCATATTAATATTATAATGAAAAAAACAAGATTTGACAAGATAGGATTCTTCGATAAAATTATATCAAAGTTTTAAATAAGGTCTTGAAAATATTATAAGGTTATGATACAATACTAAACGGCGATAAAATACAAATATTGCCATAAACTTTGAATTATACTCATCAAAAAGTATAAGGTGAGATAAACAATAAAAATTAGGAGGTCTTTATGAAAGATTATTTAGAAATTGAAAGCGTAAAAGCTTTAGAAATCTTGGATTCAAGAGGAAACCCAACAGTTCAAGTTGAGGTTGTTGCTGGAGGAGTTAGCGGAGTTGCTATGGTTCCATCAGGAGCATCAACAGGAAGTTTCGAAGCTGTTGAATTAAGAGACGGAGACAAATCAAGATATTTAGGAAAAGGTGTATTAAAAGCTGTTGAAAACGTTAATACAATAATTAGAGAAAAAATCATTGGAATGAACGTATATGACCAAGCTAAATTAGATAAAACATTAATCGAATTAGATGGAACAGAAAATAAAGGTGTATTAGGAGCAAACGCTACATTAGGTGTTTCTTTAGCTGTTGCTAGATGTGCTGCTGCTACATTAGGTATGGAATTATATCAATACATTGGAGGAACAAATGCAAAAGTATTACCAACTCCAATGATGAACATAATGAATGGTGGAAAACACGCTGATTCTACATTAAGTGTACAAGAATTCATGATTATGCCAGTTGGTGCTAAATCATTTACAGAATGTGTAAGAATGTGCTGTGAAATTTACCACAACTTAAAGAAAGTATTAAAAGCTAAAGGATTAGCTACAGGTGTTGGAGACGAAGGTGGATTTGCACCAAACGTTAAAGACGAAGATGAAGCTTTAGCATTAATTATGGATGCTATAGTTGCTGCTGGATACAAACCAGGAGAAGAAGTTTGCTTAGCATTAGACGTAGCTGCTACAGAAATGTATGATGAAGCAAAAAAAATCGGACAAGAAGGAAAATATCACTTCTGGAAAATCGGTGTTACAAAAACATGCGAAGAAATGATTGAATTCTATGAAGATTTAGTAAATAGATATCCAATTATCTCAATCGAAGATGGTTTATCAGAAGAAGATTGGGATGGATGGAAACAATTAACAGATAGATTAGGAGATAAAATCCAATTAGTTGGTGACGATTTATTCGTAACAAACCCAGTTAGATTACAAAAAGGAATTGATTTAAAAACATCAAATTCTATATTAATCAAATTAAATCAAATCGGTACATTAACAGAAACATTAGATGCTATCGAACTTGCTAAGAAAAATGGATACACAGCTGTAGTTTCTCACAGAAGTGGTGAAACAGAAGATACAACATTAGCTGACGTTGCTGTTGCAACAAACGCTGGACAAATTAAAACTGGTGCTCCTTGTAGAACAGATAGAGTTGCTAAATATAATAGATTATTAAATATCGAAGATCAATTAGAAGATTTAGCAGTATATGCTGGAAGAAAAGGATTAAACAGATAATTTAAAAATGTATATATAAAATGTATATATAATAAGAAGGAACTTTTAAAATATTTAAAAGTTCCTTTTTGTATGTTTAAAAACCATACAATGTTTACATAATATAAAGATTGTGTTATAATAATAAATGGACAAAATAAATAGGAGGATGATAGTTTGCAGTGGATTAAAACAAGTATACCTTTTAACGCAAATGGAAGAACTCATCAAGACACGTTTACCGCATATACCGAAGAAGGAATGTATCAAGTAATTGATGCAGGTGGAGGAAAAGCAACAACGTTTTGTAATGAAGAATTTTGCCATTGGGTTATTGGGTTATGTACAGGACAGAATGTGAATGGGCCAATTCTAAAAGAGCCCAACTACCGGCAGAAAGTAAAAATACTTGAAGAAATCGGAAAATGGAAGACCATCGCCTTAGAGGTGATGCCACCCGAAATGGAGGTAATTGACAGAGAAGACGTATACCACTTGTGGGAATTTCAATATCCATACAGTTTCCACTATGGACACAGACCGATTATGGAAGGGCCAAGTTCATTCGATAAAGAGGTTGAACAAGTAAAGTATCATGTAAGAAATGATGGAAGAACAAAGTACATCTATTTTAAGAAGAATGATGGAAAAGAACTCACATGGAGAGAAAAACAAAATTTGAAGAATAAAATTCTCTCTCCTTTTGATACTGCAGTTGAAATAATTAGTCGTGAAATGTTAGGAAGTGATTATACCTGCCTTGTATGTTTACCTAGATTCGAATTTTTGGATTTTGGTCTTACCTAAAATGTCGTGCCCTAAATAAGCGATTAAAGCTATCAATAAAAGACTACTATAAAAGATGCAATATCAATTATAGTGGTCTTTTTCTTTCTTATTTATATATAAAGAAATGTTTTTTTAAAAAATTAAAAAAAATAGTTGACAAAGTAAATTTGTGGTGCTAAAATATGAAAAGTTGCTCGTCAAAAGACTACAAAAAGCGACAAAAATTAGATGCAAAAACAAACAAAAAATATTTTTAAAATATTTTAAAAAAGTGTTGACAATGCATTAAATAAGTGTTAAAATAATTTTCGTTGCTGAAACAAGAGTAGCAAAAAAGTACATTGATTTAACAAAAAAATTACTTAGAAAAAACTTTAAAAAAATATTTAAAAATATTTCCAAAAAGTGTTGACAAGTAAATAAAACAGTGTTAAAATAATGACTGTTCACAGGAATTGTGAGCAAGTAAAAAAGTACATTGAAAAGTAA
>CAZPAF010000065.1:0-4859 GCA_964584475.1 uncultured Lachnospiraceae bacterium | reverse complement strand
ACGCTTCTTGTGGTACTTCTACATTACCAATTTGACGCATTTTCTTTTTACCTTTCTTTTGTTTTTCTAAAAGTTTTTTCTTTCTAGTAATATCTCCACCATAGCATTTAGCTAAAACGTCTTTTCTCATAGCAGATAAAGTTTCCCTTGCAATTATTTTTCCACCAACTACCGCTTGAATTGGAATTTCAAATAATTGTCTTGGAATAACTTTCTTTAATTTTTCTGCCATCTTTCTTCCTCTTTCATAAGCTGATTGTTTATGAACAATGAAAGAAAGCGCATCGACAGCTTCATTATTTATATGTAAATCTAATTTTACTAAGTCCGCTCTTCTATTTTCTTTAAATTCATAATCAACTGAAGCATATCCTTTTGTTTTTGATTTTATTGTATCAAAAAAGTCATATATTATTTCATTAAGTGGAAGTTCATATTCAAGAGTAACTCTATTTGCGTCTAAATATTTCATATCTATATAAACGCCTCTTCTTTCTTGACAAACTTTCATAACATTTCCAACAAATTCTTTTGGAATCATTATTTCAGCTTTCATTATTGGTTCTTCCATATAACTAATTTCTGTTTGAGGTGGTAATTCTGTTGGATTATAAAGTTCAATTACTTCTCCACCAGTTTTATGAATTTGATAAATAACTGATGGTGCTGTTGTAATTAATCCTATATCAAATTCTCTTTCTAATCTTTCTATAATTATTTCTAAATGAAGCAATCCTAAAAATCCACATCTAAATCCAAACCCTAATGCTGCTGATGTTTCTGGTTCGTAATTTAATGCAGCATCATTTAATTTTAATTTTTCTAAAGCTTCTTTTAATGGTTCATATTCACTACCATCTAATGGATACATTCCACAATAAACCATTGAATTTGCCTCTTTATATCCTGGTAATGGTTCTTTTGCAGCTCTTGATTTTAATGTAATTGTATCACCAACATTTAAGTCTGATACTGTTTTTACACTTGCAGCAATATAACCAACTTCACCAGCAACTAATTTATCTGTTGGTACATAAGAGCCAGCTCCAAAATATCCAACTTCAGTTACTGTAAATACTTTTCCAGTAGCCATAAATAATATTTCGTCATTTGCTTTTACTTGACCATTTTTAATTCTAACATAACTTAATGCACCTTTATAATTGTCATAATATGAATCAAAAATTAAAGCTTGAAGTTCAGAATCTACATCTCCTTGTGGTGCTGGAATATCAGAAACAATTCTTTCTAATACTTCTTCTACATTTAGTCCAGTTTTAGCCGAAATGCATGGTGCATCTTGAGCTGGAATTCCGATTATATCTTCTATCTCATTTTTAACTTCATCAGCTCTTGCATTTGGCAAATCTACTTTATTTATTACAGGTAGTATTTCCAAATTTCCGTCTAAAGCAAGATAAACGTTTGCTAAAGTTTGTGCTTCAACACCTTGTGTACTGTCAACAACTAAAATTGCTCCTTCACAAGCCGCTAAACTTCTTGAAACTTCATAGTTAAAGTCAACATGTCCAGGAGTATCTATTAAATTAAATTCATAAGTTTCACCATTTTTGGCTGTGTAATTCATTTTAACAGCTTGTGATTTAATAGTGATCCCTCTTTCTTTCTCAATATCCATATTATCTAGAACTTGAGATTCCATTTCTCTTGAAGATAATGCACCTGTCATTTCAATAATTCTATCTGCCAATGTTGATTTTCCATGATCTATGTGTGCAATTATACTAAAATTTCTAATGTTTTTTTGTTTGTCTTGCATATTTGCTCCTTAAATTTTTAATAAATCAAATTTTAAATAATCTGAACTTATTAATTTATATTCAATCCCATCAATTATTCCCTCAATTGCATCTTTATGTGATTCTCCATGCAAATGAGCATAATAACATTTTTCTATATTATAATTTTTCAATGTTTTTGAAAAATCAATTTCTTCTGGAATTATTTCTTCTTTATAAAAAGGTGGATAATGAATAAAAGTTATAATTTCTTTGTCATTTCCAAATTCATTAATTCCTTTATTTATAGATATTTTTAATCTTTCATTTTCTCTTTTTAAGATCTTATAATTTTCTTGAGATTTCCAAGAGTTTAGCCATCCTCTTGTTCCTGTTATTATTTTGTCTTCAATTAAAAATGCATTATTATATAAGAAATCTATATTTTCAAAATTATTTTCTTTTAAAAATCTTTTCATACTAGTAACTGTAGTCCACCAATAATCATGATTACCTTTTGATAAAATTTTCTTTCCTGGTAAACTATTTAAAAACTCAAAATCCTTATATGTCTCTTCTAAATATGTAGCCCAAGAAAAATCACCTGGTAAAATTACAGTGTCATTTTCTTTTACTTTACTTATCCAATTTTCCTTTATTTTTTCTGCATGATTTTCCCAATTCATTCCAAATATATCCATTGGTTTATCTGCTGAAAAAGATAAATGTAAGTCTCCTATTACATAAATAGACATTAAATTTCTCCTTTATAAATGTTGTATCGGTCCATCTTCATCTTCTTTATTATTTAAACCATCTTCATCATATTTATTTTTATTAAATAAATTATTATTTGAATTATAATTCTTTTTAGTATTTGATGGTTTCATCAAATAAAAATATAAAGCTACCATTCCAATCATTATTGCAACAATAAGCCATATCCCCATTTGAAGTAATGGTATTAATTCTGCTCCCATATGATTTTATCTCCTAAAACTATTCTTCTTTTTTATTTTTTAATATTTTAGAAATAAGACCTTCTTCTTCTTTTATTGGATCATCTTCTTCATCTTCAACTCTTTCAATTTCTGTATTTTCAAAAACCTCATCTTTTTTATCTGTTCCAACTACAGTTTTTTCAATTTTTTGTTTTGGCCCTACTTCATATACTTTACATTCTTCTTTTTGAGTTGAAGTTCTTGTTGATTCATCTGGATTCACAATGTCTGGAACAATGATTTTAGCTTTTCCTGTTTTTGAGCTAACATCCACATTATCATCATCTAATTCATCAATTCTTCTTTTTAAATCTTCAACTTGATTATATTCATCAAGATTTTGAGTTTTCATTGCATTTGTATAATAACAAAAAGCTATACATGCGGCAACAATTGCAATTATTAGTAAAACTAACATCAACATAATTTTCTCTCCTTTGTATTTATTCTCCTATTTTTAAATTCGGAATAGCATTTAATTTTAAACCTGCTCTTTCCTCATTTGTGTAATTATAATATCCGGCAGCAGCAATCATTGCAGCATTATCTGTACAAAGAATTGGTTCTGGATAATATACTTTTATATTTAATTCTTTTGCTAAATTATCAAAAGAACTTCTTATAAACGAATTTCTTGAAACTCCTCCTGCAATAACAATTTTATCTGAATCAAATTGTTTCACAGCTTTTTTCACATTTGATATAAGCATTTCTGTTACTGCTGTTTGAAAACTTGCACACAAATCTGCTTTATCAATATTTGGATCTTTATGATTTAAATTTATAACAGCTGTTTTAATTCCACTAAAACTAAAATCTAAATTATCGAAATGTGTTACTGGAAGTTTTATATTTGAAGTTCCTTGTTTTGCTAAATTATCAACTTTTGGTCCACCTGGATATCCAAGTCCAACAACTCTTGCTACTTTATCAAAAGCTTCTCCAATAGCATCATCTCTAGTTTTTCCTAAAATTTCAAAATCATTATAAGCTTTAACACTTACTAAATGTGTATGTCCACCAGAAATAATTAAACATATAAATGGTGGTTTAAGCTCACTATGAGTTAAATAATTTCCTGCAATATGTCCTTCAATATGATTTACAGCAACTAATGGTTTTCCAGTAACATAGCTTAAACCTTTTGCATATGAAACTCCAACAAGTAAAGCACCAACTAATCCTGGTCCTTGTGTTACAGCTATTGCATCAATATCATCAAGCGTAATATTTGCTTCTTTTAAAGCTTGTTTCATTATTCCATTTATTACTTCTGTATGACATCTTGAAGCAATCTCTGGAACAACACCACCAAATTCTTCATGTATTTTTATTTGGGAATTTATGCAGTTTGATAAAACCTCTCTACCATTTTTTACAATGGATACAGAAGTTTCATCACAGCTTGATTCGATTCCCATTATTAAAATATCTTTCAATTTCTTCTCCTAATTTATATAAATAATGCAACAATATAGCCAACACCTGTAAATAACGCATTTGATATAAAACTAATAACAGGCGAAACTATTATTTCTAATACTCCAAAAAACCACAAAATCAAAAATACTGAATATAAAGTTTGATAGTTTCTATTTAACCACTCTTTTGCTTTATATGGTAAAAAATTTCTAAATATTTTTTCACCATCAAGAGGTGGTAGTGGAATTAAATTAAATACTCCAAGACCTATATTAACAGTTATTAGTATCGACAATAAATATAATATTATATTTCCAACACTACTTGAGACAAATGAATCTGCAGCAAGTCCAATAATTAATAGATAAGCAACACAACTAAGCACTGCCAAAACAAAATTCATTAATGGTCCCGCTAAAGAAACCATTGCTTCACAAAAACCTCTTGATTTATTTGAATTAAAATTGTTCGGATTTATTTGCACTGGTTTTCCCCATCCAATGTGAGCAAACATCATTAACAAGAAGCCAAACGGATCTAAATGTGATATTGGATTTAAAGTTAGTCTTCCTTGATTTCTTGGAGTTGTATCTCCTAATCTATCTGCAGCAAATGCATGTGCAAATTCATGAAATGTAACTGCAATTATTACAGCTGGTAATGTTAGTAATAGATATAACCATTCTGATGAAGACAT
>CAZPAF010000064.1:0-5012 GCA_964584475.1 uncultured Lachnospiraceae bacterium | reverse complement strand
GTGCCGAAGATACTTACGAGTTACCTTGTTGGGAAAATAGGAAGTCGCCAGTTTTATATTCCTCTTTAGCTCAGTTGGTAGAGCGCTCGGCTGTTAACCGATAGGTCGTTGGTTCGAGTCCAACAAGAGGAGCCAAAAATAGATATAAGCAAAGCTTATATCTATTTTTTTTATTCATTTAAGAATTATTATTAAAAATAGATAAAAAATTCAATAAATTTCAAAAAAAGGTTGATTTTTCAAGGGTATGCTGGTATAATGCGTTTAATATTCAAAAGGAGAGAAATATATAGGAAACAAAAGAAATAGATTTTAAGAAAAAATTAAATAAAGAATGTATAGATTATCATATGAGTAAGTCAAGCAAATGTATAACGTGAAAATGACTGAAAGTACTCGTATATAAGGCAAATAACTATCATTTATTTTTCACAAAATAACCATTTTTTTGACAAAATATTTATGATACTATATGTCCTATAAAGGAGGTAGAGGATATGTTAAAAGTACCAGAAAAATTATTTAACAGGGAATTTGAAAAAGTAGAGATAGGTATAAGTACCTTGAACTTTTTCCCAAAGGATAATTTAGAAAAGGAACAGATTGGCTATGGATATGATCAAAGCAGTGCTGAATCTCCAAAATGGTTTGGCAAAGAATTTGTTGTTATTGGAAAAAACACGGGCTTAGGCGATCCAATAATAGCCAAAGTAGATGAAACTGAAATTCCGGTATTTACAATGTTTAATAATGATAAAGCTTCTGTAGAAAAAGTTGCAGACTCATTTGAACAATATATGGGAGTTTTAGGCATGATTAAAAAAACAGACCTTTATAGAAAAGACAAAATAATTGATTTATTAGACGAAATCGAAGGAATTGTTCCACAAAATTCTTTATATTATTGGGAAGATTTAATCAATTCAGCTTATGATTATTATGCTGATTAATTAACAATGAAAATAGGAAGTTTATATTATAAAAGATAACTAAAACTTATTTAGTTATCTTTTTTTATATTAAGTGTTTTTTACTTTAAATCTTGAAAAAAGTAATAGTTATATATATAATAGAAATGCAAAATAGAATAGGCTGATTATATTTTATTTTAGATTAGAACTAATGAGGTGTAATTATGGAGAATTTTCAGCAACGAGATATGTATGATTTTGTAGATGATGGAGTAAATAAAAGTATATATACAATATTAAATGAATATCATCCATTTCTAAAGAGAGATTTTTCTCTAGCAAACCTAGTTAATCATATGCCTGATGTAGAATATACAAATTCTGTAAAAAATATTTGTATCAGAGATTATCAAGGAATTGTAACTAGTTTATCTAAGCTATTATTAGAAAAAACTAATACAGGTAAACTTTTTGAAGATAGAGGAGAAGATGCTTCCAAAGAAGAATTAAATAGAATTTTTGAAGAACTAAAAGCTTCATGTGAAGGAAATTCAGATTGTAAATTTTTCTCTACAATAAGAGAATATGTTGAATATGCTCAAAAAACAGTAGAAGATTCTGAAACAAAACCATTAAGAGATGCTGTTGTAAAAAATGCAGTTGAATTTTTGTCACCAGAAGATGCATATAAACATAGAGAAAGATTAATAGGGTTGATTTATTTTACTCAAGCTGAAAATAGAGTTAAAGCAATGAGTCCAAAGAGAAGAGAGGCTGGGCAATTTCCTGAATGGGATAGAATGACTGCTATTAAGAAAATTCTAACAAAAAGAGATGGACTTAGAGAATATGATCAGTATTATGAGGAAGCTTCTAGAGAAATAAAAAAAGCAGCATTAGCAGCTATGGAGAAAGCTAGAATTTCAACAACTTGTAAAATAAAAAGAGCAACATTTGCAATAAGAGCTCTTGAACCAACAAGAGCGAAATATAAAAAGCTTGATAATGAAAAAATGCAAAATCTTTTTGAAAGACTAAAAAGAATGCCTAAAAAAGAAGAAAATAGCTGGTCTTATGATCCGTTAAAAAAACCAGAATTATTATGTGACTTACAAGCTGAATATTCTGAAAATGGTATTGAAAACCAAAGAGTTGTTGCTTTTAGATATGGTAGATTTAAATATGGAAGAACTCAAAATGAAGAAGGTGGATTTAATATTGATAACACTGATGTAATGCCCGAACTTGTTGGAATAAGCCGTATTGGTAAAGATGGTACAAAAACATATTTTGTATTAATGCCACCTATTGATAGAATAAAGTATAGACCAGCAACTGATAAAACTGTTGACCCTGGAGATAGACTATTAAAATTTACAGTAACACAAGATATAGAAGTTCCAACAACTTCTGGTGGAAAAAGAGTTCAAAGAAAAACTGTTCCAACTGATGTTGTTGATGGAAAAACAGGTAAAAAAGTAAACATTTTTAGGAACAAAGAGATACCAGAAGAATTAGAAGAATTCTTTGCAAAAGTTTATTTTTCTGACGAATATTTATCTAGTGTAATTGAAAATAATGCAAGATATTTAGGATCTGTTGAACAAGGAGAAGATGGACCAGTAATACATCCTTCTGATGAAGAAAAATTAGATTTATCAGCAGCACATTATGCAGCGTACTTCCCAGGAAGAGTTGGTAAATTAATGGTTAGAAATTTCGAAAGTTTTTGCAGTAGTACAGAATTAGAAATAAGACAATATAATTTAGTTAATGATAGAGAAAGAGAATTAAAGGCAAAAGCGAAACCATCAAAATCAAAAAAAGATGATGGACAAGGTTTAGATGATTAAAAAATAAATATTAAAGGAGAAGTAAAGTGGCAAAAAAAGTTTGGAAACCAGGAACATTTGTATATCCAATACCTGCTGCACTAGTTACTTCTGGAGATATGGAAAACTCTAATATTTTAACAGTCGCATGGACTGGTATTTTAAATACCAATCCTGCGATTGTTTATATTTCCGTAAGACCAGAAAGACATTCTTATAATTTAATAAAAGAAAATAAAGAATTTGCTATAAACTTAACTAATAAAGATTTAGCTTATGCAACTGATTGGTGTGGAGTAAGAAGTGGAGCAAAATTTGATAAATTTAAAGAAATGAAATTAACAAAAGAAAAAGCAGAATTTATTAAAGTACCACTTATTAAAGAAAGTCCTGTATCTATTGAGTGCAAAGTAATTGAGGAAAAAACTTATGGAAGTCATACAACTTTTATAGCAGAAGTTTTATCTATTGATGCTGATGAAAAATATATGGATGAAAAAGGAGCTTTTGATATTTCAAAATGTGAACTAATTGCTTATGCAAATGGTGGATATTATCTGCTAGGCAAAAAGTTAGGAAAGTTTGGATATTCAGTAGAAAAGAAAAAGACAAAACAAAGAAAAAAACAAAATAATAAATAGTGTTTTTTAATTAAATTTTAAATAAAAAGAAGTTAAAAATTTTATATAT
Source organism: uncultured Lachnospiraceae bacterium (assembly GCA_964584475.1). GTDB lineage: Bacteria > Bacillota > Clostridia > TANB77 > CAG-508 > Scatovivens. Next base: position 1,579 of record CAZPAF010000064.1, on the reverse strand, counting down.
TTTTGCTAAATATAATAAGAAGAAATTATTGCAAAAAAATAACAAAAAATCATGCAAAATTGTTGACATATCATATATTTTGTGGTAAAGTATATAAGCATGTATTTGCGAAAACATGCATCACATCGTTAAAAATAAAAATATAAAAAATTTAAGCTTCATAAAACAGTAAACGGAGGTGTAGTTAAAGATGGCGGCAAAAGGACCAAGAGAAAATATCATTTTAGAATGTACAGAATGTAAAAGAAGAAATTACATGACATCAAAAAATAAAAGAAATAACACAGAAAGATTAGAAGTAGTTAAATATTGTAAATTCTGCAAAAAACGTACAACTCATAAAGAAACTAAATAGATAAAACCTTTAGTAGGAGGAGTTAAGATGGCTAAAGAAGTAAATGATAAAGAGAATGAAGTTAAAAAAGAATCAAGTAAAAAAGAAACTGTAAAGAAAGAAACTGCAAAAAAAGATTCTACAAAAAAAGTAGCAACTAAAAAAGATGCTGCAAAGAAAGATAACAAAAAAAGCTTTTTTAAAGAATTTAAAGCAGAATTAAAAAGAGTTAGTTGGCCTACACCAAAACAACTAGTAAATAATACAGTAGCAGTTATATCTATAGTATTAATAGTTTGTGCAATAGTATTTGTACTAGACGTTATATTCGAAAGTTTAAATACTTATGGAGTAGAAAAACTAAAAGCCATAGTTACATCTAGCTCAAGTGAGACTGTAGAAGAAGATAATGAATTAGTAGAAGGTGAAAATGAAGTTGTTTCTAATGAAGCGGAAACAGCAACAGATGCACAAGCCGATGTAACTAATACAGTAGAAGAAACTACAACTGAACAATAATTCTGTAGAGGATGTTAATTAGTAATTCTAATTACTAATTAAATCGAAGAATATAAAAGGGAGGCTAAAATATGTCTCAAGAAGAGAATAAATTAGAGCCAAAGTGGTATGTAGTTCATACTTATTCTGGTTATGAAAACAAAGTAAAAACAGACTTAGAAAAAACTATTAAAAATAGAGAACTAGAGGATTTCTTCTTTAATATAGTTGTTCCAATGGAAGAACAAGTTGAAATAAAAGATGGAAAAAGAAAAACTAATTTAAAGAAAGTTTTCCCTGGATATGTTCTTATTAAAATGATAGTAACAGAAGAATCATGGTATATAGTAAGAAACACTAGAGGAGTTACAGGATTTGTTGGTTCTGGAACAGACCCTATTCCACTTACAGATGCCGAAATAAGAAATATGGGATTTGATTCAGTTCCAGTAAATATTGACTATGACGTGAACGATACAGTAAATGTAGTTAACGGACCATTAGAAGGATTTATCGGAACAGTTCAAGAAATAAATAAAGAAAAACAAAAAGTAAAAGTTTTAGTATCTATGTTTGGAAGAGAAACTCCAGTAGAATTAGAATTTTCACAAGTTCAAAAAGTTAACTAAGAAGGAGGTGCTAAGTAGAAATGGCAGAGAAAGAAGTTGTAAATGTTATTAAATTACAAATAGAAGCTGGAAAAGCTACTCCAGCTCCACCAGTAGGACCAGCTTTAGGTTCATCAGG
>CAZPAF010000063.1:0-5286 GCA_964584475.1 uncultured Lachnospiraceae bacterium | reverse complement strand
TTAATACTTTTTTATGTCTTGCTCTTGTTGTTCTTGCTGTTTTTACTCTTGCCATTTATTTTCAACTCCTTTTCTTTCCAATATCATTCTAGTTACCATATGGTAATAATCTTTTAATTCCTGCTTCAACTGTTTTATCAGCATAAGCATTTTGTACTTTTCCTGTTTTTCTTTGTCTTGCTGTTTTTGTAGCTAAACGGTGTCTTCTGTTAGCTTTTGTTCTTTTTACTTTTTCTGTAGCTGTATAAGAATATCTTTTCTTTGCTGCTTTATTTGTTTTTAATTTTGGCATCTTGAAATCTCCCTTCATTTTTTATACTTTTTTTGATAATATTACAAACATTGTTTTACCTTCCAAGAATGGCTTTTTCTCAACTGTTGATATATCTGAAAGATCTTCAACAAATTTATTTAAAACAATTTCTCCTGCTTTAACATTGTTTAATTCTCTTCCTCTAAATCTTACAGTAAATTTTACCTTATTACCAGCTTCTAAAAAGCTTCTGGCATTTTTACTTTTGAATGTAAAATCATGTTCACCAATGTTTGGTGTAACTCTTATCTCTTTTAACTCAACAGCTTTTTGATTTTTTCTAGACTCTTTTTCTTTTTTAGCTTGTTCAAATTTGTATTTTCCATAGTTCATTAATTTACAAACTACTGGTTTTGCATTTGGCGCAACTAAAACTAAGTCTAAATTTGCTTCTTCAGCAAGGTCTAAAGCTTTTTCAATAGGAACAACTCCTATTTTTTCTCCTTCAGCACCTATTAGTTGGACTTCTTTTTCTTTTATTTGTCCATTGATTGGCAATTCTTGTTTAATAGTAAAACACCTCCAAAAAAAAAATTTGACTTATTTTAAAAAGTCAAATCCACATACTAATTCATTTAATAATTTTTTATTAAGATTGAATTTTAACCTTATGCTCCTAACTTAAGATAAGGTGAGAAGTGGATGCTTCTTCTTAAAACATTAATATATTACTACTTTTTTACCTAGTTGTCAAGCTTTTTATTTATTTTTTCATATTTTTATATACATTATTTACTATATGTGGTAATAATTCTTATTTTAAGAAAAAAGCGATTGCTTAGAATCCTTTGCAATCGCTTTTTCTTTTGGTCTTTTACAAGTGTACATCATTTTTTCCTTATAATCGCTTTCGGCATTTCTACCATTCTGAAATAGCGAAATACCTTTCTTAAGACATCTTGATAATCCTGCCAGTCATGAATACAATCATCTAAATCATACAGATGCTTACATCTTTTTTCACTTTCAGGAATTAGTAGCCTTGCTCCCATCGGTCTTTCTTTAAACGAAATATTGCAACCGTCTGAGCTCAAAAGCATACATTTATCTTCTTTGTCTATTCTTGTTGCCACTGCAGCAATGCCTGTACCTCTTGTTCTTGTTCTTAAAATGTAGTAATACATACCGCTATAATTAACGGTTCTAAGGCATGATTCACATACACATCCAGGAAATCTTAAAACAGATATATATTTCTTCTCATTCAGTAATCTTTTAAGTCCATCAAATGAAAGATCTTCAATATCATCTGGTCCCCAGTGACAAGGTGCTCTTTTGCAGCATTCACCGCCACACTTTTTGCACACCTCAGGCTTTTCAGCCCCTACATTTTTATAACATTCCAATACCTTTTGGTGATATCCTTTCGGATTTTTTACGATCCAGTCAACGACTCCATGAAAGTCCTCGTCTACCCGTTCCGCTCCGAAAATCATCTTTAAAGTTTCACGACTTACGTCCATATATTTTAAGTCAACACTCCTTCCAAAAGTACACTTCAAAAGACATCTGATATTTATTTTAACACATTTTCACGCCAATATCAATTATGTAAACAATTTTTTATACAAAAAAGCTTCTCAAAATATGAGAAGCTACTTTTATTTATATTATTTTAATTATACTTTTCCAAAAAGAGAAAATATTTTAGATTTTAATTTTTGGAAAAATCCTTTGACTTCTTCTGTTGCTGTTGGTAAATTATCAGCCTCAGTTGTATTTGTTTGTTCATTTACATGATCTGTATAATCCTGAATATCTGTATTATTTTCTGTATATTGACTATATCTTTGAACAACTCTTGGTTTTGTAAAGTCTTCTTTTTCTTCTTCCTCTAAATCTTCAACAGAATTTACAACTGTAGCATGAGCATTGTCAAAAAGTTTTTCTACGCTATATTTTTCACGCATTTGACTTTCTAATCTTTCTTGATTTTGAAGCATTAATCCATATAGTTCTTTTTTTCTTTCTTCATCTTCACACCAATATTTCAAGTGAAATAACGCTAAAATTTCCAAAGTATATCTTTTTAATCCTTGTTTTTGAAGTGGTACGTATGGATCCACATTCACTTCATGATTTGGATCTTTATAATCATGGAAAAATTTCAACATTTTTTCAGGCACTTTTTCTCTATATTTTTCATTCATATGACTAATTATATAGTCTACTTCTGCATATGCACGTATATCATCTAATGTTATTACAACACTCATTTGTAATCCTCCAACATCATTTGTATTTTATCTTTCAACATTATCTTTGTTTGCTTCTATTCCAACTTCTGCTTGTCCATTTTCAAGAACTTCATTTACTATTTGATCTGCACTTCTTGAATCTTTTGCTAAAGCTTTTTGTTGCTCACTTATCTTTTGTCCAGCTTCTACTGTAGCTGTAAGATTTGTATTTTGAGCATTTTCTAGAGATGCTGCAAGCAAAGCATTTTCAGATTTTGTATTAGTTTCAGCTGCATACTCAGCAATTAATATTAAATTTTCTGTAACAGCTTCCATTTTTTCTTTTCCAAACCATCCAACAAATGTATATGTCATCATATTTATTGGTGCTTTTGTAGGTGGTTCACCTTTATATTTTACTGGCTTTCCTGCTTCTACTGTTTGTTTATCTAAGACAGTTACTCTATCATCATCTAAAAAAATCACCTCAAATTGTTCCAACTTTAGTTCCTCCTAATTTTCATTTGTATTTTTAGTCATTATAATTATATTCTTATTATTTTTTTTTGCAATAGTTTTTATAATACAATTTCAATACATTTTTAATACATACAACAAAAAAGACACGACTTTTGTCGCGTCTTTTTTATATGAATTCATATATTATTTATATATAATTCTTATTTTTTATTTACTAAATCTTTTAATGCTTTTCCAGCTTTGAATACTGGAGCTTTTGATGCTGGTATTTTGATTTCTTCTTTAGTTTGTGGGTTTCTTCCTTTTCTAGCAGCTCTTTTTCTTACTTCAAAAGATCCAAATCCAACTAATTGAACTTTGTCACCTTTTTCTAAAGATTCTGTTACTGTGCTAACAAAAGCGTTTACAAATTCTTCTGCAGCTTTTTTTGTGTTTCCTGTTTTTGCAGCTATTGCTGCGATTAATTCAGCTTTGTTCATTTTAAAATTACCTCCTAATAGATTTTAGTGTTATGTAGAAATCAATTTTTTGTTCTACAATAATTTTATTCGCCAAAATATGCTTAAATCCTTCTTTTTTTTTATTTTTTTTCAATTTTTTTCTTATTTTTCAAGCTTTTCCCGTTTTTCAAAGTCGCAAACCCGCTATTTTCAACATTTTCGAACATCTCCTCTTTTTTCAAAAATTTCATAAAAAAAACTAAAAAAACATAGATTATTACTGCAATTACTATAGATATAAGCCCTAAACAATTTCCATTTATATAATTTTGTAAAATATTTTTCTTAATAAATAATGAAAGAATTATCATTATACAACTTCCAAAAATCGGTTTAAAAGATATTTGAAATATTTTAAAATCTAACTTAATTATCTTCCTTAGACTATAATATACAATCAAAAAAGATATAATACTTGATACAATATTTCCTATTATAGCTCCCTTTTCATATACCCCATCTATTTTCATTAAATATATATTAGAAAGCAATTTAAAAATAATTCCAATTATTGAAGCAAAGACTGGAACTTTATTGTTTCCTAAAGCTTGCAAAATTGCATTTATAGTTTGCGCAAGCATTGAGAAAATAATCCCAGATGCTGATAATTTTAAAAGAATTGCTCCTTCACTTGCATTAGGAAATAAAATATTTAAGATATCATTTGAATAGTAGTAAATACCAAAACAATATGGAATACCAATAATTAATGTTATTAAAATGGAAAATTTAATTTTTCTTACTAATTCTTGTATATCATTTCGTGATTTTAATTTTGTAATTTCAGGAATTAATGCTGTTGAAATTGAAGCATTAAAACTCAGTGGCATTGATACTAATATGTCTATTTTAGAGCTTATTATACCATATTTTTTAATCGCTTCTTCTTCCCCAATTATCTTTTTTAATATTTTAACAATTGTTATTGAATCAATATTTTTTCCTAAAGATGATAAAATAGCATTTAACGTCATCGGCATAGATATAACTAATATATTTCTAATAATATATATAATTCTCTCTCTTGGAAAATATACTTTTGTTTCATATATATTAGTTATTTTTGAATATTCTTTTAATATGTAAATCATACTTATAAAAGTTGCTATCGTAGTCGCAAGGTTTGCAACTGCAGCCATTATCTCACAATTATTATTTGAGTATTTTGAAGCAATTTCTACTAATATAATTGTAAGAAAAGATTTCAAAACTTGTTCAATAAATTGTACTTTTGCTGTTATTTTTATTCTATTTATTCCATTAAAAAATCCTCTAACTACAGAACTTATTGAAACACAAAATATAGCTGGTGATAAAACTTTTAAACTCAAATCTGCTTTTGGAATTTCTAAAATTTTACTAGAAAAAAATTCTGAAAATAAATATAAAAATATTGTACCTATTATTCCCACTATAGCAAATAGGAATATTGCAATTAAAAAAATCCTTTCTCTATTTATAACATCTTTTTGTCCTGTTTTTTCTGCTATTAACCTAGAAATTGCATTTGGAACACCAATAGACGAAACAGTCAAAAGCAATGCATATATCTGATAGCCACTCATATATATGGCATTTCCTTCATCTCCAAATCCTGTTTTATTAGTTAAATAAACACTATAAATTACTCCAAATAATTTTATAAGAATTTGTGATATAACAAGTGAAACTATTCCATTTACAAAATCATTTAATTTTATTTTCAACATTTCCTCAAAAATTTTCTTTAATAAAATTGTATTAAATTTATAATTTTATATTCATAATTTAAAATTAAGATTTTATACTAATAAAAACTTCTTATTAATAAAAAGAT
>CAZPAF010000062.1:0-5552 GCA_964584475.1 uncultured Lachnospiraceae bacterium | reverse complement strand
GGTGACATTGTTGCATGAAAAAATTCTTTTTGGTTTAGTATATCAATAGTTGAAAATCCAACTGCTGCACACAAAAATCCATTTAAGGTATGTAATATTGTATCCCAATGTGGAATCAAAATATAAAATTCATTTATCTCTCCTAAAATTTCAGCTGAATATATAAATAATAATATTAATATTTGCAAAGCATCTGGAAGAGCTAAGTTTAATTTTTTCTCTATAACAGCTGGAATCACAAAAAATATTAATGTTAATCCACACAAAAATACGTTATTCCAATTCCCCATAAATATTTGTCTTATAAGCGTTAATATTACTAACGCTCTTAAAATAAAATATATTGTTATATTTCTTTTTGAATAATTGTCAAAATATTTTTCATAAAACTTCGTAGTAGGTAATTTTTCTTTTTTTTTCTTTTTTTCCATAATAATTCATCCCTCAAAAAATAATTTCTAATTATTATAATTTATATCTCTTATAATCTATCAATTATTTAGCTTGATACCAGCTATTTCCTTCTTCAACTTCAACAGTTAAAGGAACAGAAAGTTTTGTCGCACTTTCCATACATTCTTTTAAAAGTTTTGAAACTTCTTCTTTTTCTTCTAGTACAGTTTCTATTATTAATTCGTCATGAATTTGAAGAACAATTTTTGATTTTAAATTTCTATTTTTAAGTTCATTATAAACTTTAATCATAGCAATTTTCATTATGTCAGCAGCTGTTCCTTGAATTGGTGTATTCATAGCAGCTCTTTCTCCAAATTTTCTAACCATATAATTGTTAGATGAAAGTTCTTGAATGTATCTTCTTCTTCCAAAAAGAGTCTCTACATAACCTTTTCTTTTGGCAGATTCAACAATTTCGCCCATGAAATCTCTAATTCCATGATATGTTTCTAAATATTGTTCAATATATTGTTTTGCTTCATTTCTTTTTATATCAATTTGTTCTGCTAAACCAAATTCGCTTATTCCATAAACAATACCGAAGTTAACAGCTTTTGCTCTACTTCTTAATTGTTTAGAAACCTCTTCTACTGGGACTTTAAATACTTGTGATGCACTTATTGTATGGATATCAGCATTAGTATTAAATGCTTCAACCATTATTTCATCCTTTGCCATATGAGCTAAAACTCTTAATTCAACTTGAGAATAATCCGCATCTAAAAATACTTTTCCTTTTGCTGGTTTAAATACTTTTCTTAATTTCTTTCCAAGTTCAGTTCTTGTTGGGATATTTTGAAGATTTGGTTCTGTACTGCTTAATCTTCCTGTTGTTGTTACTGTTTGATGAAAGAAAGTGTGAATTCTTCCTGTTTTTACATTTATAAAAGGAATCATTCCTTCTACATAAGTTGAATTTAATTTTACAAGTTGTCTATATTCTAATATTTTTTCAATTATTGGATGTTCACCTTTTAATTTTTCTAAAGCATCAACATCTGTTGAATATCCAGATTTTGTTTTCTTTGATGGTTTTAATCCTAATTTTTCAAATAGTATGCTTCCTAATTGTTTTGTTGAATTTATATTGAATTCTTCATCAGCTAGCTTATATATATCAATTCTTAATTCTTCAATATGTTCTTTTAAATTATTTCCATATTTGATTAATTCTTTTTCATCAATATACACACCTTCCCATTGCATTTCTGCTAATATTTGGGCTACTGGCATTTCTATATTATTAAATAAATCAAGTTCTTCTTGTTTTTTTAGTTCTTCAACTAATTTGTCTTTAGCTTTTCCTATTACATAAGCTTTTATTGCCGATTGGAAATTAGCTTTATCTTTTTCGTCTTCATCAGATTCTTCTGTCATATCAAAAAGACTAGTTTGAACTTCACTTTTTTCTTCTTCTCCAGAATATTCTGTAATGTCTAAATCTAAATATTGTCTTGCTATTTCTTCTAGTGAATATGCATTTGAAGTTGCATTTAAAACATATGCTGCAATTTTAGTATCAAACATCATATTCTCAGAATTAATTCCTTCTTGTTTTAATAAAATATAATCTTCTTTTATATTATTTGATATTTTCATTATTTCTTTATTTTCAAAAATATCTTTAAATATCTCTTTATTAAATTTCGTGTTATATACTTTATTTTTCTCTGGATTATATACATATATATAATTTATTTTTTTCTTAATTATTAATTCATCATAATTTGACTCTATATTTTCTAAGTAATAATAAATCTCTTTTCTCGTATTTATATTACTTATCAATTCATTTTGATTTGAACTATTTAATTCTTCAAAATCAAATAGCTCTTTTACATCTTTTTCTTCTACAGTTCCTTGATTTTCTAAATCAAATCTTTCAATATATCTATTAAATCTAAGTTCTTTGAAAATTTCTAAAACTTTCTTTTTATCCCATTCTTTAACCTTGTATTCAGAAAGTTCTTTTGTAATAGGAGCTTCTACATCAATTCTTCCAAGTTCTCTAGAAAGAATTGCTAAGTCTTTATTATTTTCTAAATTTTCTTTTAATTTTCCTTTTGCTACTTGTTCTCCATTTTCTAGTTTTGTATAAATATTATCTATATTTTCAAATTCTTTAATTAAATTTAAAGCTGTTTTTTCTCCAACACCTGGTACACCAGGAATATTATCTGAAGTATCTCCCATTAACCCTTTTACTTCTATTAATTGGCTTGGTTCTAATCCATATACTTCTAAAATTTTATTTCTATTAAAATCTTCTACTTCTGTTTTTCCTGCTTTTGTTCTTGGAATTCTAATAGTAATTTTATCTGAAGCAAGTTGAAAAGAATCTCTATCTCCAGTAAGAAGTATTACATCTTTTCCTTGCTTTTCTGTATATTTGGCAAGAGTACCTAAAATATCATCAGCTTCATATCCAGGCATTTCTATAACTTTAATATTCATTGCTTCTAATACTCTTTTTATAATTGGCATTTGAGCTGCAAGTTCATCTGGCATTCCTTTTCTTGTACCTTTATAGTCTTTATACATTTCGTGTCTTTTTGTAGGGTGTTTAACATCAAAAGCAACTGCTAAAAATTCTGGATTTACATCCTCAAATAATTTAAACATAATTGCTAAAAATCCATATACTGCATTAGTATATGTTCCATCTGCTGTTTGAAGCATTTTGCTACTCATAATTCCATAAAAAGCTCTATTTAAAATACTATTACCATCTATTACTACTAATTTATCCAAAATTACCTCCTGTACTGGCTTAAATTTATGTATTTATTTTCTTTATTATTTAAAATATGTAAATAAATTTCCACCTGTATAAAAATATAAAAATCCAAAAATCGTTCCGCAAATAGCACCTATTATATGGCCTGAATGAGAAACATCATCTTTTTTAAACACTGCATCTATAATTTCATTAACTATATAACAAATAAACATTAAAATTAAGGTTATTGGAACTTTCCCTGCTTCTATATTTACAAAAGAACTCATCGTTATAAGCATAAAAACAATTCCACTTGCTCCTAAAATCCTTTTTCTTCCTCTTATATAATTTATTAGTCCTGTAATCCCTGCTGTTATAAGCATCATTATTAATAGATTTATTGTTCCATATTTTTCTTCAATCATTGGTCCTATTAATAAAATATATAGAAAATTATTAGAGAAGTGTTTCCAATCACTATGTCCAAAAACATGTGTAAACATTCTTACATAAGTAAGTGGATTGGTAAGTGAACTTCTATAAGATGAAAAAAGAACTCTATTACTTGCACCTAAGGTAATATATTTTAATATTAATACTGCAAGTGAAATAAAGAAAAATGTTAATATTAATACTGAATTATATTGCAAATAATTTATTAATTCCATAATTTTTCTCCTAAACTAAATGTGTCTATTTTATATTTTTCGACTGATTTTACAAAACATTCACATATTGAATTTCATCCAAAAGTTTTGGTAGTTCACTAATATCCTCTATAGAATATTCTGTACATAAATCTTCTCCAAATCCATATTTAGCTTGAATAAAATCAATTTCAGCTCCTATAGTTGCTTTATAATCGTTAATTGTATCTCCAACATAAATTGCTGAATATATACTATTTCTTTCTATAACTTGTCTTATAGCTTCTGCTTTTGTTACTTTATATTTTGCAGCAGCCATATAATCAACAAAATATTTTTCTAATTTTGAAGATTGTAAAAATGATTCTATGTATCCATCAGCGCAATTACTTACAATTGCAAGTTTATAATCTTTACTTAAAATATCTAATGTTTCTTTTAGATTTTTATATACATTTCCACCAAATTCAGAAAGTATTCTTGCATTTAAATCTAACATTTCACCCAATATTTTTTCTCTTTTTTCTTCATCATAATATGGCATATACATCTCTGCTGTTTGTGCATAAGTACATCCCATTGTTCTTTTAATAACTTCCATTGTTATTTCTTTATTAGGTTCATATTTTTTTAAAACTGCATTTGCTGTTTTATAACTTATTTTCTCTGTTTCCCATAAAGTTCCATCTAAATCAAAAATTATCATTTCGTATTTCATTTTCTTTTTCCTTTTCTTTCGTTAATTAATTTTATTCTTCCCAAACTTTCTTTTATAAGATATATCTCCGTAATTGGAAAATTAATACAGCACATAGAGCAATTGTATCTTCAATCCCTAATTCTATTTCACAAGAAGCAAGACAGTTTTGAGGGATTATATATATCATAATAAATGTATTAGTTTTTACTAATATCCTTATATTCCATACTAGTATAATACGGAAATGTATAAACATATTTTTTTTCCATTTACTTCATAATGAAAGGATGGTTTATACATTATATTTCCATTTGAATCATAAGTAGTTTCAATTTCAATATTTTTACATTCTGTAATTTTACATATTCCTGTTTTTTCAAAAATTTTATCTAGTGTAGAACAGACTACCATTATTGTAAAAAACATACCTATAAGAAAAAATATTATTGAAGATTTTAAATCTTCTTTTACTCTTTTCATGCTATATTTAATTTTATATTTTTTGTTTATTTGTATTTTGGCTTTCAAAGTCTTGCTTGAATCTTCTTCATTAAATTCGTTTATATAACTATTTAACCTTTATTTTAAATTTATTATTTTTCAACAAATAACTATTATTTAAGAGAAAACTTATTTTTATCTTTTTGTATTTTTTCAGAATATCTATCCTCTTCTGAAAAAACACAACCACAATATTTTTGCATATATAATTCTAACTCTCTTGCTTTATTTTGTCCATCTCTAAAACCTGGTCTAAAATCTCTATATAAAAATTCTGTATCATACTTTTTAGCCATTTCTTCACAAATTTCTTTAAGCTTTTCATGTTGTTGATAAGGGCTTACAAAAAGTGTAGTTGTAAATGCATCATATCCATTTTCTTTTGCAAATTTGGCAGTTTGCTCAATTCTTACTCTATAACAATAATTTGAGCATCTATTTTTTAAGTCGTCTGCAACATTTTTACAAAATTCTTTTAAACCATAATTTTCATCAATAATTAATTCTAAATTTATTTTTTTAGAATATT
>CAZPAF010000061.1:0-5748 GCA_964584475.1 uncultured Lachnospiraceae bacterium | reverse complement strand
ATTTTGAAATGGCTGATAAAAAACAAAATAGAAGAAACAATAGAAACAACCAAGATGATGATTTTAATCCAAAGTTTAGAAAAATGAGAAAAAAAGTTTGCGCATTATGCAATGACAAAAACTTTGAATTAGATTATAAAAATGCAGAACAATTAAGAAAATTTATCAACGAAAAAGGTAAAATATTACCAAGAAGAGCAACAGGAGCTTGCGCTAAACATCAAAGAGAAATCACAAATACAGTTAAAAGAGCTAGAGCTATTGCTATTATACCTTATTCACAAGACTAATTATGAATATAATAAAAAGACACTTCGCTTGAAGTGTCTTTTTGTATATTATAAAGTTTAATATTTGATTTAAAAATATGAGTCTATAATTGTAAAATGGAATTAAATGTGATATAAAAAGCGTAGTTATAATAAAAGGAGAGATAAAAATGTCGATTAATTTATCTGGAGAATGGATATCAACATTCATTCAAAATAACAAAATATATAATGAAAAGGTTAATTTTAAGCAAACAGAGAACAAGTTAATTGCCAATATTATTCTTAATTATGATAATGAAATTTGTAAATATAAATTTGAAGGTAAAATAAATAAAAATATAATAAATGGGACTTATGAATTTACAGAAAATAGCGACATAGAAAGTGGAACAATTAGTTTAAAAATAATAAATGATAATTTTCTGTATGGTGTCGCTACATATATATCTGATGATGAAAACTCAGACGATGTCATTCAAAGTCCATACGCTTTATTTAGAAATACAAATAATAATTTAGGAACATTTAATTTATGTAGTAATTGTGTAGGAAAAAGTGCAACATGTTGTTGTAATCCAAATGTAGATTCTCCTATGTTACTGCCTAAAGAAGCTGAAACAATTTCAAAAAATATGAAAATTAATATTGAAGAATTTGCAAGAAAAATAGATTTTTCAAAAATGTACAACGACTATTCATTGAAAAAGCTATACCAAATGAAAAGACAAGAGAATAATAATCAATGTTATTTTTATAAAAATAATCAATGTACTATATACGAAATTAGACCGATTGATTGTAGAATATTTCCTTATGATATTAAGCTCGAAAATGATGGTAATTATTATTTGGTATATTATAAATCAAAAGAATGTCAAATCATACATGAAAAAATAAAAGATATAAAAACAGTTTCATATAATACAAGATTGTTTTTAAGGTTACTATTGCCATACATAAGAGAATGGTCAGATAAGTATTGTTCTACTAATTTAACCAAGGATGAAGATTATGAAAAAATTTGTAAAATAGAAGACTTATTTTAATTATTCATGCTTGAAAAATAAAAAAGAAACATATATAATCAAAACGAAAATAAATAATTTAAGAAAATAAAACGGAGGATGTAAAATGAAAGTAAGAGGATTTGAAATTGCAAAAGGATTTGAAAACGCAGGAATAAATTTACCGGTTAGAAAAACAAAATATTCAGCAGGTTATGATGTAGAAGCTGCTGAAGATACAATTATACCAGCATTTAAAAGAGGACAAAAACCAACTTTAGTAAAAACAGGAATAAAAGCATATATGGAAGATGATGAAATGCTTCTTTTATATAATAGAAGTTCTAACCCAGGAAAAAGAGGATTAATTTTAGCAAATAGTGTTGGAGTAGTAGATAAAGATTACTACGAAAATCCAGATAATGATGGACACATTATGTTTGCTTTTTATAATATAAAAGATGAAGATGTAGAAATTAAAAAAGGTGATGCTATAGGACAAGCTATTTTCCAAAAATATCTTGTAACAGACGCAGATGATGCAAGTGGAGAAAGAGTTGGAGGATTTGGGTCTACAAACAAATAGTATATAAATAAACAATATATTAAACTTCAAATTTGTCTGTTTTGCAAGTATTTTTTGCAATATGTAATGAAAATGAAAAAAACTTTTTTAAAATTCGTTATATTTCTTTGACTTTTGCCATTTTTTGTAGTATAATTGTAATGTAGTAATTTAAAAAATTGCTTGGAAGGAGTGGCGAAAATGTTTAAAGTAGGAGATAAAATAGTATACCCAATGCACGGAGCAGGAGTTATAGAAACGATTGAAGAAAGATCAATTTTAGATGAAAGACAATCTTATTATATAATCAAAATGCCTGGTGAAGTAAAGGTTATGGTACCTACCGCAAAAGCAGAAGAAATAGGAGTACGTAATATAATAGACAAAGAAACAGCCGGAAAAGTAATTAATGTTTTAGAACAAGATAGTACTGAAATGTCTATGAAATGGAACAAAAGATACAGAGATAACGTTGAAAAAATGAAATCTGGAGATATTTTCGAAGTAGCAGACATAGTAAGAAATTTAAGTTTTAAACAAAAAGACAAAGGTTTATCAACTACTGAGAAAAAAATGTTACTAAATGCAAAACAAATTCTTGTTAGTGAATTAGTTTTAGCTGAAAGTAAAGGAAAAGAAGAAATTGAATCTTTAGTTGAAAATAAAATCAATATGTCTTATGAAATACACGGAATTGGCTCTACAGCAGAACTTCAAAAAGCTGTGGGAATGCCTGAAGAAAATACAGATAATATCGTTAAAAAATTTATTTCAGCGAATTAAGAAACACTAGAAAAAGATTATATAGAAATATATAATCTTTTTTGTTGGTTTTTTGGCAAAATGAAATTTGAAAATGATTTACATAAATTACATAAAAATGAAGGATTTGAGACTTAAGTGTCGAATATTATAAAAGAAAGGTTAAAAAATGGTTCAATACACTGATGAATTAAAAGAGGAAATAAGATCAGCAAACGACATTGTTGATGTTATATCTCAATATGTAACTTTAAAAAGAAGTGGTAGAAACTTTTTTGGATTATGTCCATTCCACAAAGAAAAATCACCTTCTTTTTCTGTTTCTGCGGACAGACAATATTTTCATTGTTTTGGCTGTCATAAAGGTGGAGATGTATTTACTTTTATTAGTGAAATTGAAAGAATTTCGTTTAGAGAGTCATTAGAATTTTTAGCAGAACGTGCTAGAATTCAATTGCCAACAGTAGAAAATTCAGAGTTTAATAAAACACAATATCTAAAAGATAGAATGTTTAAAATAAATGCTGAAACGGCAATCTTTTACCACGAGAGGTTATATAAACCACTAGCCAAGATTGCGCAAGACTATGTAAAACAAAGAAAATTAGATAATAATACTTTAAAAGCTTTTAAAATTGGTTATTCTGGTGAATATAATGAATTATATAAACTATTAAAATCAAAAGGATTTAAAGATGAAGAAATATTAGCCACAGGTCTTGTAAATAAAACTGAAAGAGGGGAATTTATTGATCGTTTTAGAAAAAGATTAATGTTTCCTATAATGGATGTTAGTGGACGAGTTATAGCTTTTGGTGGTAGAAAATTAGAAAATAACGATAAGATGGCAAAATACATAAATTCTAATGAGAATCTGGTATATTCAAAGAAAAAGCACTTATTTGCACTTAACCTTGCAAAACAATCTGATTCTAAACAAATAATTTTAGTTGAAGGATATATGGATGCTATCTCTCTTTACCAAAGAGGTTTTAACAATGTTGTTGCATCACTAGGTACAGCCTTGACTGAAGAACAAGGAAGATTATTAAGAAAATACAGTGAGCAAGTAGTTTTAAGTTATGACTCTGATGGTGCAGGGCAAGAAGCAATAATGAGAGGATTAAGTATTTTAGAAAATCAAGGTTGTGATGCGAGAGTACTTCAAATGGAAGGTGCAAAAGATCCAGATGAATATGTCATAAAATACGGAAGCGGTAGATTTAAACTATTAATTGAAAATGCAATTTCATTAGTAGAATTTAAAATTAAAATGGTAAAATCTAAATACAATTTAGAAAATCCAAATGACAAAATAAGATTTTTAAAAGAAATAACTAAAATTCTTTCAAATGTAGATAATAAAATTGAAAGAGAAATTTATATTGAAAATGTTGCTGCAAGCTATAATATTTCAAAAGAAGCAATTTATGCTGAAGTAAATAAGGCAGCTTATAATAATAATGTTAATGAAAAAGTTCTAACAAAGCCTGCTGTAAAACAAGAAAAAGTGATAGAAATTAGTCCAGCAATTATTAAACGCGAAAATATGATTTTATATTTACTTATAAATCATTTTAGAGAATCTTATGAAGCAATTGTTACCAATATTAGTTTAGATGATTTTAAATTAGAAACAAATAAATTTATATTTGAAAAGATATTAGAATCGCCAGCAGAAGAAAGTGAAAAAATATTACAAACAATAGCTAATATTGAAGATGCAGAAATACAATCACATGTTAGTGAAATTTTAGTTACAGATTATGAAATAAGTTCAATAGAAAAATGCATAGAAGATGTTGTTAATATCTATAATAAAGATAGATTAGCAAATCGAAAATTAGAAATTGTAAAAGAATTAGAGAATTCTTCTAATTTAACCAAAGATGAAATAGCTAAATTAGAACAAGAATTAAGTGAGATTATAATTGAGTTAGCTAAGAGAAAGTAGGAGGTAGTTTTAAGAAAATGAAAAAAACAGATAAAGATATTATAGAAGAAAAAGAAGAGAAAAAACCTACAACAAAGAAAAAAACAACTAAAAAAACGGAAGAAGTAGAAGAGGTAGAAGTAAAAAAAGAAAGAAAACCAAGAAAAGTTAAAAAAGAAAATGAAGAACAATTAGAAATAGCAGAAGTAGTAGCTGTAGAAGTTGAAGAAAAACCTAAAAAAAGAGCTTCAAAAAAAGCAAAAGAAACTGAAACAGAAGCTGTTAAAGAAGAAGTAGTAGCAAGTCAAGAAGAAAAAGCAGAAGAAAAAGTTGAAAAAGAAGATAAAAAAGCAGAAGAAAACAAAAAAGAAACTCCAGTAGATTCTGAAAAAGACCAAATTCAAAAAATCGTAAGTAATGCAAAAGCAAAAGGAAAAATTACTTATGGAGAACTTGCAGCTGAACTTGGAGAAGCTAACCCAGAACAAATTGATAAAGTTTTTGAAGCATTCGAAGAAATGGGTGTAAATGTACTAAAAGATGATGATGATTTACTAGAACCAGATTTAGATGATTTAAAAGAAGTAGAAGATATAAAACTAGAAGATTTAGATATGAATAATGCTATTGAAGGTGTTAGCATAGATGATCCTGTTAGAATGTATCTAAGAGAAATTGGTAGAATACCACTTCTTACTTTTGAAGAAGAACTAGAACTTGCAAAAAAAGTTTTAGATGGGGATGAAGATGCAAAGCAAAAGCTTGCAGAATCAAACTTAAGACTTGTTGTAAGTATTGCTAAAAAATACGTTGGTAGAGGAATGCTATTCTTAGATTTAATCCAAGAAGGAAACATGGGATTAATAAAAGCAGTTGAAAAATTTGATTACAAAAAAGGATACAAATTCAGTACTTATGCAACATGGTGGATAAGACAAGCTATTACAAGGGCTATAGCAGATCAAGCTAGAACAATAAGAATACCAGTTCACATGGTAGAAACAATCAATAAATTAATTCGTACTTCTAGACATTTACTTCAAATGTTAGGAAGAGAACCAAGTCCAGAAGAAATTGCTGAAGAAATGGAAATTCCAGTAGAAAAAGTTATGGAAATTCAAAAAATTGCTCAAGATCCAGTTTCTTTAGAAACACCAATTGGTGAGGACGATGATAGCCATCTTGGAGATTTTATACCAGAGGACGAATCAC
>CAZPAF010000060.1:0-5850 GCA_964584475.1 uncultured Lachnospiraceae bacterium | reverse complement strand
CACCTGGAAGCGAAAAACATTGTCGCCTGGAATCATTTATTATTCGCACCATCCAGAAGCGAAAAACATTTTCACACTTTTCAGTGCAATATAAATATACTACATTTTTATGAAAATGTCAATTAGTATATCCATTATTAGTATATCTATTATTAAATAAAATTATGAATTATTTTTTAAATTATCTTCTATTAAAAATTGATTCAATCTATTAAACTTTTGATATGTATATGTCTGAACATTTATTTTTTTGTTTGCAAGTAGTATATTTATTAATACTGGATACGAGGTAATTTCATCATCTTCGCTTATGAGTGTGACTTGTCTAAAAGTGGATTCTTTTAACTGGTCTTCCTCATCAAAATATAATAGCAAGCTTTTTAAATAGAATTTCATATCATTTTTTAAATAATCTCTAGCTGCTGATTTATCCATTTCTTTTAATATATCTGTTCTAAAATAATTACTTTTTAATTTAGTTGATATTACTTTTGACATTTCTTTTTTTTGTGATTCTTTCTGAATTGCAATATTTACACGTTTTTTAAACTTTTCTATGTCTTCACAGGGTTCAATATTGTAAAGCATTGAATATGTTAACATATGTTTAGGTTTTCTTATATATAATTCTCTTGGTGATTTATCTATTTTTTGAATTAATTGTAAATATGTCTCTAATACTTTAGTTTTATTATACCATTCTTCTGATAGGAGAACATAATATTGAAAAGTATTGAATAAATCTATATAACACCATAATTTGTTATCTTGACTGAACAAAATCAAATTATGATATAATTCCAATTCAGTATTCAGCTCAATATATTCATCCATAGGATTTAAAGGAACATATGGAATCATAGCATAATTATACTCTATATTCTTCACTTGTCCCTTTTTTTCATCTACTTTAAGTCCTTTGTTTATTTTATTTATATCAATACCCTTGGCAATTGCAAAATTAAATGCAATCTTCTTTATTCCATTGTTAAAACTTATATTATCAATCTTAAAATCATATGCAATTAAATTTAATGGTATTTCTTTAATGTTGCATTTTAGTTTTCTACATAGTTCAGGGCAACCAACGATTTTTCCTTTTTTTATTTGAACATCATAAATCTCGTCTTTATAAATTGCCTTACCTGTATAAAGTGGAGATGATTTTGTATTATTGGTTTTAGTTAAATTATTTATTCTGCTAGTTATACAACTAAATATTTTTGTGAATGGTTCATCAATATATTTACTTAAATATTCATTACACTTATCACAACATATTTCTTCAGATTCATATAATCCACCTATTGCATTTTGAATTATATGTTCTTTGCTTTTTTTAATAATTGTATTTCCACAATAAACACATTTTTCTCTCTTTATCATTGTAATAAACACACCTCTCGCTCAATAATATTTTTTACAAATATTATCTATTTAATTAATTAAATTCCACCCAAAACTAGATTACTTTAGTCTTAATATTTAGTAATTACTTATTGTTGATTGTAGTTTGTACCCCTCATAATTTAGGGGTCTTATTGAAACAACATATTGTTCTACTTAGACTAAAATAATTTAATTTTCTTTTTTATTTTCCTAAAAATGTTTATAAATATATTATTTTTCATATTTAAACATTCATCCTTTTTTAATTTATTCATTTTTTCGTTATCATATAAATAATCATACAAAATATTACTTACTATTTGTCTCAAGAAGGAATTTATACTACCAATTATCCAATTTTCTTCTTTAAATTCACCATAATCGAATGAATAATCCTTCATAAATCGTTTTTTGTACTTCAACAATTCTTTTTTTAATTTATCAAAATCACCATGTATCATTCTAGAACGGATGTCATAGAACAATCCTGATATATATTCTTTTTCATTATCACTCATACTTTCATCATGAATAAATTCTTTTAATTTTCTTTTAAATTCAGAACGAGAACTGTTTTTAGAATTAACTATTAACATTTCAATCAATGAAATATAATTTAATAATGAATACTGGCTCTTTTCAGCCGAAATCAATGTTTCTATAATAAAATCTATTTTTAAGTATTCACTACCATTAACAACAATATTATCATACATCTCCCCAAATTGTATTAGCTTATTGATTTTTATTTCATATTCTTCATCTTGATTATCATAATACTGATATTCAGGATACAACCATTCTTTTCTTTTTATATAAGTTTTTGTAATATAATTAGAGAAAATATTTACTCTTTCTTCTGGAAATCCAGTATAGAAAATTTCATCTAAATCATTTCTCTTTTCTGTTTTACCACTCTCAATAAAATTAAACAAGTACAAAAATTTATGTTCAATCTCCCATTCATCTATCGGATTAATTAAAGGAGTGTTTGATAATTGTCTAGATAATTCATTATCATCTTCATATTTTTCAAATATTTCATCATCTGTAATTATTGTATCTTTAGATGGTGTTAATTCAAAAATTAGTACATACTTAGATATCAATGATAACAATTGAGCAATGCTTAATTTAGATATATCATCACTAAACAATCCATTATAATAATCATCTTTAAAAATATTATAAATTTCTTTATTTAATAATTTATTTATTTTACATTCTTTATTAAAATCTTCGACAATCAACTCGTACACAAGTTCTTTTTCGTCATCTGTTTCAGTATTTTTAAGGTATAATCCCAATCTTTTTGAAATACATATTGGAGATATTTTTTTTAAACATTCTATTCCAACCATTTGATATCACCTCTTTGAATAATTATATCACGAAAAAACTAAATATTTATTTAGCTTTTTCTATTTATATATTTAATCTTTCTTATGTTCCTTATAAAATCTTATTGCATTAATTATATATTGTTCCATATACCTTTTATCTCTTTTTAAGTATTCTTTAGGAATAACAGCTTCTATTTTTTCTTTATTAAAAGATATTCTTTCATGTTGTATTCCTTTTTCTTCATCTAGTATTTTTTCTATTGTGTCAAAGGTAAGCTTACCATCTTCATATAATTTTCTAATTCTTCTTGATTGAGACAATGTTGGTGTTTTTTCTTCATATATAATTACTCCATATAAAAGTTTTTGAGCATCTTTTGATAAATATGACATTTCTACAGCATTCGTTACTCCAATTGTTAAAATACTATTTCTTATGCTTGAATTATCTACTAATTCTAATAATTCTGGAATTAACGAAGTTAATCTTATATATCTTCTAATTTTCTCTCTAGATTCTCCAAATTGAATTGCTAATTCTTCATTTGACTTTAACTTGGACACAAGTTGTGTACAAGTGGCTTTTTTTACCTTGGTGCTTAATTGCTTCTAATTTCATTTTATAAGCAAAAGCCTTTTCACTTGGAAATACTTTTTCTCTATATAGATTAGAATCGACCATATAGATTGTTGCTTCATCATCTGACAAATCCTTTATTTTGCATTCAGATTCAGTTACTCCTATTAATTGAAGTGCTTTTTTTCTTCTGTGACCTGATAGCATTTCATATCTTCCATTTTCTTTTTTTCTAACTACTAATGGTTCTAATAACCCATTTTCATTAATACTATCAGCTAGTTCTTTTATTGACTCATCATCATTAACTTTGAATGGATGATTATTAAAATCATCTATTAAATCTAAACTTATTTTTTCTATCATTTTTATTCCTCCTTTATTTGATAATTAAGTTTCCATTCAATATACTCATCCCATGTTATTTCTCTATTTCTTCTTTTTTCTCTCATCTCCTTCCATTCATCACTAAACCTCATCATTATTAAATTCTCATTTGTATTATGATGTTCAAATATTTCAAAAAATTTAAAACTATCCGGATATAATTCTTCCATCCATAATAAGATATAAACATTGTCTTCAAGAGATTTAAAGTTATAAGGTTTTATACTATTTATATTAACACTAAATAATCTTCTTAAATCTTTAAGTCTTTCAATATTTGGTATTCTTTTATTAGTTTCATATCTTGTAATTGCTCTTCTTTTATTTTTACCTTCTAATCCTAAATACTCAGCTACATCATCTTGTGTAAGTTCTCTGAATTGTCTTACAAATGATAATCTAGAACCTAATGAAAGATCATTAAGTGTAGGTTTTAAATAAATATACATTTTTCCATCAACTCTTCTTTCAAATTCAATTTTTACACAATCTTTTATTTCATTCCAGTTTGTGATTTTTTCTAATATTTCTGGATTTGCAATATTTTCTAAATTTAACAAGTTTTCCATTGTTATACCTTCTTTCTTTTTATCGTAGAAAATGCAAAAAAAGACTGAAATTACGATAATTTCAATCTTTTCTATTATTTTTTTATTATTTTAACATAAAATTTTATATTTTAATGTCGAGCCTATTATTTTTGCATCGTACAATTTTTAATAAAATTTTCTTAAAATATCAGTGTTTTATCAATTTTTATTGACCAAATTATTTACTTTGAGACTCGCGTATGGACGCTTGTGCAGCGGCTAAACGAGCAATAGGTACTCTGAATGGTGAACATGATACATAAGTAAGACCTGCTTTATAACAAAATTCTACTGATGCTGGATCTCCTCCATGTTCTCCACAGATTCCTAATTTGATATCTGGACGAGTTGCGCGACCTTTTTCAGCAGCCATTTGTACTAATTTACCTACACCGTTTTGGTCTAATCTAGCAAATGGATCTGATTCATAAATCTTATTAGCATAGTATGAATCTAAGAATTTACCTGCATCATCTCTTGAGAAACCAAATGTCATTTGAGTTAAGTCATTTGTGCCGAATGAGAAGAATTCTGCAGATTCAGCGATTTCGTCTGCTAAAAGTGCTGCTCTTGGGATTTCGATCATTGTACCAATATGGTATGTCATATCTGATCCTTTTTCTGCTTTTACTGCTTCTGCTGTTTCAACTACAACATTTTTAACGAAATCCAATTCTTTCTTTTCACCAACAAGTGGAATCATGATTTCTGGAATGATATCATATCCATCTTCTTCATGAACTTCGATTGCGGCTTCGATTAAAGCACGAGTTTGCATTTTAGCAATTTCTGGGTAAGTAACTGCTAGACGGCATCCACGATGTCCCATCATCGGGTTAAATTCATGTAAGTCAGCACATTTTTGTTTTAAATGTTCAACTGTAACGTTCATATCTTGTGCTAAGGCTTTGATATCTTCTTCAGCAGTTGGTAAGAATTCATGTAGAGGAGGATCTAAATAACGTACTGTCATTGGTAGACCTTTCAATTCTTTATACATTGCTTTGAAGTCACATTTTTGGAATGGAATTAATTCATTTAAAGCAGCTTCTCTAGCTTCTACAGTTTCACTTAAAATCATTTTTCTAATTTTTGGAATACGAGCTTCATCAAAGAACATGTGTTCTGTACGGCAAAGCCCAATACCTTCTGCTCCAAGTTCAACTGCTTGTTTAGTATCACGAGGATTATCTGCATTTGTACGAACTTTCAATTTTCTAAATTTATCTGCCCATCCCATAATTCTACCAAAGTTTCCACTAACACTTGCTTCTTCAGTTTTAATGTCTCCTTTGTAAATTTTACCAGTTGTACCATCTAATGAAATATAATCTCCTTCATTAAATGTATATCCACCTAATGTGAATGTTTTTTCTTCTTCATTAATTTTAATATCGCCACAGCCTGATACACAACAAGTACCCATACCACGAGCAACAACAGCAGCATGGGATGTCATTCCTCCACGAACAGTTAAAATACCTTGAGCAGCAACCATTCCTTCAATATCTTCTGGAGTAGTTTCTAATCTTACAAGAATAACTCTATCTCCTTTGCCACCATT
>CAZPAF010000059.1:0-6244 GCA_964584475.1 uncultured Lachnospiraceae bacterium | reverse complement strand
AATCTTCTCTTATTGTGCCTTTTTTTCTTATGAACTTTTTGGGGTTCACTTCAAAATAGGTGTTATTTTTTTTGAAAAAATATGATAAATGAAATTTAAATTTTATTATTTTGTAACAAAAAAATAAATAATTTTTTAAAATTAAACTTTCATTTTTAAATTCTTTGTGATATATTGTGTTGGAAATAATACAAATAAGGAGAAAAGAAATGGAAATTAACGAAGAAAAAAGACAAAAATTTATGGAAAACGCAGGAAAAAGGGTAAACAATGTAATGCATGATATCCAAATTTTAGAGCCAATGGCAAGAAGTAATTCTTATGATTTCACTAAAGATGATGTAGAAGAAATGTTTTCTGCAATGCAAGAAACACTTGATAATGCAAAACAAGAATTTTATAAAAAATTTGAAGTAAAAGAAAGAGCTGTTAAAAAATCTTTCTCTTTTGGACAAACAAAACCAGCAGTAGAAGATTCTACAACTATTGAACAAACAGAAGAAACAGCAAATGTTTAATATAAAGTATTATACAAAAGAAAATATATAGATAAATAAAATGATAGCCTGTTTTCAAATAGCTTGAAAATAGGCTATTTTTGTGGTATAATATGATTTATCAAAAAATAGGAGGGAAGCTACATGAGATTTATAGACCTAGCAACCGGTACCGCATTTGACCCAACCTCTGCCATTTGGCCTGAAAATGCCTGCGTTAGAGAGCGGTTTGTCACACTGCGGATTTGCCAACATGGAGATCATGTAGTCGCTGAAGAGCCCAAGCTCTGTTGGAGGCATACTACATTCATCGAAGCAGCAAACAGTGGCGAAGGCTTGAAGAGTCTTTTGGGAAAGGCAATCAATGCAATACCGTGCCCAGATGATTATTCTGGCAACTTGAAATATGCAACGTGGTTTTCAGATAAACACCAATGCATTTTCCAATTTGCTTATAGCGAACTCGAAGCAAATATCTACAGCTGAGACCCATACTTTCAAGATTAGCACCTGAATACTTCAGGTGCTTTTGCATTATACAAATAAAATTAATATAAATATTACGCTTATTCTAGACAAATTTACAGTATTTAGTTATAATGACTTTAGAATTTTAAAAGAGGTAAAATGATATGAAAGAATCTTTTGCAGAAAGCAAAATAAAAGAATATAATGCATGTACAAAAGAGGTAAGTCTAGAACTAAAAAAATACGTAGAAGAAGAAATTTTTCCTCAATACTCAAAAAATGATCAAGGGCATGGTATTTTACATATATTAGAAGTAGTAAGAAGATCTTTTGTTTTAAATAAATCTTTGAATTTAAATCTAAATCCTAATATGATATATGTTATTGCAGCGTCACATGATTTAGGAAAATATGAAGAACATGAAACTGGCGAAAAACATGCAAAAATAGCAGGAAGAAGATTTATACAAAATACAGGTTTTTCAAAATTCTTTACAGATGCTCAAAGACAAACAATAAAAGAAGCAATAGAAGACCATAGTTCTTCTTTAGAAGATATGCCAAGAAGTGATTATGGGAAATTAGTTTCTTCTGCTGATAGAAATACAAGTATAGAAATGGTATTTATAAGAAGTTTCTTTGTAGGAAAAAGAAAAAATCCAGACCAAAATATGGAAGAGTACCTAGAATTTACTCTTAACAGATTAAGAAAAAGATATAGTATAGAAGATTCTGAAAATATGTTTTTTGCTGATAGTGACTATGAAACATTTTTAGCTGATATGAGGGAACTCTTAAAAGATGGCGAAAAATTTAAAAATCTATACTGTGAGATAAATCATGTTTCTTCAAGAGAACACTGTTTAAAAGATGAACCAGGAGAAACGAGTTATACAAATCTATTTGTTTCAAAAAGAGAAGAACCAGATGAACGTTAATGATATACAAAAGAATTAAAATTTAAATTATAAAATCTTAAATATCAGAAAAGAGGCATCGGTTTTGGTGCTTCTTTTTGTATTATAAAAATATTTTAAGAAATAATATAAAATATATTGTATTAGAAAAAATATAGTGGTATAATTAGTTCGATAAAAAAATATCGAAAGGAATGATATGAAAAATAATATAAAAATGTCAATGGCAGGATTAAATAGACTGCCTAAATATTTGAGAATTTTAAAAGAAAAGCAATTAAATAAGATATCTAATATTTCATCAACACTAATTGCAGAAGAACTTAAATTAAACCCAATCCAAGTTAGAAAAGATTTAGCTTTAGTAAGTAAAACAGATGGAAAACCAGGTGTAGGATTTGAAATAAATCAATTAATCGCTGATATTGAGAAATTCTTAGGTGTAAACAATTCAAGGAATGCAATTATACTTGGAGCTGGTAGATTAGGACAAGCGTTAATCAATTATAATGGATTTGAGAATGATGTTAATATAATGATGGCATTTGATAATGATAAATCAAAATGTGATAATAAAAGAATATTTCATATTGATACATTAGAAAGGAAAATCATTGAAAAAGACATTCATATAGCTATTATAACAATGCCCGCTAATAATGCTCAAGAGATGTGTGACCGCTTAGTAAATAGTGGAATAAAGGCAATTTGGAATTTTGCGCCAACAAATCTTAAAGTTCCAGAAAATATTGTTATCAAAAATGAAGACTTATCAACGTCTTTATTAATTCTTTTGAAAATGTTAGAAGAAAATTCTAATAAATCATAAATTTAAGGAGGAAAAAGAAACTATGAGTGAAACGTACAAATGTGTTGACAGCGTAGAAACTTTTAAAGAGGCTTTTGAAAATGTAAGAAAAGCCCAAGAAGAATTCGCAAAATTTTCTCAAGAAAAAGTTGACGAAATCTTTAAAAAAGCTGCAATGGCAGCAAATGCAGCAAGAATACCTCTTGCAAAAATGGCAGTAGAAGAAACTGGAATGGGAGTTGTAGAAGATAAAGTTATCAAAAATCATTATGCAGCAGAATATATCTATAATGCCTATAAAGATACAAAAACATGTGGTGTTTTAGAAGAAGATAAAGCATATGGAATTAAAAAGATTGCAGAACCAATTGGTGTTATAGCAGCGGTTATTCCAACAACAAACCCTACATCTACAGCAATATTTAAGACATTAATATCTTTAAAAACTAGAAATGGAATTATTATAAGCCCTCACCCTAGAGCTAAAAATTCTACAATAGCAGCAGCTAAAATTGTTTTAGAAGCTGCAGTAAAAGCAGGAGCTCCAGAAGGTATTATTTCTTGGATAGATGTTCCATCACTAGAACTTACAAATCTTTTAATGCAATCAGCTGATATAATTTTAGCAACAGGTGGACCTGGTATGGTTAAATCAGCTTATTCAAGCGGAAAACCAGCATTAGGAGTTGGTGCAGGAAATGTTCCAGCAGTTATAGATGACTCAGCAGACATAATTTTAGCAGTAAGTTCAATAATACATTCAAAAACATTTGATAATGGTATGATTTGTGCATCTGAACAATCTGTAATTATATTAGATAGCATTTATGATAAAGTAAAAGAAGAATTTATAAAAAGAGGATGCTATTTATTAAATGCTGAAGAAACAGAAAAAGTTAGAAAAACTATTATTATAAATGGTGCTTTAAATGCTAAAATAGTTGGACAAAAAGCTCATACAATTGCTAGCTTAGCAGGAGTTGAAGTTCCAGAAAATGCTAAAATATTAATTGGTGAAGTTGAATCAGTAGAATTAGAAGAAGAATTTGCACACGAAAAATTATCTCCAGTTTTAGCTATGTACAGAGCAAGCGACTTTGAAGATGCTATGGAAAAAGCACATAGATTAGTATTAGACGGTGGTATTGGACATACATCATCACTTTATATCAATACAGTTACTGAGCAAGAAAAAATGGAAAGATTTTATAACAAAATGAAAACATGTAGAGTTGTAATAAATACACCTTCAGCTCAAGGTGGTATAGGAGATATATACAACTTTAAACTAGCTCCATCTTTAACTTTAGGATGTGGAACTTGGGGAAACAACTCAGTTTCAGAAAACGTTGGAGTTAAACATTTAATCAATATCAAAACAGTAGCTGAAAGGAGAGAAAATATGCTTTGGTTTAGAGCACCTGAAAAGGTTTATATAAAAAGAGGTTGTTTACCTGTAGCTTTAGATGAGCTAAAAAATGTATTAAATAAGAAAAGAGTATTTATAGTAACAGATAAATTCTTATATGAAAATGGATATACATCTGATATTACTAAAAAATTAGACGAAATGGGAATTGCACATACTACATTCTTTAATGTAGAACCAGATCCAACTCTTGCTTGTGCAAAAGAAGGAACAAAAATGATGGTTGATTTCAAACCTGACTGTATTTTAGCAGTTGGTGGTGGATCACCAATGGATGCTGCAAAAATTATGTGGGTTATGTATGAACACCCAGAAGTAGATTTTATGGATATGGCTATGAGATTTATGGATATTAGAAAAAGAGTTTATGGATTCCCTAAAATGGGAGAAAAAGCTTACTTTATAGCTGTTCCAACATCTGCTGGTACAGGTTCAGAAGTAACACCATTTGCAGTTATAACAGATGAAAAAACAGGAACAAAATATCCTTTAGCAGATTATGAATTAATGCCAAATATGGCAATAGTAGACGCTAATATGATGATGAATGCTCCAAAAGGATTAACATCAGCTTCAGGTATAGATGCTGTAACACATGCTTTAGAAGCACTAGCTTCAATGCTTGCTACAGAATATACAGATGGATTAGCAAAAGAAGCTTTAAGAAATATTTTTGAATATTTACCAAGAGCTTATGATAATGGTGCAAATGATCCGGTAGCAAGAGAAAAAATGGCTAATGCTGCTACAATGGCTGGTATGGCTTTTGCAAATGCATTCCTTGGAATTTGTCACTCAATGGCTCACAAATTAGGTGCTTTCCACCACTTACCTCATGGTGTTGCAAATGCATTATTAATTAACGAAGTAATTAGATTTAACGCAGAAGAAGTTCCAACAAAAATGGGAACATTCTCTCAATATGACCATCCACATACATTAAGAAGATATGCTGAAGTTGCTGAAAGTTTAGGACTAACAGGAAATAATGATGAAGAAAAACTAGAAGCTTTAATAAATAAAATAGAAGAATTAAAAGAAAAAATTGGAATTAAAAAATCAATTAAAGAATATGGTATTGATGAACAAGATTTCTTAGCTAGACTTGATGATATGGTTGAGCAAGCATTTGATGATCAATGTACAGGTGCAAACCCAAGATATCCTTTAATGAGCGAAATGAAAGAAATGTATTTAAGAGCATATTATGGAGGTAATAAATAATGGAATTTAATTTAAATAATCTAATTGCTAAAAGAAGCACAAAAGAAGTTTATTATGATGATGGAAAAACAATTAAATTGTTTGTAGAAAATTATTCAAAAGCTGATATTTTAAATGAAGCTTTAAATCAAGCTAGAGTTGAAGAAGGTACAGATCTTTATATGCCAAAACTTTTAGCTGTAACAAAAATTGAAAATAGATGGGCTTTAGTTTCAGAACATATTAATGGAACACCACTTGATATTTTAATGGCTCAAAACCCAGAAAAAGAAGATGAATATTTAAATACTTTTGTTGATATTCAACTTACAATACTATCAAAACAAGTACCACTTCTAAATCCTATAAAAGATAAATTTAGAAGAAAAATTAAAAATTCTAATCTTTTCAATGACAATGTTAGATATGAATTATTACAAAGATTAGAAGGAATGAAAGACCATACAAAACTTTGCCATGGAGATTATAACCCAAGTAATATAATCATAAATGAAAAAGGAGAATACTTTGTAATTGACTGGTCGCATGCAACTCAAGGAAATGCTTCTGCTGATGCTGCTAGAACATTCTTATTATTCTCAATTCAAGGAAAAGAAACATTAGCTGAAAAATATTTGAATTTATTTGCAGAAAAAAGTGGAATAGAAAAATCTCATATTCAAAGATGGATTCCAATTGTTGCAGCAACTCAAATGACAAAAGGAATTCCAGAAGAACAAGAATTCTTAAGCAAATGGGTTGATGTATTAGATTATGAGTAAACCTTAGCTAAATAAAAGTTAAAAATTTTCATTAATTTTAAAGATACAATTATTAGTTTTTTATCTAGTAATTGTATCTTTTTTTGTAAATAAAATGATACATTAATTTAAACTTCTTTTAATTGACTAAAATAGTAATA
>CAZPAF010000058.1:0-8155 GCA_964584475.1 uncultured Lachnospiraceae bacterium | reverse complement strand
TAATCAACTCCTGCTGGGAATATTCCTTTGCCTTCTTTTCCTTCACTTTCTCCATAAAGTTGTTTCCACCATTCTGTCATATAGTGAAGTTTTGGTTCATAGTTTGCTAATATTTCTATTGTCTTTCCTGAATTATATAAAAGATTTCTTGCAACAGCATATTTATAACAATCGTTATATCTTACATCTGGATCTGCATATTTATCTTGTGCAATTTTTGCACCTTTCATTAATTTATCAATATCGATTCCAGCTGCAGCTATTGGTAATAATCCAACTGCAGTAAGTACAGAAAATCTTCCACCAATATTATCTGGAATTACAAATTTTTCATATTTTTCATTATCTGCCAATGTTTTTAAAGCACCTTTTTGTTTATCTGTTGTAACATAAATTCTTTTTCTTGCTTCTTCAACACCGTATTTTGTTTCTAATACTTCTCTAAAAATTCTAAAAGCAATTGCTGGTTCTGTAGTTGTTCCAGATTTAGAAATTACATTTATAGAAATATCTTTATCTGCAACATATTCCAATAATTCATTCATATATACAGGGCTTAAATTATGTCCAGCATATACAATTACAGGATTTTTTCTTTCTTTCATTTGACTATGGAAAGTATGTGTTAAAGCATCTATTACGGCTCTTGCTCCTAAATATGATCCTCCAATTCCTATAACTACTAATACATCTGAATCATTTTGTATTTTTTTAGCAGCTTTTTTAATTCTTTCAAATTCATCTTTATCATAATTTGTAGGAAGTTCTATCCATCCTAAAAATTCTTTTTCATCATTTGCTTTGCTATGCAAATTCTCATGAATTTTTGCTACCTTTTCACTATATTCATTGATTACATTTTCTTGTAAACTTGAATTTTCTAAATTTAACTTAATCATTTTAAGCCCTCCTAAAATATTTCTATTTTTATTACGAAATTGATTATATCACAAGGTTGATAAAAAATATGTGATTTTTATGTGAATTTTATAAGTTTATATATTTTAATGCATCATAAAAGAATTTTTCATTTTCTGTAAGCTCTTCTTTTGTTTTTAATTTCTTCATTAACAATATAATTTTTGCTTTTTCTTTTTTTCCTTCAGTTGTCAAAAATAAATTATAGAATTTTAAATAAGTATATATAATTCCTATGATTATAATTATTGAAAAATATTTAAAAATTGTTATTAAATATATAACCGAAATTAATACTAATAATTCTATTACTGTATTTCTTGAACCTTCTTTATAAAAACTAAAAAAGTATCTTATAAAGTCTTCTGCTTTACTATAAATTTTTTCTACAACTTTTCTTAATTTATTTGTTTTTAAATATTTTTTATCTTCTAGTTCTTTTACTATTTTATTTTTAAATTGTTTTTTTGTATTAGCCTCAATACTTTTTTCATAAAGCTCTATAAAATCTTTTTCTAATTCACTTAAATTGTTTATATTTATGTTTGAATTTATTTTTCCTTTTTTATCAATCATTTCATTTTCTCTAAAATACTGACCTAAAAAATTAAAAATTTTACTAAAACTTATTCTTCCCGTATATAAAGTATTGGCTATAAAAATATCATATTGTGGTACATCAATTTCATCTATAGAATCATATTCAGACAATATTTTTTTACATTTATTAAGAGTTAGCTTTTCTATAAATATTAAGATTATATATAGAGTAGCTACCAATATATTAAGTACAAACGTAATACTTCCTACTATTATTGCTATTAATTCAAAATCAGAATTTGAAATATAAAGCAAATTATTTTCTAAATCCATTACCTGAACTTTGAAAAGTTCATTATTATCCGTTTCTTCTACTGTTTTTTTAAAATCTGCTAATATTTGATATTCAGATACTGTAATACTTTCGTTGCAAAGAAAATCTTTTTCTATTTTAGAGTATTTTGCCACAAAATAAAATGTCAATATTAATATTAGTATTGTAAGAATTGTTACTACTTCAAAATTTATAAATTTCTTAATTTTTTTCATATTATTTCTCCTGTTTCTTTTTCTTTATTATACTATTACAATCAAAAAATACAAATTATTTTCTTTAAAAAAATAATATTATTATTGACCTTTTTGACCAATAATAATATTATTATGTACATAAGAATATTTACAAGGAGATTAATTTATGGCATTTGATGGATTCATCACAAAATCAATTATAGCAGAATTAAATAAAACAATAATAGGAGCAAAAGTTAACAAAGTTTATGAACCAAACAAAAATGAAGTCGTTCTAAATCTTTACAATCAAGGTAGTAACTACAGTTTAAGTTTATGTGCTAATCCAGAACTTTGTAGAATTAGTTTAACAAAATATTCTAAACCAAATCCTCAAAATGCATATAATTTTTGTATGCTTCTTAGAAAATATTTAATTGGTGGAAAAATCATTAAGATTTCTAATTATGATTTAGAAAGAACTATAGAAATTCAATTTGAATGTTATAACGAACTAAACGATTTAGTTGTTAGAAAACTTTTTATTGAAATAATGAGTAGACAAAGTAATATAATTTTAACTAACGATAAAAATATAATTATTGATACCTTAAAACATTTTGATAATACAAGAGAACTTTTACCTGCGCATGAATTTACATTCGCACCAATTACTAAAGTTAGTTTTTTAGAAATAACTTCTTTTGATAATTTTCTAAAGATATTAAAAGAATATGGTTCAATTGTTTCTTTATCAAAATTCTTTGTAGATACATTCATTGGTTTTAGTAAGCCATTTATAAAAGAAACTTTAAAAAGCTTAAAAATTTCTGATACTGAATTTAAAAATGATGAATTAGAAAAACTATTTGATTATTTTAGAAGTATTGTTAATAATTTTGGAACAACAAATATATATTGTAAAAAAATATCAAACAAAGATTATACTCTTTGTTTTGGTGAAATACCAGAATCAGAAACTCAAGATGAAATAACTCACATAAATTCATTTATCGATGATTTTTATTATATAAAAGAACAAGATTCACTTTTTGATAGTTCTAGAACAAATCTTTTAAAAATTGTTTCTGCATCTTTAAAAAAAGTTTATAAAAAAATCGAAAACATAAATTCTAAATTAAAAGAATGTGATAAGATGGATACATTCAGATTATATGGGGAACTTTTGACAGCTAATCTTTATAAATTTACATCATCTCCAAATCTTTCTGAAGTTACTGTTGAAAATTATTATGATAATAATAATCTTATTACAATACCATTAGATAACAGTTTAAATATTAATAAAAATATTGAAAAATATTTCAAGAAATACAATAAACTTAAAAATGCTCTTTCTATTGTAACTGAACAAAAAAAAGAAGCTGTTAAAGAATTAGATTATATTGAAAGTATTGTTTTTAATTTAAGTAATGCTAGAAATTTAAATGATATAAATGAAGTCTATGAAGAAATTTCTCAAAATGTTACAACAAAAAAAGAACTTTCAAAAAAGGGTCAAAACAAAACAAATAAAAAACAAGATTCTAATAAAATAGATTTAGAGTCAACAACTATTGATGGTTTCACAGTTTTCATTGGCAAAAACAATATACAAAATGATTATATTAGCTTAAAATTTGCAAACCCTAATGATGTTTGGTTCCATGCTCAAAAAATTCATGGTAGTCATGTTTTACTAAGAAATCCTGAAAACTTAGATTTAGATGAAATACCAGAAAATGTTTTATTTAACTGTGCTCGCTTAGCGAAAGAAAACTCAAAAGCTTCAGATGATTTAAATGTATGTATTGATTATTGTTTAGCAAAATTTGTAAAAAAAGCCTCTGGTGCAAAACCCGGAATGGTAATTTATAATAATTTTAAAACTATTATCGTAAAATAAAGAAATAAAGCTAGTATATTCTATATACTAGCTTTAATATATATTAAAATTTTATAGGTTTTAAATATTCTTCTACAATTCTATTTGTGTCTTTTGCAATCATTAATTCTTCATTTGTTGGTACAACATAAATTTTAACTTTTGAATCTGGAGAAGAAATACATTTTTCTTTTCCTCTAGATTTATTAGCTTCTAAATCTAATTTTACTCCAAAAGGTTCTAAGTATTTACATACTCTTTCTCTTGTTTCACAACCATTTTCTCCTACGCCACCAGCAAAAGTTAACACATCTAAACCACCAAGTGATATTACATATTGTCCAATATATTGAGCTATTTTATAAGCTTGACATTCTAAAGTTAATATTGATCTTTGATCTCCCATATTAAATCCATCTTCAATATCTTTATAATCTAAAGAAACTCCAGACACTCCCCATGCTCCTGATTGTTTATTTAGAATTTCTTCCATATCTTCTGGTCCTAAGTTATCTCTTTTCATTATGTAAGGAATAATAGCAGGGTCTATATCTCCACATCTTGTTGCCATTGGAATACCTGCAAGAGGTGTTAATCCCATTGAAGTATCTACTGATTTTCCTGAATCAATTGCACAAATAGAAGCTCCTTGTCCTAAATGACAATTTACTAATTTTAAATCTTTTCCTTCTAATTCTTCAACTCTTTGTGCTACATATCTATGGCTTGTTCCATGGAAACCATATTTTCTTATTTTATAACTTGTATAATATCTATAAGGTATTTGATAAATATAAGCCTTTTTAGGCATTGTTTGATGAAATGCTGTATCAAAAACAGCAACCATTGGTACATTTGGTAATACATTTCTAGCAGCTCTGATTCCCGCAACTCCTGCTGGATTGTGAAGTGGTGCTAAGTCTATACATTTTTCTATTTCTTCGATTACATCATCATCAATTAATACTGACTCGCTAAATTTTTCTCCACCATGTACAATTCTGTGTCCTACAGCTCCAATTTCTTTTAAATCTTTTATTAAACCATATTCTGGTTTTAATAAAACTTCTAAAACAAATGCAATTGCTTCATCATAATCTCTCGCTATACGAAGTATTTCTTCTTTTTTTCCTCCTACATTTAATTTTAATGTAGTTTTCATTCCACCAATTCTTTCAAAATTTCCTTTTGCCATTCTTTCATTATTGTCCATGTTAATAAGCTGAAATTTTAATGATGAGCTCCCACAATTTAAAACTAAAATTTTCATATTTATCAAGCCTCCCTTTTTTATTATTTTCTTTCCTCAACAATTCTAACATTAAACCATTTGATAAACAATACAAAATTAAAAATATTTTTGTCATTTTATCAAACATTTTCACCGCAAAAAAGGAAGATTAAATAATCTTCCTTTAAAAATTTATTTTGTTAATCTATATGCATCTTGTGCAATAACTATTTCTTCATTTGTTGGTATTACTTGAACTTTTATTTTAGAATCTTCACTTGAAATTAAAATTTCTTCTCCTCTAACTCTATTTTTCTCATAATCTAATTTAACTCCAAAACATTCTAAATATTTACAAATTCTTTCTCTTTCTTCCCATCCATTTTCTCCGATACCACCACAGAATGTAATATAATCAACACCTTGAAGAGTTACTATGAACTTAGCAACATATTGAGCAATTATATATGCTCTACTTTCTAATGCTAAATTTGATCTTTCGTCACCTTGAGCTGCTGTTCTTTCAATATCTCTAAAGTCCGTTGAAACTCCAGACACTCCCCATGCTCCAGATTCTTTATTTAATATTTTTAACATTTCATCTGGTTTTAAATCATAGATTTTCATTACAGTTGGAATTATAGAAGGGTCAACATCTCCACATCTTGTTCCCATTGGTACACCAGCTAAAGGTGTTAATCCCATTGTTGTATCCATTGATTTTCCATCTTTAATAGCACATAATGATGCACCTTGTCCTAAATGGCAATTTATAATTTTTAAATCTGATTTTCCAGTTATTTCATAAAGTCTTTCTGATATATATCTATGTGAAATTCCATGGAAACCATATTTTCTTATTTTATGTTCTTCATAATATTTATATGGTAATTGATATATGTAAGCTTTTTCTTCCATTGTTTGATGGAATGCAGTATCGAATACTGTTACCATTGGTGTTTTTGGTAATAATTTTTTACAAGCTTTAATTCCTGCAAGTCCTGCTGGATTATGTAATGGTGCAAGCTTAATACTATCTTCAATAGCTTTAATTACTTCATCATCTACTACTACAGAATTTTTGAATTTTTCTCCACCATGAACAATTCTATGACCTACAGCTCCGATTTCCTCTAAACTTTGAATCACATTATATTCTGGACTTGTAAGTAATCTTAAAATTTCAGAAATTGCTTCTTCAAAATTTCTTGCAGGATGTTCTATAACAGTTTTGTTTCCTCTTACATTAAAACGAAGAGAAGATCTAGATCCACCTATTCTATCATAATGTCCTTTCATTATTCTCTCATTTTTTTCCATGTCTATTAATTGACATTTTAAAGATGAGCTTCCACAGTTTAAAACTAATACTTTCATTAGCAAATTCCCCCTCAATATTTTCTTTTTTGGGCAACTAACGTTGCTTAGCTAAGTTTGACTTTAGCACTTAGAATTTATATTATATTTAGTCCTGCTAAAATTATAATTTAAACCCGCAATATCAATCAACTTAAAATGTAAATTCCTATGTAGATAGTGGTAAGTAAATAATTACAACTATTTACATAGAAATTTATACTCACACTATATATTCAAAAAAAAGCCAAAATTTGTTCATTTCGTGAATGTTTCGTGAAAAACGACACTTTGCGACATATTTTTTAATGTTATTTTAAACTAAAAGCAGCATGGTATATTTTGTAATTACCATGCTGCTTTTTTATATTTACTTTTATTTAAAATAGATTATAAACTTTCTACTAAAGCTTTTGTATCTCTTGCTATAACCATTTCTTCATCTGTTGGAATTATATATGTTAAAACTTTAGAATTTTCTGTAGAAATTTTTGTTTCTTCAGATCTTACATTATTTTTATCTAAATCAATTTCTACTCCCATCCAAGCTAAGTTTTCACAAATGCTTTTTCTAATATTAATTTGATTTTCACCAATTCCACCTGTAAATACAATTGCATCAATTCCTTTTAATGAAACTGCATATTTAGCAACAAATTGAGCAATTATTTTTGTAAACATATTAATTGCTACTTTTGCTTTTGGTTTATCTTCTTCATAAGACGCAAGTTCTATTTCTCTAAAGTCTGGATCTAATCCTGTAATTCCATATAATCCTGATTTTTTATTTAAAAGAGCTGTTGCTTGTTTTGGTGTTAAGTTTTCTCTTTCCATAATTTCTGTTACAACAGATGGATCCATATCTCCTGATCTTGTAACCATTGCAATTCCACCTAAAGGAGAAAGTCCCATTGATGTATCAATTGATTTTCCACCATCTATAGCACAAATTGAAGCTCCTTGTCCTAAGTGACATGTAACAATTTTTAAATCTTCAATTGGTTTTCCAACTAGTTCTGCACATCTTCTTGAAACATATTGATGAGATGTTCCGTGGAATCCATATCTTCTTATTCTATATTTTTCATAATATTCATAAGGTATTGCATATAAATAATTTTCTGCTGGCATTGTTTGATGGAATGCTGTATCAAATGTAGCTGCCATAGGTACTCCTGGCATTGCGCTTTGACAAGCTTTAATTCCTAATATTGCTGCTGGGTTATGAAGTGGAGCTAAGGCTGCGCATTCTTCAATTTTGCTAATTACATCTTCATCTATTAAAACAGATTTGTCAAATAATTCTCCACCATGAACTATTCTGTGTCCTACTGCTGAAATTTCTGATAAATCTTTTAATACACCATAATCATTATGCACTAATTGAGTTAAAATAATTTTTAATGCTTCTTCATGATTCATAACTGGAGTTTTGATAACATGTTTATCACCATTTACTTTATGGGTTAAAAATGATTCTTGTTCTCCTATTCTTTCAAAATTTCCTTTTGCTAATACTGATTCATTCTCCATATCAATTATTTGATATTTTAAAGATGAACTTCCACAATTTACTACTAAAACTTTCATTATTTCCTCCTAGATATATTTTATAAATATGTTTAAAATTAATTTTATTGTGCTTGAACAGCAGTAATAGCAACAACACCAGCTATATCTTCTGCAGAGCATCCTCTTGATAAGTCATTTACAGG
>CAZPAF010000057.1:0-9082 GCA_964584475.1 uncultured Lachnospiraceae bacterium | reverse complement strand
ATATTGGGCTGTAGCCAAGCGGTAAGGCACCAGACTTTGACTCTGGCATTTCGATAGTTCGAATCTATCCAGCCCAGCCAAAAGAGATATAACAAAAGTTATATCTCTTTTTTA
Organism: uncultured Lachnospiraceae bacterium; assembly: GCA_964584475.1. Lineage (GTDB taxonomy): Bacteria > Bacillota > Clostridia > TANB77 > CAG-508 > Scatovivens. The sequence continues at coordinate 8,968 of CAZPAF010000057.1, read as the reverse complement.
TTTCTCATTTTTGTTACAATTATTGTAGTCAAAAATCTTTAGTGTTATAATTTTAATATATTATTAAAAGGAGATTTATACCCATGTCAAAAATTGAAAAAAATATAGATAAATTATCTTTACCAGAAAAACTAAAATTATTAACTTCATCTCCAGATGCTGTTATAGATTTATTAGCCAAACAAACTGGAAAACCTGCAAGTACAGTTGAATATACTCCTGAAGAAATTCAAGCTGCTGTACATGAGCTATCTCACACATTAACACCTGAACAATATGAAGCACACTTAAATGAACAAGAAAAAAATTTAATAGACGGTGCAGAAGAAATTTCTACCACAATCAATGCAATAAAAAATCCTGAAGCCAAAAAGCCATTAGAAGTCAATGATATTATTGTTGATGATGGCAACCCTCATAGCGCACCTAGTCGTCAAGATGATCGTGGAAGGTAACGATTTTTTATTATAATATGTATTTAATACAAAAGAGGTCGATACAAATGTTCAAAAGTAGAAAGAACAAAATTGCAGATGAAATTATAAATAAGGAGAAAAATATGGTTATATCATTAGAACAACGTCAAGTATATAGTGAGCTTTTAGAGGTTTTAAGACATATGGATAAAATATATGTTAATAAAATTCCCAAAAAACTTATTATGTTCTTTTACGATAATTGCTCATTAGATTACGAATTTGTTATGACAAAATCAATAGGTGAAGAAAAATTAAACGAAAAAACTTTAGTACTACTTTCCATTCTACACGCCAACTATTGGTCTGCAAAAAAGAAAACAAAAGAAGAACTTATTATGGATTATGCTATAGTTGATGAAAGAACACAAAAACAATTAAACTCACAACTAGAGCAGGAAAATATTTTTACAAAAATTGATGTACCAACAGATACATCTTCACCTGAAAACTTACCAACTCTTCAACCAGGATTTTTTGGAGGAGTAAAAAAGTTTTTAGGAATTTTAAAAGATGCATTCATTAAATTTTTTCGGAGATGGCGAATAAATTATTTTAAAGCACGTATTTTATACGTGCTTTTGTTTTTATAAAAATAAGATAAAAAAAGAAAGTAGTTTTCTACTTTCTTTTTACTATTTTACTATTTTTCTGCAGCCCAGATAATAATTCTTCCATCACCACTATCTGTACATGTTTGTAATGATATTTCTCTTCTTCCCTCTGTGTCTCTTACGAAATATGAAGCATCATTTGCATCTGTTTGATAAATATTGTAAATTTCATAAGTTATTTTTTCACCATATTTATCTGTTATGTATATTTTATCTCCATTACTTAATTTCTTATTATCTGAGAAAAATAATCCATTTCTGTAGTTATGTCCATAGATTACAACATTACCTTCTTTATTTAATTCTGCATTTTGCGGATATGCAATAGCAACTGCAATTTCTATACTTCTTACTGTTACTCTATCAAGTATTGGATATTTTACTCCTGTTTTTGGAATTTCAATAGTTCCCATTACTTCATAGTTTTCCATATAAACTTTTTCTGGTTCTACTTTTTCTTCTGGTATTTCTGTTACTTCATTTTGTATTGGTTCCACAGGATCAAGAGGAGTTAACATACTCATATTATTAGTTGTATTTTCCACAGTTGTATTTTCTACAACTGTATTTTTTTCTTTATTTTTCTTAACAGTTTGTGTTGCACTTTCAAATTCATCTATTGCTGATTGAGCATTTGAATTTATATTATTTGAATTAAAAAGATCATATGCAAAATAACCTATAATTCCACAAATTGCAACTACAAAAAATATCAAAATCATTGTTAATATATTACTATATTTATCAAACATGCTATTAGTCTCCAATCTTCCATTAATTTACATAATCGTATATTTACATTATAGCATATAGCATTTTTCATTTCAATTTTTTTAACACAAATTTAATAAAACTTTAATTTTATTCTATAAAAAAAGAAGCAAATTAATTTGCCTCTTTTATATTATATTATTCTAATATAGCTTTTATTCTTCTTACACCTGATGAAGAAGCTTCTTCTTTTTTTATTTTGAAGTGTCCTAAGATTCCTGTTCTTTCAGCATGTGGTCCTCCACATAATTCTATAGAGAAATCACCTATTTTATAAACAGTAACTATATCTCCATATTTATCTAAAAACATTGCTTCAGCACCTAAGTTAATAGCATCTTCTTTTTTCATTTCCATTTTTTCAACTGGAATATCTTTTGCTATATATTCATTTACTAAATCTTCGACTTTTTGTTTTTCTTCATCTGTCATTTTAGCTCCATGTGAAAAGTCAAATCTCATTCTTTCTGCAGTAATATTACTTCCTTTTTGATGTACATGGGCTCCTAAAACAACTTTTAATGCTGCATTTAGAAGGTGAGTTGCTGTATGATATTTGGTTTCCATTTCTCCACTTGATGCTAATCCACCTTTAAATTTTTGTTCACTTCCAAGTCTTGATTTATCTTGATGTTCTTTAAATAATCTTTGATAATCAGACATATCGACTTCTAATCCTTGTTCTTTTGCAAGTTCTTCTGTCATTTCTGGTGGGAATCCATAAGTTTCATATAGATTAAATACTGCATTTGTATCTAATACTGTTTTTCCAGCATTTTTTGTTCTATTTGCAACCTTTTCGAATTCTCTTTCACCATTTTGAAGTGTTTTCATAAATTTATCTTTTTCAGCAACTATAACTTCTGTTATTTCATTTCTATTTAAATCCAATTCTGGATATAATTCTTTTAATGCTTCTATTGAAACTCCTATAATTTCTGGTAAGTTGCTTAAATCAATTTCAAGTTTGTTTAAGTGTCTTGTCATTCTACGAAGTAATCTTCTTAAAATATATCCTCTATCAACATTGCTTGGTCTTCCACCATCATTTATAATCATCATGCTAGAACGTAAATGTTCAGCTACAATTCTTCTACTTTGGATGTTATCTACTTTTTGAAGTTCAACTAGCTTGTCCATAACTGGACTAAATAATTCTATTTCAAAAGGAGTTTGTTTTCCTTGAAGAAGCATTGCCATTCTTTCTAATCCTAGTCCTGTATCAACATTTTGTTGTGCTAGTTTTGAATAACCATTTTTATCTTTATAGAATTCCATAAATACGTTATTCCAAATTTCAACATATTTACCACAACTACAAGCAGGATTACAATCTTCAGAACATTTTTCTTTTCCTGTATCATAAAACATTTCTGTATCAGGTCCGCATGGTCCTTCTTCTCCAGCAATCCACCAGTTATCATCTTTACCAAAGAAATAAATTCTTTCATCTGGTATTCCTGCTTTTTTCCAAGCTTCATATGCTACCAAATCTTTTTCACAGTCTTCATCTCCTGCAAAACATGTTACAGATAATTTTTCTGCTGGAATTCCTAATTCTTCAGTTAAAAATTCATAGCTCATTGCTATTGATTCTTCTTTAAAATAATCACCTAAAGACCAGTTTCCAAGCATTTCAAAATATGTTAAATGACGGTTATCTCCTACTTCGTCTATATCATTTGTTCTAACACATTTTTGAAAATCTGTTAATCTTGTTCCAGATGGATGTTTTTGTCCTAAAAGATATGGTACTAATGGTTGCATTCCAGCAGTTGTAAATAATACAGATGGATCATTTTCTGGTATTACTGGTGCTGATGGAATTACACTATGTCCATGTCTTTTAAAAAAATTTAAATATTTATTTCTGATTTCGATTGCTTTCATACTAAAAATCCTTTCAATCATTAAATTTAACACGGAATATTATATTATAAAATAGTACTTTTTTCAAGCATTTATATAAAGAAAATCCACCATCCGAAGTCTTCGAATGGTGGATTGTTGTGGTTTTATGCAATTTGAGCCTTGAGATTCGCAGGCTTGAGGCCTTTGTTTCTTTTCGGGACCTTTCCTTTGGGTCCGCAAGGCACCTGTCCTTCTACCAAATAGCAGTAGAGAGAAATCAGAAGTGCCCAACGTTTCATTTCGCCTTTTTTAGCAAGGCTGCGCTTGAGTTCCTGAAGCTGATTTTCAATGGCAGTCATATCGACTTTCGCCAAATTGAAATACATTTCAGCAAAGCTCTCTTCAAAACCAATATTTCTCTTCAAGGTTTCTTCGTCAATTTCGCCTTTCGCGAATTTGAGGAATTGTTCCTCATTTCCAAGAAGTACCACGTTTTCGAGGAGCTCGCTACTAATCTCGCTGTGCTCACTGACATACTCGTTGTCAACAGCAAAATTTCTTGCAATTTCAGCCGGACTTGCCACTCTTTCAATTCCAAAGATCTCCTTTTCGAACTTAGCGTCGATTCCCAGACGCTCTTTAAGCTGTTCTGCAGTAATCTGACCATTCTTGAACTCCATGATAGCACCAGAAGTATCACGTTCGATCAAAATTGCAGCAAGCTCAAATTCACGCTTGGGCTGGATGGTAACATCAATATATTCCATTCCATGCATGAAATTGAAAGCAGCCATGTACTGGCCCATATTGCATTTCTTTCCATCGCCGGTTTCCAGCTCGAATTCGACAGCAGACAGATATTCCATAGTTCTGATAATTCTGTCGATTTCAGCCTGACCAGATACATAGAAATCCTTGCAGACTTCGTAGTAAGGTCTATCTTTTAAGACCTCTCTGGAGCCTTCCATATAGGACTCTTTCTTGGTCTCAACCTTAAATTTGTCCATAGGAACAACTCTCAGAATCTTGTAGATCTGATAGATTTCCTCAAAAGGCATATCCTGGATCTTGTTCTTGTAGGCGAAAAATTCCATCGGGTAAACGCCCATTTCAGGATGAACCTTGTGCTTGAGCGCTCTTATGCTGGAATATGTCTGATATTTCGGCGCAATATTTACCGAAACAAGCATACCTTCATCATTGACTCTGAGTTCAGCGAACTGCAGAATCTCTTTCTGAAGCTTTTTATCCAGACTGGAAAGTTCTAAACATACCAGATCATACATGAGAGAGTCATCGGGGAAGCTCTCAATGAGAATCTTGCTGGTAATGAAGAAATCTTCCGGACGGCATATCATAGAATTATTCTTGAAAGCCGCTTGAAAATCCACATCCAGGTAGTAGCACTTCTTCTGGAAACTGAAGCTGCGTCTGAAGTCCTGAGCAAAGAAGAAGTATCCCACAAAAATCATGTGATACATTCTTACAAACTTTGCTCTTTCGAGCATTGTCATTTCTTCAGGAGCATTATGCAGCTTGGCAGCAGCCATTTCGAGCAACTCTTTATAACCATCGATGTAGTACTGTGCGTTTTCGATAGTTCTGATTTGCTCAAGCAACAGGCTGATTTCCTGTTCCTTTGTTCCAATCTTGCTGGGTCTCGTGCCGATTCCAAAATACTTTTTCAGTTTTCTGAAACCAGCTTCTCCGAGGGTAGCTTCAAAAACCGGAAGACCTTCCTCCATGATCATGTTGACATTGACAGTTCTGGTTTTATCTCCAGGCACCAATGCATCATAGAGTCTGATCAACGCTTCTTTTTCACCCTTAGAAATCATCTTATCATTACAGATAATTTTCCGTTCAGGTGCCTGAATTTTTGCACCAGGAACGCTTTGGGGCTGTCGTCTCATCAAAACGTTAAAAAAACCTCCTTTGTCTTGAGTTGTCGATGCCGTTGTTGCTTTTTCGGTTTGTTTGTTTTGCATTCGTTTTCTCCCTTCTAATATTTCAATGTACAGGTTTACCACAACTAATATAGTCATGCAAAGTATATTATAACACATTATGTCAACTTTTTCAAGTTTTATAATTTTTATAGTCTTTTTGTATTGTTTTATTAAGCAAAAAAAGCGTTGCTTATATAGCAACGCCTATTTTAGTTATTATTATTCTTTTCCGTATAATCCTTTATATTCTTGGAATACTTTTTCTTGAATTTCTCCAACATAATCTTTTGTTACACCTTCAAAATCTGTTAAGCTGTAGAATTCCTCTAAACCTGCTCTTTGATTAGCGTAAATTGGTTTGTTTAATATTGTAACTTTATATTCATTAGCTTTGTTGTAGTCTTTTTCTACACCATCTCCCCAATAATATAATTTTCCTAAATAATATTTAGCAAAAACATTATCAGCACTAGAAGCTTTTTCAAAATATTCTTTTGCTTTTAAGTGGTTTGTAGAAACACCATTTCCATTATAGAACATTTTTCCTAAATAATAATTTGAACCTTGAGATCCTCTCTCTGCAGCTACTTCAAAATATCCTTTAGCTTTTGCGTAGTTCACTTCTACTCCTGTTCCATTATAATATCTTTTTCCTAATTCATAAATAGCTCCAACATCTCCATTTTTAGCTAATCCTTCAAGTTCTTCTATATTTTTAGTACTCATATTCTTATCCCCCTTTGAATAATCATTATTATTCAATATACATTTATTTTATTATAGAAATTTTACCACCTTTTTACATTTTTTACTATAAATTTTATGTTACATTACTAATACATTTTGAATACAAAGGGTACTTGACAAACTATTTTTTACATTTTTAAAAATACATAATTTTTATTAATTATTAATACAGTTTATCAAGATATCTAGATTTCTAAATGAGTTCCTAAAAATCCAGCAGCAGACTGAGCTACCTTATCTTCTACATCTCCCATTTTTTTGTTTGGTTCTTTTGCTAAAAGAATAACACTTCCAACAACATCACCATCAGTTATAATTGGATAAATTACTTGAGAATTATATATTCTTTCTCTTCCTTCATTTTGTGTTATTGGTATTGATATTTCATTATTTTCTTTACTTTTAAAAACTTCTTTATTTTCTAAAACTTCTTCTAATTCTTTGCTAAGACTTTTTTCTAAGAAATCTTTTTTCAAGCCTCCTGCGACAGCAATTACACTATCTTTATCTGTTATACATGTAATATGTCCAGTAGTTTTTGAAATTGTATCTGCATATGTTGATGCAAATTCAGTAAGTTCTCCTATTGGAGAATATTTCTTTAATATAATTTCACCCTCTTTATCTGTAAAAATTTCTAAAGGGTCTCCTTCTTTTATTCTATGAACTTTTCTAATTTCTTTTGGAATAACAACTCTTCCTAAATCATCTATTCTTCTTACAACTCCAGTTGCTTTCATAAATTCCTCCTTAATTTGTATTTATGTTTTTATTATGACAATTTAGGAAATTTTTATACATTAATTTTATTATTTCTATACTTTTTTCTAAAATACAAAAAAGTATGACAAGAAAATCTTGTCATACTGTATAATATATTTTTATTTGGGGATTTTACTATTTTTGTTATCATTCATCTTGTAATAAATTTAAAGAACCATCGCATCTCTCCTTTCGTTTTATTTGAAATCATTTTATACGATATTTCTTAAATTTATATTAAAAAATTATTAATATTTTATAAATTTTAATAAAATCTATTTTTCTTATAAATTTATATTTCTTTATACAAATTTATAATTAAATCTAAGTCATTTGCAAATTCTTTAATCATAACTATTTTTATACTTATATCTTTACCATTATAATATTCCTCTAATGCACTTTTTAAAGTAGTTATAAATGGTAGTTCTACTTTAAGAACTTCTTTATTCTTTTTAGCCCTGTCAATAAGCATTTCTTTAATTTTTACAATATCTTCATTACTTGCACAAGTAATTCTTTGTACCATTTGATATGTATCATAATAGTTTAATATTGGTTCTGTCATACATTCTGTTGTAAATTTATCATAAAATGTTTCCATTTTCATTGGAATACATTTAAATATTTCTTCTGCTTTATTTCTATACATTTTCTTTTCTAGTTCTTTATTTAATTCATGGAAATGATTTAAAATATCTTTCATATCTTCACCAATATCAATTCCAATTCTAGAAAGTTCTTCATCAATATTACTACAATATTCTGAGTTTTCGGCAACCAAATCCATTCCATTTAAGAAAATCGATTTTATTGTTGGCATATCATAATCAATTAATTTTCTTCTTGAAAAGTAACTAAAATATGCAAATAATTTTACCAGTTCAATTAATTTTAAATCTCCGTTTTTAACATTTTCCACAACTTCTTCAATAACCCCTGGAAATTGACTATCAGTAATTTTCCAATATTCTTCTGTAAGAAGTCTCTTATATCCTGGAAGCTTTTCTGTATCTATTGTTTGTATAATCATTTCCATATCATTTTTGAATACTTTCATATCAAAAATTCTTGTTCTTACATATACTTCTATAAATTTGAAAAATCTATATTCTGATTTAAAATTAAAATAATAATTGTTATCGAATTCTTTAATATAGAATTGTCTATTATCCATTAAAACCCTTGAAGAAACTAAAATTGATTTATATTCTTCATTTGAAGTAATATTTATAAACTTATCTTTTGTTATTTTTCCTGCTTTAATTTCAAAAGATACTGCTATTGTAAATATTAACATTGTTTGCAATACTCTTAAATTTGTATTAGGATAAAATTTATTTACAGTTTCATAAATCTTTTGAAAATCATTTAATGCATGTTTTAAAATTCTTAAATTTCTTGTTCCTGATTTTATAAATGTATTTGTAATTAAATTTGTATGTTCTCTTAAAAATCTAATTAAATCCGGATTTGATTCATATCTCATCAAAAGCCCATTAATTATATAGCTGAATTTAGGAGCATATTCAAATGTTTCTCCAATTAATTTTTCTTTTATTCTTTCATAGTCATTTGCTTTGTCAAATACATATTCTATTTTTTCACCAATTTTTTCTACCATTGGTTTATCAGCTTTTAAAAGGCTCCCTTCTTTGTCAAGCAAATATGTTGCTATAAAAGTTTTCATTTCTAGATTAGAACTTTTAAGTTTTGTTGCAAGTTCTTTTTCATTACAAATAATAATTGTTTTAATATGATCATGTTCTACAAAATTGTTAATATATCCTAAAATATC
>CAZPAF010000056.1:0-9089 GCA_964584475.1 uncultured Lachnospiraceae bacterium | reverse complement strand
TCTCTTATTGCCTTGCATAACTTTGATACTTCAACGTGACGTGGATCTTCTTTATATATTTTTAAATCTTCCATACTTTCAAATTCTGATATTAATACTGCATCATAATTATTATTTTTATTTATATTAACTCCTACCTGCATATCTTTTATAACATGAATTTCATCTTTTAATTTAATTAGGCCTTCTAGAAACTTATTCATGTTTTCTTCTTCGCCTTCTTTAAATTTCCACATTACTATATGTTTTATCATTTTATTTCCATCCTTTTTTAATTATTTAAATTTTTATCTTTTTCAATTTGTTTTGAATATCTTTCTTCTTCTGAAAAAACACATCCACAATATTTTTGCATGTATAATCCAAGTTCTCTAGCTTTTGCTTGTCCTTCTCTAAATCCTACTCTAAAATCTTTATATTGAAAATTAATATTATATTTTTCAGCTAGATCTTCACATATTTCTTTTAATTCTTCATGTTTTTGATATGGACTAACAAATAAAGTAGTTGTAAAAGTATCAAATCCATTTTCTTTGGCGTATTTTGCCGTTTGTTCTAATCTCACTCTGTAACAATAATTTGAACATCTATTATTTAAATCATCTATTACATTCTTACAAAATTCATCTAAGCCATATTCATCATTAAATATAGCTTTTACATTTATCATTTTAGAATATTCTTTTAAAGTATCTCTTCTTGCTTTGTATTCCATATATGGATGTATGTTTGGATTAAACCAATAAGATACCGGCTCGATTCCTTCATTTCTTAAAGAATCTATACAATATATGCTACATGGAGCACAACAAGTATGCATTAATAATTTCATTTATTTCTCCTATTTATATTTAAGTTAAATATTATATCTTTTATTCCCAAAAACAAATTGTATATTTTGTTTTATAATATTCTTCCCCAGAACACCATTTCATATATTCCCCTTCTGAAAGAATTCCTGAACATATACCTATTATAACAGTATATATTGCTGTTGCACATAATATTATTCTAATAATTTTTTTAGCTTCATTACTTTTTAATAATTCGTAAAAACCTGCAAATATTAGTATTCCTGCTAAAATTAACATCCATGCATAATCAATTAAATATCTTTGATTACTTCCTGCCATTGCAGTACTTATTATTGCTATAAAAATTCCAATTACTACTAAACTATTTACAATAATTTTTAATTCTTTATTTTTCATTTTTTTATTAAATTTAAATATAAAGAAGATTGATAAACATATTGGTGCTATTGCAAAAACACCACCAATCATATTTTCAATATAATAATATCCATAAAAAGTTGCCAAATCATTTGAATGAGTTATAAACGGAAAATCTGGTATAAATTTAGGAACAGAAAATAAGTTACAGAAAATTCCCATAGGAACTGATGCTCCTCTACTTTCTAGTTTTACCATATTGTTTATAGTTAATTGATATTTGCTTCCAAAATCAAAAACGTTTTCAAATCTCACATAATTATACCACATTAGAGCACATCCTATAGCTATATATGGTATTGCAACTGATAAAAATAATTTTAATAAATTTAATTTATTACTTTTAAATTGTTTTATGTACTCAATAAATAATTTTATTAGATAAGGTAATATAAGTATTGATGCCAATAAATCTGTTGGTCTACATGCAACAGACAATGCCATGCATAAACATCCAAAAAATATATTTAAATGTCTATTCTTTTCATCTTCCATAGCTTTCAAAATAAAATTTATTCCTTGAAGTACAAAATAAAGTCCTGCTATTATAACAATTTCATAAAATCTTGACATTCCATTTGCATAAAATATTAAAGTACCACTCAGTAGTGTTATTAAATAATATATAACTGTTTTAAATTGTATTTTTTCAAAATATCTGCTTAATAATTTTAATAATATTTCTTTCAATAATATAAAAATCAAAATTGAAAACCCTAAATTTGCGACCGATACTTTTAAATATTCTCCTGTTATTAGATTATATGGTAAAAATACAAGCAATGCTGGAAGGATTCCAAAATATACATAGAATTTTCCTTTATAATAAGCAGTATCCCATTTGTAATCTATTTCTCTTTGTAATTTTGACCTCTCTTGTACATCATAAGGATCTTCTAATTTTAAAAATTTTTCACTTGGCTCGAAATCTAAATAAAATCTTCCTTCTTTTAAACTATCAACAAAATCTTTATTATACATACCATATGGTGTTGAAAGTTCAAAAAGCGAATTTTCATCTTTACTTGGTTCAGATGATGAATAATTATTTATAAGAGATAATATCACAAAGAAAACAGCAAGAATTCCTAATAAAATGTATTCTTGTTTTAAACTTTTTCTAGAATATTCTTCATTAAAAATTTTTGCATTTTTTAGCGCATATGCAAAAAGCAGAATTCCTAAAACTGTTATAAATCTTATTATATTAAATTCAAAAGGGATTTTTTCATTTAATACAATTTTATCAAAAGCACCAGCATCATAAACAGAATTTTCCAAAGAAACTATTAAACTTTTTGTTTCTCCTGATAAATATAATGGAATATAGTGACTTTTTTCGTCACTTTCCACATAATTTTTAGAGGCTAATCCAAAAAATTCTTTGCTAGTCTCATCAGAATAAAGAACATTATAGTCTGTTATAGATTTACAACGTTTTAATTCTAATTTGAAAGTTACAACTTCTGTATTTATATCATTTATTTTCAAATAACTTCTACCATCGTCACTATCTAAAATTTCAGGTTCTGTGTAAGTCTTTACTTCATAATTTCCTAATAACGTACGATAAGAGGTAATGTTAAAAACAATTACCTCTAAAAATATTGCTATTATGAAAATTAAAATTATCTTGAAATATTCTTTCTTCATATTTTTTCCTTCATCAAAATTAATTTGATTTTGTCTCGTGGTATTCTTTATCTGTATTTACATTCCAAACATTAGCTTTTGAAGCTTCTCCTGATTTAATATTTTTAACAGCTTCAAAAGATGTAGCCATTGAATGATCCATATTGTTATATCTATGTTGACCATTTCTACCAACACAATAAAGGTTTGGAATAGTATTTAAATATTCCACTAATTTATCCATATGTTCATAAGTATCAAAATAAGCAGGATATGCTTTTTTAACTTTTTCTCTATGAGAATCAATAACATCTTCTTTATCAATAATGTTCATACTTGCAAGTTCATTAATTGCAAATTCTGAGAATTCTTTATCACTCATATTCCAGTATTTGTCACCTTCTTGACAAGTATATTCTAAACCTATCCAAACTGTATTTTCAGCATCTTTAACTAAATATGGAGACCAGTTATTAAAAATTTGTAATCTTAACATTTTTACTTCTGGTTCTTGAACATAAATCCAACAATCTGGAACTATGTTTCCAAGAGTTTTCATTTTAGTTTTATTTTTTAATTTGATTTTATTTACTAAAACACCTACTGTTTGGAAATCAACATAAGGAAGTCCTTTTGCTATTTCTACCATTTCATCTGGAGCTTTTTGTCCATCAAATCCTAAAACCAAATCTCTAACAGGCATTGAAGAAACAAAAATATCTCCTTCTAGTATTACTTCTGTTCCATTTACCATACAAACTACGCTTTTAACTTGGTTATTTTCTACATTTAATTTTTTAACAGAATATCCTTTTAAAAGTTTTCCACCTTTTGACTCAAATTTATCTGCTAATGTTTCCCATAATTGTCCTGGTCCGTACTTTGGATACCAGAATTCTTCTATTAATGATGTTTCAACAGATTTTTTCTTTTTACCACCAAAGATTTTTCCTATAGCATCTTTTAATACAGCAGTTATAGATAAACCTTTAACTCTTTGAGAACCCCAATCTGCTGAAATTTCTTTAGGATGTCTTCCCCATAATTTCTCTGTATATTTTTCAAAAAACATACTATATAAAACTTTTCCAAATCTATTTATATAGAAGTTTTCTAATGAATTTTCTTCTTTTTTTACAAATCTAGTTTTTAAATAACTAAAACCTGCTTTTATTGTTCTTATAAGTCCCATGTTAGTAAATGTTTGTAATTTTAAACTAATTGGATAATCAAAGAATTTTTTTAGATAATAAATTCTTGAAACTCTGTTTCTAACAAGCATTACTGTATCTTCTTTTTCAGGATTTGGACCACCTTCTTTTAAAGGTTTTATTCTTCCTAATTTTTCATCATCAAAAGAATTTACTCCTTGTATTGGCATAAGTTCTTCCCAGAAATCCATAACTCTACTGTCTTTAGAGAAAAATCTGTGTCCACCTATATCCATTCTGTTTCCATTATATTTAACAGTTCTTGATATACCACCAATCTCATTTGTTTCTTCTAAAATTACAACTTCGTAATCTTTATTTTCATCTTTTACTAATTCGTATCCAGCAGTTAATCCCGCTGGTCCAGCACCTATAATTATAACTTTTTTCATTTTTTATCCTTTCCAAATTCACTTTTTAAGTTTTTTACTAGATTTATATTACATCCTTATTTATTACAATTACAAGGATTATATTCAATACCTAAGTGTTCATAAGCAGTTGCTGTTGCAACCCTTCCTCTTGGTGTTCTTGCCAAAAATCCAATTTGCATTAAATATGGTTCATAAACATCTTCAATTGTTTCTACTTCTTCATTTATTGTTGCAGCCAAAGTTTCAACTCCTACTGCTTTTCCTGCATATTTATATATAATTGTTTCTAATATTTTTCTATCTGTATTATCTAATCCTAATTCGTCAACTTCAAGTTTTTCTAAAGCAGTTCTTGCAATTTCTAAAGTAATATTTCCATCCCCCAAAACAATTGCATAATCTCTTACTCTTTTTAAGAATCTATTTGCAATTCTAGGAGTACCTCTAGAACGTTTTGCAAGTTCCTCTGCAGCTTCTTTATCAATACTTATTCCTAAAATTTCACTAGATCTTTCAATAATTGTTGTTAATTCTTCAACAGAATATAACTCTAACCTTGAAACAATTCCAAATCTATCTCTTAATGGGGTTGATAAAGATCCAACTCTTGTCGTTGCTCCAACCAAAGTAAATCTTGGAAGATCTAGTCTTATAGATTTTGCTGTTGGTCCTTTTCCAATTATTATATCTAAGCAAAAATCTTCTAATGCTGGATATAATATTTCCTCAATATTTTTATTCATTCTATGTATTTCATCAATGAATAAAACATCATTTTCTGAAAGATTTGTAAGAAGTGCCGCTAAATCTCCTGGTCTTTCTATTGCAGGCCCAGAAGTTGTTTTTATGTTAGATTCCATTTCATTTGCTATTATATTTGATAATGTTGTTTTTCCAAGTCCCGGCGGTCCATATAAAAGCACATGGTCTAAAGCTTCTCCTCTTTTTTTTGCAGCTTCTATGTAAATCTTCATATTTTCTTTTACTTTAGTTTGCCCAATATATTCACTTAATTTTTTTGGTCTTAAAGATAATTCTGATAACTCTTCTTCAGTATCAAAAGTATCTGGCGACAGAATATTTCTTTCCAAATTTTACATCCTCCAATTTATATGCCTATGTCATATTCCATATTTTCCATAAATGGAAATAATTCTTTTACTCTTTTTAAAGTATACATAGCATTTTTTTGATGTGGACATTTTTCGGGAGCTTGAACTAATTCATTTTTATAACAGTTTTGAGTTAACTTATAAAGCAAATATCTGCAATCCATATAAGTATAATATATTCTATATCCATTATCTAAATCTTCCCAAAACATTTCAAAAGTATAATTTCTTTCCACTTTAAAGTCCCTTTCATCTACTTCTCTTCTACTATTATTGAATTTCTGCTAAAACAGTTAAAAGCATTCCTATTCCTGTGATAAGAAAACTCATTCCAAAAATATATACTAACATTTTTGATGCTTTAGAAGCTTCAAAATAAATATCTTCTGGATTTTTTTCATTTACTTTTAATTCAACTCTTGTTCCAACCGTAGCAACTTGTTTTCTTGAATATTGTTTTCTTGTAACTACATATGTTTTTTCATCAATTGTAAAAGAATATACTGGAGCATAAGCTGTTTGTCCATCAGTTAATGTTGTTGTTTTATAATCAACAATTTCACCTTTTACAACTTTTTTACATCTTCTTTCAGCCATATTTTCTAAAACACCTGGCATTATTAACATGCTTAATCCTATCAAGCAAAATGCAATTGTTGCAAATATCGGAAATATATTACTTGGTGCACTTATATTCCAAAATAGATGTCCCCATTCGTTAATTGCAGGAATAATCATACATCCAATTCCTGTAACTGTAAGAATTCCTCCAGTAGCTTGTTTTCTAACAATTGCTATAATTCCCATTATTAAAAATAATTGTCCAAATGTCATTATTGCAAATGTTACTTGATTTAATCCTGAAAAATACATCATTAAACCAACTGATGCAACTGCCCAAATAATGCATGCCCATGATATCACTGTATCATGAAATAAAAATTTTTCTTTTGTTTCTTCTTTCATTTTTTATCTCCTTAAATTTTATTTTATCATATCTATAAAATCCTGTTCTGTTATAACGGTAACACCTAAACTTTGAGCTTTTATAAGCTTACTTCCACTATCTTCTCCTGCTAAAACATAAGATGTTTTTTTAGACACTGAAGATGAAGTTTTTCCACCAAACTTTTCGATTATCTCTTCCGCTTCTTTTCTAGAATAATTTTCTAATCCTCCAGTTAAAACAAATATCATTCCTTCAAATCTATTATCTGAATTTTCATTTGCTTCTTCTGTCATATTTATTCCATAATTTTTAAATTTTTCAATTAAATCTTTAGTTTGTTCTTGAGAGAAAAATTCATAAACGCTTTTTGCCATTATTTCTCCCATATCATCAATTTCAAGTAAGCTTTCATAACTTGCAGAGCTTAGTTCATCAATTGATTTGTATCTTTTGGCTAATTGCTTTGCAGCCTTTACACCAATATGTCTTATTCCAAGACCGTTTATTAATCTATAAAATTCATTATTTTTACTTTCATTTAATGAATCTATTAAATTCTGTGCAAATTTTGTTCCATTTTTCTTTAAAGACGCTATATCTTCTAGTTTCAAATTATATAAATCAGCAATATTTGAAATTAATTTTCTATTTAATAACTCTTCAACAATACTATCTCCAATTCCTTTTATATTCATTGCTTCTCTTGAAACAAAGTGAAGAATATTTCTATATTGTTTTGCCGGACATTCAATACCAATACAACGAACAGCCGCTTCGCCTTCTTCTCTCACTGCGTCAGCTCCACATACTGGACATTTATCAAGCATTTTGAATTCTGGTTCATTTCCTGTTCTTTTATTCTTTAGTACTCCAACAACTTCAGGAATTACATCTCCAGCTTTTTGAATTATTACTGTATCTCCAACTCTTAAATCTTTTTCTTTAATAAAATCTTCATTATGAAGAGTTGTTTTAGAAATTGTTGACCCAGCTACTTTTACTGGTTCTAATATTGCCATTGGAGTAATTGCACCAGTTCTTCCTACTTGGAATGCGATTTCTTTTAAAATTGTTTCTTTTTGTTCTGGTGGATATTTATAAGCAATTGCCCATTTTGGAGTTTTATAATTTGTTCCTAAAATTTCTCTTTGCTCTAAGTTATCAACCTTAATAACAGCTCCATCTATTCCAAATGTTAAATCTTCTCTTTTTTCTCCAATTTTTTCAATTTCTTTTATTACTTCTTCTACTGTTTCACATTTTACTTTTACTGGATTTACATTAAATCCAATTTTTTCTAAGTATTCTAATGATTCTAAATGTGAAGTAAAATTTATTGTATCTGATTTTTGAACATTAAATATATAAATATCTAAAGGTCTTGAGGCTGTAATTTGATTATCTAATTGACGAAGAGAACCAGCAGCTGCATTTCTAGCATTTGCAAATAAGGTTTCTTCATTTGCTTGTCTTTCTTCATTCATTTCATCAAATTCTTTTTTACCAATAAATACTTCTCCTCTAACAGTTATATCTATCGGTTCTTTAAGTTTTTTAGGAATATTTTTTATTGTTTTTAAATTTTCAGTAATATCTTCTCCAACTAAACCGTTTCCTCTAGTTGCTCCTCTTATGAATATACCGTTTTTATATTCTAAGCTAACTGAAAGTCCGTCTATCTTTGTTTCTACAATATATTTTAAATCTAATTTTTTCTCTTTTTTGTTTTCATCTTCAAAGAATTCTATTTGTCCATCTTCAATTTCAGTTTCTTTTTCTAAAGCTTTTCTTACTCTTTCATCAAATGCATATAACTCGTTAAAATCAAATATATCTTGCAAGCTTTGAAGTGGAACTTCATGTTCAACTTTTTCAAAACCTTCTTTAACATTTCCTCCAACATGCTGTGTCAGCGAATCTGAAGTTACGAATTCTGGAAATTCCTTTTCAAGATTTCTTAATTCTAACATTAACATATCATACTCAAAATCACTTATTTCCGGATTATCTTCATCATAGTATTTTTTTGCATGATAATTAGTTATTTCTTTTAATTCTTTAATTCTTTTTCCTGCGTCTTTTTTATTCATGATTTTCCAATCCTTATTCTTTATCTTTAAATAAATCTTTTCCACCTTTTAAATAATCATATCCAGAGAATATTGTAGCAACAACTGAAACAAGCATCAATACAGATGTAATTACGTTAAATACTATTTCTGGTGTTGTCATATATATTTGAATACTGCTTGCCATTGCTTCAGCTTTGCTTGTGTTTGCAATTATAAAATCAAAGAAATTAAATCTATCTATAAAAAGTAAGATTATAGCAATCATTTGAGTAACTGTTTTTAATTTTCCCCAAATTGACGCAGCTATTACTTTTCCACCTTTTTCTACAGCAACTAATCTATATCCAGATACTAAAAATTCTCTAGCTAAAACTATAACAGGTATCCATGCTGGAATTTTTCCATATTCTACTAACATTACAAGAGCTGTTAAAACTAATATTTTATCAGCTAAAGGATCTAAAAATTTTCCAAATGTTGTTACTTGATTTCTACTTCTTGCTATAT
>CAZPAF010000055.1:0-9380 GCA_964584475.1 uncultured Lachnospiraceae bacterium | reverse complement strand
GCATGGTATTGCGGTATTCTTCTTTTGAATGTTCTCCCATGCACCAGCCGGCGCATTGCTTCATGTGGTAATGAAGACAAGGTCTCCCTTTCCCTAAGTCCTTGGGAAAGGATTTGGAGCAGTTGGGAAGCTTCAAAATTCCGAAAATGGTATCCAATACCGACTGAGTAATGCTTCTTCCTCCATAAGGACCAAAATACTCTGCACCGTCATCCGTAACTTTATTGACCATAGTTAAAGTGGGAAATTCCTGCTTCATGTCCAGGCGGATATAGGGATAGCCTTTGTCATCCTTCAGCAGAATGTTATACTTGGGCATATACCGCTTTATCAGAGAACACTCCAGAACCAGGGCTTCGAACTCGGATGCAGCCACAATCACATCGAAGTGGTGGATTTTGCTGACCATGATCCGGGTTTTGGGACTGTGAGAAGCTGTGTCCTGAAAGTATTGGCTGACCCGGTTTTTCAGCTTTTTTGCTTTACCGACGTAAATCACCTTATCGGCTTTGTCCCGCATGATATAAACACCGGGCGCATATGGAAGCGATCGGGCTTTTTCCTTCAGTTCCTCAAAGGTCATGGTTTCCCCCAAAAAGTACCGCCACCCAATGTATAGCAAAACAGTTAAAAGAACATATAAATTAAAAGCTCATGATGAAAACAACGAATGTAAAGCTGGAGATAAAGTTGAAGTTATGGAAACAAGACCTTTATCAAAAGATAAAAGATTCAGAGTTGTAAGAATTGTTGAGAAAGCAGTTATTAAATAGAAATAAATATCTTTATAGATATATCGTTAAAATTTAAAAGGAGGAACTAATAATGGTACAGCAACAAACTAAATTAAAAGTAGCTGACAACACTGGTGCAAAAGAAATTATGTGCATTAGATGTTTAGGTGGTTCACATAGAAAATATGCTGAAGTTGGAGATATAATAATGGCTTCTGTTAAAACAGCTACACCAGGTGGCGTTGTTAAAAAAGGTGAAGTTGTAAAAGCTGTAGTAGTAAGAACTAAAAAAGGTATAAGAAGAGCTGACGGTTCTTATTTAAAATTTGATGAAAATGCAGCTGTTATAATCCGTGAAGACGGAACACCAAAAGGAACACGTATATTTGGGCCAGTAGCTAGAGAATTAAGAGATAAAGAATATATGAAAATTCTTTCTTTAGCTCCAGAGGTATTATAATAAGAAATTAATCGATGTAGACAAAGGTCTACGACCTTATTTATAAAATATGCGAAAAAGAGGTGAATAAATTGAGAATAAGAAAAGGTGATACTGTTAAAGTTTTATCAGGAAATGATAAAGGAAAAACAGGTGAAGTTTTAGAAATTATACCAAAAACAAACAAAATCGTTGTTAAAGGTGTAAATATTAGAAAAAAACACGTTAAAGCCAGAAAACAAGGTGAAGAAAGTGGAATTATCTCAGTTGAATGTGCAATACATAGCGCAAAAGTTAATGTAGTATGTTCAAAATGTGGTAAAGCTACAAAAATCGGATATGTTGAAGAAAAAGGTGAAAAAGTACGTGTTTGCAAAAAATGCGGTGCAAAATTAAAATAATTAAAAACATATAAATAAAAATTAATGGAAGGAGGACAAAAAGCAGATGGAAGCACTTAAAGAACAATATGTAAAAGAAGTAGTTCCAGCAATGATGAAAAAATTTAATTATTCATCAGTAATGCAAGTTCCTAAATTAGAGAAAATAGTTATAAATATAGGATTAGGAGAAACAAAAGATAATCCTAAAGCTTTAGATAACGCTATGAATGATTTAAGCATTATTACAGGTCAAAGACCAATCGTAACAAAAGCTAAAAAATCAATCGCAGCATTCAAATTAAGAGAGGGAGCTAAAATAGGATGCAAAGTTACATTAAGAGCAGGAAAAATGTATGATTTTGCATACAAACTATTCAATGTAGCTCTTCCTAGAGTAAGAGACTTTAGAGGAGTATCAGCTAACTCTTTTGATGGTAGAGGAAACTACTCAATGGGTGTTAAAGAACAATTAATATTCCCAGAAATCGAATATGATAAAGTAGATAAATTAAGAGGAATGGATATTATATTCGTAACAACAGCTAAATCTGATGAAGAAGCTAAAGAATTATTAAGTTTATTAGGAATGCCATTTAGAGCATAATTAAAATTAATAATTATCACGGACTCAAAAAATCTTGAGTTATTACAATAAATGAGTTTTTAGGAAAGGAGAAAAAAATGGCTAAAAAATCATTAAAAGTAAAATGTGCTAAACCACAAAAATTTGCTACAAGACAATATAACAGATGCAAAATTTGTGGAAGACCACACTCATATATTAGAAAATTTGGAATTTGCCGTGTTTGCTTTAGAGAATTAGCTCATAAAGGAGAAATACCAGGAGTTAAAAAAGCAAGCTGGTAATATTTAAAGAAAATAATTGAAGAAATATAAAATATTGAAAAAGGAGGGTAAACAAAGTGAATACAACTGACCCAATAGCAGATATGCTAACAAGAATTAGAAATGCAAATAGCCAAAAATTCAAAACAGTTGATGTTCCATCATCAAAAATGAAAAAAGCTATTGCTGAAACATTACTTGAAGAAGGTTATATTAAATCTTTTGAAGAAATCGAAAGTGAAGTTCAAGGAATTATCAGAATCACATTAAAATACGATGAGAAAGGTAATAGAGTTATAGATGGATTAAGAAGAATCAGTAAACCTGGTTTAAGAATCTATGCATCTAAAGATGAATTACCAAAAGTATTAAATGGATTAGGAATTGCTTTAATTTCTACTTCAAAAGGAATTATGACAGATAAAAAAGCAAGAGAATTAGGTATAGGTGGAGAAGTATTAGCTTATATCTGGTAATTTTTAGAAAACAATTTATAAAATAAAATTAATTAAATGTCTTTAAAATAATTTAAGCTAAGGCAGAAAATTTAAAGAAGGAGGAAATATAAAATGTCTAGAATAGGAAATAAACCTATTACAGTACCAGAAGGTGTTGAAGTAAAAGTAAACGGACAAAACGTTACTGTAAAAGGACCTAAAGGAACTTTAGAGAAAGAATTTCATAAAGATATGAAAATCAATCTTGATGGTAATGTTATAACTATCGTTAGACCAAACAATGAACCAGCTAATAGAAGCTTACATGGTTTAACAAGAACATTATTAAATAACATGATTGAAGGAACAGTAAAAGGATTCGAAAGAAAATTAGAAGTAAATGGTGTTGGATACAGAGCAAGCAAAAAAGGAAATAACTTATTATTAAACTTAGGTTATTCTCATCCTGTAGAAGTTGAAGCTCCAGCAGGAATTACTTTTGATGTACCAAACCCAAACGAAATCATCGTTAAAGGAATGGATAAAGAATTAGTAGGTCAAACAGCAGCTGTTATCAGAACAAAAAGACCACCTGAAGTATATAGAGGTAAAGGTATTAAATATGCTGAAGAAGTTATTAGACGTAAAGAAGGTAAAGCTGGTAAAAAATAGAAATTAATTGACTAATTAAAATAATGTTCATATTAGGTTATAGTTTACTTTAGGGGGTATATTTAATCCCTTAAAGGAAATATACCAAAATAATTTAAGGGATTAGATATACCCCTAGAAGGAAAAACCTAGAAAGGAGAAATATAATGATTAGCAAAATAAATAGAAAAGCTGAAAGAGATAGAAGACATGCTAGAGTTCGTACTAAAATAAGCGGTACAGCTGAATGTCCTAGACTTGCAGTAAGTAAATCTAATAAAAATATAACAGCTCAAATTATTGATGATGCAAAAGCTGAAACATTAGTATATGTATCAACATTAAATGATGAGATTAAAACAAAAAAAGCTAACAAAGAAGCTGCTAAAGAAGTTGGTGCAGCTATAGCAAAAAAAGCTTTAGAAAAAAATATCAAATCAGTAGTATTTGATAGAGGTGGATTTATATATCACGGTGTTGTTAAAGAATTAGCTGAAGCAGCACGTGAGGCAGGATTAGATTTCTAATCGAAACTTTTGAAAGAAATGGAGGAAAAAATTTCTCATGGAAGAAAAATCAGTAGAATTAAAAGAGACTGTAGTTGCTATCAATAGAGTTGCAAAAGTTGTTAAAGGTGGTAGAACATTTAGATTTAGCGCTGTTGTAGTTGTTGGAGATGAAAACGGACACATCGGTGTTGGAAATGGTAAAGCTGCTGAAGTTCCAGATGCAATCAAAAAAGCTATTGAAGAAGCTAAAAAGAACTTAATAACAGTTCCAATCGTTGGAACAACTATACCACATGAATATGTTGGTAAATTCGGAAGTGCTAGCGTAATGTTAAAACCAGGAGCTAAAGGTACTGGAGTTATCGCTGGTGGTAGTGTTAGACCTGTTCTTGAACTTGCAGGATATAAAGATATTAAAACAAAAGTTATTGGAACAAACAATCCAAGAAACGTTGTTTTTGCTACAATAGATGCTCTTAAAAATATGCAAACTGCAGAAGCAGTAGCTAAAAAAAGAGGAAAAAAAGTTAGCGAAATAGTTTAATATTAAACCAAATAAAATATAATAAACTTAGGTTACCTTTTAGGTAACTTTAAGAGGTACCTAAGATTTATTTAAAATGCAAAAAAATAAATTTATATTATTTTTATAAATTTATTTGAAATTGAATTTATTAATGATATAATAAAAATCGAAAATAATAAAATCATAAAGAGGAGGTGCAAACACGATGGAATTAGGAAACATTGGACCAGCAGTAAAAAAACAAACAAGAAAAAGAGTTGGACGTGGAATGGGATCTGGTCTTGGAAAAACTTCAGGAAGAGGACATAAAGGACAAAAAGCAAGAAGCGGTGGTGGAGTTAGAAGAGGATTCGAAGGTGGTCAAACTCCATTATATAGAAGATTACCAAAAAGAGGATTTACAAATATTCATGCTAAAAATTATACAGAAGTAACTTTAACAATGCTTAATAAATCAGAAGCTACAGAAGTTACAGCTGAAAGCTTATTAGCAGAAGGAATAATTGGAAAAATCAACGATGGAATAGTTGTTTTAGCTACAGGAAACTTAGATAAAAAGTTAACAGTTAAGGCAAAAAGATTTACTAAAGCTGCTGCAGAAAAAATCGAAGCTGCAGGTGGAAAGATTGAGGTGATTTAGTTGTTTAAAACTATTAAAAATGCATTAAAAACCCCAGAAGTAAGAAAGAAATTGTTATATACATTATTATTAATCGTAATATTTAGATTTGGTTGTTTTATAACAGTACCAGGTGTTGATACAATAGCTCTTGCTGAGTCTATGAAAATGTCAACAGGAACTCTAACAGGATTAATTAATACAATTTCAGGTGGTGCTTTTTCAAATTTATCAATTTTCTCAATGACAATAACACCTTACATTACAGCATCAATCGTTATTCAATTGCTTGGAATGATAATTCCAGCTCTTGAAAAGATGATGAAAGAAGGTGGAGAAGCTGGTAAACAAAAAATAAATAAATATACAAAATTATTAGCATTAGTACTATCTTTAATTCAAGGATTAGGTATCTACATAGCTTATAAAGATTCTGGTATATTTATCGATCCTGGATTCTTAACAGGATCAATGGTTGTATTATCTTTAGTAACAGGTACTGCAGTCTTAATGTGGCTTGGAGATCAAATTACAAATAAAGGTATCGGAAATGGTATTTCAATGATTATCTTTATTGGTATTATTTCTGGTTTACCAGGTGGATTAGTTACTATGTGGAACTTAATTGTAACAGCTGAAGGAATTAGTACAGTAGGTATTGTAACAACTTTAGCTATAATTGTTGGAGCAATATTATTAGTTGCTGGTGTTGTATTTGTACAACAAGCTGAAAGAAAAGTTCCAGTTCAATATGCAAAAAAAGTTGTTGGAAGAAAAATGTATGGTGGACAAAATACACATATTCCACTTAAACTTGCAATGGCTGGAGTAATGCCAGTAATATTTGCCTCATCATTCATGACATTCCCTGCAATGATGGTTCAAATTTTT
The DNA here is from genome assembly GCA_964584475.1 of uncultured Lachnospiraceae bacterium. Taxonomy (GTDB): domain Bacteria; phylum Bacillota; class Clostridia; order TANB77; family CAG-508; genus Scatovivens. Next base: position 3,345 of record CAZPAF010000055.1, on the reverse strand, counting down.
GCTCCAGATAAAATAGGAGGAACAGGATTCCTTGCTGGTTTATATAATTTCTCAATTGCAACATCTACATCAGCTGTTCCTTGGGGATATTCATTAGCAAATGCAATAGTATATTTACTATTGATAGTAGGATTCACATTCTTCTATACTTATGCAACATTTAATCCAGCAGAAGTAGCTACAAATATTAAACAAAACGGAGGATTTATTCCAGGTATTAGAGCTGGAAAACCTACAACAGATTATTTAACATCAATCCTTGCAAAATTAACATGGTTTGGTGCAATATTCTTAAGTTTAATTGCAATACTTCCTATTCTTGCTAGATTCTCTAGCATAGATATATCTTTTGGTGGTACATCAATACTTATCGTAGTTGGTGTTGCATTAGAAACAGTACAACAATTAGAATCTCAATTAATAATGAGACATTATAAAGGTTTCTTAGAGAAATAGTAAATCAATTAAATAAATGGGATTATCAAATCGCTATCAAAAAGAAAATTTTGATGGCGATTTTTGTTTTGTGATTTCCTCGTGAAATAATTGACAAAACTAGTAAAATGGACTAAAATAGATGTGTAAAATTAGGAAAAATAACTAATTAATAGTTTTAGGTAGTAGAAAGGATGACAAAGTATGATTATTATTATGTTAGGAGCTCCAGCTTCAGGAAAAGGAAGTGTTGCAGAAATTTTATCAAAAGAATTTAATATACCTGCAATATCAAGTGGAGATATATTTAGAAAAAATATTAGTGAAGGAACAGAGCTTGGAAAAAAAGCTAATGAATATATGACAAAGGGATGTTTAGTACCAGATGATATTACAGTAAATATGATTGCTGGAAGATTAACAGAAAAAGATGTTGAATCAGGATTAATTTTAGACGGTTTCCCAAGAACTGTAAAACAAGCTGAAGAACTAGATAAAATGTTAACAGCAGCAAATAAAAAGATTGATATAGTTGTAAATTTAGAAACACCAGAAGAAGAAATTTTAGAAAGAATTACAACAAGAAGAATTTGTAAAAATTCAGCATGTAAAGCAATTTATAATACTTTGTTAAATCCAACAAAAGTTGAAGGAATTTGTGATAAATGCGGATCAGAAGTTTATCAAAGAGATGATGATAAATTAGAAAGTGCAAAAAATAGATTAGCAGTATATCATAAAGAAACAGCACCAGTTGCTGACTATTATAAAAATACAGGAGCTTTATATTCAACTGTTTTAAGTAAATCTGTAAACAGAATGAAAAATGAAGTTGCAAAAGATGTTATTGATTATTTAAGAAACAAATAATATAAACACTAATGAAATTTGAGGTTACGGTTTTAAACATTACAAATTAAAGCAGTAACTTCAATTTTGTTTGTATAAAGAATATAAATAAAAAGAATATTATTCGTTAAAAAGAAATTCTTTAATTAAAAGTAGAAAGGAAACTTTTATGATTACAATAAAATCAAAAAGAGAAATAGAATTAATGCAAGAAGCTTGCAGAATAACTGCATTAACTTATGAATATATAGAAAAAATAATTAAACCAGGAATGTCAACTTTAGAATTAGATCATTTAGCTGAGAAATTCATAAAAGAACATGGAGGAATTCCTGCACAAAAAGGATATCCAAGTGGAGTAAGAGGAGTACCAAATTTTCCAGGAACATTATGTGTTTCTATAAATGATGTGGTAATTCATGGTATTCCATCAAAAGATATTATTATTAGAGATGGAGATCTTGTAAGTGTTGATTTAGTTGTTTTAAAAAACGGATATCATGGAGATGCTGCGAGAACATTCTTAGTTGGTAAATGCTCAAAAGAAGCAGAGGAACTTGTTGCAGTTACGAAACAAGCATTTTTTGAAGGACTAAAAATGGCCAAACCTGGAAATAGAATTGGAGATATTTCAAATGCAGTAGAATCATATGTAAGAAGCTTTGGATTTAATTTAGTTAGAGAATTTCAAGGACATGGTATAGGTAAAGAAATGCATGAAGAACCTGGAGTTCCAAATATTGGAAAAGCAGGTCGTGGACCAAGATTAGAACCAGGAATGACAATATGTATTGAACCTATGGTAATGGCTGGAAGACAAGATATTTGGGAATTAGATGATGGATGGACAATAGCTACTCAAGATGGTAGTTTATCAGCACATTATGAAAATACAATATTAATTACTGAAAACGAACCTAAAGTATTAACTTTATTATAGAAAAAGTATAATTTTTAATAAAAAACACTATAAAAATCAGTTAAATTCTTTATAAAAAATATTGGTAAATAATGTTAAAAAAATATACCAAAACTATTGACATTACAAGGAAAATCGGTTATAATGTTTAAGATTACTGCTCTAAAAGCAGCGAAATACGCGATAAATAGCCTTATATAGGCTTTTTGCGCTTTAAGTAAGGAGGTTAAAAATTTGTCTAAGGAAGATGTAATTGAAGTTGAAGGAACAGTTGTTGAAACTTTACCAAATACTAACTTTAAAGTAGAACTAGAAAATGGGCATCAAGTATTAGCTCACATTTCAGGAAAACTAAGAATGAATTATATTAAAATATTACCAGGCGACAAAGTAAAACTAGAATTATCACCATATGATTTAACAAAAGGAAGAATTACTTGGAGAGCAAAATAATGGTTTCAAAAAAAATAAGGGACATTCCTAAAAAGTAGAAGTTTGGTGTGTACAAGAACTTGTATGGGAATTAACTTATCTCGATAAATAATAATTTAGGAGGGAATAAAATGAAAGTAAGACCATCAGTTAAAAAAATTTGCGAAAAATGCAAAATAATCAAAAGAAAAGGCGTTGTTAGAGTAATTTGCGAAAACCCAAAACATAAACAAAGACAAGGCTAATTAAAAATTAAAATTTTTTAGATATCAACACAAATATGGAGCGGCTGTCAGAAATGATATTCATAATTGTGTTTATATATATGTCAAAAATAATTAGATTACTATTATGCTTATAATTGTATATGAGTATAGTACATTTCAGGTTTGATTATGTATGGCAACCAATAAAACAGCAAAAACAAACAAAGTAAAGTTAAAAATTTATGGAGGTGCAAAAAAATATGGCTCGTTTAGCAGGAGTTGATTTACCTAGAGAAAAAAGAGTTGAGATAGGATTAACATATATATATGGTATAGGATTACCTACATCTCAAAAAATTCTTAAAGAAGCTGGTGTTAATCCAGATACTAGAGTAAAAGATTTAACAGATGATGAAGTAGCAAATTTAAGAAAAGCTATGGAAGGTTTAAAAGTTGAAGGTGACTTAAGAAGAGAAGTAGCTTTAAATATTAAAAGACTTACAG
>CAZPAF010000054.1:0-10207 GCA_964584475.1 uncultured Lachnospiraceae bacterium | reverse complement strand
GCAATCATAACTGTTACTTCAAATTCTTTTAAGTTATCAGCTATATGTCTAATTCCTTCACAAAAAGCAATTGTTGCACCAACACTCATTGCAAACAAGAATCCAACTGTACATTCAAAAACATGGTGTAATGGTAAGAAAGAAAGTAAAATGTCACCTTTTCTAATATCAAATATTGATGTAATATCATGTATATTTGTTGTTAAATTTGTATGAGATAACATTACAGCTTTTGATTGAGATGTTGTTCCTGATGTAAATAGCATTACTGCCATTGAATTATTATCAATTTCAGCATCTAAGAAACTTCTTGAACCATTTTTTATTAAACCTTTTCCTAATTTAATTAATTCTTTTTGAGAATAAATATTTCCTGTTTTTTCTTCTAAATCCATTGAAATATAGAATTTTATTTTTCCTATATTTTCTTTTTGAGCTTTTTCCATTACTTCTGTATATTTTGAAGTATAAAAAATTGCTTCAATTTCAGATCTTTCGATTAAACTTAAAAGTTCTTTTTCTGTTAAAGCTTTGTCAAGCGGAACAACAATTCCTGTACCGCAAGTTATAGATAAATAAGCTTCTTCCCATTCATATCTGTTTTCACCTATAACACCAATTCTTTTATCTTTTAATCCAATACTAATTAAGGCTGTTCCTAACGCATTAACATCATCAATATAATCATTATATGACATTGTATACATCTCTTTTGTTTCTGGATTTTTAAATTTAAAAGCAGCTTCGTTTCCAAATACTTCTTTAGAATTATTGATTATTTCTTTTAAATTGTTAAATTTCTTTTCATTATAAACTCTCAAGCATCCTTTGTTTATTCTTTCTCCCATTTTAATCTTCCATCCTTTTTACTAATTTATTAAATAATGTTTTTTCGTATTCTTTGTATATTCTTTGTACATCTATTTGTTCTAAATTTGCTTTTCTTCTATAAATTAATGTTGAACAAGTAAGTGAGAAAATTTCTGACGCTAAAACTTCTGCATCACATTCTACAATATCTCCATTATCTACACCTTCTTGTACAATTTTTTGAATAGTATCAACATATTCCATTACTTTTTCTTTACAAAATACATTTCTTGTTTCATTACCCCATACTTGGCTAAGAACAATTGTAAGTAAGTTTTCGTATTTTGCAACAGCTTTTAATTGTATTAGTGAAACCGCCTTTATTTTATCTAACACATTATCGCATCTACCAATTTTTATTTCTATACTATTAATTAGAAGTTTCATTCCCTCTTCAACTAAAAAGTTGAAAATTTCTTCTTTACTACTAAAATGATAATATAGTGTTCCTTTAGCAACTCCAACTGTCGCTGTAATTTCTTCTATACTTGTTGCATCATAACCTTTTTCTGAAAAAAGTTTTAATGACGTTTCAAATATTTTTCTCTTTGTTTTGTTCATAGAATATTTCCTGTTCTATTAAGATTAAATTTTTAAAACTAATTTCTTTTCAAAAATTCAAAAACATTATACATTCTTTTAATAAATTTTGCAACATTTTCTTAAAAATGAATATCCAGTCAGTTTCTACTCTCAAGCGCACTTAGAGTTCAAAACTAGATGTTAAAAAGAACAAAATTACAACATATTTTATTAATACTATTCTAGTATTTTTTACAAATATTTTAGAAACAAAAAAAATCAAAATTGCATTTTAACAATTTTGATTTTTTATATTTTATAATTATACTATATATATTTATGTTATCCTAATCTATTCTCCTTGTTCTCTTTCTTTACTATCATTTTCTTTTTCAGTTCCACCATCATCTTGTGATTCTGGTATCTTTATTCCATAAAACTTTTCTAATGCTTTTTGTCTTTCTTTCGGATCTTTTTCATATGGATAAACATTTCTGTAATAATCTCTTCTTTCAATTCCTTTTCTTCTATCATCAACTTCAACTTGTAATTCATTTACAAATTGTTGCATTACTTTTCCAGGAGTCGAATTTCTAGTTCTTTCATCTTGTAAATCTTCTTGCATTTTTCTATCTAAGCTCTCTACTTCCTCTATAAAGTAATAAGATTCTGCTGCTAACGCTTCATCCATTTCTGGTACTTGTGTTATTAAGAAAGTTTGACGTTCCATATCCATTTTCTTTAAAGATGTAGCTTGTACAATTTTCATTTTTTCTGCTGGTGCTAATAAATCTGCATTAAAACCTAAAACTAATTTTCCTAGTTTTTTTACAGTTTCAGAATAAGTTTTCCAATCATATGAAGGCATTTTTTCTTTCATTCCTAATCCAAAATCAGATTTTATCATTGGATGTCTTATATTGGTAAAAAATTCCGTTCTACTATCAAAAGCTCTTTCTTCTTCTTCAAGCATTCGTTTAGCTTCAACAAATTCTTCTTTAAATTTTTCTTTATCAAAATCAGCAGGAATACTTACTTCAACTGTTGGTGAGCTAGAATATCCTCCTTTTGTAACATATTGAGCAAATGCTGGATATTTTTCTATAAATTCAACAGCTCTATTTAAATCTACTACTGAAATATCTGGATTTGGTTCACCATGTAAAACTTGACTTACAGATTCATACCCTAACATTTTTAATGTCATTCCAAGCATTCTATATCTTAATTCTAATACTTCTACAGGAGACACACCCATTTTTTCATGAGCTTCTAGTTGTTTAGATACATAATATAAGGTTCTTGCAGAATCTTCTATTGTTCCCATACAATAAGTATCTGGTTTATATACTCCATCTGAAAAACCTGGTCTTTTCATCATATCATTTGCATATTCCATATAACCATCTTTTCTGTATTTTATCCAAAAGAAATAATCTGGATGCTCGCTATCCGAGAATGAAAATCTCCATCCATCAGATGAATTTGTAATATATCCACCATCTATATATAAGCTATAACCACTCCCATATTTAGAAGCATCATACATTCTTCCATTATATGTAACTTTTACTTTCTCTTCTTCCATAATATTGCCTCCTAAGCATCTTTCGTATACTTACACCTTTTATTATAGAATTAAATTTTAGTGATGTCAACTGGGGTCAAGTCTTTTTCATCTACATCATTTTCGATTGCTTTATAAAGAGCATTTACTGTATCTAATGATGTAAAGCAAGGAATTTTACATTCTACAGCCATTCTTCTAATTTTAAATCCATCTCTATTGGATTGTTTTCCTTTAGTTGGAGTATTTACAACAAAATTGATTTTACCTGATTCAATTAAATCAATTATGCTGTTCTTGCCTTCCCATAATTTTTCAATCATTGTAGATTCTACTCCATTTTCTTCTAAGAATTTTGATGTTCCATAAGTTGCATATATATCAAATCCTTTTTCTTTAAATTTCTTAGCCATTGGAAGCATTTCTTCTTTATCTTTGTCTCTAACAGTTATTAATATTGCACCTTTTTTAGATACGTTTGCACCACTTGCTATAAAAGCTTTTAAAACTGCATTTTCAAACTTTTTAGAAACTCCTAAAACTTCTCCTGTTGATTTCATTTCAGGACCTAATGATGTATCAGCGTTTTTAATTTTTTCAAATGAGAATACTGGCATTTTTACACATATATAATCGCTTTTTTTATAAAGACCTGTTCCATATCCTAAATCTTTTAGTTTCTTCCCAAGTATTACTTTAGTAGCAATATCTATCATTGGAAGATTTGTTACCTTACTAATATATGGAACTGTTCTACTTGAACGTGGGTTTACTTCAATTATATAAACTTCACCTTCACTAATTATAAATTGAATATTTAAAATACCAATTACATTTAATTCTTTTGCGATTTTTTCTGTATATTCTATAATTTTCTTTTCATGTTCTTTGGATACATTTTGTGTTGGATATACTGAAATACTATCTCCAGAGTGAACTCCTGCTCTTTCCAAGTGTTCCATTATACCTGGAATTAAAATATTTTCTCCATCACAAATTGCATCGACTTCTACTTCTCTACCTAATATATATTTATCAACCAATATTGGATGTTCTTGTTCTATTGTATTAATTTCATTTACATAGGTTTCAATTTCTTTATCATCATAAGCAATAGCCATACCTTGTCCACCAAGTACATAAGACGGTCTTACTAAAACTGGATATCCTAGTCTATTTGCTACGTCTTTTGCTTCTCCTACTGTAAAGATTGTACTTCCTTTTGGTCTTAAAATTCCACAATTATTTAATGCTTCATCAAACTCTTTTCTATCTTCTGCTCTATCCATATCAACTTCTTGAGTTCCCATTATTTTAACACCCATTTCAGTTAAATCTTTTGTTAATTTAATTGCTGTTTGTCCACCAAATTGAACTATTGCTCCTTCTGGTTTTTCTACATTTACTATATTTTCAACATCTTCTCTTGTTAGTGGTTCAAAATATAATTTATCAGCAATATCAAAATCTGTACTTACTGTTTCTGGATTGTTATTTACAATTATTGTTTCATATCCTTGTTTCTTTAATGCCCAAACTCCATGAACACTACAATAATCAAATTCAATTCCTTGTCCAATTCTTATTGGTCCTGATCCTAATACCATTACTTTTTTCTTGTTTGATTTTTTGGCTTCACATCCATCATCATAAGATGAGTAATAATATGGAGTTTTTGCTTCAAATTCTGCTGCACATGTATCAACTACTTTAAAGCTTGCTACAATATTGTTTTTCTCTCTTAATTTTTTGATTTCTTCTTCTTTTTTACCTGAAAGTTTAGCAATTATTTTATCTGTAAATCCTAATTTTTTAGCTTTTTCAAGCATTTTTGAATTCATTTGATTAAGCTCAAGCTCTTTTTCCATTTTTACTAACTTGTAAATAACACCAACAAATAGTCTATCTATTTTTGTTATTTCACAAATTCTTTCAACTGCAATTTCTTTTCTTATAGCTTCTGCTATAACAAATAATCTTTCATTATCAACAATTCTTAATCTTTCTTCTACTTCTGATTTTTCTAAATCAGTTAATTTATCTAGTTTTAAATATTCAACATTTTCTTCTAAAGAACGAATTGCTTTCATAAGACCTGCTTCTAGATTTGTAGCAATTGACATTACTTCTCCTGTTGCTTTCATTTGAGTTCCTAAAGTTCTATTTGCTGTTAAGAATTTTTTAAATGGCCATTTTGGAACTTTTACAACTACATAATCTATTGTTGGTTCAAAGCATGCATATGTTTTTCCTGTTACTTCATTTCTTATTTCATCTAATGTATATCCAAGTGCTATTTTACAAGCAACTTTTGCTATAGGATAACCTGTAGCTTTCGATGCTAATGCTGAAGAACGGCTAACTCTTGGATTAACCTCAATTACAGCATATTCAAAACTTGTTGGATGAAGTGCAAATTGAACATTACATCCACCTTCTATTTTTAATGCTTCAATTATTTTTAATGCTGATTTTTTTAGCATTGTAAATTCTTTGTTTGATAATGTTTGAGCAGGAGCAACAACTATACTATCTCCTGTATGAACTCCAACTGGGTCAACATTTTCCATACTACAAATTGTTATTGCGTTTCCTTTTCTATCTCTCATAACTTCGAATTCAATTTCTTTCCATCCAGTTATACATTTTTCAACTAAGATTTCATTTACTCTTGACATTCTTATTCCTGAACCTGCAATTTCTTCAAGTTCTTCCATGGTATAAGCAATACCACCACCAGTACCACCTAAAGTGTATGCTGGTCTAATAATTACTGGAAGTCCTATTTCTCTTGTAAATTCTACTGCATCTTCTACAGTATGAACAACTTTACTTGCAATACATGGTTCATTAATTGATTCCATCATGTCTTTAAAACATTGTCTGTCTTCTGCATTTCTTATTCCATCAACACCAGTTCCTAAAAGTTTAACTTTTTTCTCTTTTAAGAATCCAGATTCTTCAAGCTCCATCGCTAAGTTAAGTCCAGTTTGTCCACCTAAGTTTGGAAGAATACTATCTGGTTTTTCCATATTTATAATTTTCTTTACTGTTTCTACTGTTAGTGGCTCTATATATATTTTATCTGCCATATTTTTATCTGTCATTATAGTTGCTGGATTTGAATTTATTAAAACAACTTCTAATCCTTCTTTCTTTAGTTCTCTACAAGCTTGTGTTCCAGCATAATCAAACTCAGCTGCTTGTCCAATTATAATTGGTCCTGATCCTATAACTAAAACTTTTTTAATATCTTTATATTTTGGCATCTTTATTCTCCTTTATATTTTCATTTACAAAATCACTATATTAGTTATTTCATCATTTCAATAAACTCATCATATATAAAATCTGCATCTTCTGGATAAAATTGAATTGTAAATACTTTTTTATCTTTATATCTTAATCCTTCTACTGTTCCATCATTTAAATTCACATGTGATACTTCTGCAATCTTTTTATCTATACTTTCTTCTATTATATAGTAACCATGATTTTGGTTAGTTATATGTACTATATCTTGTTTTAAATCTTTTACTGGATGGTTTGGTCCTCTATGACCATATTTTAATTTTCCTATTTTAAAATTATTTGCAAGCCCCATAAGTTGATGTCCAAACGCTATTCCTATAATTGGAGTATTTGAATCATATAATTTTTTTACTTGCTTTATTTGTGTTTCATAGTCAGCTGGATCTCCAGGTCCATTCGAAAGCATAATTCCATTTGGTTTCATAGCTAAAATTCTATCAGCTCCGGTACCTGCTGGAAATACAGTAACTTCACAATCTCTTTTTAAAAGAGAATTTATTAAATTATGTTCTACTCCATAATCAATCACTGCTACTTTTTTGGTTTTTCCTCTACCATATACTCTTACTTGATTTGAAGTTACTTTATCAACTGCTTTTCCTACATGATAATCTTTTATTTTTTTCATTATTTCATCTATGTTTGAAATATTTGAAGTTAAATATCCTTTCATTGTTCCTGAATCTCTTAAAACTCTTACAAGTTTTCTTGTATTTACATTTGTTAATCCTGGAATTTTATAATCTCTTAAAAACTTATCAAAATTAAATTTTGTTCTAAAATTACTTTCAAATTCTGCTACTTCATGAACAAATACAGCTTTTGCAAATATTCCATCTGATTCATAATCTTCTGGCATTACTCCATAATTTCCGATTAATGGATAAGTCATAACAATTCCTTGTCCATAATATGAAGGATCTGTAAGTGTTTCAATATATCCTACCATTGAAGTATTAAAAACCACTTCACAAGCAGTATCTAAGTTATATCCAATTCTGTCTCCCTCAAAGATTTCACCATTTTCTAGTACTAAATATCCTACCATTTTTTCTTCCTTTCTTAAATTTCAAAGTTACTATAATTTTTATTATAAATATCTTATGTATATTATTTACAAAAAAATAAGACTAATAAATATTAGTCTTATTTAAAATAAACAATTTTTGAAATTAAAAATGTAGATAAAATTGTTAATGAAAAAATTGAAATAGAAATTAAAGCTGTTTTGCTTTTTATTCTATTAGCTATTTTTCCAATTGACATCTTATCTACATCCTCCGTTTTTTACATTGTAAAAATTTTACTATAAAAATTTTAAAAAATCAACATATATTTTCAAAATTATATAATTCTTTTTTTATGTTTTTTCAAAAATACAATCAAGGCAACTAATGCACCAATTGCAAGCATTACAACAATTCCAATAATAACACTTTTTGGTAACAATTTTACTATTAAATTGTATTCATAATTATAAGTAGAATCTGTTTCATTATTATCAATATTTATTAATCTATCTATATTAATTGAATCGTAATTTTTTACATCACCATTTTTAAATTTTATTTTTATACCATAATGTGTTAAATGACTTTCATCCAAATCAGTAGCAATCGTAAAATCATGCTCTCCTTTTTTATTTCCTTCTTGAGATTCAAATATTCTATTTGAGATTCCATCAATTAATTCTATTGTATATTCTTCTGTATCTACATTTATTAAATTGATTTTTATTTTATATACTTTCATCATGCCAATTAAATCACTTGCTGTTGTTTTATTTATTGCACATAAGATAGTTATTAAAAATATTATCAATATTAATAAAGTTTGCAATTTCTTTTTCATTAAAAATCTCCTTTCGCACAATTTTACTTTCTAAGAATTTTAACGGCCTCCACAGCTTCCGCCGCCACCTCCGGCCGCCTCCGCCTCCTGAGAATCCACCTCCGCCTCCTGAGCCACTACTACTTGAAGAGTGAGCTATAGAATATGCAGATTGTGCACTACTATAAACTTTTTCTAGTCCTTTGCTAAAGTCATCAAATGCATTATTTCCAAAACTTGAATTTGTCATCATATGCCAATATGCATAATTTCCAAATCCAGAATCATTTGCTTCCATAAACATTTCTGGGTGAACAGCTTTTAATTGATCTATAACTTTCTTAGAAATTCCAAATGCTGTTGCATATACTAAATATTTTTCCCATAAAACTATATCTGGAACAAGTTTATCACTTAACATAGAATAATCTTCCATGTATTTTTTCAAACCTTTCCACATTGCAACTTCTTCTAATCCTGTATCTGTAAGAATTGAAATACAATTTGAATTTTTTCTACAAGCATGTGCTAACAAAAATAACCCAAGTGTCAACGCAGGTACAATCATAACAAACATAGTTGAAAGTATAGCAAGTATGAAATAAAGTCCAAATTTAGAATTCCATTGTTTTACAATTTTTAATTTTCCATCTGAAATTTTACCTTCAGCTTTTATAAGACTTTTTACAATATCTTCTAATCTATTTAATTTAATATAAACAGAATCATATTCTTTTGATGCATATTTCGAAAACTCTTTTGGAGTAATTGAATCTTTTCCAAGCATAGCATCTTTTAAAAGATCATATATCATTTGTTCATCTTCTGAAAGTTTAACATACTCTTTAATTGAAGTTCTTGTTATTCTAACTTCTTTTTCATTTACAGTCTCAAATGCAATTAATCCTTTTAATGATAAATTAAGCATTGTTGCTGAGAAGATTTTTGAAATTTTACTTTGCATAGATGATGCATTCTTTTTAAAATTATACATATATACAGCTTTTGCTGGAGTAGCATTTTTCTCATCTGGAATATCTCTAAAATATTCATAATCATAGTTCAATCCAGAATCATATTGCATCTGTAGTTCTTCTCTAATAGCTTTATATTTTTTGTATTTTGATAAACATACAATAAATATAAATACGTTTGCAACAGCTACAATAACCATAGCAAATCTCATTACAATTACAGAATTTTTTGCTCTTTCTCTTTCTTTATTAGCTTCTTCTGCCCATTGCATTTCTTCTTCTAATATTTCATCTAAATAATTTTCATTATATTTATTTTGGCATAAGTTATAAATATTTTCTTCTGTAACAACTCTTACTTCAATCATTTCATAACTATTTAAATTGTTCAAAGAAAAAGTTACAGTATCATTTGATTCTTTAGCAATGTCTCCATTGTAATTTCCATGAGCCCATACTCTAAGTTTTTCTATGTCTGATACTTCTTTTGGTAATCTTATTGTTCCAGTAACATTTCTACCAGGCATAACGTTATCTGTACTTAAAAACTTCCAATAAAGTTCTGTACAATCATTATATATTTTTACTGCATTATCAACAGTATAATACATTTTATAAATTCTATTACCACTTGAATTGTCTAATCCTACATGCCATGCAATTTCATATGTTGAACTATCTATCATAAGTCCATAATAATGTCCTTGTTCTACATGATATTGTTGCTCTTTGATATCTTCAAGTGGTATTTCTCTTCCATTTTTTACTTCTGTCACTTTTGCATTATTTATTTTGTAATTATCTCCACCAATATCAAAACTTTTAAACATTGTATTTGTTTGGCTGACAGAAACATCCCATGTTTCTATTACGTCCATTGAACCATCTGCATTTATTGTAACATCATAATCAAGAGAATTCCAACTTTGAGTTCCTGCATAAGAACTAGTGTTTAAGAATAATATTAATGCTACGATAAATAAAAAAGCAAATGCAATTTTTTTCTTTAGTTTCATATTTTTCCCTCTTTTTTCTTTTTTGATAAATGTTAATTCTCTTATCTTTATATTTTTATTATTATATTATAACTAATAATATATTTTCAATTATTTTATCATTTTGTCATATAAAA
>CAZPAF010000053.1:0-10571 GCA_964584475.1 uncultured Lachnospiraceae bacterium | reverse complement strand
ATAGCGTGTGGTTTTTGTTTCGTTCCACTTCACAAAAGTTAAAACATAATAAAAAAGATTAATATATCAAAATATATTAATCTTTTTATTTTATACATTTATATTTATTAAACTTTCTTTATCTATATTTTTTAAAAGAATTACATCATTTTCAGCATATAAAATATTTTTTTCGTTTTTATTTACTTTTCCATCTAATATAAATTCTGCAATTTTATTTTCTACATAATTTTGAATGGCTCTTCTTATCGGTCTTGCTCCATAATTATTTGTATCTATTTCTTTTCTTTCAATTAAATCTTTTATACTATCATCAAACTTAAAAAAGTAGTTTTGACTACTTAATCTTTTTAATACTTTATTTAGTCCAATATCAATTATTTCTCTTATTTCTTCTTTTGATAATTTATTAAAAATCACAGTTTCATCTATTCTGTTTAAAAATTCAGGTTTTAATTCTTTTTTCAGTTCTGTTAAAACTGAAGATTTAATTTCTTTATATTCATCATCTTTTGAAATTTCTAGACTTGAAAATCCTAACTTTTTCTTTTCTGTGATCGTTCTTGCTCCAATATTTGAAGTCATTATTATTACACAATTTTTAAAACTCACTTTTCTTCCTTGACTATCCGTTAAAATTCCATCTTCTAAAATTTGAAGAAGAATATTCATAATGTCTGGATGAGCTTTTTCAATTTCATCAAATAATATAACCGAATATGGTTTTCTTCTTACTTTTTCTGAAAGTCCATTTTGCTCATCATATCCAACATATCCTGGAGGTGAGCCAATTAATTTTGAAACAGAATGTGATTCCATATATTCAGACATATCTATCCTTATCATAGAATTTTCATCGCCAAATAAAGATTCTGCTAAAGCTTTTGTTAATTCTGTTTTTCCAACTCCAGTTGGTCCTAAAAACAAAAATGAACCAATTGGTCTATTGGGATCTTTTAATCCTACTCTACTTCTTCTAATAGCTTTTGAAACCACCTCTATTGCATTTTCTTGTCCTACAACTCTTGTATGCAAACTCTTTTCTAGGTTTTTTAATTTTTCATTTTCACTTTCTGTAATCTTATAAATTGGAATCCCTGTCCATCTAGAAATTATAAGTTCAATATCTTCTTTTTCTATATTTATTACTTTATTATTTTTCTTACTTTTCCAATTTTCGTTTTCTATTTCAAGTTTATCCATTAACTCTTTTTCTGTATCTCTCAGGTTTGCTGCTTTTTCATAGTTTTGTATATTTATTGCTTCTTCTTTTTCCCTTACTACTTTTTCTAATTCTTTTTCCATATTTTTTAAATATTCAGGCTCCACAAACGTTTTTAATTTCACTTTACTTGAAGCCTCATCTATCAAATCTATTGCTTTATCTGGAAGAAACCTATCATTTATATATCTGTTAGATAATTCAACTGCTGCCACAATTGCATTATCTGTTATTTTTACATTATGATGTGCTTCATATTTATCTCTAATTCCTTTTAATATTTGAATTGAATCTGTTTGATTTGGTTCTTCAATATATACAGGTTGAAATCTTCTTTCTAAAGCTTGATCTTTTTCGATATATTTTCTATATTCTTTTAATGTTGTTGCTCCTACCACTTGTATTTCTCCTCTTGCTAAAAGTGGTTTTAAAATATTAGCAGCATCTATTGCGCCTTCTGCTGCTCCCGCACCAACAATTGTATGAATTTCATCTATAAAAAGAACTATATCTCGTGCTTTTTTCACTTCTGCCAAACATTTCTTTACTCTTTCTTCAAAATCCCCTCTGTATTTTGCACCAGCAACCATAGATGTTATATCTAAAGTTATTACTTTTTTATTCTTCAAATTTTCAGGTATGTTTCCATTAACAATTTTCTGTGCTAATCCTTCAATTACAGCAGTCTTTCCAACTCCCGGCTCACCTATCAAACATGGATTATTTTTGGTTCTTCTAGATAAAATTTCTATAACTCTATCTGTTTCTTCATTTCTCCCAATAACAGGATCTAATTTTCCCTCTTCTGCTTGTTTCGTTAAATCAGTTCCAAATTGATTCAAATTTTGCATAGAATTATTATTTTGATTTTCTTGTTTTTCTTTTTTTATTTCATTTAAATCTTCTTCAAATTCATTTAAAGTTTTGGCAATATCTGCATATAAATCATCTGGATTAATTTCTAGTTCAAATAAAATTCTTATCGCCAAACTATCAGATTCTTTCATAATTCCAACTAATATATGTTCTGTACCTATAAAATTAGAACCCAACCTTTTTGCTTCTGTATATGCATTTTCAAGAATCTTTTTAGTTCTTGGAGTAAATCCTAAAACAGAAAAATTGGATTTTACTCCAGCCCCTAAAAATTCTTCTATTTTATCTAATATATCTTCTGGAGTTATCCCTTGATTTTCTAAAACTTTACCTGCAACTCCGTTTTCTTCACAAGCTAATCCATACAAAATATGTTCCGTTCCAATGTAACTATGTCCAAGATCACTTGCAAGTTCATTTGCTACTGCTAAAACTTGTTCTCCACTTTTTGTAAATTTATAAATCATAAAAACCTCCAAAACAATTCTTTACAATTAATATACACAAAAAGTTTTAATTTTAAACCACAAAATATTGTTTTTAAAACAATAAAAAAAGTTAACGATTAATTCGCTAACTTTTAAATTAATTTTATTATTTGGGTAATCTTATAGTAAATATAGTTCCTTTTGGTTGATTATGACTTGCTTTAATTGTACCATTATGAGCTGTAACTATCATATTTGCTATTGAAAGACCAAGTCCACTTCCGCCTGTTTCTCTGTTTCTAGCTCTATCTTCTCTATAAAATCTTTCAAAAATTCTTTTTAATCCCTCATCACTAACACCCATTCCTGTGTCTTTAATTTCAATAACACATTTATTATCTTTTGAATAAGTATTTATCTCGATTGCATCTCCTGTTTCAGTATATTTTATTGCATTATCCAAAAGAATTATCATAAGCTGATAAATTTTATTTGTATCGATACTAATATCCATCTTGTATTCAAGATTTAAATTAATTTTCTTTTCTTCAAGTTCTGCAACTTCTATATATGGAGATACTATTTCTTTTATATAATCATCTATATTTACCTGCTCTTTTTGAATTGTCATTTTTTGATTGTCAGCTCTTGAAAGAACTAATAAATCTTTTACTAATTTTGAAAGTCTCTTTGTTTCATTTAATGTAAGAACTATATCTTCTGATTTATCTATTATTTTAGAATTCGGTTCTTGAAGTAATAACTCTTGTTTTGCTTGAATTATTGTAAGCGGAGTTCTTAGTTCATGCGAAACATTTTGTACAAACTCCATTTGTTTAGTCATACTTTCTTTTAACGGCTCTAATGTTTTTTTAGAAATAAAATAACTAACAACTAAAGATAATCCACAAATTATTATTATGCTATATCCTATTATTTGCAAATATCCTTTTAAAAGCATTCTTTCACTATCTACATTTATTAATAATTGAACATATTTCCCAGAATTTTCCGGAATTGTAGAAATATTAAAATTTATTCCTCTATAATAAAATTCTCCTGCAATTTCTTCATCATATATCTTATCTAAATTTTTCAAATCAAAGTCAATCTCTGCTGAATAATTATAAAATCTATCAAATTCATCTGTAACAATATTTCCGTTTTCATCTCTTAATATCATTATTACATTTGGATTTATAGCATTTCTAGTAATAGCATAATCTCTATATTCTTTTAACGCATTTCCAAAAAAAGGATTTTCTCCACCTGGTCTTTTATCTTTAGATACTTCAAACTTGGTATCTATTTCTAAAATTTGCATTCTTGTTTCATATAATTCTTTATCAACAGTTGTATAAACACTATTTTTTACCATAAAAAATATAAATAACCCAAAAATCAAAAACATTGTAAGCAGAATTAATATATTAGAAATTATTAACTTAAATAATTTAACTTTTAATCCATCTTTTTCTTCCATAATTTTATTCGGACCAAATATATCCTACTCCCCTTATAGTTTTTAAATATTTATCATAACCAATTTTCTTTAATTCTTTTCTTAATCCACTTGCATAAACTTCAATTACATTTGCAGTTGTTTCACTATTAAAGCCCCATATTTTATCAAAGATTTGTTCTTTTGTTATTATAGTATTTTTTGAATTTATTAGATATTCAAGCATATCAAATTGTTTTCCTTGAAGCATAATTTCTTTTCCGTCTGCTAAAATTTTTCTACTATTCAAGTCCAAAACAAGGCCTTTATATTCTATTGTATTTTCCGAATAATTTCCACTAACTCTTCTTATTAACGCTTCTACTCTTACAATAAGTTCTTCTCTATTAAAAGGTTTTACAAGGTAATCATCAGCTCCACTTCTAAATCCTTTTATTTTATCATTTATCCCATCTTTAGCAGTTAAAATTAAAACTGGTGTAAAAATCTTTTCATTTCTTATATTATTTAGAACTTGATAGCCATCCATTATTGGAAGCATTATATCTAAAATTATTGCATCATAAATTTGTTGTTTAGCATATAGTACACCTTCTTCTCCATCATAAGCATGATCTACATCATATTTACTTCCTAAACATTGTTCTACTGTTTTGGCTAAAATCTTGTCATCTTCTATTATTAAAACTCTCATATAATAATCATTCCTTTATTATAAATAATAAATTTATATAATAGTTATATATTGATTTTATGAAAAAATCAATTTTTTTATAAAAAAAGGTATTACAATAGTTTGTAACACCTAAATAAAACTATTCAATTGTAGTATAAATTATAAACCTTAAGTTAAACTTAAATCACAAACATTTATTAAGCAGCAAATTCTATAATCCAAATACCATTGTTGATATTGTAAAGAAAAGTAAAACAGATACTGTATCAACAACAGTTGTAAGAAGTGGTGATGCCATTAATGCAGGATCTAATTTTAATTTTTTTGCAAGTATTGGTAAAATGCCACCAAGTTGTTTTGCTAAAATTACTGTAAAAATTAGTGTCAATGAAACTGTAAATGCAATTTTAGGATCATTATATTGAATCATTATTCTTGCACTATTTACTACTGCTAATGCTACACCAACTAAAAGAGCAACTCTTAATTCTTTCCACATTACTTTAAATACGTCTTTTGTAGAAATCTCATCAACAGCAAGCCCTCTTATTGCTAATGTAGAACTTTGTGAACCACTATTACCACCAGTTCCCATTATCATAGGAATAAATGCAACAAGTACTGGAAGTGAAGAAATTGCAGCTTCAAAGTTTTCTATAATTGCTCCTGTGATCATTGATGAAATC
The DNA here is from genome assembly GCA_964584475.1 of uncultured Lachnospiraceae bacterium. Taxonomy (GTDB): domain Bacteria; phylum Bacillota; class Clostridia; order TANB77; family CAG-508; genus Scatovivens. The sequence goes on along the minus strand of CAZPAF010000053.1, from coordinate 5,221 downwards.
ATTAATATTAAAAGCCATACAATTCTATTTTTTGCATGTTTAAATGCACTTGTTTTTAAATATGTATCATCAGATGGAGCAATAGCAGCCATTTTCTCGAAGTCTTCCATTGTTTCTTCTTGTAATACGTCAATCGCATCATCTATAGTAATAATACCAACTAATCTATCTTCTTGATCTACAATCGGAAGTGCAACACAGTCATATTTATCAAACATTTTGATAATTTCTTCTTGGTCTTCTAATGTGTTTGCTTTTACAACATTTTCATCCATAATGTCTTTTACAAGTTCATCTCTATCAGCAATTAAAAGATCTTTGATATCTATAATTCCTAATAATTTTCTATCTATTGTAAGAACATAACAGTTGTATACAGTTTCTTTTTTCATTCCTTTATTTTTAATAAAGTCAAAAGCATCTTTTACTGTCATATTTTCTTTTAAATCAATAAACTCTGTTGTCATAAGAGAACCAGCTGTATCATCTGGATATTTTAATAGTTCATTTATTATTTTTCTATTTGCTGGTTTTGTATTTGCTAAAATACGTTTTACAACATTTGCTGGCATTTCTTCAACTAAGTCTGTCGCATCATCCATGTATATCTCATTCATTACATTTTTGATTTCTGCGTCAGTTAGTCTATTAATTAATTCTTCTTGTACATCATGATCTAATTCAACAAATACCTCTGCTGCTCTTTCTTTTGGAAGCAATCTATATATCATTATAGTTTTTTCATGATCATCTATTTCTTCAAAGATACTCGGGAAGTCAGCACTGTTTATTGTTTCTAAATATTTTTTTAATTCTTTTAATTTTTTTGTTTCAATCAATTTGATTAATTCATCTACAATTTCTTCTAAATTGAAATCCATGCTGATTTCCTCCTATTCTAACATTTTTTACTTTATTTTTCAAAATACATTTTACTTACTATAATTTCAGTTTATGTAAATCTTTTCAACATTGTTATTATACTCTAAATGAACAAAAAAGTCAACATTTGTCAAAAAAAGTTGTTTTTAACTTTTGTTTGTTTTTATATCATTTCTTTTCGTTTCATTACTCGCTTTTTCTTCTTTTTTCTTATCATTACATTTTTTCATATCTACATAATGTTTTATAAATTATAAATATATTAATAAAAAAAGCAAAAAAAAAAAATAACAATACCTACACTTTTGTAAGTACTGCTATCTTTTATGTGGTGGCTTCGAGTGGAATCGAACCGCTGACACGGGGATTTTCAGTCCCCTGCTCTACCAACTGAGCTACGAAGCCTTATATAAAAAATATCTAGTTATTAAAAACAACTAGATATTTGTGGCGACCTGGAACGGGCTCGAACCGTCGACCTCCGCCGTGACAGGGCGGCATTCTAACCAACTGAACTACCAGGCCAAATAATGGTGGTCGCTATTGGGATCGAACCAATGACCTCCTGCTTGTAAGGCAGATGCTCTCCCAGCTGAGCTAAGCGACCGTTAACTAGTTGACGAAAATTATTTTACTACATAACTTTTTGTTTGTCAACACTTTTTTATTAAAATTTAATGGTGGGCAGAGATGGATTCGAACCATCGTACGCTCTCGCGGCCAGATTTACAGTCTGGTGCCATTAACCACTCGACCACCTGCCCATATGCATGTTCTCTCAAGCACATGACTTATTATAACGGTTATTTTTCATCTTGTCAATAGATATTTTTTAATTTTTTAAATATTTTTATTAATTATCTCTTTCTTGAAATTTCCCAAACATATCAACATTTTCTAAAAACTTTTTAAAGAAAATTATAATTGCTACTATTAATATATATATATAATTAATAACATTAATCGTATTATATAAATCTATTCCATTTGTCTTTACATATTCTACTAATTTATTATCAGTTGATATATAAGTATTCTTTATTGATAAATTCTTATTTATTAATATTATATTGTTGTCATCACCAGCATTTGTATCTAAAAAGACAATTTTTATATTTTTAAAATCCACTTCTTCAGTTAGTAATGTTTCTATTTTTGAATCATTATTAAACATTAAATAGCATCCTAAAAAGCCACTAAACATACTATATAAAATTAAACAAATTGGAATTATTATTAGAAAAATATTAGCCAAAATTTTAAATATATTTTTTATTATTTTCATAATCAATCCTTTTATCTATCATATTCTTCGGCTTCATAAACTTTAATTAAGTTGTTTAATTCTCTATTTAAATCCTCTTCAAAAACTGTTCCTTTTGCTAAATCTACATACCATTCTTGTGTTTCTTTTATATATTTAGCTTGAAAAGCGTGACTCGCATTTGGTGATTCTGATAAGTTATGAATTCTATCAGCAATTTTTACCATTCTAGCCATTTCATTAAGCATTATATTTCCAACATATTCTTTCATTACATATCCATCTGTTTTACTAACTAATCTAACAGCATCTGCTACTTCTTCATTAGAAAGAGTTATTATCTCTTCATAAGTACTATCAGTATCTTCAATTAAATCATGGAATAATCCGGCAATTTGATATTCTATTGGAAATCCTTTATCTTTTAACAATTTAGCAACAGCTAGTGGATGTGTATGATAAGGTGTTCCTTGTTTTCTTTTTTGACCTTTATGCTTTTGTTTCATAAATTCTATTGCCTTGTCTAAATCCATTTTATTCTCCTTTTAATCTATAATGCCCTGTAATTGGCCATGCATATTCATTATAGAATTCTAATCCATCTTCTTCTCTATTTGGTTGTCCTGCATTATGAATTATATATGGAAGTCCATTTTCATTTCTTTTATCTGAAATAATTCCTATATGATCTTGATTACTTGATTGAAATACTACAATATCTCCTGGCATCCATTCTTCTATTTTTGATAAATCAATTGTTAATGATATATGATTTCTTTCAAAATATACTTTTAAATTTTTTACTCTTCTAAAATCTATATTTGGATCTGGCTTTCCTTCTACTCTTGGATACTTGTCTAAATTTTCTTTTATATCTTTATCTACCATATCTTTTAATGAATATCCTGCATTTTTTAATGCTCTCCATATAACATCAGAACATACTCCTTCAGTATCAGGCGGATATCCACCTTGATAATAACCATCTTTATACTCTGGTTTATTTTCAGCTTCTATTTTGGCTCCTTCTACTATATCTGTATAGTCATCAATTCCATCATTATCAAAATCTATATTACTTTTTATATCTTCAAATCCAAAATCTTCAGCATAAAAAACTGTTTTTGGCTTTTCAGCTTCAACATAAAATGTTACTACATCTTTATATTTTATTACAAGATATGATAATCCTATTGTTATTAAAATAAAAATTAAGCAAAAGAATATTACGAATTTTTTTCTCATATTTTATACCTCTCTTTCTTTGGTATAAATTTAATATAAAAATGTAACTCCTAAAAGTACAACTAAAAATACTGCATTAAATAAAGTAAATTTAATTAAATAACTCCAAAAATTCTTTGGTTGGTGTTTTAAGAATTCTTTTAATGTAATTAAACTTGCAAGTGATGAAATTAATATTCCAAGCGAACCTACATTTACAGAAATTAAAAGATCTCTATAATTTTCTGTAAATTTTGATAAGAATATTGCTGTTGGTACATTACTAATAAATTGGCAAGATACAATACCTGCAACTAATGTGTTGTTTAAAACAATGTTTGCTATAAAATCTCTTATAGCATCGATTCTTGCAATGTTTCCTGAAAAAACAAAAAATACACAGAATGTTGCAAGCAATGCATAATCCACTTGTTTAAATCTTTTTCTATCAATTAACATTATTGTTGTTATAACTACAGCTAGAGCAATTAAATTTGGTATTACTCTAAGTATAGATAAAATTACAATAAAAAATAATACTATATAAACTTTTAATGTTTTATTATCTAAAATTATTTTTGATTTTTTTCTTAAAACTAATTTTTCATCTTTAATGAAAAGTCCAGCTATGCCAAGCATTAAAATAACAGTTATTGCTTGTGGTAATAATATTCCTAAAAATTCTACTGTTGGAATATTATAATATGAATATAAATATAAGTTTTGAGGATTTCCATAAGGTGTAATCATCCCTCCCATATTTGCTGCAACTGTTTGCATTATATATGTTATTGCCAAATATTTATCATTTTTTGTTGAATGTAAAACAATATATGTAAGTGGCAAAAATGTTATTAATGACATATCATTTGCAACAATCATATCAAAGAAAAATGTTCCAAATACTAAGAAATAAATCATAGATCTTCTTGTATGAAATAATCCAATCATTTTTCTTGCAACAACTTCAAAAACATTTGTACTTTTAAGTCCTGCAACAACAGCCAACATACAAAATAGTGATATCAATGTATCTGTATTAAAATAAGTTAAATACTGTTTATCTATTGGTACAAAAAAACATGTTATTATTGCTAAAATAATAGCAACACATAACACAACCTCTGATTTTATAAATCCTATTATTTTTTCTTTAGTCGTTCTACTCATAATTTCCTCTTTTTATTTTGTATATTTTTGCTTATGTTATAAATAATATCATACAATTTTTTCTTTTGCAATAATATAAAACATCATCAATTAATTGATTAATCTATTATAAAATCTTTCTTATAATACTTGATTTATTGAATATATATTTTCTTTATGATAATATCTAATTGGTAATAGTAATCTGTAAATTCTAAATCGTTGACAATTACACAAAAAAATAGTAAAATAAAAATAGGAAATGGAGAAACCACAAACGTGGTTAGCCGTGAATATGTAAAAACACATCGAACCGTCAAGTTACAGATGTGTTTTTTTATGCCTATTTGCTTAACATCAAAACTAAAGTAGTTAAGATGATAACAACGATAGTTTCGGCTATTACACCGAATAAAAGAAGGTTACTAATTGCTATTAATGCTACTTCTACCATATGTACCACCTCCGTTCTCGTAACTTATAGTTTCGAATTAAAAGTGGCTAACACACATCTGTTTATTCTCATTTCCTATTGAAAACGAATATAGCACATTATTATAAAAAGTACAACAAGGTATTTTTATATATTTATAAAAAAAAATAAAACACCAGCATTTATACTGGTGTTTGGTGCGCCCTCAAGGATTCGAACCTTGGACCCACCGGTTATGAGCCGGTTGCTCTGACCAACTGAGCTAAGGG
>CAZPAF010000052.1:0-10794 GCA_964584475.1 uncultured Lachnospiraceae bacterium | reverse complement strand
GATATTCTTTTATAATTGTGAGCATATCTAAATCTTCTGTTTTATCACCTTGTGATGGTATATTTTGTGTTTTTTCTACTACAATTATATGATTATCTTCATATATTACTTTTAATTTATTCATTATTTCTCCCACTTAGCAAAAATTCCACATGGTAAAACCATGTCTGAATTTGTCATTGGCAATCCAATCTCTCCACATGAGTATTTACCATTTTTTATCTTTAAATCCATCTTTAAAATATTTTCTATAACTGTAGATGAAATTCCTGTTGTATATGAATTTACTAAAAAGAATAATGGATCATCTGATAATACCTCTTCACAAAGTTCTACTAAATCAGAAATGTTGTTTTCAAATTGCCATACTTCACCGTTTTTTCCTCTACCATAAGATGGTGGATCCATGATTATAGCATCGTATTTGTTTCCTCTTCTTATTTCTCTTTGAACAAATTTTGTAACATCATCAATTATAAATCTTACTGGTCTGTCTGAAAGTCCAGATGATGCAATATTTTCTTTTGCCCAAGCTACCATTCCTTTTGAACTATCAACATGGCATACTGAAGCTCCTGCATAGCTACAAGCTACTGTTGCTCCTCCTGTATATGCAAAAAGATTTAATACTTTAATATCTTTTTTCTTTGATGATTTTATTTTATTAATCATCCATTCCCAGTTAACAGCTTGTTCCGGAAATAATCCTGTATGTTTAAATCCCATTGGTTTAATATTAAAAGTTAAATCATTATATTTTATTTGCCAATTTTCAGGAATTTTTTTATTATATTTCCATCCGCCACCACCAGATGAGCTTCTAGCATATCTAGCATTTGCTGTTTTCCATTTTTCAGGAAATGTTTTTTCTTTCCAAATTATTTGAGGATCTGGTCTTATTAAAACAACATTTCCCCATCTTTCTAATTTTTCTCCATCAGCCATATCTAAGATTTCATAATCTTTCCAATTTCTTGCTATTTCCATTATTTCTTCCTTCTATTTTTATTTTCAATTACTTTGTTATTATACTACAAATTTTTATTAAAATAAAGAGTTTGTTCTAAATTATGTTAATTTGATTATATATTTATTTAATTATAAAATGCAAAGCGCCACCGGTTTTTCCAGTGGCGCTCCTTCGGAGTTCTAATTAGATTTGCACATTGAGCATTGCTTTTTGAGGACTTACTTATTATTCTTCAGAGTCTTCATCATGTCTGCCGAACATTTTCTCCATTTCCTCCATGTTCATCATGGGACTTCCTCCACCGATCATCATCAGAATATCAGCGATTTCTCCCATAATTCCATGAGGAAGGCAGATCAACTTGACAGTCTTTTCCATCATCTTTTCGATGACGCCATCGCAGATTTTCTCAAAAGTTTCTACGAAGGTCGCATCGCCTTGAGCAGTAAAAGCTGCTTTAAAAGGCGCCAAAACCTGTTCATCAACAGTAATGAAATTCTCCATTCCTACGAACAGAGCATACATGCTGCAGATAACAGAAAGTTTGACATCATCAGCATATTGGCTTTCTTCTCCCTTTACTGCTTCTGCAACAGCCCTTGCGCGCTCGAGGATAACTTCAGGCAACCCAGACTTTTCCGTATCAGCAACAATTTCGTTGATGCTTTCCTCAAAACAGACATACTTGGTATGTATCGTCTTCTTGATATCTTCTCTTTTGAAGAATTCCTCCATAGCAGTTGTCAGTCCATTGGCATCAAAATATGCCTTTGCTGTTTCGACTAACTGTTCCTGCTCATTCCGTTCTTTCTTTTCCATGCGTATCATTCTCCTTATTCAATTTTTTAGAAGTTACTTACTCGTCAGCATGATTGCCGCACTTGCAACCACCTTCACACTGACAGTGACCTGTTTCTTTGCACTTACCGTTTCCTTCGCAGTCGCAATGACCACCACATTTGCCAGAGCAGCAGCACTTGCCATCGTCCTCTTCAGGATCTTCGTCTTCATCATCCACAGGTACAATTTCAACTTTCCCCAGAATGAATTCGTTATCGCCAATTTCATCGGCGATTTCTTCAGCCATTTCCAGAGGCATACCGGTTTCCAGACGAAGACGTACAATGATATCGATGCGATGGGTCATAGATTCCATAATGTCATCCATAGCGCTCATAAGAAGCTCGAGCTGGTTTTCATCCTCAGGATTGTTCAGAAGGTCCTTCATCAGCTGGCTCATCGGTACATAGATTGCCGCCAGAACAAAGGTATCTCTAAATTTCTCCTTGAATGTCTCGAAAACATCTTGCTCATAGGCCTCACGCGTAATGGTATGCTTTTCGAGGACTTCCCCCAAGAACTCTTCCGCTCCTTCTGGAATATCTTCCTCTGCTTCATCCAGCACGCTGCTATAGCGCTTGTGACCTTCGTCGATCTTGGCCTGAATGAAAGGTGCAGCAAAATATGCCACCGCAGCCCCGTTCAGGTCGTGCTTCTCGAAGAATTCGTTTGTTGCATTTCCTACATGATCTGTTGTCCGTTTGTTCATCTTGTTCAACACTCCTATTCAAATTTTCTACATTTCGAAAAATGCACAAATATTATATCACACTAATATATATTATGTCAATTTCAATATTTTAAAATTAACTAAAAAGAAGTCAATCATTATTTTTGATTAACTTCTTTCTTTTTATTATAAACATTTTAAGTATTCTTCAACTTCTTTTATACTTTCTTTTGGAGTTGAAGCTCCTGCCATAATTCCAATTTCATTTATTACAGAAAAATCTATATCTTTTATTTCTTCTACAGTTTCTATTAAATAAACATTTTCACAATTTTCTTCTGCAATCTTAGCAAGTTCTTTTGTATTTGAACTATTTTTTCCACCAATTATAATCATTGTGTTTAACTTTTTAGACATTTCTTTCGTTTCTTTTTGTCTAATTTCTGTAGCATTACAAATTGTTTTATCAATTACTACATCAGCTTCAATAAAATTCTTTTCAATTTCTTCTGCTAAAATATCAAAATAACTACTAGATATTGTTGTTTGAGCAACTACATAAACTCTTCCAATTTCTGTTTTTTCATATTCCATATATGCATCTAATATATCATCTTCTGTTTCAACAATAAAGCTATTTTCTCCTGCAAATCCTTTTGTTCCTAAAACTTCTGGGTGTTTCTTTTTTCCTAAAACAATAATAAAAGCATCTTCTTTTTCTTTTTGAACTTTTTTATGAATTGCAGTAACTTTTCCACAAGTTAAGTCATATAATTCTAAATTTCTATTTTTAGCAATTTCATATTTATATTCAGGTTCTCCATGAGCTCTAAATATAACTACCGCATTTTCTGGTATTTCTTCTAAAGTCTCTACGGTTATCATTCCTCGTTTTTCAAGTTCTTCTATAACTTGTTTATTATGAACAATTTCTCCTAAACAATATACTTTATCATTTTTTTCTAATATTTCTCTTGCTTTTTTTATTGTATTTTCAACACCAGGACAAAATCCAGCTAATTTTCCTATTGTTACTTCCATTTTTTATTTGTTCTCTCTTTCTATTATAAGTTTAGTTGATTATACTATAGAATAATTTTAAAATCAATTCAAAATAACTGGACAAGCATCTTTAATAACTTTATAATTAATTTATGGGGGAATAAATTATGAAAAAGAAATTATTTATATTAATTATTATATTAGTTGCATTTATTGGTGGAATTTGTTTAAATATGTTCATTTCTCAAAATGCTCAAAATAACCAAATTATAGAAACACCAAAAAAAGAAAGACAATTTAATCCATTATCTGATGTCCCTGTATCTAATTCTAATACACATGGTAGCAAAATTGTTTTTAAATCTTTTTTTGCTTATGATAATACTCTTGATTTAAATGAATTTATAGTACAAAACGAAGAAATTTATTTTAAGAAAATAATATCTTATGATGAATATTTAAAATATAAAGAATTAATCACAGAACTTAGAACTTTAACAGAAGATGATTTTGTAAATTATTATTTAATAATCGCTCTTTCAAAAAATGTGGATTCAATTTATATGTTTAATAAACTAGAAGAATCAGAGGATTCAATATCATTAGAAATATTAAAAAATCAAAAATTATCTGAGCAAGAAGCTACTCCTCTTTATAGTGGTGTTGCTGTAATACTTCCAAATATCACAGAAGTACCAAATGAAAATATAAAATTTGTAATAGAAGAAAACTAGAAAAATAACAAAGCAAATAAAAAATAACCGTTAAATATTTAAATTTAGCGGTTATTTTTTATACTTTTACATAATTAAAATGTATAGAATTTGATTTATTATGTATACCATGTTATAATATATATGGATAAAAAATCTTTGGAGGTGAACCGAACCTGATGGCTAAGCCAGCTTTTCGACTTCGGAAGGCGACTACAGATGATTTTCCAGATTTTTACAAGTTCCACGTACACTTTTGTTATCGTTGGCTATTTCTCGATGAGATAGCACATGAAGAAGATAATCCTTTCGAAGAAAAAGAATTTGAAGATAATTTCTTATGTTCAAAAGAAGATATGGAAAGGATTCACCTTGAAATGATCAACTTTAATATTGAAGATTTCCAAAAACGCCTTGAGTGGTATAGGATTTTCATGATTACAGTTGATAACAAAGTTGTTGGATATGTGAAGTTGGAGAACTACTGTAAGCAGTTTATCGTTCGCGATTGGAGAATGCATTATGACTATATGGAACCTGCACTTTTAGATGCTCTTTTAGAAAAATTTGAAACCTATGCTCCTAAAAAAGCAAATCGGATTCAAGTAATCGCATGGGATTCCCCACATGTTAATGAGTTTTTAGAAAGACACGGATACCACAAGCATTGCATCCCCTTTTTCGAAAAAGACTGCAACAAAAACCCCGAGTAACTTAGCAGACTTCTGCTAAGCCTCGGGGCTCTTTTTTTATAATTCTTCTTTTAATTTTTTTGCTAAGCTTTCGTTTATACCTTTTACTTTTATAAGCTCTTTAATATCAGCTTCTTTAATTTTTTTAACGCTACCAAATTTCTTTAAAAGTTCTGTTCTTTTTTTCTCGCCTATACCTTCAATATAATCAAGTTTAGATTTTGTCATTTCTTTATCACGAACTTTTCTATGGTACTCTATTGCTGTTTTATGAACTTCATCTTGAAGATTTGTTATAAACAAAAATAAACTTTCTGAAATTTTAAATTCATTCTTATCTTCATCAACCAAAGCTCTTGTAGAGTGTTTATCATCTTTAACCATACCAAATACAGGAATCTCAACACCAGCATCATTCATTGCTGCTTTTATTGCTCTAATTTGAGTAATACCACCATCAGCCAAAATTAAATCTGGAAGCATTCCAAATCCACCAGATGGATTTTCTAAGCTTTGTTTTAATCTTCTTGTTACAACTTCTTGCATACATCTTGGATCATCTTGATCAAAAACAGTTTTGATTTTAAATCTTCTAGATAAATTTCTTTTTATAACTCCATTTTGAGCAACGCACATTCCGGCTACTATAAAACTTCCAGAAATATTTGATATATCAAAACTTTCAATTTTAAATGGAATATCATCAAGTTCTAAAACATCTCTTAATTCTATTAAAATATCTGTTTTGTCTTTTACCTTATTTTCTAATGTTATTCTACTATTAAGTTCAGCCATTTCAACAAAACGTAATTTTTCTCCTCTTTGAGGACTCTTTAAAGTAACTTTTCTATTTCCAACAGTTGAAAGCCAATTTTCTAATGAATCTTTTTCTGTCAAATCATATCTAAGCATAATTTTACTTGGGAAATCTTTTTTATCAATATAAAATTGTTTTATAAATCCAGAAACAATTTCCTCATCTGGCATATCTTTTAATTCATCAAAAAAGTAATGTTCTCTTCCTATCATTTTACTGTTTCTAATAAAGAAAATTTCAATACAAACAGTTACTTCATTTTTAAATAGACCAATAACATCAATATTATTTTCAGAAATATTTGATACTTTTTGTTTTTCTGAAACTCTCTCTATTGCTAAAATTCTATCTCTTACAGCCGCTGCTTTTTCAAATTCTAAATTCATTGAGTAAGCATTCATTTCTTCATTTAAAGCTTTTATAATACTATCGATTTTTCCATCTAATAACAAACAAATTTGGTCTATTTGTTTCATATAATCTTCTCTAGAAACAAATTTCATACACGGCGCTAAACATTTTTTTATATGATAATTTAAACATGCTCTATCTTGATTTCTAAAATTTTTACATTGTCTTATTTGGAATTTTTCTTTAATAAAACTTACCATTTCTTTTGCCGCGTTAACATTAGGATATGGTCCAAAATATTTTGCGCCATCATTTTGTATTTTTCTAGTCATAAATACTGACGGATATTCAGACTTCATATCTACTTTTATGTATGGATAAGTTTTATCATCTTTTAAAAGTACATTAAATTTAGGTCTATATTTTTTTATTAAATTACATTCTAAAATTAAAGCTTCATCTTCACTACCAACAACAATATATTCAAAATGATCTATCAAAGAAACCATTTTTTCAATTCTAGCCGTTTTATTGTTTTTTCTAAAATATTGTCTAACTCTATTTTTTAAAATAACAGCTTTTCCAACATATATAACCTTGTCATCTTTATCTTTCATAAGATAAACACCTGGTTTTTCAGGAAGCTTTTTTAATTCTTCTTCAATATCAAACATCCTTAATTTCCTTATCAAAACACTTTATTCTTCAATATATCCAATATATGGTATATTTCTTCCGTATTCATCTACATCAAATCCATACCCTACAACAAATTTATTTGGTATTTCATAACCTACATAATCAACTGGTACTTCTACTTTTCTTCTTTCTTTTTTATCCGCTAAAACAGCTATTTTTAAAGACTTTGGTCCTCTTGCAAGTAAGTCTTGTCTTAATGCTCTTAAAGTGTATCCAGTATCAATTATGTCTTCTACTATTAATACGTCTTTTCCTTCTATACTTGCATCTAAATCTTTTTTTATAGAAATTGCACCAGTACTTTCTGTTCCAGAATAACTAGAAACTTGCATTACTTCAAATACGATTGGTGTTTTCATTTTTTTTACTAAATCTACTGTAAAAAATGCAGCTCCTTTTAAAATACAAATAATTACAAGCTCTTTGCAGTCTTTATAATCATTATCAATTACATTTGCAAGCTCTGCAATTCTTTTTTGAATTTCTTCTTCGCTGTATAATACTTTTAATTTTTCTTCTAAATTTTCCATCCAAAATACCTCTTAAATTTATTTTTCTTATGTTATAAATATTTTTTTAATACATAAATATTATATTACATTTATTTTAGAGTGTAAATAAATTTATTTGTAAAAGCATTAAGAACACTTTGGATTTAAGCATATTACAAAAATTCATTGACATTTTTGTCTTTTTTACATATTATTATAATGAAATAGGAATTATAAAAGTAAGCATACTTTAAGAAAGGAGTTTTGATTTAAAACAGATAGTTAGCGCCAGGACTATAATTTTAATAGTTGACGAGGTTCTAGAGTTATCGAAATACTCGGCGGATGCTCTAGTGGAATAGTTTCTTCCAAAGGATAAAATAAAAACTAGTAGTAATACTAAAACAAAGTTTTATCTAGAAAACAGTGCTTACACCCTATAAAAGCTGGTATTTGGACAGAAATAATCTGCCCTTAAATTTTATAGCCAGTTTTAAAAAGAAAGGTGGTTTTTTTATGTGTGGAATAGTTGGTTATATAGGAGTAAAAAAAGCAAAACCAATATTAATTAATGGTCTTTTAAGACTAGAATATAGAGGATATGATTCAGCAGGTATCGCTACTGTTGAAAATGGTTCAATTATAAATGTTAAAAACAAAGGTCGCGTTAGTGAACTTGAAAATATCGAAGCAATTAATTCATTAGAAGGTACAATTGGAATTGGTCATACTAGATGGGCAACTCATGGTAAACCATCAAGTACTAATTCTCATCCTCATATGGATAATAGTAATTCATTTTCTGTTGTTCATAACGGAATTATTGAAAATTATGCAGAAATAAGAGAATTTTTAAAATCACGTGGATATACTTTCTTTTCTGAAACAGATACAGAAGTTATTCCAAACTTAATTCATTTTTATTTTAAAGATTCAAATGAAACTGGAGAGAGAAAGTTCTTAAAGGCTACTATCGATGCTTGCAATATGTTAAAAGGAAGTTTTGCAATTGAAGTTCTATCATCTCATTATCCAGACAATATGTTAGTTGTTAGAAAAGATAGTCCTTTAGTTATAGGTAAAGGAAATGGTGAAAGTTACATCAGTTCAGACATTCCTGCCATACTTTCATTTACAAAAGATTTCTATCTTTTAAATGATTTCGAATTTGCATTTATGTCTAGAGATAATATTGAATTTTATGATAAAAATTTAAATCAAATAAATAAAGAAGTAAAAAATATCACTTGGGATGCTGGTGCTGCTGAGAAAAATGGATATGCAGATTTTATGTTAAAAGAAATTAATGAACAACCAAAATCAATTAGAGAAACTATTGGTTCAAGAATTGTTCCTAATTCAAAAACTGTGTTCCCTGATTTAGATTTAACAAAAGAATACTTAGAAACAGTTGATAAAGTATTTATAGTGGCTTGTGGAACTGCAATGCATGCTGGTCTTTCTGGAAAAACATTGATTGAATCACTTTGTGAAATACCAGTTGAAGTTGAAGCTGCTTCAGAATTTAGATATAGAAATCCAATCATAAATGAAAAAACTTTATGTATTTTTGTTACACAGTCTGGTGAAACAGCAGATACAATAGCAGCATTAAAACTTGCCAAATCAAAAGGAGCAAAAACTCTTGCTGTGTCAAACGTTGTTGGTTCTTCTATTACAAGAGAAGCTGACTTTACAGTTTATACACATGCTGGTCCTGAAATTGCAGTCGCTTCTACAAAAGCATATACCTCTCAAATAACACTTCTTGCAATCCTTGCGATTCACTTTGCAGAAATATTAGAAAAAAATATAGATAAGGCTGAAGAATTAAAAAATGATATTCTTCTTCTTCCAAATCAAGTTGAAGATACATTAAAAACAGCAGAACAAATAAAAAACTTTGCAAAAAAAGTTTATAAAGAAAAAGATATGTTTTTTATTGGACGTGGTGCTGATTATACAGTTGCTTTAGAAGGTTCTTTAAAATTAAAAGAAATCTCTTATATCCATTCAGAAGCTTATCCTTCTGGAGAATTAAAGCATGGACCTATTGCTTTAATAGAAAATGGTGTAACAGTAATTTCTGTTTTAACAAATAGATTATTAGTTGAAAAATCAATTAGTAATATTCAAGAAGTTATAACTCGTGGTGCAAAAACTTTTATAGTTACAAATCAAGATTTAAATCATGAATTTGATGAAATTATAAGAATACCAAAAACAAATTCTGTAATTGCACCTATTTTATCAATTATCCCACTTCAACTTTTAGCTTATTACATTTCAAAAGAAAAAGGATTAGATGTTGATAAACCAAGAAACTTAGCCAAATCAGTTACAGTTGAATAATAAATAAACTCGCCAAAACTCTAATAGGCGAGTTTTATATTCTAATAATTATAAAAAAAAGAAGGTTATTTTTGAAGTGAACCCCAAAATGTTCACTTCATTTTTTATAAACCTTCTTTTTATTGTTCTTGTTTAAAAAATTCTAAATTATTATTTTTCATAATTACTGGCATCGCCTTATAAACAATTTTGAAACAAGAGAACTTCTCTAATTCATTGTCATCTAAGCAATCTAAATATATATCTAATTCTTGTAAGTTTCTACAAGCTGAAATTATTGCTGGATGTAAGTTTGATTCAAACATTAATTCTAATCCTAATAACACAGAAGCTCTAACTGATTTTTTCTCTTTATAACGCATTAAATTATACGCTTCTTTATATCTTGCTTTCATTGCGTTTTTGTAATTTTTTAATGGTTTTGTATGTATTGTATCAATTAATTCTGCAACTGTAGTGTTTTCATTTTCAAGTAATTCTTGCTCTAAATCTTCTGCTGTATATGGAAGGAATACTTTTTCTTCTTCTTCAGAAATTAATAAAGTGTCATTTGATTTTATTAAAGCTCTGTCTTTAGCTTCATCTGTATAGTTTACTTTTAAGCAATCAAACTCTGAAACAATACCAACTAATTCTTCATTATAAAAGCTTATTACATCTTTTTCTTTTATAATATTTTTCATCATTTCATCAAGTTTTATATTTCTATCAGTGACAACGTAAACAACACCATCTTTTCTTGTTATACAAACAAATTTCTTTCTGTACATAATTCTAATATTAGATTGATTTGCAATTATGTATGATTTAGTATTTTCATCAGCATATATTTTAGCTTCTTTTTCATCTAATATTATTTCAAAGAAGCTATTTGGCAATGTTACTTCAAAAAGATCATTTTTATCATCTATTTTAATTCTTACTTGACCTTTTTCTGATTTAACAAGCTCTTTCATTTCTTTAGTAACTTTTCTATTTAATTTTTCTAAGTATTTACATTTTTCCGCTTCTTTTGTACAATCAGACATTTCTTCCTCCATTTAATTTCCACTTTATTTAATTTTATCACAGCAAAACCCTTTATTCAACAATGTTTTCGTTTCTTAACCTAACTGTAACATTTTCTTTAAATAAGTATTTTTTTAGAGTATTTTGTAAAAAAATATATAAAAAAATGTAGCTAATTTTTTATTAACT
>CAZPAF010000051.1:0-11122 GCA_964584475.1 uncultured Lachnospiraceae bacterium | reverse complement strand
CAATAAAATGAAGCAACATTACATCTAATTTTAATCCATCTTGTATAGAATTTAGATTTAAATTTTCAATTGCTTCTGTCAATGATTCTTTCGATACTTTTGGAAAAAGATTAGCTATTTTAAAAAATGAATTTAATTTACTAACATTATTATTTTCTTTAATTAATAATTCATCTAAGCTACCAATTTTAGAAAACCTCTCTATCAAACCAAGTAAAAAAATTCTTTGTTCTTCTTTTCTATCTTTAGCATTAACATCTGTTTCTAAATTCTGAGAATCATCAACACTATATAAATAAAATTTAGAATTAATAAATTCTCTAAAATCGCCTATTATCTTCTCTCTCCCCAAATTATCAACATCTTTAAACTCTTCACCATATAATCTTTCCCAAAAAGAAATAAGTTCATCGTATGTTTGCGATCTATTTTTGGGTGATAAATTAGATTGATTTATCAGTAAACTTAATTCTGCGGCATAATATGATCTGTGAACTCCGAGCATACAAATCTATTGCTTTACGTATTTCTTTAACTGTTTGGGGTTCTTTCTCTCCTTTTCTATAAGCAATATTTACATAAGGTATTGGTTCGTATCCTTCTGGTACTTTTTCTTTTGTCTCTTCTTTTAACGAATACGATTTAGCTTTAGCAATTTGGGAAAATTCTAATGCCGGATTACCTAATGCATTAAAAACATTTTTTTCTTGTATATATCTTACAGAAGTCTCTATTTCATTTTTAGTATTTAATTCTCTAATTGCTAAGAATTTTTCCAAATCTTCATCAGAAAATTCATGATTTACTATAACAGGATAAAAATCTAAATATATACCTTTTTCAATCTTTCTTTTTAATACTTCAAAAAATCTATCATTATCCTCAGGATTACTCAAATTATATAAACCTCTTGGTACTGTTTGACAAGGTTCTTCACATTGTTCAAACAATCTTTTTAGTCTATAAATATAATCCTTATAAGTTTCATTTGTTTTATCAAAAATTCCTTCTGGTATTGAATAAAACGCTCCACGTTCATACTCTTTCATTAAACCAATTCGAACTTTAGCTATTTTCAAATTCTCATTAATATATGAAATTAATCCTGAATAATTACTTTTTTTATGTTTCATCTATTATAATTCCTCGTCGTTTTTTCTTATTTCACTTTCACTATCTCTTTCTCTTAATCCATTAATCAACTTTCTACTTTCGAAATTCACATCACTATAAGAGATTTCGCCTTGCAATAAGACTCTATTAAAAAAATCTACAACTCTATTATCAACATTTACAGCATTGTTTCTTATCACTTGATTTAATTTACCACTACTGCCTAATTTTTCTTGCATTGCTGTTACCACTCGAGTTTCTTCTTCAGATAGCCTTTCTTCATCAGAAACAACTCTTAGCATTTGATATTTTTCTTTATAAAAATCAATTCCAACTCCTAAAGCACATCTAATCTTTAAAGCTTTATATAACTCTACATCATCTTCTCTTATCTTTTGTATACGTGTATACATATTTTTATCCATTCCATCATTAGGAGTTTCACCTTGCTCTATACATTTAAATAACTCATACACTTTCTTACACTCATTAGTTTGTGAATTTGTAAGTTTCGGAATAATAATAAATGTTTTCAAAGATTTACTAACATCGTTTATAAAAAAAGCTTCAGAAATATCTTGATGGGTTCCATCTAAACTTTGAATTTCTTTACTCGTACTTTCAAAATCATCTATTTTATAATGACCACCGAAAACTTGTATATATCCATCTTTATATACATCTACAACTCCATCTTTTTCTTCTTTATCACCTGTTTGAACATACACTATTTTAGCAGGTGTATTCTCCATTCTAACTTCTGTATCATCACGTTTTGACTCATAATATAAGCTCATCGTATAAAAATGTTTCAAATCAAAAACGTTTTCTCTCATGTCTAATTTTTGAGCAATATTCAAAAGTACCTCTTTTGAATTCAATAATACACCATCTTTTTCTATTATTGACTTTAATTCTTTTAAAACATCTATAACTTTTTCTTCTTTATTATTTCTATTAACCCTTAAATGTGAATATTGTACTTCAAAAAACTCTCTTTCATAACTTGCTCTTAAAAATTCAATAAAATTAGGCGGTTCTATATCATTATTAATAATTCCGTTATAAGCTCTATGATATAATCTTCTTAATTCTTCAATACTGTCAAAAAGCTTTTTGGTATATACAATTCTTGAATCGTAATTTTGAATTTGATCTTCTTTAACACTTTGCCATACTATTTTCTTTAAAAGATCTTTTGCTCTTGGATTTCTTGGATTTAAATTATTTTTAATAAATTTTTCATTTTTTCCAAAACCTCTCATTCCTTTAACAAAAGCATCATAAGATTCTTTATCATTTCCCATATTATCAAACAACTCTTCAAGTTCTTCAAATATAGCTTCTCTCAATAGTTCTTTATCAGCTTTTTTCTTGTTTTTAATCTCGACAAATTCTTTATCCGAAACTGTATTTAAGAATAAAGTTGTCCACATATAATTATCATAATTATGAGCTAATTTATTCGCATAATGCCTTGATAATAAAAATAGCTCAATAACATCTTCTCTTGATGTTAAATCTAATGTATTTACTCTTTCAAAAACACTTTCTTTCGTAACATGATTTATTTTATTTTCATCACTAAACATTATGTTTAATTTATCTATACTTCTATTTTCAGACTCAACTAATTCATCTAAAGCTCCTACTTTTGATAAATTTTTTAACATTGCTATCAAAAGTTTTCTTTGTTCTTCAAAATTTCTTATAACATCTTCTTTTTGTTCTGTATCCAAATTAACTATATCTTTTTCATTGTATCTATATATACAATATCTAATCATGCTTTCTACATCATTATTAATATAGTCATTATAAATATTAGCTGTTCCTTTTGCTATTTCCTCATACCATTTTCCAAACATCCTAATAAATAATTCTACAATTTCATGTTCATTAGCATCTGGATGTTTTTCAAAAAAACGTTCTATAAGCCTATTAATGTTATTAGGATCATAAAATAATTTATCTGTTTCAAAAACAGTATCACCATTTTCAACTCTTAATAAAACTTCATCTAATTGTTCTGGTGTAAACGTTTCAAGTTCTACATTCTTTATCTCTTTTACACCATCCCCTAATTCTTCCAATACTCGTTTAGGAATATATCCAAATAAAATACCGTAATCTCTAGATCCAACTTTAAGCATTTCATTAAACATTATCTGATAAACTTCAGGTTCTAATACACCTTCAAAACCATCTGGCACAGCTTTTCCATCGATAGTATTAAAACCAAAACTCAGATACATTTCCCTTAAGAACATTTCATCTTTCTCTTTATCAAAAAATCTTGGTGGAATAGAATAAAAATATCCTTGCTTATATGCATGCTTAAAAAACTGTTTAACCTGTGCTGTTCTTGTCTTATTTTCTATATATTCAATTGTATTTTCAATTCTTAATTCAACTTCTTCAATACTTGTATTATCAGACATTAATTATTTTTCCTCTTTTTCTACAATTATTTGTTTTTTCTCATTTTAGCTTATACTTTTTCCATTTTAGCTAACATATCAATTCTATTATAACACTAAATATTTTCAATATTTTAAATGTTACTAAAAAGACATATAAATCCTATATTTGTAGTATTTTGAGATAAAAAAAGATAGCTATTTAAATAGCTATCAAAATTGTTTTATATTTTAGCAAGTTTACAACAAACAGTGCTTATTGCTAGAAGTATAATATATACTAATACAATTCCTGCTCCTGTTGGCATGTTTAAGAAGAATGATGTAAATATCCCAATTATAAAACATATAACAGAAGTTAAAACACTCATTATTACTAAACCTTTAAAACTTGTTGTAAACTTTTTGGCTATAATTGCTGGGAAAACAATTAAACTTGAGATAAGCATTGTTCCCATCATTCTCATTCCAACAACAACTACTAAAGCTGTTAAAAGAGCAATTAAGAATTGATAAAAAGTTACATTTATACCGGTTGTTTTTGCATATTTTTCATCAAATGTTACTAAAAATAATCTGTTATAAAATGCAATGTAAATTCCTATTGAAAGTACAGTTAAAATTATACTTAAAATAACATCTCCTGTATTCATAGCAAGAATACTTCCAAACATGTAATTATAACTATCAGAACCAAAACCACTTGTAAATGCTGTTATTATTACACCAAGAGATAATGCTCCTGTTGCAACTAATGCTATTATAATGTCTGCTGATTCACCTTTCTTTTGGCTTATAAACATTATAATTATTGCTGCTATTATTACTATTGGAATTGATACTGCTATTGGTGGTAAGTTTAACGCTACAGCTAAAGCTAAAGCTGCAAATCCAACTTCTCCAAGTCCATGTCCTATCATTGAATAATTTTTTAGTGTTAATATAACTCCAATTAAAGCTGCGGAAAAAGATATTGCTATTCCACAAAGAATTGCTCTTTGCATAAATGTATATGATAATAAATTCATTATATCGCTCATTTTAAAATCCTTTCCAACCTTCTAAATCACCGTCATATTTAACTGTTTTAGCTAGTGTTATTATTCTAGGTTTTATTTCATTTATTTCTTCTAAATCATGTGTTGCCATTATTATTGTCATTTTATTTTCTTTGTTTAGATTTTCTAATATTTTATAAAGTTCTTTTGTTATATTATAGTCAAGTCCTGTTGCTGGTTCATCTAATATTAGAAGTTTAGGCTGTCTTACTAAGGCTCTTGCAATTAGTACTCTTTGTTTTTGTCCTCCTGATAAATCTCCAATTCTTCTACCTTGTAAGTCTTCTATTTTTAATTCTTTAACAACTTTTTCATAGATTTCTTTATCGATTCTTGTATAAAATGCAAGCTTTCCATGTTTTTGAGTTCCAGACATTATTATTTCTTTTGCTGTTGCTGGAAAATCTAAATCTTTTAAGTTTGTTTGTGAAAGATAAGCAACTTCATCTAGTGAAATATTTAAATTTACTTGTCCTTCTTCTGGTTTTAAAAGTCCTACAATAGTTTTTACTAAAGTACTTTTTCCTGAACCATTTTCTCCTACTAAACAAACATATTCCCCATCTTCTATTTTGAAATTAATATTTTCTATAGCAGTATGATTTGAATATGAAACTTTTAATTTTTCAACTTCTAAAATAGTCATTTACTTTAAACCTTTCTTTAAGTTTTCGATATTTTTTCTCATTAAAGATACATACGTATCTTTTTCTGGATTTCCATTATGAATTGAATATAGTACTAAAGCTTCTGCTTCAGTTTCTTCTGCAATCATTTTTGCTACTGTTCCTTCACTTAATTCTTCATAATAAACAGCTGGCATTTTATGATTATTAATATAATCAATTACAGATTTTACTTTTGCTATACTTGGGTCTTCACCGTGTCCACAATTTGTATAAACACTTACAAATTTCAAATCATATTGTTCTACAAAATATGCATAAGCAAATTCTCCACCAACTGCAATCTCTTTTTCAGTAGAGTTTTCCACAATTTCTTCTATTTCTGTGTCTAATTTTATAATTTCTTCTTTATATTTATTTGCATTTTCTTTATAAGATTCTGCATTTTCTGGATCAATTTTGCAAATAGCGTTTAGAGTATTTTCAAGCATTATTATTGCATTGTCTGTACTTTGCCAGATATGTCCATCATACATATCTTGATGATTACAAGAATCATTATGAACATGATTTTCTTCTGTTTCTTCATGAGCCTGCCCTTCATGTTCAATTTCATTATTTATATGTCTTGACTCAAAATCTTCTATTTTGATTAATTCAATATTTTCAGATACATCTACTATATTGCAATTAGATTCTGATAAGTTTTTTATAATATCTTCTGTCCATGGCTCTAAAAAAGTCCCTGTATATAAAAAGATATCTGTATTGTCAAGCATCATAACCATATCTAGAGCGGTTGGTTCAAAATTATGAGTTTCTACTCCTGCTCCAACCAAAAGTGTTACTTCTGCTTTATCTCCTACAATTTGTTTTGCAAAATCATATTGTGGAAAAAGAGTTGCTACAATTTGAATTTTGTTTTCATCTTTTATAACCACATCTGGTTTAAATATTAAAACAAGAGAAATCATTGTTATTATTAATATTAAAAAGCTTATAATAGCTGTTATTTTTTTTCTCATTTTTTCCTTCTTTTTTCTTTATTTTCATTTAAAATTCTTATAATAAATATTCTTGTTTAAAGCTTTATATTATAAGGATTTCTGCATATTATAGAATACTATATTTAAGGATTTTTGTCAATATTATGTAAATAAATCTAGACATGTGATTATCAAAAAAGAAGTAATCAAAATGAACTCTTTGTTCAAAATTATTACTTCCTTTTTATTTAAAATTTATTAATTTTTTGTCTTTTAAAATGTTACTAAGAAAAGTTTGATTGTAGCAACTAAATCATTTACATTTGTTAGATGTAACATATGATCTCCTTCTACAGTTTCTATTTTTTGAATTTCAGTATTTGTTACTAAACTTGTAGATAAATCTGTTAAATCTACAGCTGCTCCTAAATTCTTTTTAGCATTTTCATATTGTTTCACTGTGTCTGATGCTAAAATTTGAAGTGTTGGTAAGTATTCTGGATATTTATAATCAATTACTTCTATCATATTGTCTTCTAATTTATTTATTTCTCTTACCATCGTTCTACTTAAATAATTACTTCCGATTCTGTTTCTATAAACAGTTAATTCTTCTTTTCCATATATTTCAGGCATTGTTCTCATTCTATCTATATAGAAAATATCTTCTCTTAAATAACTTAAAATTCTTTCAAATCCTGTTAATTCGAATATTGATGTTATATTTATATTGACAATATCATCATTTTGTTTATCTTGATAATATTTATCATTTATCTCAGAAGGAATTGTTCCATCAATTGAAATAATTCCTTGTACAAGTTCTGGATATGCTTTTTGGAAATGCATTGCATAAATATGTGAATGAGAATGTGGCATTAAAACATATGGTCCTGTTACTCCATAAAGTTCTAGTGCTGTTTTTACTTCGTTTACGATATTTTCGTTAGTTCTTTCTTTTTTCATAGACATACTATAGCCATATCCAAAGTATTCAACTATTGCAACTTTGTATTCATCTTTTAGTCCTTCAGCTAAGGCTTTATATTGAATAATTGGAGATTGTGAGCCAAATCCAGCTAAAATTACTATTGTTTTTGGTCCTTCACCCACTGTATAGATATTCATCATTTTTTTATCATCTTCATATACCATAACTAGGTTTTTATATTGTCCAGTATATCTTGTTGAGATTTCACTCATTTTAAAAACATTATGTAATATCATACAAATAAATATAAATAGTAAAATCTTTAATCCCCAAGTAACTAAAAATTCTTTTATTAATTCAAAAAAACCAAATATCTTAAATAAAATCTTGTTTAACATATCT
Organism: uncultured Lachnospiraceae bacterium; assembly: GCA_964584475.1. GTDB lineage: Bacteria > Bacillota > Clostridia > TANB77 > CAG-508 > Scatovivens. Next base: position 3,586 of record CAZPAF010000051.1, on the reverse strand, counting down.
TTCTCCTTTGCATATTAATCTAACGCATATTGTGAATTATAAATTTTATCAAACATTTCTACTTCTACTGAGAAACTTTGTGTTTCTGATTTATCTACAATTACTTTAAAAGTTTCAACATTTTCACATAATTTTATCTTATTATAGTAAATTATATCTCCAAGTTTGATAAATGTTGCCGTAGTTCCATCATCTTTTCTAAAAGTAATATAATAGCTTTTAGTATCATTATTATCTACTAGTCCATGAGATTCAATGATTATATTTGGTGATTGTATTGTTTTTAAAAAATATAAGTTTAGCATTGAATAGCTAGAATTTGATGTTGTTTCGTTGCTAGTATTTTTTAAATTACCATAAAAAAATGACATTATTCCACCTATTAAACAAACAATTATTGTAAAAATAATTACATATGTAGTTAAGCTTGTCATAATTTTAGTTGTTGCTTGCATATTATATACTTCTTTCCAAAGTTTCTTATATAAAAAATATAACATATAATCAAATAATTATCAAATAGTTTATATAAAAGAATTTAAGTTTTTAAAAAGATTAAAACAAAAAAATAAACTAACCTTTTAATCCCTTAGAGGTTAGTTTATCAAATTTTTTAAGAATCCAAAATAGATTTGCAAACTATTTGGAGTTTGCTTTTCTTTTATTAAATTCTCTAGTTCTCCTTTAGTTACCCATTTTACGTCTGCTACTTCTTCTTTTTGCATTGTTATTTCTTCTAATTTTATATCTTTTCTTGCTAGCCATACATCTACAAAATCGTGATTTCTTTTGTATGACATCATTAATTCTAGTTCTTCTGGTTTCAAGTTTATTCCTAATTCTTCTTTTACTTCTCTATATGCTGTGTCTAATGTTGTTTCACCAAGCTCTGTTCCACCGCTTGTTATTGACCAAAGATTTGGATATAAACGTTTTGTAGGTGTTCTTTTTTGAATAAGTAGTTCTCCTTTGCTATTCATTATCCATACATGTGCTCCTTGTGAATATTCTCCTGGGATATGAGTATACCTTTCTACAGTTTTGCTTAGTGCTTTTCGTTTGTTGTCAAACATTTCAACAAATTCCATATTTTTTCCTCCTAAAATTTTTTTGTTCTTTTTTGGGCCCTTAAGAACTTATTTATTGTAATTAAAGATAAAACTTTAATATTACAACCATTTAAAGTTAAAATATTTATTTAAAGCAATCAAAAAAGAAGAACTTTAAAAGTTCTTCTTTTTTTAGTGAAATTATTTTAATTCAACTGTTGCTCCAGCTTCAACGAATTTAGCTTTCATAGCTTCTGCTTCATCTTTAGCTACAGCTTCTTTAACTGTTTTAGGTGCTCCGTCAACTAATTCTTTAGCTTCTTTTAATCCTAATCCTGTTACATCTCTAACAACTTTGATTACAGAGATTTTGTTTGCTCCAGCGTCTGTTAAAACAACATCAAATTCTGATTTTTCAGCTGCTCCACCTTCAGCTGCTCCTCCAGCTGCTGGTGCTGCAACAGCTGCTGCTGTTACTCCGTATTTTTCTTCAATTCCTTTTACTAATTCAGCTAACTCAACTACTGTTAAGCTATCGATTTCTTCTAACATTTTATCTGTTTTTTCACTCATTTTAATATCCTCCTAAATTTTTTATTTTATTTTTATTTTTTTAATTTTTTATTTGATAGTTTACTATCATTTTTTAAGTGAATTGTACTTTTTTTAAAGTACTAAAATGTATATTAAATTTAATTTAATACTGATTTAAGATGCTAATTATTTAGCTTCTTCTTCTTTTTTAACTCTAACTGCATCAAGTGTAGCAGCAAGTTTTGATACGTTTGCAAGTAAGCATCCAGCAAGTTTTGCGATAAGTTCTTCTCTTGATGGTAATTGTGCAAGAGTAGTTAATTCTTCTACTGATGATGCTTTTCCGTCTAATACTCCACCTTTAATTTTGTAGAAATCATTTGCTTTAGCAAATTTGTATATAGCTTTTAATGATGGTAAGTATTCTTCTTGAGCTATAATAACAGCTGTTGGTCCTTCTAAAGCTTCGTCTAATGTGTCAATTCCACATTCTTTTAAAGCTCTTCTTGTTATGTTGTTTTTAATAACAGCATATTCTCCACCAACTTCTCTTACAGCTTTTCTTAATCCTGTTACATCAGCTACGTTGATTCCTCTATAGTCTACTAAAAGAACTAAACTAGCATTTTTCATTTTTTCTGCTAATTTTTTTACTTCTTCTTCTTTTTGTTTTAAGATAATTTCACTAGCCAATTTAATTTCACCTCCACTATTTATATTAAATTATTTTTTACTTATTAATTATATGTATTTTAAAGAAAATACAAAAAACTCTTTGTTACCAAATTTTCGCGAGGTAACAAAGAGTTCTTTAATCCGATCTCTTTTATTTATTACCTCGGTAGGATTTACTTTATTACCTACTGTCTTTGGTATCTATTTTTTTAAATTTAAACTTCAATTATTTTTGATTTACATATACGCTAGGTCCCATTGTTGTTGTTAAAGCAACACTTTTAATGTATTGTCCTTTAGCAGCAGCTGGTTTAGCTTTGATTATAGCATCTATTAATGTTTGATAGTTTTCTGCTAATTTTTCAGCACCAAATGATACTTTTCCAATTCCAACGTGAATGATGTTTGTTTTATCTAATCTGTATTCTACTTTACCAGATTTGATTTCAGAAATTGCTTTTGTAACATCCATTGTTACTGTTCCTGATTTAGGGTTTGGCATTAATCCTTTTGGTCCTAATACTTTACCTAATCTACCGATTACACCCATCATATCAGGTGTAGCTACGATAACATCATATTCAAACCAGTTTTCTTTTTCGATTTTAGGAACTAATTCTTCAGCTCCTACGAAATCTGCTCCAGCAGCTTCAGCTTCTTTAGCTTTATCTCCTTTAGCAAATACTAATACTCTTAAAGATTTACCTGTTCCATGAGGTAATACAACTGTTCCTCTAACTTGTTGATCAGCATGTTTTGAATCAACACCTAATTTAACGTGTAATTCAACTGTTTCATCAAATTTTGGTTTTGGCATTTTTTCTAATAATTCTAAAGCTTCTTTAGCTTCGTATTCTCTTGTGCTGTCTACTAATTTAGCAGCTTCTTGATATCTTTTTCCTCTTTTCATTTTTCCTCCCGTGGTACTAACGAGCAATTTAACATGCTCTCCCAAATTTTAATTTTTATTTATATATATTTTTAATATATACCTAAGATTAGTCAACTACAACTACACCCATTGATCTAGCTGTACCTGCAACCATACTCATAGCTGCTTCTACTGATGCAGCATTTAAGTCTTCCATTTTTTGTTCAGCTATTGCTCTAACTTGATCTTTAGTTATTTTAGCAACTTTATCTTTGTTAGGTTTTCCTGAACCGCTTTTTAATCCTAATGCTTTTTTGATTAGAACTGCAACTGGTGGAACTTTTGTAATAAAAGAAAATGTTTTATCTTTATATACAGAAATAACAACTGGTATGATCATACCTGGTTGGTTAGCTGTTCTATCGTTGAATTCTTTAACAAATTGCATTATATTAAC
>CAZPAF010000050.1:0-11174 GCA_964584475.1 uncultured Lachnospiraceae bacterium | reverse complement strand
TCCGTAATCAACTGCTTCTCCGTCTTTTACTAATATTTCTACAATTTTCCCACTTGCTTCTGATTCAATTTCATTCATTAATTTCATTGCTTCTATTATACAAAGAACATCTCCTTTTTTTACTTCTTTTCCAACTTCAACATAAGGATTACTTGTTGGTGATGGTTTTGAATAAAACGTTCCTATCATCGGAGATTTTACTATTTCTCCTTCTAATGCTGATGTTGTTTCGTTACCTGCAACATTTTCTGTTACTACATTTGTAGGAATTTCAGTTGTAACAGTTTGAACAGGACTAGCAGATACTATTTCTTGATTTGAAACTACTTGCACTTCTTTTTTCTTTTCCATTTTAATTTTAACACCATCTGGGAACTCAATATCAATAGATGTTAATTTTGAATTTCCCATATCATCCATTAATTGTTTTATTTTTTCGTATTCCATTTAATTCGCCTCCTATTTTTCAAATTTCTTTAAAACTATAGTTGCATTATGCCCACCAAATCCAAGAGAGTTTGACATTACTACTTTTAAATCTTGTTTTATTGGTTTGTTTGGTACGATATCCAAATCACATTCTTCATCTTTTTCTTTATAATTAATTGTTGGTGGAACTAATCCTTCTTCAACAGCTTTTGTAGAAATAATAGCTTCAATTACTCCTGCAGCTCCTAATAAATGTCCTGTATTTCCTTTTGTAGAACTTACTTTTAATTTTAAGCTATGATCTCCAAATACTTTTTTAATTGCTTTTGTTTCAATTAAATCATTTAGATGTGTTGATGTTCCATGAGCATTAATATAATCAACATCTTCTGGTTTCAATCCAGCATCATTTATTGCTCTTTGCATTGCTCTTGCCCCACCTTCTCCTTCTGGTTCAGGTGATGTTATGTGATATGCATCTGAACTTGCTCCATATCCAATAACTTCTGCATATATTTTAGTTCCTCTTGCGATTGCATGTTCTAAATCTTCTAAAACAACAACTCCAGCACCTTCTCCCATTACAAATCCACTTCTTTCTTTATCAAATGGAATGCTTGCTCTTGTTTTATCAGTTGCTGATGAAAGAGCTTTCATATTTTCAAATCCTGCAATTCCAGTTTTACATATTGCAGCTTCAGCTCCTCCAGCAAAAACAACGTCTTCATAACCATGTTTTACAGCTCTATATGCTTCACCAATTGCATGTGTAGATGATGCGCATGCTGTAACTAATGCAATTGATTCTCCTTTTAATCCTAAATCAATTGCAACATTTCCTGCTGGCATATTAGAAATTCCCATTGGTATAAACATTGGAGAAACTCTTCCATTTCCTTTTTCATTACATGTAACACATTGTGTTTCTATTGTGCTAAATCCACCAATTCCAGATCCTATATAAATTCCAACATTTTCAAAATTTGTATTTTCTTCTGTAATACCACTATCTTTAAAAGCTTCTCTTGCTGCTATCATTGCAAATTGTGAAACTCTGTCTAACCTTTTAGCAGCTTTTACATCAAAATATTTTGATGAATCATAATTTTTAACTTCTCCTGCAAGTTTTGTTTTAAATGTAGATGAATCAATTAAAGTAATTTCATCAATACCACATTTTTGCATCTTTATTCCGTCCCATAATTCTACTGCTGTTTCACCTAATGGGCTAATCGCACCTAATCCTGTTATAACAACTCTTCTTTCCATTTTCTTTTCTCCTTTTACATTAACATTCCACCATCAATATTTATTACTTGACCTGTAATATAGCTACTATCATTTGATGCTAAGAATTTTATTACATTTGCAACTTCTTCTGCATTTCCAATTCTTTTTAAAGGAATTTGTTCTAATATTTTGTCTTTAACTTCATCTTTTAAAACATTTGTCATATCTGTTCCAATAAATCCTGGTGCAACTGCATTTACTAAAATATTTCTACTAGCAAGTTCTTTTGCTAAGCTTTTGGTAAATCCAATTATTCCTGATTTTGATGCAGCATAATTTGCTTGCCCGCTATTCCCTGAAACTCCAACAACTGAAGAAACATTTATTATTTTTCCTTGTCTTGCTTTCATCATGTAATTTGCAACATTTTTAGTCATATTAAATGTTCCAACTAAATTTACATCTAGCACACTTTCAAAATCTTCTTTTTTCATTCTTAGAAGTAGCATATCTTTTGTTATTCCAGCGTTATTTACTAAAACATCAATTTTTCCAAATTCATCCATTGTTTCTTTCGCTATTCTTTCAGTGTCTTCAAAATTTGAAACATCTCCTTGAACTAATAAACATTTAACTTTATAGCTTTCAATTTCTTCTTTTACTTTTACAAGTTCGTCTGTATTTGATCTATAATTTAATGCTATATCATATCCTTCTTTTGCTAAAGTTATAGCAATTTGTTTTCCAATTCCTCTGGCTCCGCCAGTAATTAATGCAACTTGATTCATATTAATTTCTCCTTTATTAAATTTTAAATTCAGCAAGTAAGTTTTCAAGTGACTCTACTGAATTAACATTATAAGTTTTAACTTCTTTATTTGCTTTTTTTACAAATCCTGTTAAAGTTTTTCCAGGTCCAATTTCTATAAATGTATCAATTCCCATATCAAGCATTGTTTGAATTCCTTGCTCGAATCTTACGGGATTTGTAATATGACTAGATAAAATATCTTTTACATTATCTTCAGATCTATATTCTTTCCCGTCCAAGTTTTTAATAACTTTATGTTCAAAATTATTAATTGTTATTTTATCTAATTCTTTTCTTAATTCATCTGAAGCTTCTTTTAATTTTTCTGTATGAAATGGTCCTGATGTTTTTAATTCTAATGCTCTTTTTGCTCCTGCTATCTTTAATACTTCCATTGCTTTATCTACTGCATTTTTTTCTCCTGAGATAACTATTTGACCTGGGCAATTAAAATTTGCTGGAACTACAAAGCCATCTACATTGTTACATACGTTTCTAACTGTTTCTTCATCTAAGCCTAAAATTGCAGCCATACTCCAATTTCCTTCAGGACAAAGATTTTGCATTAATTCTCCTCTTGTTTTTACCACCTTAATTCCATCTTCAAAAGAAATAGCTTTACTTGCAATTAATGCTGCATATTCACCTAAGCTTAATCCTATTGAAGCATCTGCTTTAATTCCATTTTTTTCTAATAGCTTTAATATTGCTAAGCTCATTGTTAAAATACATATTTGTGTATTTTTAGTTTGACTAAGTTCTTCTTCAGTAGAATTAAATGTTAAATCAGAAACTTTAACTCCCACTTCTTTTTCTACTTCATCATACACATTTTTATATTCTTCATATTTGTCATATAAATCTTTTCCCATTCTTAAACTTTGAGCACCTTGCCCTGGAAATAAAAATCCAATTTTCATATTTTTCTCCTTATAATAACAAATTAAAATTCTTTTTCTTTTAATTTATAGCTTAATAAAAACACAACCTTTTTAACAATTATCTATACAGATTTAAACAAAAAACTGACCGAAAGTTCAACTCAAATTGCTCTAAAAACCTGAAAATGAGCCAAAAATTAGCAACCTCAATATCAAGCTCTCTTTTTATTGACGTTGCTTTCCCTTCAAGTTCCTCTGGAAAGCTTGTTAGAGTAGTGTTTATACCAACACCTATTACTAAAACTTTCACATTTTCTCCTTGAAGTTTTGTTTCAGTTAAAATTCCGCCTACTTTTTTACCATTTATCATAAGATCATTTGGTAATTTTATATCTAGGCTAATATCATATAAGTCTTTAAAGACCTCCTTTAAAATTTCTGCAATTTTATAAGTTAAGTTCTCAAGCTTTCTTATATTACAATTTGGAAATATTGAAAATGAAAATGTTATATTTCCCAAATCTGTATACCATTTTCTTCCGTGTGTTCCTATTCCATCAGTTTGTCTTTCTGCAATAACAACACAACCATTACTTGCATTTCCATTTTCAATTCTTCTCCATAATTCTTTTTGAGTTGAGTCAATTTCTTTAAATTCTAAAATTTCTTTCCCAAGATATTTAGTATTTAATTTATTGCTCAATAGTTTTTATTTCCTCTTGTCTTTTTATTTTGTTTGTTGTTGTTTTTATAAGAGGTGTTTCAGATAGAATAATTCCTTTTATACCTTTATAAGCTGGCATTGTTTCATTCAAATCTTTGATTCTATCAAAGATTGCTTTATGAATTTCTTCTTCAGTTTCAGCTTTATATGCAAGTTTCATTATATCTTTATCATATACAACTTTTGCATGAATTCTTATATCGTCTTTATCTTTTTTGTTTGATTTACCAAAAATGAAAGATTCTTTAACACCTTCAATTCTGTTAATTAAACTTTCCATTTCTTCTGGGAATATGTTTTTTCCATTTTTAAGAACAATAACACTTTTCTTTCTTCCCATTATAAAGATATATCCATCTTCATCAATTTTTGCTAAATCACCTGTGTGGAACCATCCATCTACAATAGCTTCTTTTGTTGCTTCTTCATTATTATAATATCCAAGCATTACTGTTGGTCCTTTAACTAAAAGTTCTCCAACTCCTTCTTTATTTGGTTCTTCGATTTTTACATCTAAACTTGGATAGCATTTTCCTATTGATCCAACTCTATTAAATTCATCTGATTCAATAGCAACAACAGGAGAGGTTTCTGTTAATCCATAACCTTGCAATAAATTTAATCCAAAATCTCTATATCCTTTAGCTACTGTTTTATCTATTGCAGCAGCTCCACTTATGAAAGTTTTTATATGCCCACCAAACATTTCATGAACATTTTTAAAAACTTTTCTTCTTTTTTCCATGCTAGCATCTTTATATTTTTCTAAAAGTTCTAATGTTTCTTCCTTTTTACCTTCTTTTTCTAATTTTTTCCAAACATTTTTATACATATTTTCATAAATCGCTGGAACACATGCTGCAAAAGTAATTTTGTATTCTTTATAATTTTCTTGCATATGTCTTATTCCATCACAGAAAGATGTTTGTGCTCCTCTATATAATGCAAGCAAAAATCCTACTGTACATTCAAAAACATGGTGTATTGGTAAAAATGATAAAAATCTATCATCTGAATTTACATCAAGCATTGTTGCAATATCCATTAAGTTACTACATAAATTTCTATGGCATAATGCAACAACTTTTGATTCTGATGTTGTTCCAGATGTGAAAAGCATTATTTGCATTTCTTCTGGATTTATTTTACTATCTAAAAATGCTCTATTTCCATTTTTTAATAAAACTTCTCCAAATTCAATCAATTCAGACCAAGAATAGATTCCATTTTTGTGTGTTTTAGAATCCATAGAAATTAAACGTTTTAAATTTCCTGTTTCTTCTAAAACTAATTTTTTAAAAATAGGTTCATATTTTTCTGAATATATAATAGCTTCAACTTCAGATCTTTCAATTAATCTTTTAAGTTCATTTTCTGGAAGTGATTTATCGAAAGGAACTACAGTACCAACTCCACATACAACAGCCAAATATGAAATTTCCCACTCATATCTATTTTCTCCAATTATTCCTATACGTTTTCCTTGAAGACCTAATGTTGTTAGAGCTGTTCCTAAAGCATCTATCATATCTCTTACTTCTTTATGTGTTATTATTTTATATTTTTTATTTTCATCTTTAATTTTATATGCTGGTTTATTTTTATAAAGTTCTTTTGTTTTATTTAGCATATCTTTTAAGTCACGTATGTGTAATACGACTTCTTTTTTACTCATTAATACCTCCCTTTTTGTAAATCAGTCTATACAATTTATATCATATCTTTATAAAAAAGTAATTAAACCGACTGGTCAAATTTACAAATTATTTTAAATTGTTTATTTATTTATCCAAGATTCAATAATACTTTCATCTATATTTAAGTTACCCTTTCCTACTGCTAAATTGATTCCTGGTTTATTGTCTCCATGGCAGTCACTTCCACCACTCATTAATAAATTATTTTCTCTGCAATAATTTACTATGTACTCTATTTGTTCTTCAGAAAAACTACTATGATAGCATTCAAATCCATCTATATCATAATTTTCATGCAAATCTTTTATAAATTCTTCTTTATCTTTAGCCCATTTATAAATAAATGCATGTGCAATAATTGCTGTTCCACCAGCATCTTTTACTGCTTTTATGGCCTCAAGCAAACTTGGGTAATCATCTTTTTTATCTATATAAAAAGGGCCATTCATATCTGCACAATATTTTTTCGAAAATGCTGTAAATTCATTCCAAAAATCTTCTGGTAATCTTTCTTTATTTTCTTCATGACTTTTTATTTCTTTATATACAGTAACACTTGCCCAATCAATTTCCGGATTCCACTCTATTGTTTCTTTTGGCGACATTTCAAGTCCAATTTGAATACAAGCATTATATAAAATATTAAAATATTTCTTTTGAGTATCTTTTCTTTGTCTATTTTTGTAAAATTCATTAAGCCAATTTTCTAAAATCTCTTTATCATAATTGTATCCTAAAACTTCAATTAATCTGCTTTTATATAAACATTTAAGTTCTATTCCTTGAATTACATTCCCTGAGTAATAGTCTTTTACATTTAAATTATTTAATTCATCATATGCTCTACAATTATCATGGTCTGTTATTGATATATATTTTAATCCTAAGCTCTCTGCTTTTTGCAATACTTCTTTTACAGTATATGTTCCATCTGAATATTTTGTATGAATATGCATATCTATCATTTTAATTTATCTCCTTAATACATTTACAAATATCAACTATTTTATCACTAATATAATACTATTTTTTTTGAAAATAAACAAGACTTTTATGAACTCAAAATGAAGTTCTTTAAAAGTCTTGTTTGTTTTTATAATATATTTTTTATTTATAATCCGTTTATTATTTCTTCTAGTTCACTCTTTGAATGAAATCCAACGACTTCTTTAACTTTATTTCCGTTTTTGAAAAATATTAAAGTTGGAATACTCATAACACCATATTCTATAGCTAATTCTTGATTATCATCAACATTAACTTTACCAACTTTTACTTTTCCTTGTTTTGCTATTTCTTCTACAACTGGTGCAATCATTTGGCAAGGTCCACACCATGTTGCCCAAAAATCAACTAGTACTATTTTATCAGATTTTAAAACTTCTTCTTCAAAATTTTCTTTATTTAAGTTTACTCCCATAAAAATACCTCCTATATTGCTTCATTTGTTGTTTGTATTTTATATTTTTTAATTCAAATTATTTTGCTTTGTAATAAAGCATGCAATGACAAAAACCTTCAAATTCAGGATCTGCAATTTGCTCTCTAAATTCTTTGCACATGCACATTGTATCTTCTGTTTGTTCTAATCTGCAAGGACAATGCCCATCTTTCTTTTTTAATCCGTCTCTTATTGCATTTACTATTTTTTCATTATCATTAAATCTTATTTCCATAACGATTTTCTCCATCTAATTAGCATTTATATATTCTTTTAATTTTTCTAAAGAATTCTTTCCATCTTCTAGACCTAAATCATACATTTCTTGAAGTTTTTCTGGATCTTTTTCAATTCTTTTTACATTAACAAGTCTTGATGGTCTTATTACAAATATTTCTTTTTTATTTTCCATATCCATAATTTTTTCTACTGTTTCATTATACCTTTTGTATCTATTATTCAATGTTTTAGCAAATTTAGGATATTTTCTATAAAAAGCTTTTGCAATAGCTTCTTTTGGCTTTTTCTTTCTATAATCTAAAGGTCTTGTAAGAACAACAATTATTTTCTCAAATCCTAATTCTTTACATTTATCAACAGGAATACTATCAGAAATTCCACCATCTAAATATTTTCCAGATTCTAATTCTACAATCTTTGAAACATATGGCATAGCAGAAGTTGCTCTTAAAACTTCCATTTGAGCAAATAAATCGTCAAGTTTTATATATTCCGCTTCTCCAGTTTCAATATTAGTTACAGTAGCCCAAAAGTCTATTTTTGATTTCATAAATGTATCATTATCAAACACATCTAATTTTTGAGGAACTTCGTAAAAAGAGAATTCTTTATTAATTACATTTCCAGTTGTAAGTAAAGACCAAAGTCCCATATATCTTTTATCATTAATAAATCTTTTGTTATATCTAATTACTCTTCCTTTTTGTTTTGATAGATAGTTTACACCAAATAAAACTCCAGCTGAAACTCCTATTATTCCATCAACTTCTATATTATTATCTAAAAAGGTATCTAAAACTCCTGCAGTATACATTCCACGCATTGCTCCACCTTCTAATACTAATCCTACTTTCATTTCGACTCCTCATCTATTGCTAATTTTTTTATTATTCAACAACTTTTTTCCATAAACCATGTTTATTGCAATATGCATATAAAACAGATCCTTTAATATAAGGAAATCTTGTTTCTGTAGATTGTTCTGGGAATAATCTAACTCTTGTCGTTCTGTTATCTGTCACTTGTGCAATCCACATAATATAATGTTCTTTTTCCATTGGATGTTCTACTTCACCAACTCTTACAACTATTTCATCTTCAACTAATTCATATGCTGGAACATGTTTTTCTACTGATGCATCTTGTGAATTTGCTACCATTAATTCCATTGGTTTTCCGCAGCATGTAACATGTGCCATATCTCCATCTATTAATCCTATAACATTGCCACAGATTGGGCATCTATAAAATCTTACATTTTCTTCTTTCATAATAAATACCTCCAAAATTTAATTAATAAATTGCTTAATAAAATTAAACAACTTTTTTTGTAAAATGATATTATCATAAAATTATTTTCTTATCAATTATCTAATAAAATATTCATATAAAAATTACAATCCATATTATTTATTCTAAAATAAAAAACAAAAGACTAATACAACAATTTTGTATTAGTCTTTAAAAAATTTTTATTTACATTCTAGTTCAGCAACTAATTCTTCACCTTTATATAAGTTATATTTTCCTTCTTGTAATTTTGAAGAACTTATAATTATTGTTTTGAAACTATCATCTGCTATGAAAGATACAATTTCATTCCCTTCTGAATCTTTTAAAACAAGTTCGCTTCCTGCTTCTATTGTTGTAGATAAATTTTCAACTATCGTTTTTTGTTTAGATTCATTTAATGGTTCTTCTAGCATATCTGATCCAAGAGCAATTAATTCTCCACCATTTATAGTAGTTCCTTCATCAGCATCTATTCCTGCATCTCCACCTTTTGAAGAACCTATAGTATAAATATTTCCACCATTTATAACAATATTTTTATTTGAATCAATTCCATCTCCACTAGCTTTAATATAGACAGTACCGTCATTTATTTTTATAGTACCTCCATCTCCACCTGCATTTAGTCCATCATCATTTGATACTATTTTTATATTTCCACCATCTATTGTTAAATCATTTGTTTCTGTAGCAATTCCTTCGCCTTCTTCTTGATTTCCATATACTTCTAAAATACCTGTTCCTTTAAAAGTAAGAGGTCCTGCTGAATAAACACAAGCATCATATTCACTTGAACCACCATCAGAAAAAACATTTGTTGTTCCATCTAATAAATTTATTGTTAATGGATTTGTAGAAATATTTGCTAAAGCTGCTGTTAATTTATTTTCAATTTTTGCATTATTTAAATTTAAAACCACTTCTCCATCAGCATCTATTAAAACTGTATTTCCAAATTCTCCTGTTAAAGTATAATTTCCAGCTTCAGTTATTGTTATATTTGTAGTATGTTCACTTAAGTTAATTATTTCTGCATTTACCATTTCTCCTGATTCAACATCTTCAGCTTTGGTTGTTCTTTCAATTTCTTCATCCATCGGCATCATACCAGTTCTAGCGTCTTCAAAGCTTCCTCTATTGTTTTTACTTATCAACATAACAAGCATTGTTATAACAGCTGCCACTAAAATTACAAGTACAATAAAACTTCCTATTTTTGACTTATTTTCTAAAGTTTCTTTTAATGTTAATTTGTTGAATTTTGATAATATTAAATATATTGAAAGTATTGAAATTCCTAGTGCTTCTACTGCACATAATATTATTCTTGTTGTATTTAAACTTGATGAGTTTCTTCCTGAAAATTCTTCTCTATTTCCACCTCTTGTCATTCCCTCTGGCATTTCAGGCATATTTTCACCATCTTGTCTTCTTTCCATTCCTTTTCCAGATTCAACATCTTCTGGCATAGTTGGTCTTTCTCCATTTGACATATCTGGCATCTCACCTTGTGGCATTTCATCTTGTGACATTTCACTTTGTGGCTTTTCAGACATAGTTCCTTCTTCAAACATTTTCTCAAGGTTTTCTCTATCACCTCTATCGAATTCCATTTTTTGTGTTCTTACTGTAAAAAACATCGCTACAGCAAGCACAATAATAAAAGTAATCATAATAATATTTTTTATAATTCTTTTTGACATTATTTTTTTCCTCCTTAGAATTTATCAATTATATAATAAAATATAATTATTAAATTAATCTTAAAATTTATTATATTTTATATTTAATTTAATTAATTTTAAAGTATTTTTTATTTATATTTTTCCTATTTATATAATTCTCTATTAAAAAAAGCGAAAACCAGAAGGTAGCCCTTCTGGTCGTTTGCGGGGTTGGAACAATTAATTAATTTTGCCTACAGTGTATGCAATCCAGGCGCTTCTCTCGTGGCGAGCAGTAGCCTTTTTCTTCATCTCCTCATATTCGGCTGTGGTAAATTCCACATACGACTTAGGGATGAAAGACTGGCCACATTTCGCACAGTAGATCTGGTTGTCGACATCATGTCCGTTTAAGCAAAGCGCGTTGCATTGCGGACACCTTGCCATTTCGACCTTAGATTCTCTTTGAGCTGCAGGCATGTTGTTATTGTGTTCCATGGCATAAGCCTCCTTTATTTGGAATATAACAATAATAATGATATATTTTGAAAAAATCATGTTACAATTGTGTTTTTACTGTGAATTTAAGAGTTTTTAAATAAAAAAATACTCGGCTTAAAACAATTTCTTTTAGCCGAGTAAATAAATTATTTAATTCCTTTTTTATCAAGTTTTTTATAAACATTTTGTTTGAATAACGTATATAGAATTGATGCAATAGGAAGTCCTAAAAGCATTCCTATTACTCCAAATAAATCTCCACC
>CAZPAF010000049.1:0-12462 GCA_964584475.1 uncultured Lachnospiraceae bacterium | reverse complement strand
TTGTAATTATAATAAAAATTATTGATAATATAAATTGAAATTTAAAGACAAAAACCTTTTTCTTGTTTTTATTTTTATTAAATAATATTTGGTTCATATAATTATTATTTGCTAAAATACTTTAATTATGTTATATTTATATATAGATTATTTAAGAAAGGATTCGTTATGGAAAAAATACTTGTAAAAAATCCAACTGCATATCATAATTATTCTATTGAAAGTACTATTGAAGCAGGTATTGTTTTAACTGGAACTGAAATAAAATCAATTAGAAACGGTAAATGCAATATAAAAGATACTTATGTGAGTATTAAAAATGGTGAAGTTTTTGTCTATGGAATGCATATTAGTCCATACGAATTTGGAAATATATTTAACAAAGATCCTTTGCGCACAAGAAAATTATTACTTAATAGAAATGAAATAGATAGATTATATGGAATGATAAAACAAAAAGGTGTTTCTTTAGTTCCTACAAAAATGTATATGAAAGGAAATAAAGTAAAACTTGAAATCGGTATCGGTAAAGGTAAAAAATTATACGATAAACGCGAAGATATGGCAAAAAAAGATGCCCAAAGAAATATAGATAGAGCATTAAAAAATAATTATTAAAAACAAAAAGTAACTAAAATAAATTTTAGTTACTTTTTTATTTTATCTTCCATCTTCTGAATCAGATTGTGAAGAAAAACTCTTCACGCTTTTCTTTCCTGAAACAGCATGTTTTAATTTTGTTATTTTTTCTTTTAATTTCCCTTTTTTATTTGCTTCTACTAATTCTTTATTGAAATTTAAATCATGTACTAAAACAATCTTACCATACATTTTATTTATAAAAAATCGATAATATTCTTTTTCTTCATCTGAAAGAGTTATGCTTGTTTTTCTTGTCATATCTTGAACTGCTTTTTCAAAATCTAATGGTAAAACAGAAGAACTTATCCAATTTCTAAACCATGGTTCTTTTCCATATTCTAGCATAAAACTTTCTATATCTTCTTTTTTTCCATCTACAACTCTATGAGGACTTTTTTCTAGCATTTCAACACCAGCACAATAATCATAACTAAATAACGGTGCTAATCTTAAGCTCTTATCAGCTTGAATAATTAATCCCCATTTTTGGTTAGCCTCATTTTCATTAAAAACTAATTTGTTAAATAAAGTTTGTTTTATAAGACCTTGTCTTATTTCTTCTCTAGTCTTTTTCATATCTTCAGCAGGTAATTTATGTTTTTTATAATATTTTTTAATGTATTTATCAGTTGCTTCTAATAATGATTCAAAATTTATTCTGTTTATTCTTCTTTTATTTGAATTTTCTTTTACAATGGAATCTCCCTGTATTAATGTTTCTTCACCTTTCAAAAAGTTTTTTGTTAAGTGAAATGTTGAAATTGAACCAGAAGAATCTGTGTGTTCTCCTCTGTAATAAACAGTCGCATCAAGTCCCATTTGTTTTGCGATTTGTGGTAGTAAAAAATTGTTTGTATCTGCTAGTTTTAAAAATTTTGATTTTATTTTTGAATGATAATCAGGTTCATTTGTTATAAGAAACGCTTCCAAATTAGAACTTAAAATCCAACCTGTTCCAATTTTACTATCTGCAAGCCTTCTTTGAGAAACTTCAAAAGCATAATCATTTAATTGAATAATCCCATTATCATCTGTATCTATTTTATCATTATATTCAGTACTGTTATATACATCATATAATCTAAATAAAAACGCAGTTTTTCTTACTATAAAATCATTTGGTTGACTTCCATCTAAATGGTCTCTTAATGCATTTATTTCAACTTGACTCAAACCATATAATTTAGCTGCTTCTAAAATATATTCTTGTTTTGTTTTCTTTTCTGACAATAAACTTTTCCTTAAGCTTTGTTATTTGAACAGAATACATCGTTTATTTTATGTAATACTGTTGCTTTTATTTCATCTCTAGCTGGTCCTAAATATTTTCTAGGATCAAATACAGATGGGTCTTCGTTAAATACTCTTCTAATTTGAGCTGTCATAGCTAATCTAAGGTCTGTGTCTACATTAATTTTTGAAACTCCATTTTCTCCAGCTTGTCTTAACATTTCGTCTGGACAACCTTTTGCTCCTGGAATATTTCCTCCATTATTATTGCACATATCTACAAGTTCTGGGATTACAGAAGAAGCACCGTGTAATACTATTGGTGTATTAGGTAATTTTTCTTTAATCTTTTGTAGAATGTCAAATCTTAATTTAGCTTCTCCTTTAAATTTATATGCTCCATGACTTGTTCCTATAGCTATTGCTAAAGAATCACATCCTGTTCTTTGAACAAATTCATAAGCTTGTTCTGGATCTGTATATCTTGCATCATCAGCAGCAACATTTACTTCATCTTCTACTCCTGCTAATTTTCCAAGTTCAGCTTCTACAACAACTCCTTTTGAATGAGCATATTCTACAACTTGTTTTGTGATAGCAATATTTTCTTCAAAATCATATTTTGAACCATCTATCATAACTGATGTAAATCCTGCGTCGATACACATTTTACATGTTTCAAAATCAGGACCATGATCTAAGTGAAGTGCGATTGGAATAGTTGTTGACTCAACTGCTGCCTCCACCATTTTCATTAAATAATTCATTCTTGCATATTTTATTGCACTTGAAGAAACTTGTAAAATAACTGGTGATTTAGCTTCTTCAGCTGCATCTGTAATAGCTTGTATAAACTCCATATTGTTTATATTAAAAGCTCCTATTGAGAAATGTTCTTTTATTGATCTTTCAAACATTTCTTTTGTTGTTACTAATGGCATAATATATCCTCCTTTAAATTTATTTTTCCTTTACTATTTTATAATCTTAAAGAAGCTGTGTCAAGTAAATTTTGGGTGTATTTTATGAGTTGGACCTATTTTATTTAAATAAGTCCAACTTGTATTTTATTTATTTGTAGTAGTACATTTACATTTATAACTTCCACACATTGATTCATCTTGAGGAGTTCCATTTGAACATCCTGGACATGCTTTTACCTCTATTTGATTTAATTGGCATAAATTATTATCACAGTTATTAAAACTGCAACTTTCTACCGTACATCTTATTTTTTGATTATGATTTTTATCCATTATTAAACCTCCATTTTAATATAAATTTTTAAAAGAACAATTTTAAATAAAAACAAAAATAGAACTATAAATATAGTTCTATTTTATTATTAACAAATATCTTAATTTTAATTTCCAATTTTAGTATTCAGTATAAAATCTATCTCCAACAAACTTATAATTTAATGATTTTAATTCATTTTCGAATAGCAAGTAATTTACTTCGTCTTCTTTATTATTGTCAGGAATTTTATATACTAAATCATATATTTGTTCAATTCCTTCAAAAATTATTTCGCCATTATAATTCATTAATTTCCATGTAGGTTTTGCGAATCCATATTTATTAGTTTTTATTCCTTGACTAGATTCCATTACCAAATATATCCCTTGTGAAACAAATCGTGGATTTATACACGCATATTTTTGTTCAAATACTAAATTATAAGAATCATCAATTATTTTAAAAGCAGATTCTTCATCTTGTACTATATATCGTCCATCTCCACAAACAAATATATCTTTATATTTATCTGAAAGTTTATTGCCTTCTAAATCAGTAAAATATACTGTTTTTTCATTATAATTTCTTAGCAAAATCCTATCATCACCAAAAAAATCCAAAATTTGTGCTTTTCCTGTCATTGGATTTTTCTTACCGTAAGCAGTATACCACCCTTGTGTTCTTCTAGATAATTCATAAAATGGAATATTACCATTAGAGAATAAATACAAATAACTTTCGTCATAATCTAAAGCTGTCGTTTCTAATTTTATTCTAACATCTAAATTGTCTTTTTTTGCAAGTTCATAAGTATCACCGAGTCCCATATTAGATTGTGTTACAATCAAATCGTATTCTTCATTGTAATCATATCTAAAAGAATAATCTGGTGATATTTCTAAATATGCTGGTGCTGTTCTTATATTGCTATTTATAACCGGTATTTCATAAGTCATTTTTTCAGTTTGACCTAATATATTGGTATAAATATTTTCTAATTCTTTAATTTTTGCTTCATAATTTTCATCTAAGGACTCTGTTCTATATGATAAAACTCTTCTTCCATTTTTCAATATTACAGTTGTACTTCCATCTTTACATACAAATGCTATATAAAACTCTTTATCATATGCCTTTATTTTCACAAATGGACTTGCATAATCATATAAGAAATCTATCATGCATTCTCCATTTATATTAATATAACCAAATTTACCATCTTTTTTTACATTTAAATAAGGTATTTTATAACTTTCATCTTCTAATTCTAATTCCTTTATATATCTAAAGTAATCAGATTTATAAGCAAGCTCATCTTCGTTTTCCTTATTTTTAATATATTCACCAATTGAATCATAATTCAAAGTTACTATTGAGAAAATTAATGTTGCAACCATTATTACTATTGAAACAGAAATTGCTGTCATACTATTAATTTCAACTAAGTTTTCTTTCAAACTTTTAAATAAAATTATTATTCCTGATAATATACTAAAAACAGCAATTGTAGGCTCTTTTATAAATAAAAAACTTACTACAAAAAAACCTAATAGATATGCTGTATTGAATCCTGTGTCTGACCTATGATGATAGCTTTGAATAACATCTATTGTAGCTATTGCAAACATAACAATATAAATTCCAAAAGTTAGATATGTAACAACATTATTTTCTTGAACAGTCATTACTGTTTTATCTTGAGGAATAGTTATTGTATATGCAATAATCAATATTCCAAAAAGAATATTCATCAGGCCTATACATAAATTTACGATTTTACCTCTCATATTATACCCTCATGAGTTTTATTATTTCTTTTGTATTTTTTTACATACTATGTTGTAGATTTCACTGTGTATATCTTCTCTTGTTCTTATTTCTTCATTTTTAACGCATTTAACTTCATTCCAATTATATTTTCCTACTAGGCTACAAGCAGCATTATAAGAATCTTCTAAATGCTTTGAATCTCTTTCATGTATATCTTTTTTATCATTATGAGTAAACTTATTTTCTCTATTTTTTATAAGTTCTTCTACTTTTTTTGGTGGCATATTTAAGAAAAATACTTCTGTAGGAACTGGAAGTCCATAAATATTAAATTCTAAATCGAAAAGCCAATTTAAAAATTTTTCTCTTTCTTCTTCATCTGTAATTTTACCAGCTTGATGTACCATATTTGCTGTTGTATATCTATCTGCTAAAATTATTCCACCATTTTCATAATATTCTTTCAATTCTTTTTTAAAAGTAGCATATCTATCTGCTGCATAAAATGTTGAAGCAATATATGGACTAACATCTTTTGCATTTTCTCCAAATTCACCAGATAAATACATTTTTACAAGTGATGATGATGGACTATCATAATTTGGGAAACTTACAGTTCTATATTCAATTCCATCTTCTGTTAAATGTTTTTTTAACAAATCAAATTGAGTTTGTTTCCCACTTCCATCAGTACCATCAATTACAAATAATTTTCCCATAATTTTTTCCTCTTATATTACGATTTTATTATAATTATCGATTATCTAATATGAATTGTTAGATAATCGATAACTTACTTTATAATCTATTTTTTCTCAATTCTTGTGAATAAAGGTTCGATATTGTCTAATTTTAAACCTTTTTCAACTAAAACAAAACTCCAAGAAGCCTCGTTTAACTTCAAGTATTCTCTTATTTTTTCGCACGCTGTAGGCATTACTGGTGCAAATAAATTTGATAGATTTGCTATTACTACTGAACATGTATAAATTATATTGTTGAATTCTTCAATATTTTCTTTTTTCGCTATCCAAGGTTGTTTTTCGTCATAGAATTTATTTCCAATTTCAACAAGTTCCATAACTTTTTTTATTGCTTCTCTGAATTCTAATTTTTCAATCAAATCTCCAGCTTCTGAATAAGTTCTTTCGATTTCAGCTTTTATTCCTTCATCTAAAACTCCATTTGGAATTTCCTCTAATCCTTTAAATCTTAAAGTTCTATTTACTAGGTTACCAAATTTGTTTAAAATTTCTCCATTATGAGTATTTTCAAAATCTTCAATTGTAAAGTTTGTATCTTTCTTTTCTGGCCCATTTGATAATAAATGATATCTTAATGAATCTGAATTATATAAATCTAATGCTTCTAAAGCTGTCATTCCTATTCCTTTACTTTTTGAGAATTTTTGATCATTGAAATTTAAATATTCGGCAGAAACTATTGTATCTACTAAATGATAATTTTCTTTTTGTCCTAAAAGTAAAGCATTTAAAATTATACTATGGAACATGATATTGTCTTTTCCATGACACATATAGATTTTATTGTTATGTCCTTCTTTCCAGAAATCTTCCCATGTGCAATCTGTTCTTGATTCACAAATTTTCATTGTATCTGTTATATATCCCATAACAGCTTCTATCCATACATACATTTTTTTATCATCATATCCTGGAAGTGGAATATCTACACCCCAAGTTAAATCTCTTGTTACTGCTCTATCTAATAATCCTTGTTTTAAATATTTTAATGTTTCGTTTTGAGCATTTATTCTCCATTCATGTTTTACTTTTTCTGTATGTTCTTCTATTTCTTTTTGGAATTTAGAAAGTGCTAAATATAAAACTTTGTTTTCTCTTTCAACAACTTTAGATCCGCAATCAATACAATTTCCTGTCATTAATTCAGCTCCTGTTGGAACATGAAGACAAGCATCACATTGATCACCTTTTGTTTCTTGTCCACATTCTGGACAAGTTAAAGTTATTTCTCTATCAGATAAGAATTTATCACAATGTTCGCAATATGCTTGTGGTTCTGTTTTTTCATATATATATCCGTTATCATATAATTTTTTGAATAGTTCTTGAACTTTTTCTTTGTGATAATCATCAAAAGTTCTTGAATATAAATCATAAGAAAATTGATATCCATTAAACATTCTATTGAATTCTTCATCATATTTACTTGCTATTTCTTTAGGAGTTGTTTTTTCTTTTTTTGCTCTTTCTGTAATTGGTGTACCATGACAGTCTGACCCTGATACATAAAGAACATTATCTCCTTTTAGTCTATAGTATCTTGCAAGCAAGTCTCCTGATATTAAACCTGCTATATGTCCTAAGTGTAATGAGCTGTTAGCATATGGCCAAGCTCCTCCAATAAGTATGTTTCTTTTCATAAAAATTTCCTTTCTGAATTTATTTTATTTGTTTCTCTTGTTCATCATATAAATTGGGTCCATAATGATCTAAATAATCACCATATTGGCTTTCAACATTTTCTCCTTTTTCCATAAGCGCTTTTTCTCCCATAAGTGCTCCAGTTACAGCACCAACCACTGCTCCACCAAGATCCATTGCATCTTCTTTTAATTTTGCTGTAGGCACTTTTGACCATGCGTCATTTGCCATATTGTTTAATTCTTCTATCATCCTTGGTTCATGAACCCCATATGCTGTTTGTAAATTTGATAATTCTTGACTTGTAGCGTAAATAGTATCTCCTCTTTGTTGAAGCTTTTCAGATTCTTTTGCGCTAGAATCTTCAATGTTTTTAATTTTTTCCGTCAATTCTTTCATTTTTTCCATTGCATCTTTTTCATAACCTTGGATTTCTTTTTCGCTTCCTTTTTCTGCATATTCAACATTTTTTGATAATCCATAATATTCACTGATGCTTGTATATTCTACTTGTTTACTTTCTGCTTCCTGATCTTTTATTGCTTCATCAACGCTTTCAATGTTGTCTCCATTAGAACCAGTTCTAACGATATCTGTAATAACTCCAGGATTTCCTCTTCCATCCATCGTTGAATATAATATTGTTCCATCTGGACTTAAAACATATCCTTTATCTTTGTTTGCTCCATCATTTACTCTTAATAATATAACTTCTGATGAAGATTCTCCTAATTCAAAGTCTAATTGTTTTTCCAAATTGTACACATCATTAGTCATATTAATTCCTAATATTCTACCATTTTCATTAGCAAATTGAGTAAGCACATCTTCTCCTAATCCGGTTGCTACAGCAGCATCTTCAACAGAAATTCCTTCTGGTTCTTGCTCTTGTTCTTGAAGAGACTCTTTATCCTTACTTTCTCTTACTCTATCTGTTACTTCTTCTGGATTTTTAGGAACTAGTTTATCTTTTGCAACTAATTTAGTAAATTCTTCAAGAGTTTCTGGTGTAAGTATCCTTTCAATTTCTTTAGGATCCATTGTTAGTTCTACACCGGTCATTGATTTTTTTAATTCATTTTGCATTCTAGTTGTTAAATGAAAACTTTCTTTATTTCCCTCTGCATCAAGATATATACATGCCATATCTTGTCCTTTTTGATTTACAATCACATCAATTTGTTCTCCTGTTGGCAAAACAATAGGAACAACATATATTTCCATCAATTTATCTATATCTTTTCTTTCTGGATTCCATGTAGATAATTTCTCTGGATTCATTTTTCTATATTCTGCTAATGTTCTTATTTCTTCTGTTTTTATCGCTGCATTTAAAACCTTTCCTTCAGAATTTTCTCTTGGTCTATAACTTGCATTTAAAGATGCCTTTGCAGCAATCCAAGATTGATCAAATATATTTAATGAATTATCCATTTTTATACCTCCAAAACTTTTTTCTATTGTACCATATTATTATATAAATATATTTTGATATTTTCAAGATTTTTATTACTTTTTTATACAAAATTTAACACAATTTTAATAAGCAAAAAAGCTTAATTTTTCAAGGCAAAAACGTAGCTATATTAAGCTACGTTTTACCTGGTATAAAATATCTATTTTGATTTAAATTTTGGACTATTTTATTTTAAGCAAAGTTATTATTTTGCTTATAAATTTTTATTATGTTTTGTTTTTGGATATAAATTATCCACTAATAAATCTTCTTCCAGTTTTGCTTCTTTTTCTTTGTTTTCTCTTTCTATTTCTTTTTGCATTCTTTGTTCTTCTTTTTGTTTTTGTTTTTCTTTTTTTCTTCTTATATTTTCTTCTTTTCTTTCGATTTTTTCAATTTCACGTTCTTTTCTTTTTTCTTCTTTTAATCTTTCTGCTTCAGCTCTTTTTTCTGTTTTTACATTTTCTTGTTCTTGTTTTATTCTTTCTTGAGCAGCTCTTTTTTCCATTTCAAATTGTTGTTGTTCTAATTTTAATTGTTCTTGTTTTATTTTTCTATCTTCTTCAATTACTTGTTTTTTTGTTTCTTCTCTTTTTTTATCTTCTTTTTTGGCTTTTTCTAATCTTCTTTCAGCACCAGAAATTATATTGTCATAGAATTCTTTTGCTTTTTGGCTTTTTTGTATTTCTGAATCATTCTTCATAGTACTTTCAATTTCATATAGCTTAGCAAATTTGTTTAATCTAATTTTATCAAAAATATTGATTTTATTAGTTTTCCATAAATTATCAAGTTTATATACTATTTCTAAATTTGCTTCTTCTAGTTCCAATTTTCTTTGTCTTTGAGATCTAGTATAAAATTCGTTGTCTGTTTCATTTGATTCTTTTTCATATTCTTTGCTTATACATAAAGCGTAACTTTCCGCTTTTTCTGATGGCAATTTTCTTTCAACCCAAAGATATTCATCATAATCTTTTAAAGTGTCATATATTAACACATCTATTTTCTTTGATTGTGATTCTGTAACTTGATATCTATCTATAAAATATTCTTGTCTTCTTTTTAAATTTTCACTTGAATAATGGGCTTTTATGTATCCTGCTTTTTTGTCAAATCCTCTTACTAGTTTTTCTGTAAAGTAATCTTTGCTAAATACTCTACAATATCCGTTTTCTGCATCTAGAACAACTAATACCATCTTATCATTTTTTAAAGTTTCATCTTTTCTTGTTTCTACTTTTACATCTAATTTCTCGTTAGCAATTTGATTGTTATCATTCAAAACTGCTTTTTCATTTACTTCTTCTGTTTTAACATTATTTTCTTCATTGCTTTCTTTGTTTTTTTCTTCAACTTCTAGTTTTTTATTTTTTAAATCATCAAATTTACTTGCAAAAATTTTTTTTGTTTTACTATAAATATCAATAGTCTTTTCTTTAACGTTTTTTGTTTTTTCTCCTAAATTTGATTTTAAATCTTTTATTTTTTCTATTGCATTATTTTTTATAGATATAATTTTATCTTTAAAAGATATTGTCTCTTCTTTTGGTTCTGTTTCTTCATTATTTTTAATGTCTTCTTTTTCTTTAGGTTGCTCTTGAAACATTGAAAGTTGATTTTTATCAATATCTATTATTTCTCTTTCTATTTTTGATTCTTCTTTTTCACTTTCTTTTTTATCTGACTTTCTAATATTTTTTATCATTTCAACAAATGATATTTTTATATTTTTTTCTTTTTCATTTCCTTCTTTTTCTTGTTTTGTAGTTTCAACTTTTTCTTCTTTTTGCTCAACAATTTCTTCTCTAACATTATTAGAAACATCTGGTTTAATTTCAGATACAGTTTCATTTTTTGCTTCTTCTAGTAGCTTTTGATTTGCATCTTGCATTTTTTTCTTTATTTTTTCAATTGCATCATTTATTTTTTCTTTTACTTTTAATTTAAATTTCGAAAACTCTTCTTGTCTTTGTTTTTTTGTTTTCTTTTCTTTTTTTATTTTTACTTCATTTAAAATGATTCCTAATATATTTCCACCTACATTTTGTATATCTTTTTTTGTTTTACTTAAAGCATCTATACTTGTTTTCTTTTGACTCGCAACAATTAATGTAGAGTTTACATCTTTTGCCAGTAAAAGAGCTTCTGTTTTTCCTAAAACTTCAGTAGAATCAATTATTATAATATCAAAAAATACTTTAGCATCTTTTAATAATTCTTGAAATTTAGGTAAAGCTAACAATTCTGATGAATTTGGTGGCACTATTCCTGAAGTTATTAAATTAATATTTTTTACAGCAGTTTCATTTATATATTTGCTTAAAAACTCATTTATTTCAACACCATTTGAATCTATATTTGAAAGATAATTAGAAAGTCCCAAATTATTTGGAACATTAAATATTTTATTTTGTCTTCCATTTTCTAAATCAGCATCAATAATTAATACTTTTTTCCCAATTTCAGCAAAACTTATAGCCATATTAGCTACTACATAACTTTTTCCTGTTTCTTTTTCTGGACTAGTTACTAACATAACTTTTTTATCAATTATTTTATTTACACACAAAAATTGAATGTTAGTTATTAATTTTTTGAAAGCTTTATAACTTTGTGTTTTTTCGTTTTCTAGATTAATCAATTCTATTAAATTTTTGTTATCTCTTACAGGTATTTCGGCAATTGTTTTTAATGATATTTCTGTTTCAATATGTTTACTTGATTTAATTTTTTTATTAAATAATACTTGTTTTATATTTTCTAAAAACAACATTTCTTTCCCCTCTACTTCATATCAAACTCAAAAAAAATAAAAAAGATACAAATAACGAAATTATCTGCATCTTTTGTGAACTAAATTTTTTTAACATTATAACAAGGATTCTTTAAAATATCAACACTTTTAGGAAATTATTTATATTTTTTATTTGCATTTTTTTAATTTTATAAAACACAAAAAAGCACGCCTAAAAAGCGTGCTCTTAATTTTAAATTTATTTTTTATTAGATATTATAATCTGATACTTTTTTGTAAGCATATACTGCTGATGCTACAAGTGCTATAACTACAAATACCATTGATGCATTTGAACCAGCATATGGTAATTTTGTTGCTACATTGTTTGTATTTGTATTATTATATTTTGATGTATTTGTTGTGTTTGTTGTATTATTTACTGCACTCACAGATGATGAAATTGCGTTTGCTGTATTTGTGTTTGTTGTATTTGTTGTATTTGTTGTATTTGTAGCTCCTACTGTATTATCTGCTGATGTATTTGTTGTGTTTGTTGGTCTTATTACTGTAGCAAGTGATTCTACACTTCCAAATACCATTATTACTAGCATAACAAGTACTAAACTTACTAACATTTTTTCTTTAATTAATTTTAACATATTCCCATCTCCTCATAACTTAACATCTGTCCATATTATAACAAATGCCATTTTTCATTGCAAGCTTTTTTTATGTTGTAACATAATTGTAATATTAAACATTAAATCTAAATAAAACAATATCTCCATCTTGCATAATATATTCTTTTCCTTCTTGGCGTATTAACCCTTTTTCTCTTGCTTGTACCATTGAACCGTCACATTTCATTAAATCATTAAATGAAATTACTTCTGCTTTTATAAATCCTCTTTCAATATCTGAATGAATTTTTCCTGCAGCCTGTGGCGCTTTTGTACCCATTTTTATTGTCCATGCTCTAA
>CAZPAF010000048.1:0-13518 GCA_964584475.1 uncultured Lachnospiraceae bacterium | reverse complement strand
ATCACGTGCCTTTTTATTTTGTGAACTAAATGGGGTTCACTTCAAAAGTTGGTGCTTTATATATTTTTAACTGTTTGTTTTTATTTCTTCGAATTTATTGTATTCTAAAATCATTTTTCTTTGATAAGGAATAAGTGATAAGAATGATATTGAAAGTCCTATTACTAAAATGATTGTAGATTTTGTTAAATTTCCTTTTGATTCTTCAAACATTGAGTTCATTTCGGAACGTAAAATATTTATATGATTTTCACTAAATACTTCTTTATATTTAATTGAAGCAAGTTCAATTGATTTTAATTGATATTCTAAATTTAAATAAAGTAAACTCAAAAACAATACTACTGATAAAACAATACAAATTATAAAAAAGATATTTAAAGATTTTATTATTGTTTTATAATTTTTAGGATTTACTTTGCACTTTTTTAATACATCATAAGTACTAATTCTACAGATTAAGTGAATTATAAAATAAAGCATGATTGCAGCAAGCGTTGGAAGGGTTATATACAATCCGCTAGCAGCTGTTCCTGAGAATTGACTTAAAAAATAATTTCCTATTGCGAAAACAAGTAAGCACATAAAAACGGTAATAATACCATAAGAAACAAATCCTGTAATTATTGCTTTTACAGTGGTTTTTGCACTTATTTCTTTTAGTTCGACTCTTTCCATAGTTTTGTCCTCCGTACATTTTCTTTAAAAATCATATCATAAATGATAAATAAATACAAGAAAATTTTAAATGCAATTAATCTATAATATAAATGCAATTTATTGATAATATTTATAAATTATGATATTGTAAATAAAAGTCGAAATGAGGAGGAAAGGTAAATGAAGAAGAAAATCTTAATAGCTATGTCAATAATTTTTGTGTTAATAATCATAGGAGCTTTGATATTTATAATTAATTACAAAAGGCCAGAGAATGTTTTAATAAGATATTTCTCTTTAATTAACGAAGGTAAATATAGTGAATTAGAGGCATTTGTAAATTTACCAGAAAATTATTCTCAAGAAGATTTTTTGAAAAGAAATACAAATATATATACTGGAATTGATGCAGAAGATATTACTATAGAAATAAAAAATGTAGAAAAAGAGAAAAATTCTGCAAAAGTTACATATGTAAATAAATTAAAAGTTAAAGATCAAGTAATAGAATTTGAAAATACAGCAAATTTTACTAAAGAAAATATGGATTATAAAATTGATTGGTCTTCAAATTTAATATTTCCAGAACTAAACAATGAATATAAAGTAAGAGTAAGAGCAGTTCATGCAAAAAGAGGAGAAATCTATGACAGAAACGGACTACTACTTGCATATTATGGAAAAATATCAAATGTAGGAATTGTTCCTGGAAAATTAAGTGAGAATAAAGAAAAAGATATTGAAAAATTATCAGAATTATTAAATATAAGTGTTGAATCAATAAATAAAGAACTAGCAAGTTCATGGGTAAAAGATGATAGTTTTGTTCCTATAAAAAATATATCTTATGATGAAACAGAATTAAAAGAAAAATTATTAGAAATTCCAGGAATTATGATTGATTCAGAAAAAGATAGAGTATATCCATACAAAGAGGCTACAGCACATGTAACAGGATACATATCAAGTATTACAGCAGAAGAATTAGAAACAAGAAAAGATAAAGGATATTCATCAACATCTATTTTAGGAAAGGCTGGAGCAGAAAGAGCCTATGAAGAAAGATTAAAAGGAAAAGACGGAATTGGTGTTTATGTAGAAGATGAAAAGGGAAATATAGTAAAAAAAGTAATAGAAACTGAGGCACAAGATGGTGAAAATATAAAATTAACAATAGATGCTACTATGCAAGTAAAATTATATGATGCATTAAAAGAAGAGCAAGGATTTTTTGTAGTTATGAATCCAAAAACAGGAGAAATCTTAGCATTAGTAAGTACTCCATCTTATGATCCAAACAAATTTATATTAGGACTAACAAATGATGAATGGGCAGAAATGTCTAATGGAGAATCAAGACCAATGTACTCAAAATTTTTAGGTGCATGGTGTCCAGGTTCAACAATGAAGCCTCTAACAGGAGCAATAGGATTAACAACAGAGACACTTTCTGTTGATGATGAATTTAATTACTCAGGACTTGCTTGGAAAAGAGATAATTGGACAGATCATGAAATAACAACTCTTACTGCTTATGGCGCAAGAAAGAATTTGAGAAATGCATTGATTTATTCAGATAATATTTATTTTGCTCAAGCAACACTTCAAATTGGTGAAGAAACATTTACTGATGGATTAGATAAATTAATGTTTAACCAAGATATTGGATTTGTATTTTCTACGTCTAAATCACAATATTCAAACACAGATAAAATCGTAAGTGAAGCTAAAATAGCAGATAGTGGATATGGACAAGGACAAGTATTAGTAAATCCAATTCATATGGCATCAATATATTCTGCATTTGACAATGAAGGAAATATGATTAAACCATATTTAGAATATAAGGAAAATAAAGAGCCAGAATATTTGGTAGAAAATGCTTTTTCTAAAGATGCCGCAAATGAGATTAAAGAAGGGTTAATACAAGTTGTAGAAAATCCAGCAGGAACAGGACATGATGTAAAAGTTTCAGGAGTTACAATTGCAGGAAAAACAGGTACAGCAGAATTAAAAGCAACAAAAGATGTTGAAGGGGATACTTTAGGTTGGTTTAACTGTTTTACAACAGATCAAGAAGTAGAAGATTCTCTTTTAATTGTGAGTATGGCAAAAAATAAACCAACTGTATTTTTAAAATCAATAATAAGAAATTTAATTTCAAACTACTAATAAAAGATTTGTAAAAGTATTCTGGATTTAAAAAGGAGAAAAAATGAAACTGAAAGATGCGCAAACAACAATGAGACAATCAATGTTGAAAAAATATTCAATTATAGCAACAATATTTATATCAATTTTAGCATTGAATTTAATATTAAAATTAAAAAAATTTAGTTTTATAAATATATATGTGACGTGTTCTTGTATATTAATGGTACTAATTTTAATAGCAGTATTTTATTTAATACAAGACAAGTTAAATAGGAACTATGCATATTTAAAAGAAAAAGGGGAAAAGATAATTGGAAATGTTGTTGGTGTTGGTAAAGTAGATGATGGAACATATAGAAATAATTATTATATAATCGTAGAATATAACAACATAGTAAAAAGAATTCAATTTGTAGAATCAAATGATGCATATAGTGTGTTAGAAATGCTGTTAGATCCATATCCAGTAAAAAGACTAAAAAAGATTCCAATAGATTTATATGTACAAAAAAACAAAGTTTATGCTGATTTAGAAAGTGTGGATTTAAGTAAGGTAGAAGGATATGAAGAAGCGTTAAAATTGGTTGAAGATATGAAAGATGATATGAACACAAAACATAAATAAAATATAAAAAAATGAAGTGAGTCCTAATTTGCTCACTTCATTTCTTTTTTCTTTGTTTTACATTATTAAGAATTAGATTTTTTTGGCATAGATTTTATTTTTATTACTGAAATAATATTTGCAATAATAGTCATAAAATCGAATACTGCTGATGAATAAGATTTTATATATAAATCATAAGTTCCCCAAAGAAACATTATGAAAATTGTTAAATATTTGAATTTTATAATATTTTTTGTATCCATAAATAATGTATAAGCAACTGCACTTATTATTGGAAGAATTCCAATAAATCCTAAATTATTAAACATTAAAGATGGGACTATAGAAGCAACTATGATAAGTGCTTTAGCAAGTTTTCCTAACTTTTCTTTATAGCATAAAATATTTCTAACACAGCTAATTGCATTTATTATGGCACCAGTAATTCCACCAAGCAAGATATTACTTAAAACAGACAATCCAATTTGAATTGTTTGAACTAAAACAATTCTATCTTTTCTTTTTATTATTCCTGTATAAACCATTAATAAAGATGCAATTAATGCAACTATATTTGCAATTACAATATTTGTCATTTTCAAAATCTCTTTCTATATAAATTTATTTGTTCTAAAATAAATTTTAATACTAAAAATTATAATTTTCAATAGAAAGCGATATATAGAAAACAAATAAACAAAAATATGTATTGTTTTTTGTCTTATTATGTTATAATTGCGTTGAGAATTGTAAAATGTAAGGGGGAAAAAATATGGAAGAAAGAATAGTAAAACCATTTACAATGTGGAGACATTTTAAAGGAGCTCGTTCTTTTGTAATTACAGTTGCATCACATAGTGAAACTGGTGAAAAATTAGTAATATATCGTTGTATGGATAATAATGGAAAAACAAATCATAAAGATGGAATTTATGCAAGACCATTAGAAATGTTTTTATCAGAAGTTGATCATGAAAAATATCCAGATGTAACTCAAAAATATCGTTTTGAAGAGATAATTGAAGAATAATAAAATGTAAAGAGAAAACCACCACGCCATAGCCGGCTTGGTGGTTTTTTGCTTTAGTTTTAAGGTGTGCGCTTTTCCCAGGTGTAGGTATCGATAAGGTGCATGGCCTTGAGTGTTGCGCGGAGATCTTTGTGAGAATTTACTTCATATAAACTCTTGCAAATAGAGAGCTCAAAGCTTTTTGTATTACTGATTCTCTGATCCGGACGCAGACATTTCATAGCAGTATAGATTCGGTACATTACCTGAAAGTCGATTTTATCTTCCTTGATTTCTTTGGAAAGGGAGGTATAGACCTTAAGGTGAATCCATTTTGCATCTTCAAAGCTGATACCACTAAGAAGCGGCATTTCCTGCTCGAATTTTTCCTGGCATAGGCTGCGGTTTAGATAGGCGGTGAAATTTTCAAGCTGAGAAAAGATTTGAGTTTCCAGCCTTCCTCGAACCACCTTTCCAACAATTGTTTTTACTAAAGTTTCTCTGGGCATCCGTTTTTCTTGCTTTTCCATTTGTAAAACCTCGTTTCATAAATTTAACAGATATAACCGTAAAATTATTATACTACACATTTATGTTAACCGCAAATGTTGAAGAAAACAGAGATTGATATTAGATTATTGTTGTGATATTATTTTATAAATGATACAAAATTCAGAAGAGGTGATAAAATGTCTGAATTAAGAGATTTATATGATATAAATGGTAATAAAACTGATAAAACATATTATAAAGGTGAAAGCATTCCAAAAGGATTTTATCCAATGGTTGTTATGATAGTAATAAGAAATTCTAAAGGTGAATTTCTTATGCAAAAAAGAGTCGAGTCAAAAGGTGGAGATTGGGGAGTAACAGGAGGACATCCCAAAGCTGGAGAAAGCCCATTACAAGGAATTATTACAGAAGTAAAAGAAGAACTAGGATTGGATTTTTCAAACGAAAATATAATTGAATATGATTCGGGATGTGATGGTAAAGACTGCTTCAAAATGTATTTTGTGAGTAAGGATGTTAATCTTAAAGATATAACAATACAGGAAGAAGAACTAACAGAAGTTAGATGGTTTTCAATGGAAGAATTAAAATATATGGTCGAAACTAAAGAATTAAATGAAAATCAAATTTCTTGTTTTGAAAAAGTATGTGATTTTTTAAATAAATATGATTAGAAAGGAAGAAAAATAATGGAAAATAAATATGAATTTTTTATAGCAGGTAGAGCTAGAAATAAAGAGAATATATTAAAAGTATGTGATTTGTTTGACAAATATAATATATCTTATTATTGCTTTTTGAAAAATGAAGATGATTGGGGATATGGTAATAAAAATCAAACACCAGAAGAAAAACAAAAAGAATTCGAATCATTAAACTTAAAAAGTGAAGTTGTTTTAAAATTATTTCATGAAGATTTAGAAGGAGAAAAGACTTCAAGAAATTTATTACTTGTATTACCAGCTGGAAAAGCTGCACACATAGAGTCTGGAATTGCATATGGTTTAGGAAAAACATGTTATGCAATAGGCGAATATGAAGCAACAGACACATTGTACAATATTTTTGAAAAAATATTTTCAAATGAAAGTGAACTAGAAGAATTTTTAAGTAAATATAATAAATAAAAGCAGAAATCTCAGTGCGTGCACTGAGATTTTGCTTTTGTTTGCATAGTCATGCGTTTGGTACCAGAAATTATTCATCAGGGTGAATTGTTTCTCTCACATAGAGACCCTTGATGCCCTTGATTGCTTCGGCGATGTACCAGGCTGCACTGTCCAGGATATTCCAGATTTCATCAGAACCATCATCGAATTTCCAAAGCTCGAGGAATGCGTTGCGCATGTAGTCGTGCTTGGTCATATTGAAATAGTCCTTGTTAACCTTCAAGATTGCCAGGGCATGCAGGTAACGAGCGTAGTGATCAGCATCCATTTTTTCCTTATAGGGTTTCTGATTTTGCTCATTGATCTTTTCTGCAATCGCAGAGATGAGCTCTTCACGAATTGCTCGAAGTTCATCTTTGGGACGCCAGCTTGATCCCCAGGTTTCGTAGCAACCGCCATTGTCGTAGAAGAAGTTTTGCGGGAGGGCTCCTTTTTTGTCAATAGCCATCTGCAACACTTTCAAATCTTCGAAGTAGTGGCCGCTGCCGAGCATCCGGATGATTCGATCCATGTCTTTTTGGGTAATGATCGTCGTGTTCATGTGTTTCTAACCTCCATATTCTGGTTTATTTGGTAACCATATTAATTATAGCATATTTACATAATATAATCAAACTGCTTGATATTATATTAGTATTATGATAATATTCAACTTGAGAAATTTGTAAGGAGGATATAATAATGGACAAATTTAAAGAAATTAGACCGATTGTATTAGGAATTGCAAAGAATAATAACAGAATTTTAGTAAGCAAGGGGTATGACAAAGTAAAAGATAATACTTTTTATAGATGCTTAGGTGGAGGAATAGAGTTCCATGAAACAAGCATTGAGGCTTTAAAAAGAGAATTTAAAGAAGAAATTAATATAGACATAGAAGTTGGAGAATTTTGTGGAATAGCAGAAAACATATTTACATTTCAAGGAAAAAAAGGACATGAAATTGTTTTCTTCTATAACATCAAAATAAAAGATGAAGATTATAAAAATGTTTATCCTATGATAGATGATGATGGGGAAGATATAGCAATCTGGGTTGATATTGATGACTTTAAAAATAAGAAAAAGATTTTATATCCAGAAGAAATTTTCAAATACTTATAGTACTATAAATACTTTGCTATAGGAGATAAATATTATGAAAAAATATGTACGTGTAATGGATAAAACCAAGAGCAATGCTGGAGATTTTGAATATAAGTTAAATGAAGTGAATATTTCTAATAACTGGAATCCAAATGAAATTGAACCTGAAAAAATGGGTGGATTTAATTTTGGTTCAGAAGATAAAATACTGAGATGGCTTCATAGAGGAGACACCATATATGATGTAATTATTCCAGAGGATGCAGAAGTCATTTTATGTAATGAAGAAAAAGGGATTTGGAGAACAAATAAAATAGTAGTGACAAATCCTAAAACAGTAACTGACGAAGTAGTAATTGAATTGTATGAGAAAACAACTTTGTCTAATAAAATACTAGCTCAATGCTTACAAACACTTTTATGGAAAAACAGAATAGAGATTAGTAAATACATTATTAAAGATAGAGTTAATGAAAGCAATGTTGATGAATTTTTAAATGAATTTGAAAACTATACTAAAAAAGGTGAAAAATTTAATTATGATGAATTAGAAAATGATAGTAAAAAAATTTATAATATCCTAAAAAGTATAAAATTAAAAATATAAAATTAAAACCGAGAAATTATTATTTATGTAATAACTTTCTCGGTTTTTTATATATTTATCTAGCTTAAAACATTATATAAGAGTTTTGTTGTTATATTCACTTGTTATAATTTTAACCATTTCTTCAGGAGTTTCCATGCAATTATTATTTAACCACTTTTTTATTATTGCGTTTAAGCCTGCTCTAAAAAATTCAATGTGATAATCGATATATTCGTTGTTATAAAGTTTTGTTGCTAAATCTATATTATATTGAGTTGCAGGAGTTATAGAAATTGATTCTAATTTAAAATATGTTTTAAAAAATATTTGATTTTCTTTTATGTGCTTAAATAAATTTAAGTAACCATCAGGATTTTGTTTTGAATTTTGAGCGATTTGAAATTCAGCAAAATCATCAGCCATTTTTTCTTTTACTTTTTCTACTAAATCATAAACATCTAAATAATTAGCGTAAAAAGTAGAGCGATTTACTCCTGCTCTTTCACAAATTGTTGATACTGAAATTTCTGTAATGTTTTTTCTTTGTATTAACTGAATGAATACTCTTTCAATCTTTTCTTGAGAATCTTTTCTTCTTTTATTATTAGGTATATTCATAAATTACTCCTTTTTAAAAAAGTTTTATTATTCCAACAAATGTTTAAAACTGTTGATTGTTTTTACATTATAAATTTATTATACTATAATTAAATTAAGACAACAAGTGTTGCGATAATAAAAATAAAATTTGATTTAAAGGAGAAATTTAAAATGGAAAAATTAAAAGATGCAAATAAGAAAATTGAAGAAACAGTTGTAGAAGGATACAAAAAGGTTGAGGAAACAATTGTAGGTAGTTACAAAAAAGTTGAAAACAAATTTGTTGATAAATTCTTAAGAAAAGATGGAGAAACTGTTGAAGAAGCAAAAGAAAGAATGAAAAAACAACAAGAAGAATTAGAAGAAAAAAATAGAAAATTAGTTGAAGAAAGCCAAAAATATAATCAATAATTTAATAATATGTATTACTTATCGCTAAGAGGAGGATTTTCAATGAGAAAAATAAGAAATGCTAATAAAAAAATTGAAAAAAGTGTAGTTAGTGCTTACAAAAAAGTTGAAGAAATAGTTGTAGATGGTTACAAAAAATTAGAAGATAAATTTATAGATACATTTTTAAGAAATGATGATGAAACAATTGAAGAAGCAAAAGAAAGAGTTTTAAGAGAACAAAAAGAATTAGAAGAAAGAAATAAAAAAATTATAAAAGAACAACAAAAAAGAACTAAAAAAGCTATTGAAGATTCACAAAAATATGTAAAAAATAATTTATAAATCGGAGGAAAAATTTTATGAAAAAAGAAACTTTATTAGAAATCATTTTAGGAACAGTTGGTGGATTAGTATTTGCAATAGGAATGTGTATGTGCTTAATACCAGAATGGAATTTATTTAAAGTAGGTGTAGTAACTGCAATAATTGGATTCATATTATTACTTTGTATTATACCTATTTACAGAAAAGAACATCCTAAAAAAGCAAGAGGACCAATTAATTGGGAATTAGTTACAGTATTTGGAGTTGGAATTGCCGGTTCACTTTTAATGGGATTTGGTATGAGTAAAATTATGGTTGGAACACCAGAAACAGCTGATATGGTAGTTGGATTAATTACAGGTGTTGTAGGACTATTAATATGTGTTTTAAATTATCCAGTATATGCTTATATTAAAGGAAATAAAGAATAATATATTTGTAAAAAACAATAGAAGAGAACGATTAAAATCGTTCTCTTTATTTATTTCTAATTAATTGTATTTATATAATTATTTATAATCTCAATTACTTTTTCATTACCAATAGAACAGTCTATACATAAATCATAGTTTTCATTTTTACCCCAAATTTGATTTGATATTATTTCATAATATGTAGCTCTCGATTTATCAGATTTTTCTATATGTTTTTTTGCTTCATTGTATGTATCATTGTACATTTTTTGAATTTTATTGATTCTATATTCAAGTGGTGCATATAAATATATTTTTATTAAATTTGGATTTGCTTTTAATATATAATCCGCACTTCTTCCTACAATAACACAATCTTCTTTTGTCGAAATAGCTTTTATTGTTTCTGCTTGTTTTATAATAGAATCTTTTTCTGCATCTAATGATAAATAAAATGAATATAATTCTTCATTTGAATATGAGTTTTCTATAAAATGATTATCAATTGCAAATTTTTTGATTTCTTCTTTGTCATAAAAAGCAATATTTAGTTTTTCAGCAACTTTTCTTGCAATCTCTTTTCCACCAGTACCGTGTTGTCTTGATATAGATATAATTAGTTTTGTATTTTTCACATTTTGTTTATCATTATTATCAATTGTAGCAATTTTCTTATTATATACATTTTTTAATATAAATGCAGATATAATACAAGTTAATATTTCAGCAATTGGAAATGTCCACCAAACAATATTAGTTACATTATCAGATAAACTCAAGAAATATGCAATCGGAAATACAAATATAACTAATCTTAGCAAAGAAATTATTAATGGTTTTATTGCATATCCTAAAGATTGTAATACACCTTGAACTGCAATTGAAAATCCCATAAAAACATAACCAATACTTGCTATTCTAATAGCAATAGAACAAACTTCTATAATATCTTTACTTGTTCCACCTGCTAATGCAAATAAACTTGATAATGGTCTTGCGAAAAGTTCAAATATAATACTTAAAATAAATGTAACAATTAAAGTATCGACTATTCCATATTTAATACAATCTTTTACTCTTTCTTTATTTTTCATACCGTAGTTAAAAGATAAAATCGATATTATAGTATTAGATAATCCAAATGCTGAAAATAATGCTACTTGTTGTATTTTATAATATATACCAAATGAACCAACAAGAATTGTTGTATTAGCATTTGCAGAGCCTAATATTGCGTTCATTCCTGCCATCATAACAGATAATAATGCTTGCATAATTGTGGCTGAAATTCCAATTTTATAAATTCCTTTTATTAATTTTAAATTTTGTTTAATAAATTTAAAACTACCATTAATTTCTTTATTCTTTGTATAATGAAAATACATTGCAACAAATAAAGAAATAAATTGTCCTGCAACAGTTGCCCATGCTGCACCAGCTACTCCCATTCCTAAAGGAAAAATAAATATATAGTCTAAAATAATATTAGCAATAGCTCCAGATATTTGAGCAATTGTAGATAACATTGTTTTTCCTGTAGATTGTAAAAATCTTTCATATACTGTAAAACCAATTGAACCTAATGAAAAGCAACAACAAATTTTCAAATAAATTGTTCCCATTTCAATAACTTCATTATTTCCATTAGCAAATAAAGATATAAACCATTTAGAACCACATATTCCAAATATTAAAAACACAAAATATATTATTATGCTTAAAAATATTCCATTACCTGCTATGTTATTAACTTTTACTTGATTTTTTTCTCCTAAACTTTTAGATAATAATGCATTAATACCAATTCCTGTTCCAACTCCAATTGCTATAATTAAAATTTGAATAGGAAATGCTAAAGTTAATGCTTGATTTGCAATAGCACCTTTTTCACCAATATTAGCAACAAATATACTATCAATGACATTGTATAATGCCTGCAAAACCATTGAAACAATCATTGGTAATCCCATTTTCCAAAATAACTTTTTCATTGGCACTTCTGCCATTTTGTTTTTTTCCATTTTATACACTCCTTTTTATTTTTGAGCCAAAAAATAAGCGTAAGTCCATTTCTCTGGACTTACGCCTTCGCTACTCGATTTTTATATTTTAACACAAAAAAATTTAAAATGTAAGATTTTTTTATTTTTTTCTTCCTTTTTTTATTAAGTCAACACCATTCATTTGTAAAGAAATGATTATTTCTTTAATGTATATACTAGGAATATTTAATTCTTCTAAATCTTTTTTTGACATATCACATAAATCTTTTACTAATAAAATTCCATTATTACGTAATTTTTCTAATATTTCTTTATTTCTTGTTATAACTTCAATATCTTTTTCTAAAACTTCCATTTAATTACTCCTTTTATTCTTTTATTAATTGTAACTCATCTTGTGCAAATTCAAGTGATGCAATAGTAACTTTTGAAAGTTCTTTAGATTTAATTTTAGGTTCATCTCCATCAGCAAGTTGTCTTGCTCTTTTGGCAATCACGTTAACTAATTCATATCGATTTGCAACTTTTGGTAACAATTCTTCTGGATTTGGCTTATTTAACATATTTACCCCCTGTTCTATAAAACAAAAAACGTGTAATCAAGAAAGCTGGATTTACATCTCTTTCAGACTACACGCTATTTATTTTATTATTAATTCTATTAGTATTTTAACATATTTTTTGTTTTTTGGTAATAGTTTATATTTAAATTTTTAATAAAAAATACTATATAATTATTGAATTATATAGTATTTGGGAATTTATTTTATCTTATCTTTTAATCCTTTACCAGCTTTAAAAACAGGAGCTTTTGTTGCAGGTATTTTAATTTCTTCTTTTGTTTGTGGATTTCTTCCTTTTCTAGCAGCTCTTTTCTTTACAGAAAATGAACCGAATCCAACTAATTGAATTTTACCATTATTTTTTAACTCATTGCTGATAACTTCGATTAAAGTATTTAAATAAATTTCAGCATCTTTTTTTGTTGAATTAATTCTTTGAGATAATTCTGCTACTAATTGTGCTTTATTCATTTAATTTTCCTCCTTTCAATGCTATGTATATTATTTAGTACTACGTTCAATTTATCAAAATAAATTTTTAAAGTCAAGAAAGATTTTTTATAAAAAACTTACGAAATTTTGAAAAAAATGATATAATTATTAATGTAAAAATAAGAGAAATTTAAATAGCGTGTAGTCTTTTAAAGGCGTAATTCCAGCTTTTAAAACTAATCGCTATTTTTTTATTTCTTATAGATAAGGAGAGTATGAAAAATGAATGATATTACAATTAAGTGCAAAGATTGTGGAAAAGATTTTGTATTTACAGAAGGTGAGCAAAAATTTTATGAAGAAAAAGGATTTACAAATCCTACAAGATGCCCTGAATGTAGAAAAGCAAGAAAACAACAAAAATAAGAAATGGAATTAATTAATGAAAGAAATATTAGAAAAAAATGTTTTAACTTTAAACTTAAGAAGAAATCTATATAATAAACTATTATCAAAAAACATAAATACTATTTTTGAAATATGTAATTATTCTAGAATGGAATTAGCAGAATTGAATTTTGATAATGAAGAAATTAATGAAATAATTATAAAATTGCAATTAATAGGGTTAGATTTAAAATCTAATCATGCAAAAAGAAATGCTTTATTAGATGGATTGAATTAAATTAAAGATAAGGAAGTGTGTTTGAATTATGGAAAAGATAACAGATAAATATTATTTAGGAAGTAATAAAAATACATTTATTTTATATGAGAAGAGAATTTCTGAAACTGGAAAAGAATCTTATAAAAATATAGGTTATATTCCAACTTTAGAATTGGTATATAGTACATTAATTGATAAAGAAATAAAAAAAGATATAACAATTTTAAATAATATTGAAAAAATTAATAATATGATTCAAGAAATGAAAGATTTTACTATAAAATATGTAAATGAACATAGTGTAAATAATTAAAAAAAAAAGACAAATAATTAATG
>CAZPAF010000047.1:0-13566 GCA_964584475.1 uncultured Lachnospiraceae bacterium | reverse complement strand
TTGGTCAAGCGGCTAAGACGCCACCCTCTCAAGGTGGAATCATGGGTTCGATTCCCGTAGGGGTCACCAAATAAAAAGATATAGCTTTTGCTATATCTTTTTATTTTTAATCTTGTTTAATTAAATTTAAAGAAATTATATTTTCTAATTTTGAAAGATCAGATACTAGTTGTTTATCTTTTCTTGTAGATATTTCATACATAATATCAGCCTTATCTTTAAATACATTTCTTGATTTTACTTTAAATCTAACTTTATGATTTTTTAGTTCTTTTGAAATTCTTGTTTCATCATCTATTGACTCTAAATTAACGACTAATAGCATACTTTTTCTTCTTGCAGGAATAAGTTCAAATACAATTAATGCTATACTTAAAACAACAGCTAGAACGCAAGCTATTGAATATAATCCAGCACCTATAATTATACCATTTGAAATAGACCAGAATAAGAAAAGTAAATCTTTTGGTTCTTTAATTGCTGTTCTAAATCTAACGATAGATAAAGCACCAACCATACCAAGAGAAATAACAATATTTGCTTGCATTGCCATTACTAAGGCTGATGTTATTATTGTCATTAAACTCATTGCTACATTGAATTTTTTAGAATAAATTGTTTTGTCACATGTTAATAAATAAATTATATAAACAATTGCCGCAAAAGCTAAACTCATTTGACCTGTTGTAATTACAGTTGAAAGAGAAATCGTTTCTGTAAAATTATTTAAAAAACTATTTTTTATTATATTATCAATACCCATTTTTAAATCCTTCTTTCTATTTTTTCTAACATATCTCTTCCTGTGCTATATTTTGAAAAAGATGTTATTTCTAAATTTTTAATATTTATAAGATTCTTTATAAAATCTGGCAGGAAGTCATTATATTTAACTTCTAATATTGCCGTATTTTTTTCTAGTAACGGAATTGAATTTATATTTTTATCAAAGAATTTTGAAAATTCATAAGAACAAGATATGTTATAATCTAGCGTTATTCTCACATCATTTACAGGATAGGTAAATGCTCTACGTTCATAATCAATTATAACAGCTGGTTTATAAAAGTCTGTTTTCATTTTTCCTTGAAGCTCTGTAACAACAGGCCTATTTGATTCAATTTCTTCATTATTTATAAATTTCATAACCAAATCTTTGGTTATTCTATCTTTATCTTTTTTTCCTAAATTATTTTGCTTAGATTTTTTCTCTAAAGTAATATAACCAGGATCCAAATCATAATATCTAATTCTATATTTTTCTCTTTTACTTAAGCCATCTAAAACTTGATGATAACTCGTATTTTTATAATCATCAAAATATAAGCTTCTAATAAAATAACTTCCGTCTGGATTTTTTATATTAGAATCAAGATATAGTGCTGCAGATAAAGTATTTCTTAAGATTTCCATCTGGAGATTGGTAATCACATATTTTTTCTCATATCTATACATTATTTTCTCCTAAATAATTATCTAAAAATTCTACTCTTTTTTTATACCATTCTTTTAATTTATTTCTTTCTACATCTACGTCTGTTTCTAGCCATTTTTCACTGTCACTCTTTATTGGATACTTTATAGTCTCATAACATGTATCTATGATTTTACAAACATTATCCACGTCTAGTACTGTTTTTCTTAATTCAAAATAACGTTTTTTCAAAGAATCATTTATATTCTCCGAATTTGTTAATAATCCATTAACAGTATAAATAGATTCACTGTCTTCTTGTAGCAACGTTGGATATTCTCCACTCCAATTATATCCCCAAGTTATGTCTAAATCCCATGGAGCAAGCATTACTTTATGACCTTCATTCATATTTTTTATATAACAATAAACATTATTTAAACCAAAATTATCATTTCCACATATAACATGAATAAAAATTTTATAATCAATATAATTTTCTAAATCAAAAGTTTCTAAAATATATTCTTCTGTTATATTTTCTCTATCATAAAATTCTGTATAGATTTTATCCATCATAAAATCCCAATATTTCGAATAATCAGATTGATTTGAAGGATATTTCATCGAAAAACCGTTGCGCAAAGTCTGTTTTCTTCTCTTGTTCATAAAGTTCTTTATCCCAATTTGCATATCCATTGCCTTTTAAAACAATTCCTGAATTGTTTTCTGTAAATTTACTTACATCAAGCATTTTCCAATCAATAAATTCTTTTAGCAAATATAATCCATTATATTCTTGATTTATATAGAGTTCTACATATTCAGTATCATAATCAAATTTGTCATAATTAACATTATATGAAGTTATTTGATTCCATAAATCAAAAGATAATTTAGTTCTAATTTTTGAGTAATCATTCCATATTGCATCTAAAATATAATCTTCATCAGAATTCATCCCTAGTAAAGATAATTCTTTTTTCTCATTTTCATCTTCATGAGTTAATGATATTTTATATTGTTTTTTAGGAAATACCGTGCTGGTCCCTCCTCTTATTTTTAGTTGAGTATCCGTTTCTGTTAACAACATTTTTTCTTTATCATTTGGATTTGGACTGAAAATTTGTAATTTCATTCCTTGATATTCTGAAACAAATTGGTGATTGCCTGTTATTATATTTACAATAGGAATATTGCTAAATTTTATTTGTGTTTGATAATAAGCTTCATCGTTATAAATAATTAAATCTACAGGCTCTAAAAAATCTATATAAAACCCTTTTTCATTATCATATTTTTCATTATCAATTATATAGTTATATTTTTCTTTTGATAATATTTTTAATTTCAATTTTTTATAAGAATTAGCATCATTGCCATTTATACAATAAAAATACACATCTTGAACATCATTATAATAAGTTTGACTATTATTTAGTTTTATTTCTATATCAAATTTGGATTCTTCTTTTAACGATTCTTTTAATTCTTCTATATTTGCGTCTGATTTAAATACTTGTTTAGCAGTTCTATAATTGCTCGTAATCACAGAATAATAAACAAGATTTCCCCATATAATCAACAAAAAAATTAATAAAATCATTTTTAAGTTTCTACTAATAAACATATATTCAACCTTTATTTATGTGTAATCGAATTTTTAAACTTAAAATGATAAATAAAAAACATTTTTATATTATCATATTTGATTTTTTTTGTCTATAAAAT
Source organism: uncultured Lachnospiraceae bacterium (assembly GCA_964584475.1). Lineage (GTDB taxonomy): Bacteria > Bacillota > Clostridia > TANB77 > CAG-508 > Scatovivens. The sequence goes on along the minus strand of CAZPAF010000047.1, from coordinate 10,421 downwards.
ACATTTACATATAAAAATGTATTTATAGACTATTTATTTATTTTTAATTTCTTCATCTAAGAACTCTATTCTTTTCTCTACCCAATTTTTCACTTTGTTTATTTCTTCTTCTAAATTCGTTTCTATCCACTTTTTGCTATCTCTTTGTGCAGAGTGTCTTATTTTATTATAATATGAATCAATTTTTGCATTTATATTTTCTGTTGTAAAAATTTTCCAACGTAAATCCCAATATCTATTTTGCAACTTTTTGTTTATATAATCTGAAACAGTCCATAAGTAAGATGCATCTGTTACTAAGGTAGAATCTTCAATTAAATTAGTATCACTTGCTCCCCAAGTATATCCATAAGTCATATCTAAATCCCAAGGAGTTATTAATACTTTTGTATCTTCTTTTGTGTTTTTCATAGACAAATAAACATTTTTTTCTTCAAAATTATCAGCTGCATATATGAAATTTACTAATAAATTGTAATCAAGATAATTGCTTATGAAGAAATTATTTAAAACATAGTCTTTTGTAATTTTGTCTCTCTCAAAAAAGTTTGTATATACTTTTGGTAAAATTATATCCCAATATTTAGCATGATCTGGAAGATTTTTTGGATATTTTAAAATAAACGGAAATACGTCTTGAGAATGTTTTGCATTTTCATAATTATCCCAATCAATTTCTCCATATTGAATTCCTTTTAATAAAATTCCAGAATCTTCTTCAGAATTTTTTTCTAAATCTAATTTCTTTCTATCTAAAAATTCTTTTAATAAGTAAATTCCATGATATTCATTGTTAATATAAACATCTACATAGTCCATTTCCAAATCATTATCATATTTGTTTGGAGCATATGAATTCATTTGATTCCATAAATCAAATGATAATTTATTTCTAATTTTTGAGCCATCAGCATATAAAGAATCTAAAATCCAATCTTCATCTGCTTCCATACCAAGTAAAGATACTTCATTATAGTCATTATCTTTTCTAAGTTTTAATCTATATTGTTTTTTAGGATAATATAATGAACTTCTTCCTCTAACATAAATCATTGTTTCTGAAGTAATAAAAGTTGTTCCAACTTTATCGTCATAATCATTCATATAAATTTGAAATATTGCAGGCGATGGATCTGTTGTTATTTCTTCTACACCTGGAATAATATTTACAATCGGAAGATTCGTAAATATAAATGTAAATTTATAATAATTTGAATCATTATAAACAATCATTTCATAAGGTTCATTAAACTTTATAGTTAAACCTTTATCTTGATTATAGTTTTCACTAAGTATTGAGTATTTAAAATTTTCAGATGTTTCTTCTGGTAATATTTTTACTTTTGGTTTTAAATTTTGCTCATAATACTCTTCACTTATTAGAAAATAATAAGTATTTTCTACTGGATTATAATAAGGTTCTACATCCCAAAGTGTTAGGTTTATATCTAATTCAGAGACTTGATACAGAGTGGATTCAATTTCTGCAAGATTAATATCGTTTTTATATATTTCTTCTAGAATACCTTTTTCTTCTTCAAGAGGTGGTATTATTTTGATAAAATATGCAAAAGTAATACATAAAACGATTAATAAAAAAAATAAAAAAGTTTTTTTAGTAATCATTTATTAAATCCTCATCTTTATTTAATTATAGAAATATCTTATCATATTAGATTTTTATTGTCTATAAATAATCAAATATATCTATAAGCAAAAATAAGATATAACTTGAAGTTATATCTTACTTTATTTTACCATCTATTCCCATCACTATCGTGTGGTTCTTCACCATCTTTAGTTTTAGATTCTCCACCTTTTTGGTTTTCTATCATTTTATTATAACGCTCAACTCTTTCTTTAGCATTAGATAAGAATTCTTTTTTTGCATCATCATAAGAAATTCCTCTTTCTTCAGCAATTCTAGTTACTGCTTCATGAACAGCACCTTCATTCTTTAGAAAATCATTAATACTAGCAAGTTCAACTCTTGGAATATCTCTTATTTTTTCTTGTATTTTTGATTCTAATTCAGCTCTTTCTTGTTCTGAAAGACCTGGTATATTAGACAATGAACCTAATAATAAATCATATCTATATTTAACTTCTCTTTCTGTTAATGTTCCATAAGATGGTCCAGCATCAATTTTATATTCATATTCAATACGATCTAATATGTCTAGAACTCTTTGCATTGAAGTCATATTTAATGTTCTTATATCTCCTAGGATATCTCCTGTTCCTTCATTTTGAAATTTCTTTATTAATTCTTCATTCATATAAATACCTCCTTAGTACTTATCTATATAACTACAATTATTACATATTTAATTATATTATTATTTTTATAATTAGTCAATTTACATCTAAAATCATTCATTTCTCTTTATTTTTTTCATATTTTGTATTAAAATAATACAGAAATATTTTAATTAAAATACTTCTTTTACTACCTTTTTGGAGGTAAATTCATTGAAAACTTATAAAATTGCCATAGTTGGCGCAACAGGGCTTGTTGGTATCTCTGTTTTAAAAGTATTAGAAGAAAAAAAATTACCAATAGAAAAATATTGCTTATTTTCAAGCAAAAACTCTGCTGGAAAAACACTTTCTTTTTTAGGAAAAGATTACATTGTTGAAGAATTAACAGAAAACTCTTTTGATGTAGGATTTGATTTTGCAATCTTTGCTGCTGGTGGAGATATTTCTGAAAAATATGCTCCAATTGCTTCAAAAAATGGTTGCATAGTTATTGATAATAGTAGTTATTTTCGTATGCATGATAATGTTCCTTTAATAGTTCCAGAAGTAAATTTTGAAGATGTTTATTCACATCAAGGAATTATTGCAAATCCAAATTGTTCTACAATTCAAGCGATGTTACCATTAAAAGCATTAGATGATAAATACAAAATAAAAAGAATTGTTTATTCTACTTATCAGGCAGTTTCTGGTGCAGGAAAAGAAGCTTTATGTGATTTAGAAAATATTGATAACTCTAAACCACTTAAGAAATTTCCTCACCCTATTTATAATAATTGCCTGCCACATATCGATAGTTTCACAGAAAATGGTTATACAAAAGAAGAAATGAAAATGATTAATGAAACTAGAAAAATATTGCACAAACCAGATTTAAAAATCACAGCAACTACAGTTAGAATTCCTGTTACGAATTCACATTCTGAATCAATAAATGTTGAATTTGAAAACAATTTTGAAATGGAAGAATTAATAGAAAGCTTAAAAAGCTTCCCTAATATTGTTTTAGTTGATGATTTAAATTCAAATTCATATCCTATGCCAATTAATGCTACTGGGCATGATGAAGTTTTTGTTGGAAGAATCCGTCGTGATTTTAGTGTTGAATCTGGAGTTAATCTTTGGGTTGTTGCAGATAATATTCGTAAAGGCGCTGCTAGTAATGCAGTACAAATCTTAGAAAAATTGATTACTGAAGGAGGCGTACAAAATGGATAAAATAAAAATTGGAATTTATGGTTATGGAAATCTTGGTAAAGGTGTAGAAATTGCCATTAATAATTCACCAGACATGATTTTATCTGGAATTTTTACTAGAAGAAATCCAGAATCTATTACTCCTTTATTTTCTACTTCAAAAGTATATTCTGCAAAAGACGTTTCTAAAATGAAAGATGATATAGATGTTATGATTTTATGTGGTGGTTCTGCTACAGATTTACCAAAACAAGGACCAGAACTCGCATCATTATTTAATACTGTTGACAGCTTTGACACACATGCAAAAATACCAGAATACTTTTCAGCAGTTGATAATGTAGCAAAAAAATCAAATACATTAGCCTTAATTTCTTGTGGTTGGGATCCAGGACTTTTTTCTTTAAATCGTAGTTTATTAGAATCAATTTTACCTATTGGTGAAAACTATGTATTCTATGGTAGAGGATTGAGTCAAGGTCATTCTGATGCTTTAAGGCGAATTAAAGGTGTAAAAAATGCTGTTCAATATACTGTTCCTTATGAAGAATCAGTTAGTAAAGTTAGAAATGGAGAAAATCCAAAATTTGATTCAGTTCGCGAAGTTATGTGGAGAGAATGTTTTGTTGTTTTAGAACCATATGCAAATCCTAAAGAAATAGAAAAAGAAATAAAAGAAATGCCAAACTATTTTGAGCCTTACAACACAGTAGTACATTTTATTTCTGAAGAAGAACTAAAAGAAAAACATTCTGGAATGCCTCATGGTGGATTTGTTTTAAGAAGTGGAAAAACAAGCGAAAATACAAACCAAATTGCAGAATTTTCTTTAAAATTAGATTCCAATCCAGAATTTACTGCAAGTGTTTTAGTTGCATATTCTCGTGCTATTTATAGAATGAAAAAACAAGGCTTATCTGGTGCACTTACTGTTCTTGATATTCCTGTTTCTCTACTTTCTACTAAATCTCGTGAAGAATTATTAAAAGACACTTTATAAATAATTAAAATAATACTAATAAATAAAAAAACTCCCCTTTCCTAACAAAAATAGTTAAGGGGAATTTTTTTATTTTTTTCAAATTTATTTTAGCTTTATCTTAAAATATCATAATCGTTATAGTCGAACCATCCACAACCTTCGTCTTCATCTTTTTCTTCATTAATTCTTTCTAGTAATTCTACTTCAGCAAATCTAGCATTTCGTGGTAACTCATATTCTTCATCATCAAGTAGCTCTCCAACTTCATCAAATCTTTTTAATGTTTCATAAATTGACTCTGAGGCATTTTCAATTCCTTTAAATATTACAACATATTTACTATTTGGATTTAATTCACATAATCTTTCTAAATTTTCTAGCCACTTTGGTTTCCAGAAAATCTCATCATCAAAGAATTCTTCATTCCACTCAACCCAACCTGTTAAATCTCTATTCTTAAAATCGGAAACATCAACAATATATTCTTTTTCTTTAATACGAGCATTAACAGCAACTGTTCTTTCTTTTCTTCTTTTAGCTTTAAGAAATTCTAAGAATTCCCTTACAATCTCATCTCCTAATAGACGTCTCATTATTTTTATATCATTTTTAGAAATACTTCTATTTTTCATTTTACTTCTCCTTTTAATATTAATTATTATTTTTTATTTTATTAATCTTTTCACATAGTATTCTTTTTCTTTATCTTCACATAGCCAATTTATATATATCACTCCTAAAATATCTTTTGCTTCTTTTGAAAACTTTAATTTATTATCATAAAACTTATTTTTATCATTTGAATCATTTTGGGTAGCATTAAAATTTAAAAATTCAATAAATTCTCGAGGTATATTTTTTATATAATTATCTTTGGTATTTTTTAAAAACTTTAGTACTTCGTAACTTGCTTTCCCATACTTTTCTTTAAACACACAAAAACCTCCTTATTTTATTTCCTTTTTATTTTTTCAAATCACTCCTTTATATTATTAAAAATATTTATAATAAATAAAGAGAGGAAATCTTATAGTATTTCCTCTCTTTATTTTATATACATTTATACAATTATTTTCTTTATCTATGTTTAGGTTATTATTATTTTGTTTTTTGCTTACAAGAATTTTCATTTCATAATAAAATTTATGAAACTTAGTTAAAATTTTATATAATTCCTTTTTTTTTAAGTTATACATAAAACCTCTCTAAAAGTATTCTTATAAAAACAATACATTTGGATTATAACATGCCACCATCGAAATGTCAACTATTTATGTTTAGTTGTTGTTCTTTTTATTTTTCCCACTAATATTTAATTGTTTACTAAATTTTTCATATTATATAAACCATTTTTTTGATCAACTATGAACTTAGCTGCTTTTAAAGCACCTTCTGCAAATACTTGTCTTGAATATGATTTATGTGTGATTTCTAAAGTTTCATTATCAGAGAAAAATTGTACTGTGTGTTCTCCTACTACATTTCCACCTCTAATTGATGAAAATCCTATTTCTTTTTTATCTCTTTTTTCCCTTTTATTCATTCTATCAAAATTATATTCTTTTTCGTTATTAAATACTTCATTAATAGCATCAGCTAAAAGTATGGCTGTACCACTTGGACTATCTATCTTTTTATTGTGATGTGTTTCGATAATTTCGATATCTGCCTCTTTTAATACTTCTGCAATCTTTTGAACCAAGCTTGCCATTAAATTTATATCAAGTGACATATTTGAACTTCTAAATATTGGTAATTCTTTTGAAATTTCTTCTACTTTCTCTAATTCTTCTTTAGAAAAACCTGTTGTTGCAATTACTACTGGAATCTTATTTGTTTTTGCAAATTCTAGAATTTTAAAAGTTGCTGCTGGTACTGAAAAATCAATAATTACATCAATATTTTCTTTTATATTTTGAGTATCATTATAAACTGGGAATTCTCCTAAAAAATTTTCTTCTCTATCAAATCCACAAACTATATTCATGTTCTCTTGATTTTGGGCAGCCATTATAACTTCTTTTCCCATTCGTCCATTTGCCCCATTTAATAATATATTCATTTAAAGTATCTCCTTTTAAATTTATATTAAGTTATGTTTTTTCATAACATCTTTCATTAATTCTTTATTTTTATCTGATAATTCTATTAATGGTAATCTTGGCACTCCAAAATCAAATCCCATTAGATTTAATGCATATTTAACTGGAATTGGATTTACTTCTACAAATAAGCTATCAGTTAAATCAATTACATCTAATTGCATTTTAGTAGCTTCTGTCAAATTTCCTTCAAAATATTTTTTGGTCATATCATGAGTATATTTTGGCATAATATTAGATAAAACTGAAATAACACCTTTTCCACCTAAAGAAAGTACTGGTATTATTTGATCATCATTTCCTGAATAAATTGCTAAATCATCTCTACAAAGACTCGCAATTTTGGCAACTTGTGATAAATTTCCACTTGCCTCTTTTATTGCTACTATATTTTCTATTTTTGAAAGTTCTAAACATGTTTCTGGCAGTATATTTACTCCAGTTCTTCCTGGTACACTATACATTATAATTGGCAAATTAACATTTTTAGCGATTTCTGTGTAATGAGCAATTAGACCGGCTTGAGTTGTTTTATTATAGTAAGGAGTTACAACTAAAATACCATCAGCTCCTGCCTCTTCTGCAAATTTAGACATTTCTACAGCGGCTCTTGTATTATTACTCCCCGTTCCAACTATAACTTTTGTTCTTCCTTTAGCTAAATCTATTGCAAATTTAATTGTTTCTTTTTTCTCCTCTTCTGTCATTGTAGATGCTTCTCCTGTTGTTCCGCATACAATAATTGCATCTACTTCATTTTCAATTTGAAATTCTATTAATTTTCTAAATTCTTCAAAATTAACACCCTCTTCAGTAAATGGTGTTACTATTGCTGTTCCGCAACCTTCGAATATTACTTTTTTCATATATTTTAACGTGATATATTAACTAAAGAAAAATAAATTATAATTAATATATCAATCTCCTTCCTTTATTTGATCAAACTTTTGTGTAATTCCTCAAGTACAGATTTCTCTATATTTTTTACTATAATTTCTATTTTACTTTGAGTTAAATTTATATTTTCTACGTCTATGTTATTATTTTTTAATATATTTATAACTTTATTTAATATAGTATTGTCTTGAATAATTCCATACCCTACAATAGCTAATTTTACTATATTTTTTTGAGAAACTTTGGTATCTTGATTCATTCTTTCTAATAATTCAAGAACCTTATTTTCTTCAGCCTTATTTATTATAAATTTTATTTCTGTTTCTTTACTTTCAAAATTTTCTGGAATTATATTATTTTCCAATAAATTTTGATATACATTTATTCCACAAATATTTTTTCTACTTTCCAATCTTATTTCTATTAACTTTTCATTTTTTACTATACTTTTTACTTCAGTATTTTCTATTTCCCTGCAAACTCTAGTTCCACCATCATTTGAAAATGTAGATTTTGCAATAATGTTTGAATTGAATTTCTTTCCAATTTGAACACATCTATTATGTAATACTTTGGCTCCAGCATCTGCAATTTCTTGCATTTCATCAAAAGATATTTCATTTAATCTTTTGGCCATTGTTATCATATTCGGATCTGCAGAATAAATTCCATCTACATCAGAAAATATATAACATTTATCTGCATTTAATGCAGCTTGCAGAGCAACTGCTGATGTATCTGATCCGCCTCTTCCAAGTGTAGTAATATCATCATTTTCATCAATTCCTTGAAATCCTGTTACTACTATAATTTTTCCTTTTTCTAATTCTTGTTCAATCCTTTGTGTATTAATTTTTTCAATTTTTGCCCTTTGATGTATATTACTTGTAATTATTCCTGCTTGCCATCCTGTTAAAGAAATTGCATTATGTCCCATTCTGTTTAGTAATATACTTAACTTAGATGCTGTTATTTGCTCTCCAGTAGATAATAACATATCCATTTCTCTTTCTACTGGAATTGCAGATAATTCTTGGGCTTCTTTAATTAACCCATCAGTTGTTTTTCCTTGCGCAGAAACTACAACTACAATACCTTTTGCCTCCTTTTTAAGACTAATAATTTTTTCAGCGACAACATTTAACTTAATATTGTCCGCAACTGAACTCCCTCCAAATTTTAATACTATTATTTTGTCCATAGCGTCACACCCTTAAGTTTAAAAAACATCATCTAATTATAGACAATATTATATTCTATTTAGATATTATATTATATGTTTGCCAGAATTTCAATGATTCTTAAAGATAAAAAATAAGTGGAATTAAACTAATTCCACTTTATTTTTAATCTATACACATATTTAAAATTTCTTCTAATCTTTTATCTTGTTTTGTTAAATATAAATATCCAATTAATGCTTCAAATCCAGTTGATTGACTGTAATCTGCAACATTTGCATTTTTTGCTACGTGATGATTATCTGTATTTCTTCCTCTTCTTACAATATCTTTTTCATCTTCTGTTAAATTATCTTGAATTCTTTTTAAGATATCTGCTTGAGCTTTTGCTTTTACATATTTTATTGATTCTATATGTAATTTATGAGGTTTCGCATTAGATTTATTTGTTAATTTTGTTCTAACAAAAAGTTCGTATACACTATCCCCAACATATGCCCATACTAGTGGAGAAAGTAATTTTGCATCACTTATATCTTTTTCTCTTTTTATAAATTCCATTTAAACTCCTTTTGGTTCTTCTAGACTTATTTTACCAATTTTACAATTTCTAAAGTCATCTAATATTATTCTAGCAACTTTTTCATCATCAGTATTTCCTCCAGAAACTATTGCGCCTCTTTTTCTTGCTATAAGTTGCATTAATTCATATATTGGATTCATTTTATCCTCTATTTCTTCTAATTCTTCATCTGTAATCTTATATCTTTCTTGCAAATTAGCTTTATAATTTTTATATAATACTTTTAATAGTTCATAAGCTATTTCTGTCCTTTCTAATATGTCGTCTTTTATTGTTCCTGTAAATGCTAAATTTAAAGCAATTTCATCTGATTCAAATTTAGGCCATAAAACACCTGGTGTATCTAATAATTCTTGATTCTTTCCGATTCTTATCCATTGTTTAGATTTTGTCACACCTGGTCTATTTCCTACTTCAGTTGAATTTTTCTTAGCAATTCTATTTATAAAAGATGATTTTCCAACATTTGGTATTCCTAGTATCATTACTCTTATTGTTTTGTTTATTCTTCCTCTTGCTGCTTGTTTTGCTATTTCTTCAGCCATTATTTTTTCTATTGCTTTTGATACTTTATCAATTCCTTTTCCAGAATTTGAATCTGTTAAAATAGTCGGTGCTTCTTTTGATAAATAACTTACCCATTTGTTATTTATTGTTTCGTTTGCTAAATCACATTTATTTAAAAGAATTATTCTTTTTTTATTTTTAGTTAATCTTTGAATATCTGGATTTCTACTAGCTAGTGGTATTCTTGCATCTAATAATTCGATTACTACGTCTATTATTTTTAGATCATCTTCAATTTGTCTTCTAGTTTTTGCCATATGGCCTGGAAACCAGTTTATATTCAATTTATTTGAGTTTAATTCGCTCATTTATTATCTCCTACATTTCTTTATTCTTATTTAATATTTTTATAATTGTTATTACTGTTAAAATTGGTGAAATAGCTATTCCTAATATTATAGCATAAGCCCACATTCCTTCTATTGCTCTAGCAAATAACCATAATATTATTCCTGTAATTGCTGCAGTTAAAAAGTAATATATATATAACAATGAAATAAATAATAATATTCCGAAAAATATTTTTTTTAAATTATTCTTTGGATTTCTTATATTTGCATTTTCGTTAATTTCTGTATTTTCTTTTTTTATATATTTGATTATTAAATATATAATTACTAATATTATAATTAATTGCATTTTATATTCCT
>CAZPAF010000046.1:0-14672 GCA_964584475.1 uncultured Lachnospiraceae bacterium | reverse complement strand
ATTATACCATTTTACATCTATTATCCTATTTTCTTCTTCTAATAATTCTTTTACATTCAAGCAGTCTACTGTGTGTACAGAAACTCCTCTTCCTTTTGTAACATATCCTATTATCTCATCTCCAGGAACAGGATTACAACATTTTGAAAGTTTTACTAAACAATTATCAATTCCTTTAACAACAATACCAGTCTTTGAAGGTTTACTTCTTGTTGGTTTTGCTTTTGCAAGTTCTTCAATTTTTTCTTCAAAATCTTCTTCTTCATGTTCTTTTCTATATTCATCTAATAGTCTTGCCATTAATTTATTTACAGAAATTCCACCAAAACCAATACTTGCATATAAATCTTCAACTCCTCCAAATTTATATCTTTCTACTGCTAGTTGAAGCCATTCTGGTCTTACTAAATCAGAATATTTTATTCCAAGTTTTTTTACTTCTTTTTCAATTGCATCTTTACCTTTTTCAATATTTTCAGCTCTTTGAGCTCTTTTAAACCATTGATTAATTCTAGTTTTAGCAGATGAACTCTTTACGAATTTAAGCCAATCCCTACTTGGCCCTTTTGATTGTTCCGAAGTCATAATTTCAACTATATCTCCATTTCTTAAAGGAGTAATAATTGGCATCATTTTACTGTTTATTTTACATCCAATCATTTTATGACCTACTTGTTCATGTACACTATAAGCAAAATCTATTGGTGTTGCTCCTTTTGGAAGAACTTTTATCATCCCTTTTGGAGTAAATATATAAACTTCATCTTCAAACAACTCTGTTTTTAGAGTATTTAAAAATTCATCTGGATTTTCTGTATTTTTTTGCCATTCCAAAGTTTCGCGAAGCCACGCAAGTTTATCGTCAGTAACAACAACCGATTGTTTAGTTCCACTATTACTTGCTTCTTTATATGCCCAGTGAGCAGCGATACCAAATTCAGCTGTTCTATGCATATCCCATGTACGAATTTGAACTTCAAAAGGAGTTCCTTTTGGGCCTAAAAGAGTTGTATGTATAGATTGATACATGTTCTTTTTAGGAACAGCTATATAATCTTTAAATCTTCCTGGCATTGGTGTATACATCTCGTGTACAATTCCAAGAACTGCATAACAATCTTTTACATTATCAACTAGAATTCTTAATGCAAATAAATCATATATTTGATCTAAGTTTTTATTATCTCTTAACATCTTTCTATGAATACTGTATAAGTGTTTTGCTCTTCCCGTTACATCTGCTTTAATTCCTTGGTCTTTTATTTCTTCTGCTAAATCTTCTTGAATTTTATTTATAAATTTTAGTCTTTCTTCTCTTTTTCTATCTAATCCTGTAACAATATCATGATATTCTTCTGGATTTAAATATTTAAAACTTAAATCTTCAAGTTCCCATTTTAAAGAATAGATACCAAGTCTGTTTGCTAAAGGAGCGTATAAATCTCTAGTTTCTTTAGCATTAGCTATTTGTCTATCTCTAGATAGAAATTTTAGAGTTCTCATATTATGAAGTCTATCTGCTAATTTTATTAAAATAACTCTTATATCTTTTCCCATAGCTAAAAACATTTTTCTATAGTTTTCAACTTGTTCTTCTTCTTGAGTGGTGTATCTTAATTTACCAAGTTTTGTAACTCCAGCAACCATTTCAGCTATTGTTGTTCCAAAATCTTTTACTAAATCTTCATGCGTTTTTGGAGTATCTTCAACAACATCATGAAGAAGAGCTGCACATAAAGTTTCATCATCAAGTTCAAGTTGTGCTAAAATATATGCAACATTCATTGGATGAATCATATATGGTTCACCTGACTTTCTACATTGATCTCCATGATTTTCTTTTGCATACTCATAAGCTCTTCTAATAAGAGCAATATCAGCATTTGGATAGTTCTCTTTTTGTTTATTTAAAATATCTTCAATTGTTACTTCATTAAATTCTGACATATAAAATCCCCTTTTCTAGTTCGAAATTAATATGATTTTCTAATATCTTTCATATTAATTTGAACACTTTCAATTCCATTGAAAGAATTGATTTCCAAAATTCCAACTACATCTATCTTATCTCCAATTAAGTATTCCTCTGAATATTCACCCATATTAAATCCAATAGCATTAATTATCGTGTTTCCATCTTTTAAAGTTAATTTTAAGTGTTTTCCTTCAGATAAAGCTCTAATTGAGTCTATTCTTAAGTTTTTATAAATAAATATTGGTGTTTTATTTGCTTCTCCAAAAGGTTCTAATAAATTCAAACCTTTAACATTTTCTATTGTTATATCTTTTAAATTAATTTCTTTATCTATTTTAATTACTGGCACAAATTCTTCTGTATGAGCATCTTCGGCTAATTTTTCAAAATTTATTTTGAATTCTTCAAACATTTCTTTTTTCAAACTTAAACCAACAGCCATTTCATGTCCACCGTATTTTTCTAGATAATTACTAGAAGCACATAATGCTGCATGTAAATCAAATCCAGAAATACTTCTTCCAGAACCTTTGCCTTCTTCTCCTTCAAAACAAATTAGAATGCTTGGTTTGTAATAAAGCTCTGTTATTTTTGAAGCAACTATTCCTATAACTCCATGGTGCCAGTCTTCACCACCTAAAACTATTGCATTTTTTTCTTTTATATCTTCTTGTTTGATTTTTTGAACAGCTTCTTCAAACATTCTTTTTTCTATTTCTTGTCTTTTCTTATTATATTCATTTAATTTTTCCGTTATTCTATTTGCTTCTACTATATTTTCTGTTAAGAATAAATCAAGAGCATCTCTCTCATGCCCCATTCTTCCGCAAGCATTTATTCTAGGAGCAATTCCAAAAGATACTGTATTTGAATTTACTTCTTTATAGGCTGCTGCATTTAAAAGCGCTTTTACTCCTGGCAAGCGAGTTTGTTCAACTAATCTTAACCCAAGTTTTGCAATTACTCTATTTTCATCAATTAAAGGAACTATATCTGAAATAGTTCCAATACAAACCACATCTAAATATTTTAAATACTCTTTTTCTTCTAATCCTAATTTTATTCCAATTGCTTGTGCTAGCTTAAAAGCAACTCCTACACCAGCCAAACTGTTAAATGGGTATTTACTATCTTTTCTTTTACAATCAATTACTGCCAAAGCTTTTGGCAATTCTTCTAATGGTTCATGATGATCTGTTACTATAACTTCCATGCCCAAACTATAAGCATAAGCAACTTCTTCTGTTCCAGAAATTCCACAGTCTACTGTAATAATTAGCTTATATCCGCTATCTGCAATATTTTTTATTGCATCTTTATTTAATCCATAACCTTCATCTAAACGGTTTGGTATGTAAGAACTTACATCTAATCCTCTTTCTTTTAAGAATCTTGTAAGTACTGTTATACTTGTTATTCCATCAACATCATAATCACCATATATAATTGTTTTTTCATTATTTTCAATAGCTTTTATAATTCTATCTACTGCTGGTTTCATATCCGGCATTAAATACGGATCATGAAAATCATTTCTTGTTGGATTCAAAAATAATTTTACATCTTTATCATCTACAATATTTCTATTAACAAGTACTGCTGATAGTAATTCTGATATTTCAAATTTTTCTGATATTTCTTTTATTTTCTCTATATCAGAATTATAAAATTCCCATTTTTTATTCATTCCTTTTCTCCCAAAATAAATTATTTCCATAATATTATATAACAAAATAAATTTTATATCAATAACTGATTTCCAGAAAATGTATATTTTTTGCTACTTTTATTGAATTTTCTTACATTTTTCTAATTTTACATAATTATTAAAACCAAAAAATAAAAGGTATATTACAAAATGCAATATACCTTTTATTTTTATAAAACATCTTTAATTGATTCACCAATTATTTTATTAACATCTGCAATCATAACGTTAAAGCGTACTTCTTTCTCAAAGTAATCTTTAATTTGCGGATTTTTTACTAAAATCTCATACAGTTCTTGTAATTTTTTCATTTTTTCATCACTTTGTTTTTCTCCTTGAAGAGCTAATAATTGTTCTTCATAACGAATTTTTTCAAATTCATCAACCTGTCTTTTTAATTCTGGATCAACAAATAGTTCTGCTTTAATTTGTTTGTATTCCAAATATTCTTTTGATTCTCTTATAGCTCTTGCTAAATTATTTACTTCGTCATATACGTTCATATTTTTCCTCCATAATATCTTATTATCAAAATAGCCTTCTACTTTTGTAAAAGGCCATCTTTAGTAAATTTAAATTTTATTTCATTAATGATAAATCATATAATCAATTTCTGGGAAAATATCATCTTTATCAAAAACATCTAGTAGATATCTTGCATCTATTTTATCATTTTTTATTTGATAATACAACTTCGTAAATCTACCTATATGATCTTTTATAGATTTATGTGCATATTCAACCATAGTTCCATTTGTTATAATAAATAGCCAACAACTTGTTTGTGCCATCAGAAGTTCTCTAGCGCATTGGTTTAACGCTTGTCTTCTTAAAGTATCTCCTTCATGTGGATAAAGATAAGCAAGTTCACACATTCTGTCTCCTGCTTTATGCAAGTGACGATGCGCATAATCATTTGTTGGATTTAACCAAACTTCACTATATCCATTAGCGCCCCAACTAGAACGGCAAGGTGTTGAAACTTGCATCTCTGGATATAAATCGATATATTCTCCTGGAGTTATTAATTTAAAGTTACAATCATCATAATAAATTTTTTTAAATAAAATATATAACCAATATGGTCCTTCATACCACCAATGTCCATAAAGTTCTGCATCATAAGGACATGTTATAATAGGTGGCACATTCATATAGCTTGCTAAATCATCTATTTGTTTTTTTCTACAATCCATAAAGTGTCCAGCTTGCATTTCTGCAGTATCTCTAGCCCATTGCGGATCATAATAATCTTTCGGACAATCTTTCCCTGTGATTCTATAATATTTTATTCCAGTATTTACTCTTACACCATTATGAGCAATATATGGTTTTATATATTCATAATCACAGTCATATCCAATATCTCTATAAAATTCTCTATAATTATAATCTCCTGGATATCCATTTATAGAACTCCAAACTTGCCTTGAAGACTCCAAATCTCTCGCAAAAGCTACTACTCCGCCATGAGAAACAACTGGTGTATAAGTACCATACATTGGAGTTGGATCTGCATATAATAGTCCATGTGTTTCAACAATTGTATATTCTATTCCAAATTCTTTTAAATATTTATCTGCTTCTGGGACATAACCACATTCTGGAAGCCAAATTCCTCTTGGTTTTCTTCCAAAATATTTTTCATAAACTTGTACACCAACTGCAATTTGTGCTCTAACAGTTTTTTCATTAACATATAAAATTGGAAAATATCCATGTGTAGCTCCACATGTAATTATTTCTAGAAATCCAGCATCTTGGAAATGTTTAAAACCAGTTATTATATTGCAATTATAAACATCCTTAAATACATATAAATCATTGGTATATCTATCTAAATAGTAATGAGATAATCTGTTTAATCTTGAATCATAAACAGTTCTTTTTACTTCTTTTTCACAAAGTTCTATATGTTTTTCTAAATATTTTATATATCTTTCTTGTAATAATTTACTATCAAGCATACTTAGAAGAGTAGGTGTCATTGTCATTGTTAATCTAAAATCAACTTTTTCTTCTTCTAATCTTTTAAAATTTAATAAAAGTGGAATGTAACATTCTGAAATTGCTTCAAAAAGCCATTCTTCCTCTAAATATGTATCACATTCTGGATGATGAACATAAGGAAGATGAGCATGTAAAACAAAATTAACATATCCCTTTATATTTTTACTCATTCGATTTTTTCCTTTCAGGGTTAAACTTAAAGTTTTTCTTATAAATAATTAGAATCGTCGTCACAAACTTTTTTGAGGCGACGATTCTTAAATTAATCTTTATTTAAATGAAGAACTCGAAAGATTTGATGATGGATTTGCCATATCAAACATTCCTTCTGAAATTTCATCTTTATAATGATCTTCATAGAATTCTTTAACATCATAGATTCCATATACATTTTTGATATTTTTCACTTCTACAACTCTTTCTTCATTTGTTTTTACATTTCTAAATGTTACAAATCTTGGTAAACTCTCTAATAAAACATGATCATTTGGAACTTCTAATACATTTGAATTTGCAAATGGTAAATAATCTGTATGTAAAATAATATTGTTTTCTTGTACTTTTTGCATATTTACAGTTACAACTTCGCTATATGATTTAAATTTTCTTCCTAATTGTATTGAATATTTTGTTTTTGCATCAGGAATATCTATATACCAACTATTAGCAAAATCGTTTATAGCTATTTCCTTTATATATTTTTTATCTTCATTATATAGTAATAATACTGGATAAGTTTTTTCAAAGAAATCTTCGCCAAATGTTTTGATATATTTTTCTCTATCATTGTCTGAAATATCCCAATAAACAAACATTCTTTTTGGTGTTTGAGCTAAAATTTTAACAACAGTTTCATTATATCTATACGGTAAATCATAATATTCAAGCATGTATTCGAATTTTTTAACTTCTTTTTCTGTTTTTACTTTTTTAGTTGTTTTAGCTTTTTTTGATGCTTTACTTTCTACTTCTTCTTTTTCTGCTTGAGCTTCTTTTCTTGCTTCTTCTTGCATTGCTGCAATTTTAGCAATAAAACTTTTAATTTTTTCTATGACAGTCAATTCATCAACTTTATTTTCAACTTTTTCATTTTCTACAACTTTATCTTCTTTTACTTTTTTAGTTGCTTTTTTTGGTGTAGCAACTTTAGTTTCTTTTTTTGCAGTTGTTTTAGTTGATTTTAATTCTTTTTCTGTTGTTTTTGGCTCTTTTTTTGTTTTTTCTTTAGCTTCAGTTGAATCTTTTTTGGGTGTTTTTGTTTGTTTTTCAACTACTTTTTTGGTAGTTGTTTTTTTAGCAGTTTCTTTACTTGTCTTTTTTTCTGTTTTCACTTTTTTTGATTCTTCCAAAGCAGTTGCTTTTTTAGAGATTTTTTCTTTATTTAGTTTGTCATTTTTTTCTAGAATCTCTTCCTTCTTTGGCATTTTTTCTTTCTCCTCCTTAGTATATTCATATTATGAAAAACTTCTAATCCCAATAATATTTCATATTATATCTATAATATAAAAAAACTTCAATAGAAGTTTTAAAAAAAATTCATTTTTTTATAATTTATTTCTTTCATTTTATTTGTAACAAAAATGTAACATTATTTTTGCATTTTTTTGTCAAAAATTGTTTACTTTTTTTGTTTTTTTATATACAATATATTAAGAATTTAGGAATATTTATCACAACATTTAAATTCTTTTATTTCAAGGCTTTCAAAATTTATTTTAAAAATTTAAGGGGCTTGACAAACGAATTTTTTTATTTTGTGTTTTTTATATAACTAAAGATATCGAAAGGAGTACTTTTTAATGAAAATTTTAATGCTATCATGGGAATACCCACCAAGAATTGTAGGGGGAATATCAAGAGTTGTTCATGATCTATCTCATAGATTAACTCAAGACGGTCACGAAGTTACTGTTGTTACATATAAAGATGGTAATGTTCCTTATTTTGAAGATGATAATGGTGTTCAAGTATATAGAGTAGACAACTTTATGATTTCACCAAATAATTTTATTGATTGGATTATGCAACTTAATTTTAATATGATAGCAAAAACTGGAGAAATTATTGCTGAAAAAGGAAACTTTGATGTTATACATGCTCATGATTGGTTAACAGCTTATGCTGGAAAAACTTTAAAATTTGCATATAACACTCCTCTTGTTTCTACAATACACGCAACTGAAGCTGGTAGAAATAGTGGTATCCAAGGCGAAATGCAAAAATATATAAATGATACGGAATGGATGCTTACTTATGAATCATCTGAAGTAATCGTTAATAGTAATTATATGAAAAATGAATTACAAAGATTATTTGGTCTTCCTTATGAAAAAATAAATGTAGTTCCTAACGGTGTTAATCTTACTCTTTTCAATGGTGTTGAAAAAGACTATGACTTCAGAAGAAGATATGCTATGGATAACGAAAAAATTATTTTATTCATGGGACGTTTAGTTTATGAAAAAGGAATTCAAAATTTAATTGCAGCTATGCCAAAAATATTAGAACATTATACTGATGCAAAACTTGTTGTTGCTGGTAAAGGTGGAATGATTGATGAATTAAGAAATCAAGTTAATTTCTTAGGATTAAAAAACAAAGTTTACTTTACTGGATACTTAGGTGCAAAAGATGTTCAAAAAATGTATAAATGTGCAGATGTTGCTGTATTCCCTAGTACTTATGAACCATTTGGAATTGTTGCTCTTGAAGGAATGCTTTCAGGAACACCAGTTGTTGTGTCAGATATTGGTGGTTTAAACGAAATTGTTGAACATGGTGTTAATGGAATGAAAAGTTATGCAGGAAATGCAAATTCTCTTGCAGATTCAATTCTTACATTATTATATGATCCAAAACTTTGTGATACAGTTGCCAAAAATGCAAAATTAAAAGTTAAAACAGAATATAATTGGACAAAAATTGCTCAAGACACTCATCTAGCTTATCAAAAAGCTATTTGTCAAACAATGGCAGAAAGACAAGCAAAACAAATTGCTCAAGAAGAAGCTCAAAAACAAATCAAAAAATCAAACGAAATTACAAATCTTCTTTCTTTCAAAAAGAGTCGTCAAGCATTTGCATAAATCAAAATATATAAAACCTCTAGTTTTTCTAGAGGTTTTTTGTTTTTTTGTAACAATAAAAAAAGAAATAAAGCTAATCTTAAATAACCTTATTTCTTTAATTCTATTTTTTAAAATATAAAATGAAGTAAATACACACCTAGCATATGTACTGGATAGAACCAATAAAAAAAGTATTTCACGCTCTTTCCTTTTTCTCCATTATATTGATTTATTATAAAAGTACTACTCCATGTAAATAACATTAAAAGTATATTTTTAGTTGTAAATATATATTGATTACCTAATACACTATAATAATAAGTAAAAATTGTTACTCCATATACTAGTGGCAAAAACATTTTTTTATTTCTTAATGCATACATCAAAAATACTGTTAATACACCAAGCCAACCGTAATCAACATTTAGAAGTTCTCCTAAAGCAATAATAATTATTACAATTGGAATAGAGATATATTTTTTCTTTATTTTATCATAAGCATTAATAGCAATTACTCCTAATAGTAGAGTAAACATTATATTTAACATTCTCCATTCACCTACTAATGTTCTAAAAAACATAAATGGAATTTGAGAAATTATACCAAATAGAAGTAATCTTTTATAATATTTTTTTAAATCACTTGTATGACAATATGCTTCAGCTGATAAAAATGCAAATAGCGGAAATGATAACCTACCAAAATATTGAGTTAAAAAATTTTGAAAGACTGGTCCAGAATATTTTATATGATCTAACAGCATTGTTATACAAGCAATACATTTTATAACAAAACTTGACATTTATCTTACCTTTAACTTAATAATTCTTTTACAACTTCGTTTATTGTTCTTCCATCAGCTCCAGCTCCAATTCTAGCTTTTGCTTCTTTCATAACAGCTCCCATATCTTTCATAGAAGTTGCTCCCAAATCTGAAATAACTTTTTCAAGTTCTACTTTTATTTCTTCTTTAGTTAATTGCTTTGGTAAATATTCTTGTAATATTGCTATTTCTTGATTTGTTTGTTCTATTAAATCAGCTCTTTCAGCTTTTTCAAAGTCTACTAATGCATCTTTTTTGCCTTTAACCTCTTTTGCAATTATCTCTATTATTCTATCATCTTCAACAGTAATACCTTTATCTTTTTCAATTTGTAGGATTGCCGCTCTAACCATTTGTACTGTATTTTTTCTTATTTCATTTTTTTCTCTCATTGAAATTTTTAAATCATCCATTAATTTTTCTTTTAACATATCTATCTACCTTCTTTCTGTATTATACTTTACTATATTTTTAGTTTTTTATCAATAAGCTTTTAAAAAGTTATTAAATCTAAATAACTAAAAACAGATACTTCAACAATTTTATCCAATAATTCTTTATATTCCTTTATTCTAAAATTTACAAAACCTTCAATTAAAATTTTTTTATTCTCTTTTAAATATTCTTTTATTATATTTTTTAAAACATTATTTTTATATCCTATTTTTTCATCTGGTAATTCTAAAACTTTTTTACTTATTTCTATTATATAATTTCTTTCTAAAACACTTAAATAAAAATAATTTTTTTCTAAAATTTTCTTTAAATATTCTTCTTCATAAAAATTTTCTATACATTTTTTTATTGCAGTTGCCATTACATCATAAAATTCTTCCAAATATTCATTACTTGGATAATGAACTATAAGATTTTCAAATGTTTTAAATCTATAATTTGATATATATATATTTATTGGTATCTGTTCTAATATTTTTATCAAAAAATAAATTTTTTCTTCACTCACAGATTTTATACAAATAGACTTCACTCATTTTACCTCTTCACAAACAAATTCATAGTCTATATTATTCATTTTTATCTGTTAGTGTGTTTTTTTATAAAAATAAAGCGTTATATTTTCTTCTTGCTCATTTTACCAAGTATTTACCAAACTATAACGCCTTACATTTTATATTTATTTATAATTTTTGTATTTTATTTTTCTTCTAATACATCATTGTTTAATACAAAGTTTACATTCTCAACCGTAGACTCTAATTCAACAAACATATAATTATTCCATGTACTCGCAAATGTATCTGCAAAAGTTCCTATTTTATAATGATAATCAATTGTTACTTCTGTTTTTTCATCATTATATATTACATCATTTATACCATAAATATAGTCTTTTGAATTATCTTCATATAAAACAAGTACTGCTACCTTTTTATTTTGAAAATATTCTTCATTAAAGTATTCTAAAATATTATGTTTTTCATAAGTTATAGAACTAGACATCTCATCTTTTAATTCACAATTTTTTACCAAATTTTTCAATACTCTATATTCATCAATAATAGAATTTTCATAACTTTTTCTTCCTACTACATTAAAGTATTCTACTGGCTCTTTTTGAGTTACTATATTGAAAATTGCAAAACTGGCAACCAATAAAATTATTACAACTCCTGCTATTATATTTTGTTTCATTTTATTTATCCCCTTTTCTTTTGATACAAATATCATATATTATAAGTTCAAAAAAGACAAGGTTTTTCTCTAATATAAATTAATAAAATTTGTATGTGTTTTTCTAATAATATAAAATTCATTTTATATGCACATGTTTATTCCTTCAGAAACAATAGTTGTCATATTATCTATTAAACTATCTATTTCTTTTGGTGTAACAATAAAATTAAAATTATTTAGCATCATTTTATCAACAATTTCGTCTTGAGAAACTTTTATTTCACATGCTTCTAATGTATCTATTACAATTGTTGCAGCATCTAAAACAGTTGGAATTCCAACCCCAATTACTGGAATTCCAAGAGTACTTTTAGAAAGTTCTTCTTGTCTATTACCAACACCACCCCCTGGAACAATTCCCGTATCTGATATTTGTATTGACTTATTTATTCTATCAATATTTTTAGAGCATAAACTGTCTATTGCTATAACGAGCTTTGGTTTTATATTATCAACAATTCCTCTTACAATTTCTATAGTTTCAATACCTGTAGTTCCTAAAACACCGCGGTGTTATTGCACTAATACTTCTTGTATCAGGATTAATCGCATCTGGTAAATATAATTTAATATGTCTTGTAATCTCTATGTTTTGGACAACTTTAGCTCCTAAAGAATCTGGAGTGGCAAGTTCATTTCCTAATCCTACAATTAAAATTTCTTCATTTTTACTTATATGCTTATTTATAATTTTTAAAAGTTCATTTGAAAAGACATTTATTATATCTTGTTCTTTTTCCATTGTTATATTATTTAACTTTTTTATATCTATAGTTACATATTCCCCAATTTTTCTTTGAAGAGCTTCCTCACCTTGTCTATTTGTTATTTTTACTCTTGTAACATTTATATCTTTTACTTTTTCTTCTTCACATTCAATTCCATTGATTTCTTCTATTTTATTAGCAGCTCTATATAAATCTCTTCTTTCAACAGCCATATCGGTTCTAAAAAACATATTCAAATTCACCTATAATGTAAAAATAAATTTTACATTTCCTTTCATATTTAGTGTTATTTTCTTCCAATATACTTTTTTTATTCAAATTTTACTAATTAAGAAAAATATTTTATTTATAATATAAAAAAAGAAAGTATTTTAAATACTTTCTTTTACATTTTAAATATAAATTCTTTTATAATTAATAGATTCTATTTTATTCCCTAAAAATTTATTCAAAAGATTAGAATCTTTTATCAATTCTTCTTTTTCCTTTTTAGTTAAACTTTTCTTAATATAAAATTCTAATTTTGAAGCCAAAACCCTATTTTCAGATTCCCATACAGCTTCTAGTTTAATCGCTTGATGAGATGATGTATATTTTGCACATTTTTCATTTTGAGAAAAATGTTCTTCCATTCTTCTTTCAAGATCTGATGTTATGCCTGTATAAATAGAATTATCAGTGCATCTTAACATATATGTATAATACATCTTATTCATCCCAGTTATGGAATACTTCTAAAACATCATCTAAATCTTCTAGATTATCTATTAATTTTTGCATTTTGTTTCCAGCTTCTTCATCAAGTAATACATATGTACTTGGCACCATTTGAACGCCAGCTTCTAAAAATGTCAAATTATTTTTTGATAATTCTTCTGCAACAGCTGTAAAATCACTTGGAGCTGTAGTAATTTGATATACTTCTTCTTCAACTTGGAAATCTTCTGCTCCTGCTTCAATAGAAAGCATCATTAAATCGTCTTCTCCTACTGGGCATCCTTCTTTTTCTATAACTATTACACCTTTTTTCTCAAACATATAAGATACACAACCTGTTGTTCCTAAGTTTCCACCAAATTTGTCAAATATATGTCTAACATCAGCAGCTGTTCTATTTTTATTATTTGTTGAAGCATTAACAATAACTGCAACACCATTTGTTCCATACCCTTCGTATGTCATTTCTTCATAGTTTTCTGTACTTCCAGCTCCTGATGCTTTTTTTATAGCATTATTTATTGTATCATTAGGCATGTTATTTGCTTTACATTTAGCAATAACATCTTTTAATTTAGAGTTACCAGCTGGGTCAGGTCCACCTTGTTTTACAGCAATTAATAATTCTCTTCCTAATTTTGTAAATATTTTTCCTCTTGCAGCATCTGCTTTTCCTTTTTTGGCTTGGATATTGTGCCATTTTGAATGTCCTGACATTCTCTTTCCCTCCTTTAATTTAAGTAATTTCTTACTTTAGAATATTTTATACCTATAAATATTTTTAATATAATAAAAAATATTAGGCAATTTCTTAATTCGCCTAATATTTTAACATATATTTTATATTTTGTGTACCCCTTTTTGAAAATTCACATAACTTCATTTATATTTTTTATAAAAATTATATTTTCTGTAATATTAATTACTGAATAAATTATCATTAATTTATTAATCTTTTATTAATGAAGTTCCACAATTGAAACAGTTCGTATTGTTTTCTTCTCTCTTTGTACCACAATTTGGGCAATATGAAAATATCTCATAATAATTATTATTTGTTGATTGTTTATTAGAAATATTATTGACAATTTTTGTTCCAACAGCCGCACCAACCAATGCACTTAGTCCTGTCCCTAAATAAGAATAATGTCTTTGACGATGTGGCATAGGGTGTGGTTGATGCATTGGTCTACCGTACATCGGTCTACCATGTCTTGGTCCTCCCATTCTCGGTCCTGGTCCTAACATAAAATCACTCCTTTCATATAATCACCTAAAAAGTATCATCTTCTTTTTTATTTAAAATGATTGCAACTATATCAAAAATCGCTTCAATAATTAATGTAATTCCTGTAAATTGCCATAATACAGCTGTAGTACCAAATGGATTACAAATAATTATAATTGAAAATGCAATTGATAATAATGCACTAATACCAGCCACAAACCATTTTCCTGATTTTATACGTAAAAGATCGAAAGTCCATTGTACTTTCTTTAATCCCATAAATAGAATTACTATTCCATATAATAAAGTTATAACTGGGAATGTTACAATAAACCATTCTGAGTGAAATACACAATATAATCCTACAATACTAAATACTAATCCTTTAACTAATGATTGTTCATACATTGCTTGTATTGGTTCTGTTCTTATATAATTGATTATATTTATAACACCAAGTATTGTTAAAATTATTCCAGCTATAATAATAATTCCTGATGTAAAACCTATTGGATTGATTAATAATAAAATACCAACCAATATTTCTCCCAAAAACATTATTAAATTTCCAAAATTTTCTTTTAATAATTTCATTTTAATATTCTCCTTTTTTTATTTTATTCAATTCTTCATTAAATTTTAATAGTTTTTCTTTTTCAACATTAAATTTAGCCATATTAATTAATCTAATTATAGAAAATCCATTAAGCATTTCAAGT
>CAZPAF010000045.1:0-14960 GCA_964584475.1 uncultured Lachnospiraceae bacterium | reverse complement strand
TGGAAGTCGCATTTATGTTGCATTATTCCCATGTAATGAATGTGCAAAAGCAATAATTCAAGCTGGAATAAAAGAAGTTATATATAAAGAAGATAAATATAAAGATTCAGATAATGTTATAGTTTCAAAATCTATGTTTGATTCTTGTGGAGTAAAATACACAGAATATAAATCAACTGGAAAAAAAGTTACATTAGAATTATAAAAATTAAACAATATTGAAAATAACGTATCAGATAGATGCGTTATTTTTTTAAGGAGAAAACAATGAAAATATTATATGGAACAGGAAATAAAGCAAAAGTAGAAGCAATGAAAAAAATAATTGAAGTTCATGGTTTTGATGCAGAACTTTTTACAATAAAAGATGTAGGATTTGAACAAGAAGTTGAAGAAAATGGAACAACATTTGAAGAAAATTCAGAAATAAAAGCACGTGCAATAAAAGAGTTTTGCGATAAAAATAATATAGACGATAAAATAATTATAACAGATGATGCAGGTCTTTGTGTTGATGTTTTAAATGGAGAACCTGGAGTTTACACGGGAAGATATGCTGGAGAAAATCCAACTCAAATAGAAAATATAACTAAACTTTTGAATAATATGAAAGAATATACAAACCTAGAAGATAGAAGATGTAAATTTGTATGTGTATTAACAGCAATTCTACCAAATGGAGAAAAAATTGTAGCAAGAGGAGAGTGTAAAGGTACAATAGCATTAGAACATGGTACTTTAGGAGGATTAACATATGGACCAGTATTTATACCAGAAGGTTTTGATAAACCAATGGGAGATATGGAAGAAGCAGAATATGCCTCTGTACATAATCATAGAGATTTAGCAATGAATGAATTGATGCAAAAATTTAAAGAATTAGGATATTAATATACCACTTGTATTTGATAAATGACCACATAGCTAAAATTTAAGACTTCTAATAATAATCATGCTATAATTAAATCAAGAAGGAGGAAGAAGATGGCTAACAATCAAATTGATATAGAAATTAAAATTGATGAAAATTGTAAAATTCCAAAATTAGTTATTTACACAGAACAAGTTACAGATGAATTAATGAAAATTGTAAATAAACTAAAATCAGCTGATGAGGAAAAATTAATTGGATTCAAAGATGATGAAGCTTTTTTATTAGACTTTTCAAAAATAGAAATCATATATACTGAAAACAAGAAAATTTATGCAAGAGTAGATAATATCTCTTATCAAATTAAAAAGAGAATTTTTGAATTAGAAGAAAGCTTGATGGATTTGAATTTTGTTAGAATATCTAATTCTGAAATTGTGAATTTTAAAAAAGTTTTAAGTATTGATTTTAAATTAACAGGAACTATTATGCTAAAACTAGAAAGTGGGAATAATACTTTTGTATCACGAAGATATGTTAAAAAAATAAAAGAATACTTAGGTTTATAAGGAGTGTGATTATTATGAAAGAAAAATTAGATTATTTTTGTAATAGTTTTAAAAATGGAATTATACTTTGGATAATATCATATTTATTATTGTATGCTGTTGGAGTACATATTGGAGATGTTTCAGCGTATAATGCAGAAATTCTTAAATTGTTAGATGTAAAAAATTATATATTACAAATATTAATTGCTGGTATTTCTTATGCTGCATTGGATTTTTCGTTTACTTATTATTTTAATAATATTATTAAAATATTAGAGTTAAATGTTAAATCTAAAAAAGAATTATTAAAAGATGTAGTAATTTTAATAATAGTTTTTTCTGTAGTATTGTCATTTTTAGAGATTGTTAAAGAACTAGACATTATTAATAGAAATATAATAAAATTAATGTTTTTCTTAATGATAATGAAAACAATAATTTTTTGTACAGCACAAATGGTTAAGACAGAAATATATAACCAAAAATTACAAGAAAAAAACAAAAAATAAAATAAAAATAAATGAGACACTTTAGTAAAATTTAAACTAAAGTGTTTTATTTTTTGTTTAAAAAGCGAACAAATGTATTGACAAAAAATAAAAAAAGAATATAATGTTTTTGACGAACATATTTTTGGTTAAAATAAAAATGGTTAAGGAGATATTTATTATGATTAACACATTACACATAAAAAATATAGGAATAATTGATGATATAACTATAGATTTAAATGAAGGGTTTAACGTGTTAACGGGGGAAACTGGTGCTGGAAAATCACTTATAATAGGATCACTTCAAATATTAGCTGGAGGAAGATTTTCAAAAGAAATTATAAGACATGGAGAAAAAAATGCTTTTGTAGAAGCAAGTTTTTTTGTTCCAAATAATAACTTTGAAGATGATACGGTGATTATTTCTAGAGAATTGAACGTTAGTGGAAAAAATGTGTGTAAAATTAATGGTAGATTAGTTACGGTTTCTGAATTAAAAGCGTTTATGACTAATATAATTGATATTCATGGACAAAACGAAAACCAATCTCTTCTAAATATAAGTAAACATATAGAATTATTAGATGAATATGCTTCAGATGAAATACAAAATCTAAAAAATAAATATAAAGAATATTACGAAGAGTATACAAAAATAAAATTAGAATTAAATAGAAATTATGGAGATGATAAAGAAAAACAAAGAAAATTAGATTTGCTTAATTATCAAGTAAATGAAATAGAAATTGCAAATTTGAAAAAAGATGAAGAAGAGGAACTAGAAAATAGAAGAAAAATAATAATGTCTTCAGAAAAAATAAGTAAGAATTTAGCAGAAGCAGAAAATCAAATTAGTAACAATACAATTGATAGTTTAAATATTGCAATAAAATCAATTGAGAAAATAGAACAATATAATCCAGAATATACGACAATTGTAGAAAGATTAAAAAATGCTTATTATGAAATTCAAGAAACATCTTACGATTTGACTGCTTTTGGAGAGGATATGCATTATGATGAAGAAGAATTAAATCAAATAGAAAAAAGATTAGATTTAATAAATTCTTTAAAAAGAAAATATGGAAATACTATTGAAGAAATTTTAAATTATAAAGAAGAGGTAAATAAAGAAATATATGAAATAGAAAACTTAGAAAGCTATATTTTAAAATTAAAAAATGATTTAAAGAAAACAGAAAAAGAAATGTTAGAAATAGCAAAGAATATGAATGTTGTAAGAAATAAATATGCTGAAATTTTAAGTTTAAAAATAAATAAAGAACTAAAAGAATTAGAAATGAAAAATGCTAAATTTGGAATTGATGTAGTATTTTCAAATGAAAATTCATTTAATTCAAATGGATTAGATAAAGTAGAATTTGTTATAACAACTAATGTTGGCGATGAAGCAAAATCATTAATAAAAATTGCTTCAGGTGGAGAAATGTCAAGAATAATGCTTGCAATAAAAAGTGTTCTTGCAGATGTAGATAAAATTCCTGTAATTATATTTGATGAAATAGATACTGGAATAAGTGGCTTAGCTGCAAATGCGACTGGTGAAAAATTAAAAAATATAGCAAGAAATCATCAAGTACTTTGTGTAACTCATTTAGCAAGTATTGCAGCCAAAGGAGATTATAATTATTTTGTTTGTAAAGATGTTGTGGACAATAAAACAAAAACAAAAGTAAAACAGCTAGAAGAAGAGGAAATTTTAAAAGAAATTGCAAGAATTTCAAGTGGAGTGGTAACAGATATTTCTATAAATCATGCTAAAGAACTAAGATATCAAAAAACAGCATAACTTATCAATTAGAAAAAATAAATAAGGTCAGGCACTTTATTTTTATAAAAACATATACTGAGATTATAAGGATTTAAAAGATAATCGGAGGTATATATGTTTATATTTTCTATGTCAAGTTTGATGTTTTTGAGTCAAATATTTTTTGGTGTTGGGTACATACAAAGTTGTAATTTATTTCCAGAGCCTTTAAGTCAAGATGAAGAAAAAGAATATCTTCAAAAGATGAGAGAAGGAGACAGTAATGCAAGAAATATTTTAATTGAAAGAAATTTAAGATTAGTTGCTCACATTGCTAAAAAATATTCTTCAACCAATATAGATCAAGATGATCTAATCTCTATAGGAAGTATTGGTTTAATAAAAGGAATAAATAGTTTTAATATGGATAAAAATTTTAAACTTGCAACATATATTGCAAAGTGTATAGAAAACGAAATTTTAATGTATTTAAGGAGTAATAAAAAAAGAGGAGCAGACGTTTATTTAAATGAACCGATAGGAAAAGATAAAGATGATAATGAAGTAACATTGCAAGAAGTTTTAGAAAATAATGATAGAAATGTTGAAGATGAAGTTGATTTAAAATTAAAGATAAAACAACTTTATGAAAAAATGAAAAATATTTTAAAAGATAGGGAAAAATTAATTATTGAATTAAGATTCGGTTTAAATGGCGATAGACCTAAAACTCAAAAAGAAATTGCTAAAATGATGAATATTAGCAGATCATATGTGTCTAGAATCGAAAGTAAAGCAATTTCGAAATTATCTGGTGAAATATATGAATAAAGTGCTGTATAATGATAGATTTACAAAATTAAACGTGATATAATCTTTAAAGATATTAATAAAAATAAAGAGAGTAAATAATGGAAAAAAATATTTTAGAAGAATGTATATTATGCCCACATAAGTGTAAAATAAACAGAATAAGCGGAGAAATTGGAATATGTAGAACTGGTAAAAATGTCAAAATTGCTCTTGCAAATTTACACTTTTTTGAAGAACCTTGCATAAGTGGAGAAAATGGTTCTGGAACAGTATTTTTCACTGGATGTAATATGAATTGTAAATTTTGTCAAAATTATAAAATAAGTCAAAATATGCAAGGAAGAGAAATCGAAATTGAAGACTTAGCAAATGAATTTTTAAAATTGCAAAATATGAATGCTAATAATATAAATTTAGTAACTGGAGTGATGTATATTCCACAAATTGTTGATGCTATAAAAATAGCAAGACAGAATGGATTAAAGATTCCAATAGTATATAATTCAAGTGGATACGAAAATCCTGAAGTTTTGAAACTATTAGATGGATATATAGATGTGTATTTACCAGATTTAAAATATTATGATAATGAATTAGGAACAAGACTTTCTGGTATAAATAATTATTTTGAATATGCCACAGAAAGCATAAAAGAAATGTATAGACAAGTAGGCAGTCCTATGCTTGATGAAAATGGGCTAATAAAAAAAGGTTTAATAATAAGACATCTAATTTTACCAAACAATATTGAAAATAGTAAAAATATTTTAAAATGGATAAAAGATACATTTGAAGACAAAATATTAGTAAGTGTTATGGCACAATATTTTCCAACCAATAAAGCTATGGATTATGAAGAAATAAATAGAAAATTAACTGAAGAAGAGTACAATGAAATAGAAGAATTTGTTTTTAATCTTAATTTAGATGGATATATGCAAGATTTAGAAGAAAATGAAGAACAGTATGTTCCAAATTTTGATTAAAAATTGTTTATAAAAAGTCTTGAATATAGCTATAAATAAGCAAAAAAAGACTTCGTGAAAAACTCACGAAGTTAATTAATTATAACATATTTTGAAGAAAAAATCAAATATTCAAGGCATGCGAAAAAGTTAGTAAAACAACAATAAAATTTGATATAAGGATATAGTGGTATATATTTATAATAATTGAGGAATATTAAATTTGAAAATTGCCTCAAAATGTGCTAAAATAAATATACAATAAGTTAATAAGTTTTTTATTTTCCCTGCGTAGTGCGTATAGGCAGAATTTTTAGAACCTACAAAGTTTTGGATAAGGGAGCCCGAACTCTGGATATGGCGTGTATGCTTGCATTTATGTAAGAAACCCAGGAATATTTAGGAAGGCACCCACCTGTGTGAGTACAGGTCCATAAAAATTCTTTCATCTTACGGCTTGGACGTGGGGCTTTTTTTTTGCAAAATTATCTTGAATAGTTAACATTTGAAATGTTATGTAAAATATGATATAATATAAATGCCACCATTTTGGTGAGTAGAATACAAGGAGGGCATTAATATGCCAGGACAAGGTTATCACTTCGGTTTTTGTCGGTTAGTAGCCGACAGAGCAGGCAAAACATTCACAAAGGAGATGAGAGTTGGCACTTTGGTGCTTGATGCATTGAATGCGGCAGCAGGGTCTCGTAGATCTTCTCATTTTACTGGCGGCGCTGGTAGCGTTCTTCCCCAGTACACCGAGCTCAGACAGAGCGCTAAGATTTCGAGCTGGGACAGTGGTCATAAGAAGTCTTATTTGGTCGATCCTCGAATTGACATGAGACTTATGGAAGCTGCGAGCATTCATGTTCCGGAAGGCGATTACAAAGACGGTATCAGACTGCATCTTTTGTCTGACAGAGCATATGACCAGCTGGTTCAGACCAAGATTTTTGACGTAAGTCGTCAGAAGGAAGGCGTTATCGTTGTTCGTGCGACCGACGAAGAAATGGATGGTGCTACTTTCCGTTCGGAATTGTATGCATCTTATCCGATGCTCGATCAGTATCTGATGCGGATGGCTGGTATTACTGCAGAAGATGTCGAGGAGGCCAAGCGTATTCTCAGAGCAACTTTGGACGAAGCTCATGCTGAGTTCATCTGCAAGTATCTCAATTTCAACCCGGACTTTGAGTGGAAAGACACCAAGTTTTTCACCAAAGAGATCATTGACAACCTGGTTGAAGAGGCAGTGCAGACTGCGCTCAAATATCTCAAGTGGTAAGTAAATAACCTCGCACCTCTCGATTGCTTAGGCTTTCGAGAGGTGTTTCCATTTTATAAGTAATAAGTGATAATTTGCAATTTATGATAAAAAATGATAGAATTATAAAGCTAAGAGAAATATAAAAAATATAGTTTTGGAGATTGATTTTATGAAAATAAAAGATATATTAACTAAAGCAAGCTCAATATTAAAAGAAAATGGTATAGAAGATTCGAATTTGAAAACTAGAATCTTGCTTGCTGATTTATTAGGAAAAAATAAAGAGTATTTAATGATTCATGATGATGAGGAAATAGAGAATGGATTAAGCAATATATTTTTTGAAAAAATAGAAAGACTTAAGAATCATGAACCAATACAATATGTAATAAATAAACAAGAATTTATGGGACTTGATTTTTATGTGGATAAAAACGTTCTAATTCCTCAACCAGATACGGAAAATTTAGTTGAAGAAATAATTTTATTAACAGAATCTTTAAGAAAAAATGAGAAAACAGAATTAAGAATTTTAGATATGTGCACAGGAAGTGGAGCGATAGCTATATCTATTTCTAAACTAATAAGAAATTGTCTAGTATATGCTTCTGATATAAGTAAAGAAGCACTAAAAATTGCAGAAGAAAATTCAAGTAGAAATCAAGCAAACATCCTGTTTTTTGAGTCAGATTTATTTGAAAAAATATCAAATCTATACAAATTTGATATAATTGTTTCAAATCCACCATACATAGAAAGAAATATAATAAAAACATTATCAAAAGAAGTACAAAAAGAGCCAATATTAGCATTAGATGGTGGAGAAGATGGCTTAGATTTTTACAGAAAGATTATAGAAGATGCAAAAAAATACCTAAATCAAAATGGCTATTTAGCATTTGAAATTGGTTATAATCAAAGAGAAGATGTTGAAAGAATTCTTGTGGAAAATGGATATAAAAATGTATACTCAAGAAAAGATTTAGCAGGAAATGATAGAATTGTTGTTGGACAAGCTTAAAATCCCAATTTGAATATAATTTGTGGATAAAAGTTTTATAGATTTTTTAAAATCTAAATAATATAAAAGGAAATAAAAATGTCTTTTTCATCAGAAATAAAAGAAGAATTAAGTAAAGTTAATAATTTAAAAAATAAAGCAATATTAGAAGCAGAATTTTTAGGATATATTTTAACTGGGAATACAACTAACAATGAAGATATTCTTGAATTTATAACAGAAAATGAATTTAATATAGAAAGATTTTATAGAATTTTGTTTAATTTAGAAATTGAATATGATCCAGAAATAAGAGGAAAAGTTTTTGTTGCAACTATTAAGAAAAACGAAAAAGTAGAAAAATTAATGGAAATAAAACTTGAGCAAAATGAAGAACTTCAAAAAGCAATTGTAAAAGGAGCTTTTTTGGGAGCTGGCTCTATTACAGATCCAAATAAACAATACCATTTAGAAATACTTTTTCAAGAGAGAAGTAACGCTGAATATGTATTAAATATTTGTAAAAATTTTGGAGTATATTTGAAAGTACTTGAAAATAAAAATAAGGTTCAACTTTATATAAAAGATGGTGAAGAGATTTCTAAATTTTTGGCTTTACTTGGAGCCAATAGAGGAGTACTTTCATTTGAGGATGTAAGAATAACAAAAGAAATAAAAAATAATGTAAATAGATTAGTAAATTGTGAAACTGCAAATTTAAACAAAATAGTTAATGCTTCAGTTAATCAAGTTAATGATATTAAATTGATTCAAAAGCTAAATAAATTTGAAGAATTACCAAATGAATTAAAAGAAATTGCAATATTGAGATTAGAAAATCCAGATATGAGTTTAAAAGCTTTAGGAGAACTTCTAGAAAATCCAATAGGAAAATCAGGAGTAAATCATAGGTTGCAAAAGATTCATGATTTTGCAGAAGAATTAAGGCAAAGAGATGCATAAATATTGTTTTATATAAAAAGAAAATATTGTAAAAATAGGTGAAATATGAAAAAGTTTGGAATTTACGTTCATATACCATTTTGTAAAAAGAAATGTAAATATTGTGATTTCATTTCTTTTTCTTGTTTTGAAAAAAAAGAAGAAGAGTATGTGAATTGCTTAATAAAAGAAATTGAAAATAAGAAATGTTCTAATATAGTTTCTACAATATATATAGGTGGTGGAACACCTTCGATTATTGATTCAAAAAATGTTGTTAAAATATTAGATTCAATATATTCAAATTTTAATGTATTAGATAATGCTGAAATAACAATAGAAGTTAACCCGGGAACTGTTACAAGGGAAAAATTATTGGATTATAAAAGTGCAGGTATAAATAGAATTAGTATAGGACTTCAATCTACAGAAAATAGAATTTTAGAATTGATAGGAAGAATTCATACTTACGAAGAATTTCTTAATACTTATAAATTATCAAGAGAAATTGGATTTAAAAATATTAATGTAGATTTAATGCTTGCTATTCCAACACAAACAGAAGAAGAATTAATATCTAGTGTTGAAGAAATCATTGCATTAAATCCTGAACATATATCATTATATTCTTTAATTCTTGAAGAAGGAACCGAACTAGAAAGTTTGATTTCAAAAAAAGAATTAGAATTATTAGACGAAAATATTGAGAGAAAAATGTATTGGGATACAAAAAAAGTGTTAGAAAAAAATGGTTATAATCATTATGAAATATCTAACTTTTCTAAAAAAGGGTTTGAATCAAATCACAATGTAGATTGTTGGAATCAAGAAGAATATTTAGGATTTGGACTCGCAGCACATTCATATTATAGAAGAAAAAGATTTTCAAATATTGATAATTTAGAGAAATATTTAGAAAATATAAAAAATATGGAGTTTGAAAAAAATACAGAACTACATGAAGTGCAAAATAAACAAAATGAAATGAGAGAATTCATGATGATTGGACTAAGAAAAATTGAAGGAGTAAAAATATCTGATTTTGAAAAAAAGTTTAGAATTAATCCATTGTTTTATTTTAGATTTGAAATAAGTAAATTAACTGATGAAGAGTTATTAGAAGTTGATTTGGATAATATAAAATTAACTAAAAAAGGATTAGATTTTGCAAATCAAGTTTTTGAAGAATTTGTCTAAATTCAAGTTAAAAAAAGGAATATTTTTTATAAAATATCCCTCTTTTTTTGTGCAAAATATTGATATAAATTTATTGTGAATTATTATAAATAAGTATTGACAAAGAGGTGATAAAGTTATATTATATTAGCAGTCAATCGATAAGATTGCTAAAAAGAGGTGAGGTAATGTCTGAAGAATTAGATAAAAGAAAAAAGAAATTATTACAAACAATAATTGAAGAATATATTGAAACTGCCGAACCCGTAAGTTCAGGTAATTTGGTAAAACAATTAGAATGTAGTAGTGCAACAATAAGAAATGAAATGGCAGAACTTGAAAAATATGGTTATTTAGAAAAACCACATACTTCTGCAGGACGCGTACCTTCTCAAAAAGGATACAGATACTATGTGGATGAACTAATTAGAGATGACAAACTAACCAAAAAAGAAATGGAATTTATTAAAGAAAAGTTGGAAACAAAAGTTAATGCTTTAGAAGATTTAGCAAAAATTGCAACAACAACTTTATCTGAAATAACTCATTATACAACAATAACAATAGCCCCAGATGTAAATAATCACATAATAATAGATATAAAATTCGTATTATTAGGTAGTAGAGTTTTAATGGCTGTAATTTTAACAGATTCTGGAATAATAAGAGAATCAATAATAAAATTTGACGAAGATATTGCTCAAACTCAAGTTGATGATTTAACTTATATTTTTAGAAATAAATTAGTAGGAAAGCCTTTAGAAACAATGAATTCTCCATTAGAAGATTTTATAATGGAAGAAATGCAAACTGGTATAAATATAATAAAAAAAGTAATAGAAGAAATCAACAAAATAATATTAGATTCACAAGCAATATTCCTAGATGGAGCAAACAAAGTTGTAGATATGCCTGAATTTAAAAAAGTAGATGTTGCAAAAGACTTTTTAAATGTGCTTGATGCAAAAGACTTAGTTGCAGATGTTTTAAATACGGGATTAGCAGATAATATTAATATTTATATTGGTGAAGAAACTGAAAAAGAAGAATTGAAAAACTTTAGTATAGTAACATTTAATCACTTATTAGAAGGAAAAGACATTGGAACAATAGGAATTATTGGTCCAACAAGAATGGACTATTCAAAAGTAATTTCGGTTATGAAATATATAAGTAAAAAAATTAATGATGATTTTAAAAATGGAAAATTTTAAGAAAGTGAGGAATTGATTTGGAAAACGAAGAAAAAAACGTAAACGAAGTAGAAAATGTAGAGGTTGTAAATAATTCAGAAGAATTTGAAAAACTAAAAGAAGAATACGATGAATTAGATGACAGATATAAAAGAATGTTTGCAGAATTCGAAAACTACAAAAAAAGAAGTCAAAAAGAAAAAGAAGGAATATATGGAATGATTACAGGAGATGTTGTTGCATCAATGTTACCTGTAATGGATAATCTTCAAAAAGCTGCTGAAGCAAAATCTGAAGATGCTGGATATCAAGAAGGTGTAAAACTTGTATATAGACAATTTGCAGAAGCATTAAAAAACTTAGGATTAGAAGAAATTGAAACAGTAGGAAAAAGATTTGATCCAGAATTCCATGAAGCTGTAAGTCATATTGAAGATAACACAAAAGGAGAACAAGAAATTGTTCAAGAATATAGAAAAGGCTATAAAATTGGCAATAAAGTTGTAAGACATTCAATGGTTATAGTAGCAAATTAATTTGTTATTAATTTTATTTATTTTATAAATAAATATTATATATAAACAAAAGAAAAAATAAGTAAAAAATATATAAAGAGTTAATAATTTTAAAGAAAATAAAGGGAGGAATTTTCAAAATGGGAAAAATTATTGGTATTGACTTAGGAACAACAAATTCTTGCGTTTCAGTTATGGAAGGTGGAGAAGCAGTTGTAATACCTAACGCAGAAGGAAACAGAACAACACCATCAGTTGTAGCTTTTTCTAAAAACGGAGAAAGATTAGTTGGACAAATTGCTAAAAGACAAGCTGTTACAAATCCAGACAACACAGTAATTTCTATTAAAAGAAAAATGGGAACAAATGAAAAAGTAAAAATAGAGGGAGATGAATTCTCTCCACAAGAAATATCAGCAATGGTATTACAAAAATTAAAATCAGATGCTGAAAATTATTTAGGAACAACAGTTACACAAGCTGTTATTACAGTTCCTGCATATTTCTCAGACAGCCAAAGACAAGCAACAAAAGATGCTGGTAAAATAGCTGGTTTAGAAGTTTTAAGAATTATAAATGAACCAACAGCTGCAGCTCTTGCTTATGGCATGGATAAAGAAGACCAAGATCAAAAAATTATGATTTATGACTTAGGTGGTGGAACATTTGACGTTTCTATATTAGATATCGGAGATGGTGTTTTCGAAGTATTATCTACAAATGGAAATACACACTTAGGTGGAGACGACTTTGATGATGCTATTATGGATTACTTAGTAAGCGAATTCAAAAAATCTCAAGGAATAGATTTAAAAGCTGATAAAATGGCTATGCAAAGATTAAAAGAAGCTGCTGAAAAAGCTAAAATTGAGCTTTCTGGAATGCAACAAACACAAATCAACTTACCATTCATTACAGCTGATGCTACAGGACCAAAACACTTAGATGTTACATTAACAAGAGCAAAATTTGAAGAATTAATTGGAAAATTAGTTGAAGAAACAAGAATTCCGGTAGAACAAGCTATGAAAGATGCTGGAGTTACAGCTGCTGATATTCACAAAGTATTATTAGTTGGTGGCTCTACAAGAGTTCCATGTGTTCAAGAAATGGTTAAGAAAATAGTTGGAAAAGATCCAGATAAAGGAATCAACCCAGACGAATGCGTTGCTATAGGAGCTGCAATTCAAGGTGGTGTATTATCAGGAGATGTTAAAGACTTAGTATTATTAGACGTAACACCATTATCATTAGGTATTGAAACATATGGTGGTGTATTTACAAAATTAATCGAAAGAAATACAACAATACCAACTAAAAAATCACAAGTATTCTCTACAGCAGGAGATGGTCAAACATCTGTTGAAGTTCACGTATTACAAGGTGAAAGAGAAATGGCTGCATACAATAAAACATTAGGAAGATTCCAATTAACAGGAATTCCACCAGCACCAAGAGGAGTACCTCAAATCGAAGTAACATTTGATATTGATGCTAACGGTATTGTTCACGTATCAGCTAAAGATCAAGCTACTGGAAACGAACAAAAAGTTTCTATTACAGCTAGTACAAATCTTTCAGAAGAAGATATTAACCAAGCTATTAAAGATGCTGAAGCACATGCTGCTGAAGACAAAAAGAGAAAAGAAGAAATTGAAGTTAGAAATAATGCAGAAAGTTTAGTTTATAACAGCCAAAAAACTTTAGATGAATTAGGAGATAAAGTAAGTGGTGAAGAAAAAGCTAAAGTAGAAGCAGAAGTTGAAAATGTAAGAAAAGCATTAGAAGGAACTAATGTAGATACAATTAAAGAAGCTACAGAAAAATTAACTAAAGTATTCTATGAATTATCAGAAAAATTATATTCTGCACAAGCTGCTCAAGGAGCTACAGCAGAAGCTGCTACAGATAACGGAGAAGCTAAAGAAGGAACAGTATATGATGCTGATTACAAAGTAGAAGAAGATGGAAATGATGATAATAAATAATATTAAAATATAATTTTATTTAATCAAGAATATCTAAAATGGTTATAAAAGAGGTCGGAAGTAAAATCTGGCCTCTATATAGCTATTTTAAGATGTATAAATTTATACAAGTACGAATAGAAATATATAAATAAAATAGAAATGTTTTTATAAACGTTTAGGAGGAAACAGTAGTAATGGCACAAAAACGTGATTATTATGAAGTATTAGGTGTAGGAAAAAACGCAACAGATGAAGAATTAAAAAAAGCTTTTAGAAAACTTGCAAAACAATATCATCCAGATGCAAATCCAGATAATAAGGAAGAAGCTGAAAAGAAATTTAAAGAAGTAAATGAAGCTTATGAAGTTCTTTCAGATAAACAAAAACGACAAATGTATGATCAATTTGGATTCAATGGACCACAAGGATTTAATGGTGGTCAAGGTGGATATTATTCTTACGGATCAGGATTTGATGGATTTGGAGGATTTTCTGATTTTGGTGACTTTGGAGACTTAGGTGATATATTCTCATCATTCTTTGGTGGAGGAAGTTCTAAATCTAGAAGCAATTCAACTTATGCAAGAAAAGGTGCAGATTTAAGAGTAAATTTAGATATTACTTTTGAAGAAGCATATTCTGGGGTAGAAAAAGAAATCAGTATAAATAGAAATGAAAGATGTTCTTCTTGTGATGGAAGTGGAGCAAAAAGAGGAACAACAGCAGAAAAATGTTCTGTATGTAATGGAACAGGAAAAATAAAACAAGTTGTTACAACTCCATTTGGTCAAATGGCTACACAAAAAATTTGTAGTCATTGTGGTGGAGATGGAAAAGTAATAAAAGAACCATGTCCAGAATGTAAGGGAAAAGGAATAACTAAAAAAACAGTTAAGTTAAAAGTAAAAATTCCAGAAGGAATTGACGAAGGTCAAACAATAGTACTAAAAGGTGAAGGCGAAATTGGAGCAAATGGTGGACCAAAAGGTGACTTATATATAGTTATTCATATTAAAAGACATTCTATATATACAAGAAAAGCAGAACATGTTTTATGTGATATTCCAATAACAATTACTGGAGCAACACTTGGAACAGAAATAGAAGTTCCTATGGTAGATGGAACAAAAGAAACTTATAGAATTCCAGAAGGAACACAAACAGGAACAAAATTCACAATTAAAAATAAAGGATTTAAATCTGTAAATGGAAATTGGAGAGGTGATTTTGTATTTACTGTAATAGTTCAAACACCTAAGAAATTAACAAAAGAACAAAGAGAATTATTACTAGAACTTGCAAAAACAATGAATGAACAACCACCAATTAAGAAAAAAGGGATTTTTGGATAAAATTATATTTTAAAAGAGACACTTAAAATGAAGTGAACCCCAAAAAGTTCATAAGAAAAAAAGGCACAATAAGAGAAGATTTT
>CAZPAF010000044.1:0-15085 GCA_964584475.1 uncultured Lachnospiraceae bacterium | reverse complement strand
TTTCAACTATTGATATACTAAACCAAAAAGAATTTTTTCATGCAACAATGTCACCACTTTTTGTTGCTTTAGTAGCTTTTTGTTTTTCAATGACAATAGGAGTTATGTGGGAATTTTTTGAATTTGGTGCAGATCAAATTTTAAGATATGACATGCAAAAAGATGTTATTGTAGATACAATATCAACAGTAAAATTAGATCCAGAAGGAAAAAATAAAGCTGTAATAATAAATGATATAGAAGAGACAATTATAAAAAGTAAAGATAAAGATGGGAATATAAAAGAAACGGTAATAGAAGGTGGATACTTGGATTTAGGAATTGATGATACAATGCAAGATTTGATAGTAAACTTTATTGGAGCTGTAGTATTTTCAATTTTAGGTCTTTTATATATAGCAAATAGAGATAAATACAAATTTGCAGAAAACTTTATACCAAAGATGAGAAAAGCTAAACAATAATAAATTAAAATTTATTATTTTGAGTTATATCTAAAAATTATATAAATACAAAAAGTTAACATAAAACTTGAAAAAGCATTGAAAATATGGTATAATTTTTTAGATGTTCAGTTTGTTTAGGAGGATAATTTATGAGAATTAGAAACTTTGCATCAACTTTAAATTTTGCAAAAGCAACTTTAAATGAAGATAGAGTTGATGACAATGTAAATTTTGAGAAAAATTTTAATTCAATAATGAAACAAGCTTCTATATATATAAAAAAATTAGCGAGAAGAAAAGAAGTAAGTGAAGATATAACAGATCAAGAACTTAATTCTTTAATTTTAGAAGATTATAATAGATTATTAGATGAAACTTACCAAAATACAGATATACCGCTAATTTCAATGAAATATGTAGCTGTAAAATATTTAAGCAAACATAGAGGAGAGATTTCGGGATTATTAAAAGAGATTGATGAAAGAGGACTAGTATATTCAGAAAACGAATCTTACACAGATGATTTTCATGAAAATCTTTTAATAGCTTTACTTGCAGTTCAAGATGATTATGAACAATACTGTGAGAATATGAAATTAACAAATCCTGAATTTTTAGCAGAAATTGAAGCATTAGTAGCGGCGAATGGAAAAATCGGTGGATTTAAAAAATATTGTGAAAAATATTCTAAAATGAAAGGTCTTCCTTTTAATTCAAGAAGACAAATTATTTCTTATGGATATTTATCAATTTTTGGATTAGAAGGAATTGATGAAAATACAGTACCAGAAGGCTCTGCTGTACTTAAATATAAAGCTAGTAACTTTGTTAAAGATTATGTTACTGGTTATTTAGAAAGACTAGAACCAATATATAGAGAAAATTTAGAAAATTCTATTTTATCTAGTTTTTCACAATTAGACCAATTTGGAGAAATTCATTCTGGAATTAAAAAACATAATGACAAAATGAAAAGAATTGGACTTCCAGGACTTGGATATGCAAGACCTGAAAAACCAACTTTACCTTCAGGAACAGTTCTTCCAAAAGTTGAAGATTTAATGAATAGAAATAACTTAGCAAGCCAAGATATAGATGTTTTATTAAGAATGAATTCCTTTTATAATAATAGACTAGCAAAAGTAATAAATGATTATTCTATGGCAATTTTTACAATCGATAATTTGGGACTAGCAAGACAAGTTTATGAAGGAAAAGCCCCAACTAAAGCAGATATTTCTGATGATACTTTAGAACAATTAATGCTAAAATATAAAACATTAATATTACCAATAAAATCATTTTATGCTATAACTCAACGTCAAATTGAAGAAAATCCTGATCAATTTGATGTAAATGTACAAGAGTTAGAAACAGAAGATGAAAGTTTAGCTGGTAAAAAACAAGTTGTTTTAGATTTAGAAGGATTTATTGAAAGTGTAAAAAAATCTTGGGGAGCAGAATATAAAGAATATTTTAATAGTGCATTACCAGGAGTACAAAATGATTTAAGACAAGATATTTTCTTAACAAATGTACTGTATAATCCTGTATTCTTAAGTTATAGATTTAAAAATATGGCTTTAAAATCAGAATATGCATATTTACATTATTTATCACAAACGCCAAATGCTAAATCATTAAACTTTGGTGCAGTTTTAAAAAGTGATGATGATTGGAAAAAAAGAACAGTACTTCTTGCATCTGATGGTGGAGTAAACTTATCAAATAGATTACATACAATAAAAAGAGAATTTATAGATTTTCTTGTTGCATACACAGGAAAACCTTTAGTTAGAATTTATGAAGGATTTAATGATTTTAATGTTGGAAACGAATATATGTCTTCAAAAATATTATTACCTTCAGCAAAACAACATTCAAAATATTTAAAAGAATTACAAAAAGGAAAGTTACCACAAGCAGATACAGTATCAAGAGTTACTAGATTTAATCAAAACTTTATAGATCACGTAAATTATTGTGCAGATAATACTCGTTTTATGCAACAATATTCTGTGCCAGTAAATAAGGTTGATAAAAAAGGAAATAATGTTGTGCAATATGTTCAACCAATTAGATATATTGATTTAACAGATGGAATTATATATACACAAATGGAAGATGGAAAATTACTTGATAAAAACGGTTTTGCTTATGGAGAAAAACAAGTAGCTTTAGAAGATGTGATAGACGAACAAACAATAGCTACAAAAACTCAAGAAAAAACTCTAGAAAATACAAGAGGTAGAGATGAATAAAAAAGAATTTTATAATAAATTGAAAAATAGACAATTAGATGAGTGCATAGGAATTTTAAGAAAAGAAATTATAGATTGTTTAGTCTTAAAAATAAAAGAAAAAGATTCATATTTTTCTTATTCAACTACAAGTGATTTATATAAAGCAGCAAAAAAACATTTAGAAGAAAAATATGTTATAATGTCAAATCAATTATATAATTTAGATATAATGGATGAAAAAGAAGAATACATTCTAGATGAATTGTTTCAGATTTATAAAGAATTAAACTAATCTAAATATAATTTAAAAATTTAAAATAATACTAAACTATATTTATATATTATGTTGACAAAATTAATAATATAGTGTAAAATTATTCAAGATTTATTATCAAGAGTGGACGAGAGAATCGGCTTTATGACTCCACAGCAACCTATTAATTTAGGTGCTAATACCGACAGAGCTACGCTTTACGAGCTTTGAATGATGATTATGAAAATAATGTTGTTCGAAACGGTCTTATAGCGTTGCTATAAGGCTTTTTTGTTTTAGTAGCTAAATCAAGAAAATATAGAATTGAATGTAGGAGGAAATGAAAAATGAAAAGATTATTTACTTCAGAAAGTGTAACAGAGGGACATCCAGATAAACTTTGTGATTATATATCAGATAGTATTCTAGATGCTTATTTTGAAAAAGATCCAAATGCTAGAGTAGCATGTGAAACAGTTGCTGGAAAAGGACAAATTTTAGTAACAGGAGAAATTACATCAAGCGCAAATGTTGATATTGAACAAATTGTAAGAAATACAGTAAGAGAAATTGGTTTTGATAATGCTGAAACAGATATTGATTATAAAACATGTAAAGTTTTATTAAATATTTCAAAACAATCTTCAGATATTGCTTTAGGCGTTGATAAATCTTTAGAATCAAAAAAAGGTTCAAAAGAAGAATCAGAAGGTGCTGGAGATCAGGGTATGATGTTCGGTTTTGCAACTGATGAAACAGATGAATATATGCCAATGCCAATTTATTTAGCACATAAACTT
This sequence comes from uncultured Lachnospiraceae bacterium, assembly GCA_964584475.1. GTDB lineage: Bacteria > Bacillota > Clostridia > TANB77 > CAG-508 > Scatovivens. The sequence goes on along the minus strand of CAZPAF010000044.1, from coordinate 11,343 downwards.
GCTAGAAGATTAACAGAAGTTAGAAGAAATAAAACTATAGATTATATTAGACCAGATGGAAAAGTTCAAGTTACTGTTGAATATGAAAATGATAAACCAAAAAGAATTGATACAATAGTTGTTTCAACACAACATGAAGCTACTGCAGATTTAGAAAAATTAAAACAGGATATCAAAGAATATGTAGTAAAACCAATAGTTCCAGAAAATTTGTTAGATGAAAATACAAGATATTTTATAAATCCAACAGGAAGATTTGTAATTGGAGGACCTTTAGGTGATAGTGGTTTAACAGGAAGAAAAATTATAGTTGATACATATGGTGGGTATAGTCGTCATGGTGGAGGAGCTTTTTCAGGAAAAGATCCAACAAAAGTCGATCGTTCAGCAGCTTACATGGCAAGATTTATAGCAAAAAATATTGTAGCAAATGGCTTAGCTAAAAAATGCGAAATCCAATTATCTTATGCAATTGGTGTTGCACAACCAGTATCAATTTATGTAGATACATTTGGAACAGGAAAAATTTCTGAAAATGAAATTGTTAAAAAAATAAAAAATACTTTTAATTTAACACCAAGGGGAATAATCAAAAGCTTAGATTTAAGAAGACCAATATACAAACAAACTACAAATTATGGACATTTTGGAAAAGAAAACTTACCTTGGGAAAAAATAATAAAATTAGTATAAATTTAAAATAGTATAAAAATATAAAAACCGACTTGATACTCAAGTCGGTTTTTAAGCTAAATTTAAGCTTTTTTTTACATAATTGTAATATTGCAAATATTGACTTTTAAAGTCATTATTTATATAATTTACTTGAAAAATAATGGAAATTTGTACATAAGAGGTGGTTAAAATAAAAGTAAAAAAGAAATTAATTGTTTCTATTTTTATAGTAGCAATAATATATATAGTATTAGGAATGTTAGGGAATAGAGTTTTTGCAACGACTCCAGGAACTTTGACATCAGATATCAATGGTATTGATGATGCTAAATATCCAGGATATAAAACTTTAATGAATGAAATGAAAGCTAAACATCCTAATTATAGATTTTTAGTTTATTATACAGGAATGGATTGGAATGAAGTAATAACTGCTGAATATCAAGGGCATGGAACAAGTCCATTAAATTTATTCCAAGTAAGTTCAAATTACAATGGAATGTGGCAATGTCCAATTTGTGGAACACAAAAATATGATAATGGTTCTTGGTGTTGTGCTTCAAAAGAAGCTTTAGCTTATATGATGGATCCAAGAAATTCAATAAATGATTCAGATGTTTTCCAATTTAAAGATTTGGAAGGATCAGATGTTTCTTATGATGATATTGCGAGAGTTGTTGCAGGTTATGGTTCTTACTTAAATAATCAAGAAGCAATACAAGCAATAGTAGATGCAAGTGTTCAATATAATGTTAATGGATACTTTTTAGTAGCAAAAATAGTTAATGAACATGGAAAAAATGGTTCGACTTTAAGTAATGGTCAAGGATATAACGGAAATTATGCTGGAGTATATAATTACTTTAATATAGGATCTTATGGAAATGGAACTGCAACAATTATAAATAATGGACTATCTTATGCACAATCAAAAGGATGGACTTCAATAAGAGCTTCAATATTTGGTGGAGCAGAAGTTGTCAAAGATAGTTATATAACAAGATATAGTCAAAATACTTTATATTATCAAAAATTTAATGTATCTGGAAAATCAACAATAGCTTCTCACCAATATCAACAAAATATAATGGCAGCTCAAAGTCAAGGTAGTAGCTTAAAAACTTATTATGGAAATTCAAATACAGCAGAAACTTATACTTTTATAATTCCACTATATGAAAATATACCTCAAACAGTTTCTGTAAGACCAGATGTAACAAAACAAAATACAATAACATTTGAAAATGGTATTGTTCAAAATGTAAGTTCTTCACTTAAAGTTAGAGCTTCAGCAAACGGAACAGCAATAGGAGCTTTAAATAATGGAGAATCAATAAAAATTATTAAAAGAGCAGACCAAAAGGTAGGAAACTATCATTGGGATTTAATTGTTTCAAACGTTGATGGAACTTATGGATATGCAGCAAGAGATGTTGGAGGAGAGAACTGTATTGCTTCAATAGGAAGTACTGGAAGTTCATCAGGAACAGCAGAGATTCCAGAAACTCCAAAAGAGGAAGAAAAGGAAGTAGATATTGAAAAAGATATAGTATTAAAAGAAACTGGATATATTAATGCTACGCCAATTGTAAAATCAGAAGATATTATTAAAAAATATGAAAATGCAATTATAACAGATAATTCTGGAAATAAAGTTGAAAGTGGCAACTTAGGAACTGGTTATACTGTAACAATTGGAGAAGAAACTTTTAAAATTGTAAAAAAAGGTGATACTACTGGAGATGGAAATGTTAATATATTAGATGCAGTACTTTTATTAAATGCAATAAAAGGAACAAAAACTTTAGAAAATGAATTTAAAGAAGCTGCATGTTTAAAAAATGTAGATAATTTTAATATATTAGATGCAGTATATATGTTAAATTATATTAAAGGTAGTGTAGATATTTCTTTAGAAAAAGTTAATTAAATAAATGTCTAATAAATTTAAGGAGGAAAGTCATGTATTGTACAAAATGTGGTAAAGAAATACCAGATGGTGAGAAAAAAGTTTGTGACGAGTGTGAAAAAACTGTTGTAGAAGCAATTGTTGCAGAAGAAAAAGAAGAAGTAAAAAAAGAAGAGAAAAAAGCAAAGAAAGAAAAAACTAAAAAAGAAAAAGTTAAAAAAGAACCAAAAAAAGAAGGTAATTGGAATGTAGCTAAAGAAAAAAATAAAAAAGGCTTTGTAAAAGAAATTATTGTATGTGCTATTTTTGTTCTTCTTATAACAGTAATTCTTTGCGTAATGAGTAATATGCTAATTAATAACAAAACAGGAAATACAATTGGAAATATAAGAAATTATGGATATGCAGTTGAAAGTAATAATTGGATTTATTATTTAGCACCTAATGAAGATAGCACAGAAATTGGTATCTTTAAAGTTAGAAATAGCGGAAAAGATAAACAACAATTATATATGAGTGAACTTGATATTGTTTCATTAAACGTATATAAAGATTATATCTATTTTATAGGATCTGCAACAGAAACATATCTTGAAGAAGATGATGTAGACAACAAAATCTATAGAATGAAGACAGATGGAACAAATTTAGAAGTATTAAATGATAATGAATTAAATAATGATTGTTATGAAATATATGTAGTAAATAATCAAATTTATTATATTGGACTTGATGCTGAAATTTGTAAAATGGATTTAAATGGAGCAAATAAAACAGTAGTTGCTAATAATGGAACGGGATTCTTAGGAATTACAAAAGATTATATTATTTATAATAGTGATGCAGGTGAAGACGCAGAAGATTATATAACATATATAATGAATATAGATGGAACCGATGCAAAACCAATTATTGAAGGAAAAAGATTATACAGTGTAAATATTGAAGATGACTATATTTATTATGGTGATTCAGATAAAAATATTTACAAAACAAAAATAGGTTCAGGAGTAGAAGAAGTTTTATATGATAATATAGAAGCTTATAATTTAAATACAAATGAAGGTTATGCATATTACTTAAATTATTTAGATGCAGAAAACTCAAATTATACAGTTTGTTTATTTAGAGTTAAATTAGATGGTTCTAGTGAAACACCAGAAAAATTAAAAGAATTAGCAACATATTCTTCATTTATAGATGTTGTTGGTGACTGGGTAATTTATATGGATAGTAGTGATGAAGCTGGATTCATTAATTTAGTAAACAAACATGGAAAAGGAAAAGAAATTGAATTATATCGTTTAGACTATGAAGCATTTTATGATAGTTTAGATTATTCAGATGAAGCTGTTGATTCTACTGCAGGAACAACAGATAAAACAGAAAATACAAATTCAGTAGTAGAAGAAAATGAAACAAATACTGTAGCTGCTGAAAATGTTGCAAAATAGAATAATAAATAAAAGGCCAAGTAGAATTTTTCTACTTGGTTTTTTGCTGTTACAAATGCTTGTTTTTTATAAGTACTTTAATAGTTTTATATACTTTTTTTAAAATTTATGATAGAGTATATTTGTATTTTATGCTTTATGGTTTGTACTTTTAATATATTCTTTTTTTAAAACTGATACAAATAAACCATAATATGTTAGATGGTATATGATTTTTTTTATAGCAATAATATTATTGTTGTTAATAATTATCGCTATATTCATTAATATTTTTGAATTTATTAATAAGTAAAAAATAAGCCGAGTTAATCGGCTTATTTTAATATGGAAAATATATTTTGGAGCTTATAGCCAGAATCGAACTGGCGACCTACAGGTTACGAATCTGTTGCTCTACCAACTGAGCTATATAAGCATGAAAAAATTATACAATTTATGAAAATAAAAATCAATATTTATGGATAATTTTATAAATTACTTGTTAGAAAATAAATATATTTAATAGAATATAAATATTGAAAAAAAACATTATTAAATATATAATATTTTTGTAAAAATATAAGCAAGGAGGATAAAATGCATACAGAATTTGAAGTAAGAATTTTAGATATAGATAAAGAAATTGTTATGAAGAAATTAGAAAAGTTAGGTGCTAAAAAAGTATCTGAATTTGATTACAAAAGAAGAGTATACAATTTTAATCCACCAACAGATCATAAATGGATAAGATTAAGAACAGATGGTAAAAAAACAACTTTAACAATTAAAAAAATTGAAAGTTTTTCAATAGATGGAACTAAAGAAATGGAAATTGAGGTTTCAGATTTTGAAGAAACTAACAAAATGTTAGAAGAAATGGGATATAAATCTCATACATATCAAGAAAATAAAAGAACAAGATACATATTAGATGATGTTGAATTTGATATTGATTCTTGGCCATATATTCCTACATATTTAGAAATAGAAGGAAAAAGCGAAGAATCAGTAAAAAATATGATGGATTTATTAGATGTAGATAAAACAAAAGCAACATCTCTTGATGTACAAGGAGTTTTTAAAGAATTTTATAACATAGATATAGCAGAAGTTCCAGTGGTAAAATTTGATGAACCATTAGATAAAAAATACTATATAAATTAAAACATATGAATTATAGGAGAATATTATGAATTTAGATTTGCCACCAGAATTAAAAGATTTGGATATAAATTTTATTACAATTTTTTTTGGGATATATATGATTGCAATTGGGGTTGTATATTATTTTATTTATCACAAACATCATAAGAAAAATAAAATTGAATTAGATGAATTAATAACATTAGTAACAAAATTTTATGTAACAACAATTATTACAACAATTGCTATTGTATTAGGAGTTGTTTGTATAATAGGAGCAAACTCATTTAAATATGATAGAACAGAACTTATATTTTCAATCTTTTTTGGTATAGGAATTATAACAATAGCTATTATTAATTTTGTTTTTTATATAAAAAGAAGTCTTAAAGATTTAGACCAAGAAGTAAGAGAAAAAGTAAGAAAAGCTACAATAAAAATTGGAGAAGTGTTAATGTTAATTTTCTTCATAATTTTTATAACTATGCCACTTTGGAGAATTCCTAAATTTATAGAAGTTATAGAGAATAAAAAACAATTAACAATGGAATTAATAAGAGCTTTTGGAATATGTATTGCAGCTTTATTTTTATTAAATGCTTTAAATCCAGTTGATATAAAAGGAAAAGTAAAAAAACTATTTACTAATAAAGAAACTAAATTAAAATAAGTGTTTACAATAAATAGAAAATAAAATATACAAAAGAAAGGGTAAAAATATGAAGAAAAATGTTTTAAGAATTTTGCTAGTTGTTTTAATACTTATATTAGGAATCGTGTTACAAGACAAAACACAAGATTATGCGACAATAATTAAAATTTCAAAAGCAACTAAAGAAATAACAGAAAACGCCACAAATGTACAAATAAGGGTAAAAGAAAAATATAATGATGGCTCTGAAAAAATTTCAGAAACTTATATTAAAGATGGCGTTTATGTAACAAGAAAAATTGATGCAAAAAATGCTCCTTCAAATAGTTTAACTTGGTCAACAACAAATGAAGATGTAATTTGTAATTATTATTATGAATATGAATTTGAATATGATGAAGAAATAGTAAAAGGTTTAAATTGTGTTTATAATCATAATGATATTTCAAGTAATCAATCTGCAACTCGTTTAGCCATGGGAAATCTATTATTAATGTATGATAAAGATGTTCCATATTCTTCAGGAAATATGAATGTAAATATTATAAATATGCCAAAAATTGAAAATAGCGAATATAATGGAGTTTCATGTTTCGCTTTAAAAACAGAATATAAAACATGGTTTATAGAAAAAGAATCTTTAAAAACAATTGCAATAGAATGCAAATTATTTGAAGATGATTCACCTTGTCTTTATACTTTTGAATATGACATAGAAGCTCCAGAAGGAATATATGAAGCACCAAATGCTTCTTATTATGACAAAGTTGAATTTTTAGAGACTTTCCCAGAAGATGATAAATATCAAAATATCAATAACAAAAAAGAAAAAGCTATTTCTGGAACTAATTTAAAACCAGGAGAAGAACTAATAGAATTAGTTGAATTAAAAGAGGGAGAAAAATTAAATTTTTTAGGACTAACAGAAAATAATTTTGGATTAAAAGGATTTAATATAAATACTTTAGAAACTTATAATAAATTTAGAGAAAAATATTCTAATTTAAGAGAATTAACTAAAGAAGATTTTGAAGAATATTATGTTGGAATAGTATATAAAGATGGATATAAATTAAATCATCTTCAAAGTTTATCAACAACAACAACTAACTCGGTAAATTACATATTTAATACAGAAAAAGCACAAAAAGAATCACTTGTTTTAATTGTAACACCAATAACAGATGATTCGTTTGGTTCAATATTTATAAAAAATAATGAGAAATTCAATATAACAGAAGATGATGCTACAAAATTAGCAATTGAAAATCTAAAAGAATTAAGTACAGCATTTGGAGAGGATTCTTCTTGGGAGGCAACTGCAGAAGTAACAGAGATAGTAGTGTTAGATAATGAATTATTTGCTGGACTCGATGTAATTAAAACACCTGTAAAAGGAAAAGAACCATATTGTTGGAAAATAACAATGGTAGACTATACTAGAACTTTAAAAGTAGAAGTTTATATTGAGGCAATTACTGGAAATATAATTGGTGCTAAAACAGGAGAGCAAGTTGGAAAAATATTAAACTAACCAAAAGAAATTAATTGACATAATTAAAAAAATGTTATAAAATAATATCTGTAAATATGAACTGTGAAGAGGAAAAGTAAAATAAAGGTTATCAAAAGAGAGAAAGTGTCATAGGCTGAAAGCACTTTTAGAAAAACATATTTGAAAAACTACCTTGGAGTTCCCATTTGAAAAAGTGGCGCGAATAGATGGCGTTAATATCTAACTCGAGTTAAACAGTAGGGTGGAACCGTAAGAAATAAACTTACCCCTATAGGTATTTATTACCTATAGGGGCTTTTTGTATTTTAAGCCGTATTAATGAATATAAAAAGTCCCTAAAGATAAAAATACTTAAATAAATTTTAAATTAGCCGAAAAAGGCAAAGGAGGAATTTATTATGTTTAAAATTAAACTACACGGAGGAAAAACAGCTGAAGTTGAAGAATCAATGTTCTGGCATTCATCTTCACATATTTTGGCACAAGCTGTTAAAAGATTATTTCCAGAAGCAAAATTAGCAATAGGACCATCAATTGAAAATGGATTCTATTATGATTTTGATGTTGCCAAACCATTCTCAGAAGAAGATCTAGCAAAAATCGAAGAAGAAATGAAAAAAATCATTAAAGAAGATTTAGAATTAGAAAGATTTGAACTTTCAAGAGAAGAAGCTTTAAAATTAATGAAAGAAAAAGATGAACCTTATAAGGTAGAATTAATCAATGACCTACCAGAAGGTGAAGTTATTTCTTTTTACAAACAAGGTGATTTTACAGATTTATGTAGAGGACCTCACGTTCCAAATACAGGAGTTATAAAAGCTGTAAAATTATTAACATCTTCAGGAGCTTACTGGAGAGGTGATGAAAAAAATAAAATGCTTCAAAGAATTTATGGTATTTCATTCCCTAAAGCAAGTGAACTTGAAGAATATTTAAATATGCTTGAAGAAGCTAAAAAAAGAGATCACAGAAAATTAGGAAAAGAATTAGATCTATTCTTTTTTGATGAAACAGCTCCAGGTATGGCATATTGGATGCCAAAAGGATTCAAAATGATGAATATTTTAATTGACCTTTGGAGAAAAGAACATGAAAAAAGAGGATACATGGAATTTTCAGGACCACAATTAAATAGTAGTGAACTTTGGAAAACATCAGGACACTGGGATCACTATAAAGAAGATATGTTTGTTTTAGAAGATTCTGATGGAAAAGAACAAGCTTTAAAACCAATGAACTGTCCAAATGCTATTAAAATTTATAGCTCAAAATTAAGAAGCTACAAAGATTTACCATTAAGATTTAATGATATAGACGTTATTCATAGAAATGAAAAATCAGGACAATTAAATGGTTTATTTAGAGTAAGAATGTTCCGTCAAGATGACGCTCATAACTTTATTACTCAAGACCAAATTGGTTCAGAAATTAAAGATATAATTGAAATCGCAAAATATTTATATGGAATATTTGGTTTAGATTTCGAATTAACATTATCAACAAGACCAGATGACTTCATGGGAGATATCGAATTATGGAATGAAGCAGAAGCTAATCTAAGAGATGTATTAGATGAATTATGTGGAAAAGATCAATACAGAATTAATGAAGGAGATGGAGCTTTCTATGGACCAAAAATTGATATTAAAATGAAAGATTGTTTAGGAAGAGAATGGCAAATGGGAACAGTGCAAGTTGACTTCCAATTACCACTTAGATTTAATCTTTCATACATTGATTCAAATGGAGATAAGAAAACTCCAATATTAATCCATAGAGCATTATTTGGATCATTTGAAAGATTTATTGGAATTATTACAGAACACTTTGCAGGAGCATTCCCAGCATGGCTTGCGCCAGTACAAGTAAAAGTTCTACCAATTTCTGATAATCAAAAAGAATATGCTGAGAAAGTAGTTTCTGAACTTGCTGCTGTTGGATTAAGAGTTGAACTTGATGATAGACAAGAAAAAATTGGATATAAAATTCGTGAAGCTCAACTTTCTAAAGTACCATATATGTTAATACTTGGAGAAAAAGAAATGGAAGCAGGAGCTGTTGGAGTAAGAGCTAGAAAAGAAGGAGATATTGGTGCAATGCCAATAGGTGAATTTATTTCTAAATTACAAGAAGAAATTAAAAAATTTAAATAAACCCTTGCTTTTTTAGAATTATATGTTATAATTCTAACTACGCCAAAGGGATAAGGCATCTATTGAAATAAAAAATAGATGTCTTTTTTTATTTGCATAAGTTTTAAAGATAAAAATAAGACGGACTTTTTTACTTTCAATATGCTAAAATGGGAAAGTCCGTCGCTCTTTTGCGCGTATTTGACAATATATTTTCTAACTGAAAGTTCTGATTTCAAAAATTTAATTGATTTGAAATTAGATATCTATTTTAAAAGGAGGATTTTAAAAATGGACGAAAAGGAATTTTTAAGAGAAAAAGAAAAGTTAAAGGAGGTATCAAGAAAACTCGAAGACGAGGAAAAAGTAATTGAATCAAACTTATCAAGCGTATCGACTAATTATGAAAAAGACTCTTATGTAAGAGCACAACTGGTTTATGTAGGAAATAAAAAAATAAAAGACTTAAAGAAAATTAAGGGGAAACCTTATTTTGCAAGGATTGATTTTACAGCAAAAGGAGAAAATTTAGAAAAAATTTATATTGGTAAATTATCTGTATTAGATAGTAAATCACAAAGACCAATAATAATTGACTGGAGAGCACCAATTTCAAATCTTTATTATGATGGAAGGGTTGGAAAATCTAGTTATAGTTCACCGGGAGGAGAAGTTGAAGGAGAAATTTCCTTAAAGAGACAATATTTTATAGAGGAAGGGAAATTAGAAAAATATTCAGATATAGATTTAAAAGCAAATGATGAGCTTCTTCAAGTAGCTCTAGAAGAAAAAGCAGATGACAGATTAAAAAATATTGTTGCAACAATTCAAGGAGAACAAAACAATATCATAAGAGCAGATATGAACAAAGCATTAGTGGTACAAGGAGTTGCCGGAAGTGGTAAAACAACAATAGCACTTCACAGAATTGCTTATCTAATTTACAACTGTGATAAAGAATTTGACCCAGAAGATTTTATGATAATTGCACCAAATAAATTCTTTTTAAATTATATTTCAAATGTACTTCCAGATTTGGGAGTTGAAAATGTAAAACAATATACATTTGAAGATTTAGCATATGAAATAATTGGAAAAAGATTAAAAATATCTGATAGTAATGAAAAACTTGTAACAATTGTAAATAAAGAGTTTGATGAAATTAACCATGGAGATGTTGATACTATAATAAAAGAATCTAAGATGAAATCTTCGATAGAATTTAAAGTGCAAGTAGACGGTTTCTTAAAAGAAGTAGAAGAAAACTATTTGCCTAAAAAGGATTTTGTTTTAGAAAATGTAAGAATAATGAGATATGAAAATATCCAAAAATTATTTGTGGAAACTTATAAAGACTTAGACTTTGAAAAAAGAATTAATGAAGTAAAAAAACATGTATTTTCAAAAATAAAAAACAATAAGGAAATAATAGAAAAAACAATAACAGCAAAAAGAACCGCAAAAATAAATGCAATGCTTAAAGAAGATTTAACAGAAGAAGAAAAAAGAGAAAAAAGAATTGAAATCTTTGAAGAAACAGAAAAAGTATTAAAAAGATTAGATAAAGACGATATAAAAATTGTAGATTTTTACTTTAATGAAATAAATAGAAAAGATGCTATAGAGTATTATAAAGATTTTATTGATAATTACATATTTGACAAATTAGATAACGAAATTTTAGGAAGTTATTTAGTAAGAAATACAATGAGAAACTTAAATAAAGGGGAAGTCACATTTGAAGATTTAGCTCCAATAATTTACATACATTATAAAATATATGGAAGTAAGGTAAAAACAAAATTAAGACATGTAATTGTTGATGAGGCACAAGATTATGGAGAATTCCAATTTAGTATGTTAAAAACGATTTTAAGGAG
>CAZPAF010000043.1:0-15554 GCA_964584475.1 uncultured Lachnospiraceae bacterium | reverse complement strand
GAGAAAAAAGGAAAAACTAATACAGTTAAATTTGGTATTAAATTATGCAAATTCTTAAAATTATTAGGAATTGATGCAAGAAGAAAAATGTTTAAAGATATTCATGCAAATTTTGGAGGAAAATTAAGATTATTAGTTGCTGGTGGAGCTGCATTTGATCCTGAAGCAGAAAAAGGATTCACAGATTTTGGTGTAGATACATTCCAAGGATATGGATTATCTGAAACATCACCAGTTGTTGCTGCTGAAAATCCAACTTACCATAGATTAGGATCAATAGGAAAAACATTCCCAAGCTTAGAGACAAAAATAGTTGATCCAGATGAATGTGGAATAGGGGAATTAGCTGTAAAAGGTCCTACAGTTATGCTAGGGTATTATGGAAATGAAGAAGCTACAAAAGAATGTATGAAAGATGGGTGGTTCTATACAGGAGATTTAGCTTATATAGATAAAGATGGATTTATATTTATAACAGGAAGAAAGAAAAGTGTTATAGTATTAAAAAATGGAAAAAATGTATTCCCAGAAGAAACAGAAACATTAATCAATAAAATTCCAGGAGTAAAAGAATCTTTCGTATTTGGAAAACCGGATGAAGAAGATGCAAATGATTTAAAAATGTGTGTTGAAGTTGTTTTCGATAGAGAAGCAATGAAATCTGAATATGGCGTTGAAAAAGATGAAGAAATAAAAGCAAAAATTTGGGAAAAAATTAAAGAAATAAATAAAACAATGCCAAAATATAAATATGTAAAAGAATTAATTATAACTGAAGAAGAATTAATAAAAACAACAACATTAAAAATAAAAAGACATGAAGAAATAAAAAAAGTTTTAAAATAATATAAAGTAAAAAGTAAGAGTAATTGAAAAATTTACTAAAAAAAGTAAAAATTTCAATTGCTCTTTTGTTTTTATTGGAATAAAATTAATATTAGTAAAATAGGATTTTTTGTTATAAAAAACACCAAAAATGTAACAAAAATGTAATAGAAAAAAGTCGAAAAAACTCTTGTAGTTTTACGGAAATAAAGATATAATAACTTTAGTATTTAATTAGATTGATACGAAGGAGGTAGTTTACAATGTCATTTTTCAATAAATCAGGCATAGTAAACGTGAAAATGGTGATCACGGAAGAGAAAATATTATCAAATATCGACAAAGTTCAAAAATTAATTAATCCAAACAGCAAAAAACAAATAGTTCAATTAGAAGATGATTCTTATTTTAAAGATTTAGTAGAATCAGTAAAAACATACTTATTGGAATATCCAAAGAAAAAGAATTTTCCAAAAAGTGTTTATAAAGCTGCTTATGATTTAGTAGAATATGCTACAAATCAATTTGAAGAAAACACTAAAAAAGTAGAAGAATTAATAAGACAAAGAGAAAAAAATATCAAACTTGCCAGTGTTTTAAGAGATGCTACAACAGCAGTAAAAGCAAGAGCAAAAAACTGGAAAGAGATTGTTAAAAAATTAGAATCAAAATATCCAGCTGAAATAGCAGAAGCTTTAACTGTAATTGGAAAATGCAAAGATAAAGAATCAGAAGACTATACAAATGCTCTTAAAACAATAGATACAAAAATAGGAAATTTAGAATCAAACTTACATATTGAAATAGATATGGAAAGAATTGAAGATAAATCAAAAGCTTTAAGCTATATTGGAATTGAAATTGCAGAAGCATTAAAATACATACCAACACCAATTGATGAAGTTGTTGACGGAGTTGTAGAAGAAGTAAAAGTTGCTCCAGTAGCAAAAGCAATTTTAGAACCAGAAAAAGAAGTTGTTTCTGTTGAAACTGCTAAAGCAGAAGAAATTGTTGGCGGACAAATGGCGTCTAATGAAGAAATGGAAGCTTATTTCGAAGAAACAAGATTTGAAACAAAACCTTCTTTATGGCAAAGATTTAAAAATAGTAAATTTGTAAGAACAATTAGATTTATAATGTCAATAAGAGTTGTTCTTGACTATCCAGCACTGCCAGAGGGAAGAGATAACTAATCAAATAAAAACTAGCTCCGATTATTCGGAGCTTTTTTGATGCAAAAAATATTTTTGTATAAATTATATTGACAATAAAAAATAATAATAATATAATTTATATATGAATAGTTATTCACATATTCAAATATAATTAAATAAGAAAGGGGTTTTATGGAAAATCTAATTAGATGTGAAGATGAAATTTCAAATGCTGAAGTTGTTGAAAGTGTGAGAAAAACACTTTTGGCAGATGAAGAAATATTTGATTTAGCAGAGCTTTTTAAAGTATTTGGTGATTCTACAAGAATTAAAATTATAAATGCATTAATGATGAGGGAACTTTGTGTATGTGACATTGCAGCAATTACAAATTCAACTCCATCTGCAATTTCTCATCAACTAAGAGTTTTAAAACAATCTAAACTTGTAAAATATAGAAAAGAAGGTAAATCTGTATTTTATTCTTTAGATGATGAACATGTTAAAGAAATTTTTGAGAAAGGTCGTGAACACATTGAAGAAGTATGAGTTTAGATTAGAAGGATTAGATTGTGCAAATTGTGCAAATAAAATTCAAAATAAGTTAGCTGAAAATAAGGATTATCAAAATGTGGTTGTAAATTTCAATACATTGAAACTTTCATTTGAAACAGAAGTAGAAGTTTTGGATGATGATATTATAAGTGTTGTAAAAAGTTTAGAACCAGAAGTTGAAGTTATAAATTTAAAAAATAAAGATTCCCATGCCGAAGAAGAACAACATCATCATGGACATAATCATGAGCATGAACATGAACATGAACACGAACGTTGTGATGGACATTGCCATGAAAAACATGAACATAATGAAAACGAAGAAGAACATAAGCATAAACATAGTCATGAACATGATAAAAAAGAAAATAAAAGTACAAAAAAAGATAAAAAGAAAAACAATAATATTTTAAGAGTTATTATTGGAATTCTTATAATGATAAGTACTTTGATTTTTGATTTACCAGAAAAAGTAAATCTTACTTTAATAATAATTTCGTATGTGATTTTATTATATAGAACCTCTAAAAATGCAATAAAATTATTAAAAAAGAAGACATTTGATGAGAACTTTTTAGTAACAATTTCTTGTATAGGTGCTCTTTTGATTGGAGAAGAGATTGAAGGTCTAATGGTTATAATACTTTATGAAATTGGAAAAATTCTAGAAGAAAAAGCCATAAATAATACAAGAAAATCTATAGCAGATTTAATGGATATAAGACCTGAATATGCCAATTTAAAACATGGAAATCATGAACATAAAGTGAGTCCTGAAGAAGTAAATATTGGAGATATAATTGTTATAAAACAAGGAGAGAAAATACCATTAGATGGTAGAATTATTTCGGGAGAAGCTAATTTAAATACGGCTTCATTGACAGGAGAATCAACTTTAAGAGAAGTAAAAGAAAATGATATGGTTTTATCTGGAAGTATAAATGAAAAAGGACTAATTGAAGTTGAGGTAACAGAAAAATATGAAGACAGCACAGTGAATAAAATTTTAGAATTAGTAGAAAATGCAACAGACAAAAAGGCAAAAACAGAAACTTTTGTAAATAAAGCTTCTAAAATTTATACACCAATAATACTTGTTTTAGCAATATTGGTTGTTTTGTTAATGCCACTATTGTCAAATATCACATATATAGATGCAATTTATAGGGCTTTGACTTTCTTAGTAGTTTCATGTCCTTGTGCAATTGTTATTTCAGTTCCTTTGAGTTATTTTTCTGGAATAGGAAAAGCCTCTAAACAAGGAATATTAGTTAAAGGTAGCAATTTTTTGGATGCAGTAAAAGATATAAAATATATAGCATTTGATAAAACAGGGACTTTGACGAAAGGAAAATTTGAAGTAGAGAAAATAAAGGTTTATGACAATGATTATTCAGAAGATGAGGTTTTGGAATTTGCAGCAATTGGAGAAAGTTTTTCAAATCATCCATTAGCAATTGCTGTTCTTAATAAATATGGAAAAACAGTTAATCAAGAAAGAGTCTATAATTTTGAGGAAGTTGCAGGAAAAGGTTTGAAATATGGACTAGATGATAGAATAATAAAAATAGGAAATGCAGAATTAACTGGATATGAAGGTGAAAATGAAGTTGGAACTATAATATATGTTAAAGTAGCTGAAAGTGTTATAGGTGCTTTGATATTAAATGATACAATAAAATCAGAAGCAAAAGAAGCTATAGATAACCTAAACAAATTAGGAATTAATACAATGATGTTTACTGGGGATAATCTTGAAATAGCAAAAAAAGTTGCTAAAGAAATAGGAATTAAAGAAGTAAAAGCAGAAATGCTTCCAACGGATAAATACAATGAACTTGAAAAAATAATAAAAAGTAAGACAACAGGAAATATTGCTTTTGTTGGTGACGGAATAAATGATGCTCCAGTATTAGCAATGGCTGATATTGGAATTTCAATGGGGGGAATTGGTTCAAGTTCTGCTATTGAAGCTTCTGATATGGTAATAATGACGGACAACTTAATGAAAATTGAAGAAGCTATAAAAGTTTCGAAATTCACAGATAAAATAATAAAACAAAATTTAATATTTGCTTTTGGAATAAAAATATTAGTATTGATTTTAACTATTTTGGGATTAGCACAAATGTGGATGGCAGTATTTGCAGATGTTGGTGTAACTTTAATTACAATTTTAAATACACTTAGAATTTTAAAGAAAAAATAATTAGATAAGAATATTAAGTTAATAAAGAAAGACTCCTCGAAGGTTTAACCTTTGAGGAGTCTTTTGCGCTAACTAGCGCAAGGTTGCATATTGTTCTTAGATGACCTTCAGGTATTCTTCAGGACAGAAGAGAGCTCTTTCTTTGGTAAATCTTTCGAGCAACTCATCAATCTGAGAATTGGTGATGTCATCTGCAATCCAAGCCAAAATAGGATTCTTCAGCTTAATCTTGGGCTTAGATAAAGCCTTTTTGGAATCTGCCACTCTATCTGCAATACACAGTGCATATACACCGGGACTGAGAAGAAAAACAGAATTCATGAGATCAAATTCCTTGGAAATCTGCTGGTAGCGTTCCCAAAAGTCTTTTTCTTCGTTTACATACTTGCTCTCACCAACAAAGGAAAGAGCCCAAGCAATTCTTGCACCTCTAGTTTTTGGCAGTTCGACTGCATTTACTTTAGGTGCTTTTTTTGTGCCACAAGGTAAAATGAAAAAGGAATCACCAATTTTTGCTTCGCGAGAATCAGTTAACTCATCACCAAGGTATGTCCGAAGGACTTTGCCGTCAAATTCAGAGTGAACAAATTCGTTTGCAGAAAAATTTGTGCCGGCTTTGTAAAGGAATAGCTGCATTAAATCACCGCCTTTTAGAATGTCATTTTACCATGCTTAAGAATTCAACAGGACAATAGATTTTTCTGTAGCGACGGAACTCATGAATCAGATTCTGAAGTTCCTCGTCAGAAATTGTGTTAGAACACCAACCAAGACAAGGTTTGTACTTGACTTGACGGCTTCTACGACCCTTGCCGGGTTGAGGACGCTTTTTTGCAAGGAAGATTGCATAGGAGCCTTTCTTAGAATGCAAAATGGACTCGTCAGAACCATATGCATCTTCGATTTCAGGCTGCTTGCTATAGAAATCATCTTCGCTTGTAGCGCGTTTTTCGGGTTCGACGAAAGACATTGCCCAGAGAATCTTGTTGCCGCGACCTTCAGGCATTTCGCCTTTTTTGAGGATAGGCTTTTTCTCATGCCCAAATACTTGGACATGGAATAAATCTCCAGGAGCAGCTTTTTCGATACCATAGGTGATATCCCTATTTTCTTTAGAGAAAACCACCAGTGTGCCGTTTTCGAAAACAGCTGCGACGTAAGGGTTGATGTCCCATGTTTCACCTTCGTGAGTTAGAAACAACTGCATATTACCTTTCCCTACGGTAGCGTTTAAATTTGCTACTTTCGTTCCCATCATGAAGTTAATGTTTATTTTGTATAAAGCCTGGGCTAGCTTTTTGGTTGATGCCTTATAACGAGTTTGATTTTAGGCACGAACACAAAATAACGAATCTAGTATAGCATAATTTACATAAAATGTCAAAAAACATTGATTTTTGAATAAAAATACAGTATAATAATAAAGTAATTTTAAAAACTAAAGAAAGGCCGGAAAATATAATGAAAGTTGAAAAACGATGGCAATACTAAACTTTAAATAAAAGTAATAAAATTTTAAAGTGAGGTATAAAAAAATGGAAAATAAAAAAAGAATATTAACAGGTGATAGACCTACAGGAAAATTACATATAGGACATTATTTTGGATCTTTGAAAAAAAGAGTTGAACTTCAAGAATCAGGAGAATATGAACAATATATTTTAATTGCAGATGTTCAAGCTTTAACAGATAATTTCAATAATCCAGAAAAGGTTAGAAAAAATGTTAGAGAAGTTGTTATGGATTATTTATCAGTTGGAATTGATCCAGAAAAAACAACAATATATATACAATCAATGATACCAGAAACTGCAGAACTTACAGTGTTTTATTCAAATCTAGTTACAATAGCTAGACTTCAAAGAAATCCTACTGTAAAAACAGAAATAGCTCAAAAAAGAGATTTATTTGGAGAAAGTGTAACTTATGGATTTTTAGGATATCCAGTAAGTCAAGCTGCTGATATAACAGCATTTGAAGGTGAACTTGTGCCAGTTGGAGAAGATCAAGCACCTTTAATTGAACAATGTAAAGAAATAGTTAGAAAATTCAATAGTATTTATGGAGAAGGAATTTTAAAAGAACCAGAAATCGTTTTATCTGAAGGTAAAAGAATTAAAGGTTTAGATGGAAACGAGAAAATGGGTAAATCTTTAGGAAATGCAATTTACCTATCAGATTCAGAAGAAGAAATTACTAAAAAAGTTATGAGTGCAGTAACTGATCCAAACAGAATAAAAAAAGATGATTTAGGAAATCCTGATGTTTGCATGGTTGCTTATTATCATAAATTATTCTCAAGTAAAGAGGTTTGTGAAAAAGCATGCTCAGAATGTAAGCTTGGCGCTAGAGGATGTGTTGCTTGTAAAAGAGAACTTGCAAATAATATCATAGAATTCTTAAGACCTATGAGAGAAAAAAGAGCTTACTATGAAGCTCATCCAGAAGAAGTAGATAGAATATTAAAAGAAGGAACTGAAAGAGCGAGAAAAACAGCTAAAGAAACTATGAAAAAAGTTAAAAAAGCTATGATGCTAGATTATTTTGAGAACTAGTAAAATAGTTAAAATTTAAGGAGTAAAAAATGTTTGTAGATTATGCAAAAATAATAATTAAATCAGGAGACGGTGGAAATGGTGCAGCAACTTTCAGAAGAGAGAAATATGTTGCAGCAGGTGGACCTGACGGAGGAGACGGAGGAAGAGGCGGAGACGTTTATTTTGAAGTTGATCCAAATGCAAATACTTTAATCGATTTTAGATTTACTAAAAAATTCAAAGCTGAAAACGGACAAAACGGAAGTGGTGGACACAAATTTGGTAAAAGTGGTCAAGACATTATTGTAAAAGTTCCAGTAGGAACAATAGTAAAAGATGCTGAAACTGGTAAAGTTATTGTTGATATGTCTAAAGAAGGACAAAAAGAATTAATTTTAAAAGGTGGTAGAGGTGGAAAAGGAAATTCACACTTTGCTACTTCAACAAGACAAGCTCCTAGATTTGCAATTGATGGAGAACCAGGAAAAGAAAAAGAAATTATTCTAGAATTAAAATTATTAGCTGATGTTGGATTAGTTGGTTTCCCAAATGTTGGAAAATCTACAATACTTTCAAGAGTAACAAAAGCTACTCCTAAAATTGCTGATTATCATTTTACAACAATTGATCCTAATTTAGGTGTTGTAAAAACTGAATATGGAGATAGTTTTGTTTTAGCAGATATCCCTGGAATAATTGAAGGTGCTAGCGAAGGAGTTGGACTAGGAATTCAATTCTTACGTCATGTTGAAAGAACTAGACTTTTACTTCATGTATTAGATGTTGCTGGAACAGAAGGAAGAAATCCAGTAGATGATTTTAATAAAATAAATGAAGAATTAAAAAAATATAGCGAAAAACTAGCTGCAAGAAAACAAATAATTGTTGCTAATAAAATAGATAGTATGCAAGATGATGAAAATTATAAAGCTTTAGAAAGATTAGCAAAAGAAAATGATATGGAAATTTATAAAATTTCTGCAGTAACAGGAGAAGGATTAAATGAATTATTTAATCATGTTGCAGAAATAATAAAAACTCTTCCAAAAGAAGAAATTGTTGAAGCAGAAGATAGAATTATTTATACATTAGAAGAGACGGAAGAAGAACAATTTAAAATCGAAATGGTTAAACCTGGTGAATATGTAGTAACTGGACCAGCAGCACAAAGATTAATGGGAAGAGTAAATATTGGAGATAATGAATCTTACGCATATATGGAAAAAATGTTAAAGAAAATCGGTATTACTCAAGCTCTTAAAGATAAAGGAGTAAAAGAAGGAGATACTGTAAAAATTCTTGAATGGGAATTTGAATGGTACGAATAAAGCAAAGAAGATTAATCCAATTTACAATTATGTAAGTTGGATTTTTTGTGAAATTTTATAAATTTTACATAATGTGTATAAAGTGATATAATTAAAATAGGTGTTGATTGTAATTACTGTATTTTATAAAAGGAGAATTATTATGGAAAAAATAATTGATACTAGTTTAATTAGAAAATTAGAACAATATAAAGGTTTTGGTATAGGACTACATGGAATTGGTTCGAATAGAACAAAATTAGATAGTGTAGAAGAAACAGCAATAGCTATTATGCAAGGGGGATTAAAACTTGGAGAGAGCTACGGAAGTATAAATGGAAATGTTTACTCTGCAGGAATTGTAGGGAGAGAAGATGATCAAATTTCAGAAAGATTAACAAATTATTGTTGGGGGTCAGGAAATCAAACTAATATAATAGTGGCTTATCCAGGAGTAATAGAAAATAGTTATGGTGAAAAATTATATTTAGGATATACAAAATCAGGAATTGAATATGATCAAGATACTAAATGTTCTTTTATGGATGAGGCTTGCGCAGAACTGGGATATATTCCAAGTGAATTTATATTAGGATATTATACTGATTCTGAAGGAAGATATGGATATTTACAAGAAGGCGAACACATTACATATGACTTTGAAGAAAATCCAAAATTCTGCAGGAGTGCTATAGTAAGTGATGAATTGTTTAGAAAAATGGGAGACGCACTTCTTTATTCAAAACAATTATCAGCAGCTAGTGCCAAAGCAATTGATACATCAGATGTTAGTGAAGTGGCAAATTTAATGCAATCTGAATTGAGATTTGCGAAACTATTTAAGTCTAGAAAAACTATAGCGTTTTTAAAATTGGTATTTGAAGATATTTGTGATAGGATTATGGAAAGAGAAAGTGAAAGAGGAATTGAAGTTAAAACTGATAATGAAGAAATAAGAAGAAAACTATTTGAAGAAGGTCGTGAATAGAAATATAAAAGTAAGTGAGCAAAAGCTTACTTATTTTTTTATTTAAAAATAAAACTTTTGTTTGACAAACAAAATGTTTTATGATAATATCTTTGTAGATTATAGAACGGAAGTTCTGTAGAATAAATTTTCGGTAAAAATGAAATATAATAAATGAAATGGGGTACTAATTTTATGAGAAAAAAAGATCCAAATAGCTTAAATAAAAGAGAGAAAGCAATATTAAAATTTATTGAAAAACAAATAAATGCTAATGGTTATCCACCATCAGTAAGAGAAATAGGAAAAGCAGTAGATTTAAAATCAACAGCTACAGTTCATGGATATATTGCGTCTTTAGAGCAAAAAGGATATATCAAAAAAGAAAGCCAAAAAGGAAGAACATTAAAATTATTAAAAGGTGGAGCTATAGAAGGACAACAATCTACATTTGATAAAGAAGTATATTCAAGCAAAGAAATGGTTGATGTACCTGTAATTGGAAAAATAACAGCTGGAGAACCAATATTAGCTGTTGAAAATGTAACAGATACATTCCCAATTCCACTAGACTTTGTTGGAACTGGAGAAAGTTTCATGTTAACAGTTAGAGGAGAATCTATGATTGAAGCTGGTATTTTAGATGGAGACTATATTTTAGTTAGAAAACAAAATACAGCTCATAATGGAGAAATTGTAGTTGCATTAATTGGAGATGAAGCTACAGTAAAAACATTCTATAAAGAAAAAGATCATATTAGATTACAGCCAGAAAATAGTAGTTTGGATCCAATTATAGTACCAACATGCCAAATATTAGGAAAAGTATCTGGAGTATTTAGAAAAATAAAATAAAATCCTTATATCATAAAACACTAAAAGCTGAGCAATTACTGCTCAGCTTTTAGTGTTTATTATTTTAATTCAACGATTGTAACGCCCATTTCACCTTCACCAAAAACTCCAACTCTAAATGATTTTACATGAGGATGTGTTTTCAAGAATGAATGAATTCCAGCTCTTAGTGCACCAGTGCCTTTTCCATGAACAATTCTAATTGTTGCTAAGCCACTTAAAGCACAATTGTCTAAGTATTTGTCGATTTCCAAACAAGCTTCATCAACATTTTGACCAATTACATTTATTTCAGCAGAAATAGATTTTGCTTTAAATTCTTTTCTTCCAGAATAATCTTTTTGAACATTAGATTTTTTTGATGATTTTGATGCAAGTTCTAAATCAGAAATATCAAAATACATTTTTCCAAGACCAAGAGAAACTTGAATTTTTTTATCTTTAGATATAGATAGAATTGTTCCCTCTTGATTTAATTTTCTAACAAATACTGTAACACCAGGAGTTAAGTTTTCAATAGAAATTAAATCTTTGGATGAAGTATTTGTTTTTTCTATAACACTTAAATCATCAATTTTCTCATTTAATTTATTTCTTAATTTATTTGATTCTTTATTACTTGAAGATTTTTCAAGTTCTTTTATAATATCATTAGCATCTTCTTTAGCAGAAATTAAAATGTTACGGGCTTCATCTTTTGCTTTATTTATAATTTCTTTTTGCTCTTTTTCAAGTTTTGAAACATCAAATTCTAAAGAAGATTTTAATTTTTCAATTTCTTTTGAATAATCTAAAGCTTTTTGTTTTTCAAATTCAATAGTACGTTTGTCTTCATAAATGTTTGTAAGTAATTTTTCAATATTTATTTTTTCTGTATCAATAAATTCTTTGGCTCTATTTATTATCTCTTCAGAAATTCCAAGTTTTCTACTAATAGCAAATGCATTACTTGTACCCGGAACTCCAAGTAATAATTTGTAAGTAGGAGATAGAGTCTCAATATTAAATTCAACACTTGCATTTTCAAATCCATCTGTTACTAATGCAAAATGTTTTATTTCTGGATAATGTGTGGTTGAAAGCGTTAAACACTTTAAAGAATTTAGTTTTTCTAAAATACTAATTGCTAAACTTGAACCTTCAACAGGATCTGTTCCTGAACCTAATTCATCTATTAAAATAAAGCTGTTTTTTGTTGCTTCTTTTAGAATATTTGCAATATTTGTCATATGAGATGAGAATGTACTTAATGAATCTGCAATACTTTGATCATCACCAATATCTGCAAAGATATTATCTGCAACATAAATAGAGCTTCCTTCTTTTGCAGTAATATGAAGACCACTCATTGCCATAAGCATTAATATACCAGCAGTTTTCAAAGTAACTGTTTTACCACCAGTATTTGGTCCTGTTATAATTAATGAATTATAATCTTTTCCAATTGGAATATTATTTTTTACAGCTTGATTTTTGTTTAGTAATGGATGCCATGCATTTAATAAATTTATATATTTTTCATCATTTATAATTGGTTCTGTTGCGTCTAAGCTATTTGAATATTTTGCTTTTGCAAAAATAAAATCAATAAGACCAATTAAATTAACATCATTTTCTATATTAGGAATAATATTAAAAAATAATGAAGTTAATCTTTGAAGTATTTTTTCGATTTCTATATTTTCTTCATTTTTTAAATTATTTAAATCATTATTTAAATCAAAGATAGAAATTGGTTCAATGAAAACAGTAGATCCACTTGATGAAATGTCATGTATGAATCCTTTTACATCTTGACGATGTTCATTTTTAACAGGAATAACAAAACGTCCATTTCTTACAGTGATAATACTTTCTTGAACATATTTTGAATTTAAGAATGAATTTAATTTTGATTTTATTTCCTGTTCTTTTGCACGAATTGATTTTCTAATATTTTTTAAATCGTTTGATGCATCATCAGATAAGGTATTTTCATCAATAATTGCTTTTTCAAGTTCTTTTTCGATAGAGCGATTTACATATAAATTATTAAATAATCCTTCAAGATTAACAAATTCAGACATATCAATTTCAGTAGATGTGAAGTAATCTTTTAAATTGGAAGATGTATTTAAGATCTTTTTTAAATCTAATAATTGTTTTATAGAAAGAAATAAACCGCTATTTAATTTTTTTATATGAGATGTAATATCTTCAATTTCACTCATAGGAATAGAACCTTTTCTGTATAAAAGAATTGAGCCTTCAGTTGTTTGTTTTTGAGCTTTTTCAATCTCTTTTTTTGTGGTTAAAGGCTTTAAGTTTTCTGCTAAATCCATACCAATATAAGTTATAGTATAAGATTTTAAAATATTACATATTTTATTAAATTCTAGTTTTTCTAAAGTTTTTAAATTCATTTATAATTTCCTTCTTATTTATAATATACAAATCAAATAATATAATACCATAAAAATACGGTAAAATAAAGCTTTTGATATAAATAATACAAGATATTGCAATATTATGTAAAGTATGCTATAATAATAACGTATGACGATATAGTTATACTTCCGACTTTTTGGAATTGTGCAAGTAGACCCAAGAAAATAGAAAACTAAAGGAGGAAGAAAAGGCACATGAAGAAAAATGGCGAATATGACAAAATCGGAACTGAGCGGAAGGTAGATGTACTTGGATTGGTAGCAAGGCAATGGATGTTTTCTGTGCCTGTTGACAAATATCCAGACTGCTGGGTTTCGAGCAAAGTAAACAATGGACTCACTCAATTTGTAAGTGGATTGGAAAGATGTAGACTTGCTGAATGTGGCAGTGGAACTCACAACAGCCAGCCTATTATCGCCTTTACGGTAAAAATTGACAAAGACGTCAACGCCGAAGAGACGGTAAAGAAAATTGAAGAGTACATAATCGAAAATGTCGTACCATTGGTATAAGATCATGTGGGGCGATTGTCCATGAAGGGAGGCTAGAACTACAAAAACGTTCTGGCTTTTCTTTTTTTTATAAACAATATATTTACAAAAGTTATGTAAACATGTTATAATAGATAAGTCGAGGGAAACCTTGATTTAGTTTTTACCTTTTAATGACAATTTGATTATAGCCATAGAGAGAAAGTAAAGAGGTGAGTTATATGGCAAATGAAGATGCAAAAAACAAAATGAGGGAAGAATGTGTGGTTCGGAATGTCCACATAACAGTGGAGGTGAAGGCGTCTCAAAGATTTTTGATATCCAAGACTGCGGAAGAAACAATCGATGAGATGTTTATCAGACTAAGTAAGGAATGTAGATCTTCTGCTGGACGAAAGGACTGTGAAAAGTGCAGACGAGTTGTAAAATGGGCTGAAGAGTGCGATGGCGAAGTAAGTAATGTTCTTTCAAACTACGACAGAGGCACGGGTTCGTTTGTACTGGATGTTTGTATTGACTTTAAAGAACACACTGACAGCGAAAAATTCTGCAAGGAAGTTGTTGCAAAAGTACATGAAGGTATCGAATAAGCCAAAACTTTTTAAGGATGCTTGAAAAGAATTTTATAAAAAGGCGACTAAAATCTTAGGATTTGGTCGTCTTTTTATATGTAATAAATTAAAAATTATTAGAAATAGTTGATACTTTTGAAATTCTGCAATATAATGTTACTATAAATTGGGAAGATATAATTATATTTTTTCAATTACCCAAATTAATAAGGGGTACATATTATGAAAAAATTTTTACAAAATTACAAGTCAACAATTATTTTAATAGCTGCAATAATTGTTGGAGCAATCGTTGGAGTCGTATTCCAAGAAAAAGCTGCTGTACTTAGTCCATTAGGAGACATATTCCTAAATGCTTTATTAGTAATTATTGTTCCTTTAATCTTTTTAAATATTACAACTGCAATTACAAAAATGGAAAGTCCAAAAAGAATGGGAAAAATTATTGGAGTAATTGTAGCAGTGTTTTTACTGATGTCACTAATATCTGTTTTTGTAGGATTTGGAGTAACATTCAAATCAGAACTTGTTAGTGTAGAAGATGGAGAACAAATTAGAGCATCTTTAGAATCAGATGCAGAAGTAGAGGAAGAAGAATTAAATTTACTTCAAAGAACTGCAAGCCTACTTACAGTAAATGACTTGCCTAAATTATTTTCAAAAGATAATGTAACTGCACTTTTGGTTGCATCAATTATATTTGGTGTAGCTGTAAGAATGTCTGGTGAAAAAGGAGAGGAAGTAAAAAAACTTTTAGAATCAGCAAATGTAGTTATAGAGAATGTTTTAAAAATTGTAATGTATTATGCACCAATTGGTTTAGGATGCTATATGGCATCAATGGTTGGTACTTTCGGAGCAACTATTGCGATTGGATATGCAAAGACATTTGTATTATATTTAGTAGTATCAATAGCATTTTATTTAGTATTTTATACAATATATGCTTTTATAGCTGGTGGAAAAAAAGGAGTAAAATCTTTTTGGAAAAATGCAATACCACCAACGCTTACAGCTTTAGCTACATGCTCTAGTGCAGCATCAATTCCAGTAAATGTAACTGCCGCTAAAAAAATGGGAGTTCCGGCAGATATAGTAGAAACTACTATACCACTTGGAACATCATTCCATAAAGATGGAACAATTATTGGTTCAATGTTTAAGATAATGTTCTTAGTATGTTTATTTGGAACACCAATGACAACATTACCAGAAATACTTGGAATGTTAGGAATTGCATTAGTAGCAAATCTTTTAATAACAGCAGTTCCAATTGGAGGAGGAACAATTTCAGAAATGTTTATCATTTCTATGATGGGATTCCCGGTTGCAGCTCTTCCAATATTAACAATTATTGCAACAATAATTGATGCACCAGCAACTGTATTAAACTCTGTAGGAGATAGTTCTGCATCAATGTTAGTAGCAAGATTTGTTGATGGAAAAGACTGGATGAAAGAAGAATAATAAAATAAAAGAAAGCAATAATAAAAAGAGAAAAAGACTAAAAATCTTTTTCTTTTTTTATTAAAAAAATCAAATTTAGTATTGACAACTAAAAATTATTAGTTTATAATAAGTCTTGTCGTTAGGCGACGCGCCCTTAGCTCAGTTGGTCAGAGCAACCGGCTCATAACCGGTGGGTCCAAGGTTCG
>CAZPAF010000042.1:0-15943 GCA_964584475.1 uncultured Lachnospiraceae bacterium | reverse complement strand
AAAAGTTTAATTCTTAAACCGCCAAAAATTGAAGAGCAATATTTCCTTCCTTATATTTTAGGATATTTTGATGGAGATGGAAGCCTCTTCGAAACTAAACAAGGTTTATGGGGATTAAATATAGAAGGGACAAAAGAGATTTTGACTTGGATTAATAATATTTTAAATATTTCTTCTAAATTAGAAAAACGCAACGAAGATGATAAAAATAATTATTATACATATTGTAAAAGCAATTTTATTTCTTTTCATACACTATACCACTTCAATAAAAAAATATATATATAGATTACTATTAAAATCGTAAAATTTCAAGTAAGTATTATATTATATTTTTTATTGCAGCTTTGGTCTTTAAATATAAAGTATATTTCTTTTCTTCTATACTATATAAATACCATAAATACATTAGTAAAAATAGAATCATAATATTTTTTATTTTTATTATTAAAACACTATATATCAGGCTAGCTATCACAAGAAAGCATTTACTTACAAAAATCATAATTTTATTAGATTTCTCAAAACCAACTATAACCTTTAATATTTCTTTTATAATTTTTCCCCCATCTAATGGTAATATAGGAAATAAGTTAAAAATTCCTAACGCAAAATTAGTATATACAATTAACGATTTCTCATTTGAATTTTTCATATATTTATAGCATAAATACCCAATAAGTATATTTACTAATGGTCCTATAAAAAAGAAAATTAATTTACAAAGAATTTTGTTTTTACCATAAGAATAAAAATCTATAGAAATACCAAATATAGATATTGTCATTTTTTGTGGTCGCCCACCAATCAAAACTCCAACTATTAAATGCGCAAGTTCATGAATCAATATAAAAAATAAAAAAATCAGATATGTATTTATATTGTCAATCAAAAACAAAAGTATAAGCAGAAAGAATATTTTCAAATTAATTTCTATTTTCATATTTTACACTTTCTTTTTAAAAATTTATAATTCTTGCAGGATCAACGAACCTATCATCCACTCTTATCTCGAAATGCAAATGAGGTCCCGTACTATTTCCAGTATTTCCAACATTTGCTATTTTTTGACCTCTAGCTACAATTTGTCCCTCTTTTACAAAAATTTTCGAGCAATGTGCATATAATGTATAAACATTGTTACATCTTATTTTTACGTGTTTTCCATAATCTCCTTCACTTGATACAAGTTCAACAATTCCTTCCATTGAAGCTACAATTGGTGTTCCTGAATCTGCTGCTATATCTACACCAGTATGATATCCTGTAACATTTTGATATTTTGATTCTCTGGCTCCAAAGCCAGAGCTTACCGTTCCTTTTAATGGGTTAATAAATTTATATGCTGCTTTTAAATTTATAATATCTATATCCATTTCATTCATTGAACTAATTGAATTTTCGAATTTATTTTCTACACTTTTTTCTTCAATAACATTTTGTACTTCTGATATATTTTGATTATCATTTGTAACTAATATATTTTCATTATTTTGATTGGTTATACTATTTTCTTTTTCTTCAAAAAAAGTTCCAAAGACATTTAAAATTTTTCCAGTCGCATTATCATTATATTCATTCATTTTTTCAATAAATTCTTTGGTAAATATAAAATCCTTATTCTGAATAAAAAATACAATTACAGCCAAATTAAACATTACTAGTAAATTTAGTAACATCCTGTATTTAATATTTTTAATCTTTTTATCCTCTTTTTTTCTTATTGGATATACTTGATTATTCCTTCTAAAATATATCTCTTCTGCTCTTCTTATTTTTTCTTCATCATTTAAAATTTTTTCCAAAAAAATACACCTCTTTCATATGTTTAAAATATATTCATATAAAAAAGGTTTATGATAATTATTTTATTATAATAGAAATTAAAAGTGCTATTACACAAAAAATATTAAATGTTTTTTGTATTTTTAGTTTTTTTTCTAATTTTAAAATTTTGAATTTATCATATTTTAAATTGCAAGCACTAATTTCATTATTTATAATACTTTCAGCTTCTTTTAAAATGTACTCTTCATTTCTGGGATTTTTAACATCACTTTTCTTTTTTTCTTCAATTTCAAATTTAACATTTTCCTTTAAGATAACAAACGCATCTTGAATTATATTAGACTCTACATCTCTTAAAAAAACAACTTTATCAGTTTTATTAATTTGCATACTCTCTCCTAAAACTTTTTTATTAGTATTTTCCAAAAAATGTATTTTTATTCGTCTATTATTAACATCTTTATGTTTTTATATTTAATAAAATAAAATGAAAAACCGACGCGCAGTCTGCACGTCGGCTTCCCAGAGATTTTGGTCAGTGTTAGATAGGCTTATTCGCGGTTCTTGCGACTCTTAAAGTAGTTCACGATGCCCTCGAAGGCCATTCCACCAAGCGTAAGGGCGATAACGACTACAATAACAGCCGCCCAGTTGCTAAGCAGGTATTCGGCCGAGGTAGTCAGGAACTTCATAATGACTCCGGTGAGCCAATTCAGTCCCAGACTGACATAATAACCAGCAAAACCGATCAGAGCGACACAGGTCACAGAACCTACCATGCTTTTCAGCATCCGCCAAACAAACTTTCCTACATTTTTCATCTTGAGATCCTCCTAAATGTTTTCTCTGAAATTATGGTATGAAACCAATTATATTATACCACATTTAGCATTTTTTTGCAAATTTTGCATATATTTTTACTATATTTTATTAGAAAATAAGTGTATTTTAGAGCTTTTTATTTAATTTTTGAAAGGATTTTTGATATGAATGATAAAAAAGGATTAGATTTTAAACACAAAGAAGTTATTAATATATCTGACGGAAAAAGACTTGGATTTGTTCAAGATGTTACAGCAGACTTTAAAACAGGAACTATAAACGAAATTATAGTTCCTGGAAACACAAAAATATTTAATTTATTTTCTTCAAAAGAAGAACTCGTTATTCCTTGGAGTTCCATTAAAACTATAGGTGAAGATGTAATTTTAGTTGAAATTTAATTACTTATAAAGTCTTTTCATATGCTCAAGTGCAGTCTTTTCAAGTCTTGATACTTGAGCTTGTGAAATTCCAATTTCATCAGCTACTTCCATTTGAGTTTTACCCATAAAAAATCTTTTATCAATTATCATTCTTTCTTTTTCATTAAGTTTTTTTAAAGCTTCGTTCATAGTAATATTTTCAGCCCAATTTTCATCTGTATTTTTCTTATCTTTTACTTGATCCATTATTGAAATATTATCTGTACCATCATTATATACAGGTTCTTGTAATGATATAGGTGCTTGTATTGCATCTAAACTTAAAACAATTTCTTCTTTTTCTATTTTCAATTCTTTAGCTAACTCTTCAATTGTAGGTTCTTTTCCATTTTCTCTTGTTAGCTTTTCTTTTGCTTGAAGAACTCTATAGGCTAAATCTCTTACAGATCTACTTACTCTTACCATATTATTATCTCTTAAATATCTTCTTACTTCTCCAATTATCATCGGTACTCCGATAAGTTGATAATTGTATATCTAGACTTGTATCAAAATTATCTATAGCTTTAATTAGCCCAACGCATCCAATTTGAAATAAATCATCTGCATTTTCTCCTCGTCCACAAAATCTCTGAATTACACTTAATACTAATCTTAAATTTCCATTTATTAATTTTTCTCTAGCATCCATATCTCCTTCATGCATCTTTTTAAATAATTCTTTTGTTTCTTCTTGTGTTAATACTTGTAATTTAGAGGTATTTACATTTGCAATTTCAACTTTGTTAATCAAAATAAAACCTCCTCTTAAAAA
The DNA here is from genome assembly GCA_964584475.1 of uncultured Lachnospiraceae bacterium. Classification (GTDB taxonomy): domain Bacteria; phylum Bacillota; class Clostridia; order TANB77; family CAG-508; genus Scatovivens. The sequence continues at coordinate 12,136 of CAZPAF010000042.1, read as the reverse complement.
TAATGTTATTTACATTATTTCCAAAAGGAGGTTAATTTATACTTTTATAAAATATTTAATTCTAATAAAATTTTTAAATAAAAAGACTCATATATGCAATTTTCTTTGCCCCTTCTCTTGATATCTTATTTTTGTTTAAGTCTTCCATTTTTTGTACTTTTTCTGTAACCTTTCTATCTGAATATTTTATCATTTTATGAACTAAAAGCTTTGGAATTTTTTTCTTATCATCTTCTGATAATAAATTATAGAATCCTTTAGCTTCTGATAATGCAATTATTTCTTCTAAACTATTTTTCATCTTTGTCTTCTCCTTCCATAACCTTATCTGTTAATTCTTCACCAACACTTAATATTTCTTCTTTTCCTAATCCATATTCTTCAGCTAGTTTTACTGCTCCAAATTTTGATTCCAATGTTAATAAATTACAGAATTTTTTTCCATCTTTCTTAACTGCTTCTAAAATTTTTAACATTCTTTCTTTATTTTCTATAGTCATATCTAAAATTCTAACTAAATGATTTGAAGCATAATTATACATTGATACTGAATTTCCTTCATGAATTACTTTGTGAAATCCATTTTCTACAGCACCTTTTCTGCCAAATGTTGTTATTTTTTCTTTCTCCTCATCATTATTATTTACAGTTAAAAAAGTAGCATTATTTTTTTGCCCAAAAGGCTCTAAAATAGTTACTCCATTAATATCTATCACTAAATACTTTACTTTTGCATTTTTACTATCTAGAGAAGCTTTATCAGCTCCATCTGTAGCAGTTTGAGCTCCACCATCTGAATATGCTGTGTAAATCCTTGCTTTTTCTAATAATCTTGGATCTTGTAATTTACTTAATATTAAATCTGCTGCTCTTTCTCTTAGTATTCTCTCAGACTCTGGTTCTTGCTTACCAGATTTTGTTTTAGAGCTACTTCTCAACATCTCAATTAATAATTCTCTTTGCTCTGTAGGCAATATCTTTCCATCTGTAAATTGTAATATACTATCTGATTCATATACTCTTAGTAAATCTCCATTTTTCTTATCTTCATTTACTAATATCATATCTTCTACTCCTTCTTTATTTATAGCTTTTTTAAAGCTACAAATGTTATTTGACATTGGATAAATTGAAAGTAAAATTTCATTAACAACTTCTTCCAATTTTTCTTCTGGTCCATCATATCCTTTGGCTAATATTCTTCCAAATTTTTCTAGAAATTCTTTGTTTGAAAGCCCTAATGTATCCATAAAATTATTTTGATTAATTTCTTTTCCAATATCTTGAAAAAACATAGCTTGTGCAAACAGTAAATTTAAAGGTTTTAACAATACTTGTGGTTCATCTTCAAAAATCATTTTAGTAACACCATATTGTTCAAATATTATTTTTCTAAAATTAAGTTCAAATGTTTTCATGTTTATTGGATTTATATTATTTTCTTTATAAAAGAATTCCAATTTTTTTATTTGTTCTTCATCTAGTCCTATTTCTTCTCTAAAAAACCTTCTCATCATACTAGTGTAAGATACAATACATTTAAATGCTGGTGATTTTTCACAATTACCTTCATAATAACCTTTTCCAGCATTTCTATTTTTTTGCTTTCCTTTTACATTAGTATTTACTTTAACTTTTGTATTAACATTTGCTTTAAACAATTCATACAAAATATCATTTCTTGCATTTTGGTTTTTACATTCTAAAGCTAATTGTAAAATCGGAGTTTTAATATTAGCTCCATTTGATTTTTCACAATAATTTACATCTTCTCCATTTAAAATTAATCTTCTAACAACATCAATTCTTTCTGGATACTTTTGAATTATTGTTGCTAGAATTCTTCCTGAAATTCCTTTTTTTCTATTTGCTAGCAATTGTTCCTTTAATTGTTCATCTGTCATATAACCAGCTAATAATAGTTCTATTGGCGTTCCATTGAATTGTATTTTCTCAAATGCCTTATCATTTCCTAAAGACTTTTGTAGAGATGCAATCTCTTGTTGAATAGAAAATGATATTAAACCCCACATAGAAGATAAGGCTTCCAAATTATTTCCTTTTGAAAAATGTTTTGCCATTCTATTTATTAACTTTAACGGCAACATTGCTGTAACAGTTTTGAAATCATCAGAACTATTAGCATAAATTGTTAATAAAATATGATATTTAATTTTATCATCTTGACATTTATTTAAATTTTCCACTATATATTTTAATTCACCATTTTTATAACAATCTCTAAGTATTCTTTCTTGCAATTTAAGTGGAGCAGAAGTTATATTTTCCTTTGCTAAATCTGTATTTCCAGCATCATAATCTTCTTGTAAAAGTTGAGTTAATCCACTTCTTTTCATATCTTTTAAATATCTTTTTACAAATTCTCTATTTCCTTTTTTAAATTCTTCTTGTACTGCATAAGTATACAAAGCTTCTGTTCTCAAGCGATCTGGAATAACATCTAATCCTTTTTTATCAAAAATCATTGTTAAAGTTTCTTTATAAATTGCTGATTTGCATTCTAATAAAAAATCACTTAATTCATCAGATCCCTCTTCTAATAATAATTTAGCCATATTATTTGCTAAATCTTGTGGCATTATTTTTGCATTTCTGACAATACATTTATAGTCTTTATTTGTTAATGCTTTTTTCATAGCTTTAGCTAAATTAACTGAATTTAAAAGTCTATAATTTCTTTCTGAGAATTCTTCTTCATTATTTGCAAATTCTTCATTAGCAATCTTTCTTAGTACTTCTCTTGAAATAGTTAATTCTCTTAATTCTTCAAAACTAATATTTCCCAAATGATATTCTTTTTCTGCAAGTTTACTTCTTGTTTCTACTCCCAAATATCCACTACTAAGTACTTTTCTAATAAAATCATGGTCTTCCATAGCAATTGCGTCTTTTAATGATGAAGATAAAGTGTATACATTTTCTTCTCCAAATTTATTAATATCTATACCTGTATATCCTAATATTATTTTGTGACGTCTTGCAAGTTCTAATACTTTTTCTTTTTGAACATTAGATAAGCCACTAAAATCATAATCTGTCAAATCAATCTTTATATCATCTTGTAAAGTAACGCTTAATGATAATTGATTTAATAGTCTTTTATAAACGTAATCGGCAAAAACCCTATCATTTTGACTTAATTGATGTAATTTTCTTCTCTTTATATATCTTTCATCTAGCGAACTCATTCCTCTAAATGTATATTGTTTTTTAGGATCTGGATTTGCTTTTTTTATTTCATCTTGAGTTCTACCATATAAAACACAACCATGAAAATTACATCCAGTCAAATCTGTAATATATTTATATCCGTTATCTGTTATTTGTTCTTCATTATGAAATATTGTGGACATATTTATAATTAAACCAGTATTTTGAAAATTAAGCTTACTTTTTCTAATTTCTCCATTTTCAATAATACCAGGTACAAATCCTGAAATTTCTATTCCAGTTAAATCTATACCTTCCATATCAAGATCTGGCAATTCTATGTAAGCCCTTGGATATTTACCGTTAACTCTAATAACTTGTCTATCTCTATACTTAAAAACATATTCAATTAATTTTGCATCAGTTAAACTATAAAATTCTTCTTCCTCAATAACTGCTTCTTTTTTTAAACTTAATCCTTCAATTTCTTTTAACTGACTATATAAAAATTTTCTTTTTTCTATATCTATCATTTTTAATCTCCTATGTTTACATAAAAACACTATTTCTATTATAGCATACTTTACATAAAATTCCAAGTGTTTTTTTGTTTTCAAAAGCCAATATCACTAGTCTTACTGGCGTTTTCATTTTGCAAAATAAAAAACGCTTAATTTTCATAAGCGTTTTTTATGATAATTTATTAGTCTTCTTCAATTTCTGTTTGTTTTAATCTTACATGTCCAAGTTCTTCCCATCTATTGTATGCTAAATTTAGTCTAAATAATACTGTTGGTTTAGCACCAGCTCTGTTTTTATCAACAACACAAGCATAAAATCTAACATCAGTGTCTTTTGGTACTTCTATATCATGACATTTTTCAAATAAATCAGTATCCGAATATTCATATTTATGAAGAGTTCTTCTACTTATTTGTTTGATTAAACAAAGTGTATCTAGAACTTCTTTTACAGTTTTACTTGCAGACATATCATTAATTGTTAAGTTTACTGGTAATGTTGAACTTTCCAATAATTGCATTGATGATGCAATAAATATTCTAAACTTTTGTGCCAAGTTTGAAAGAATTGTAGCAGTTTTCTTAACTTCATCACTATTACCAATATTTGCTGTATCTGCTTTTAATGTGTCATAGAACATATATTGAATACCTTCTTTATAGTAATAGTTCATGATAATTTTTCTTAAGTCATCATTTGTATGTTCTGTAATATGAATAAAGAATATTGAGTTATTGATTTGTGTATTAACCCAGTCTGTAACTGCAATTGTTTGTTTAAATTCTGTTGAATTTTTTCTTAATCTTTCGATATATTCTTCTTGAGTTTCATTATCTTTTCTTAAAATGAAACCATTTTCATCACATTTAACTTTTTTACCTTTATCTGGTCTAAATTTAAGTTCAAGTAATTCTCCTTCTGTTTTACTAATAGCTTGACCATGAAATTTTTGTATTTCTGGATTATTTAAAATAGTTGTTATCATACAAAGTCTCATTTTATCTTCTGCCATCTCATTTGATATAATTAAAACTTTTTGTTTATGTACAAATGAGATATATGCTGCTAAATTTAAGGTAAATCTACTCTTTCCTGAGTTTGAAGGCATCGCATAACACATTGTTTCACCTTGTCTTAGCCCTTTAAATACAGTTGAAAGAATATTAAACGGAATCGAAATACCATTACTTAATGCATTATCTCCAGCTAGTAAGAATGAAGTAGTGTCCTCATTTAATCTTCCTTGAGATAAACCTTGTGTAACCATAATTTGTTCTAGAGCACCTTCAACTTCTTCTACAGTCATGTCTTTGTATAATTCATAATCTTGAATTTCTAATATTTTTTGTTGAACTTTAGAAGTTGGAGCTACAACATAATTTTTCTTTAAGATAAATAATTTCTTAAGCTCAGTATATACATGTTCTAAGTTATAATCTCCTGATGCCGCAATCTTTCTTACCTTTAATCTTAAATCATATGTATTTGGAGTCTCCCTAGGTAATTGGAATTTATCTTTTGCTATAGCTGGTGCATATGCTTCACCATCTCTAAATATAACAATTTTATATAAATTCATTAATTCATCATCAGAAAATCTACAGTCTTCATATTTAAAGTAAAATCTAGAAATCGCTTTAGGGTTATTAAACATTAAACCTAAGAAAATACATTCAAGTTCGAAGTTTATTAGTTCATCTGGATACATGCTTTCTTCTTCAACTTCTTCCTCTTCTTCAACCTCAGCTTCTTCTGATTCTTCATCATCTTCTAGTTCATATTCTTCTTCAATTTCTTCTTCGTCACCAGAATCTTCGCCCGCTGTTTCTTCAGTTTCAGTTACTTCTTCGTTTTCTTCTGTTTCGTCTAATTCGCTTATTTCTTCCTCTTCTGGAATTTCTACTTTACCATTTAGAAGTCTATCTACTTCATCTTCTCCATTTTCATCGTCATTATTAATTACAACATCTGGAGATTCAATTTCAACCTCTTCTTCAACTTCTTCATATTCTTCTAAATCGTCTTCAACCAATTCGTCTATTTCTTCTGTTTCAATGTCCTCTTCATTTTCAGGCTCGGCTTCTTCGTCTTCTCCTACAATGTATTCTTCATCTTCTTCTACTTCTTCGAATTCCTCTTTGTCTTCTCCTACAATGTATTCTTCATCTTCTTCTACTTCTTCGAATTCATCATCTTCTTCGCCTACAACGTATTCTTCATCTTCTTCTACTTCTTCGAATTCATCATCTTCTTCGCCTACAACATATTCTTCATCTTCTTCTACTTCTTCGAATTCATCATCTTCTTCGCCTACAACATATTCTTCATCTTCTTCTACTTCTTCGAATTCTTCGTCGTATTCGCCTACAACATATTCTTCATCTTCTTCTGCTTCTTCGAATTCTTCGTCGTATTCGCCTACAACGTATTCTTCGTCATCTTCTACTTCTTCAAACTCTTCTTCTTCGCCTACAACGTATTCTTCATCTTCTTCTACTTCTTCGAATTCTTCGTCGTCTTCAACAACTTCATATTCCTCGGCTTCGTCTTCAACTATTTCGTATTCCTCGTCTTCGTCTTCAATTACTTCATATTCTTCATCGTCGTCTTCAATTATTTCATACTCTTCATCGTCGTCTTCAACAACTTCATATTCCTCGTCTTCATCTTCAACTACTTCATATTCCTCGTCTTCGTCTTCAATTACTTCATATTCTTCATCGTCGTCTTCAATTATTTCATACTCTTCATCTTCGTCTTCAACTACTTCATACTCTTCATCTTCGTCTTCAACTACTTCATATTCCTCGTCTTCGTCTTCAATTACTTCATACTCTTCGTCTTCATCTTCAACTATTTCATATTCTTCATCGTCATCTTCAATTATTTCGTATTCTTCATCGTCATCTTCAATTATTTCGTATTCTTCATCGTCATCAATAAATTCTAATTCATCATCAATAATTTCTTCTTCATCTTTTCTTTGTTTCTTTTTTAATTCTTCATCTTTTGGGTTCAATTTTTTTACCTCCCTATTTATCAAAAATAGATACTATGCTCTCATTTTAAAATAATTTTATAACTAATGCTTTCTATTTACAATATTTTTAATAGAAATGTAATATAAATCACAATTTATTTAATTTTTAATAAACAAAAAACAGGATAATTATCCTGTTTTACTCATAATTTCTTTTTTCATTTTATTCATTATCTTTTTTTCAAGTCTTGATATATAGCTTTGAGAAATTCCTAACATATCAGCCACCTCTTTTTGAGTTTTTTCTTTTTGATTTCCTCCAATACCAAATCTCAATTGCATTATATATTTTTCTCTTTCTTCCAAATTACCTATTGCTATTTTTAGAAGTTTCATATCAACTTCATCTTCTATTGCTTTTGATGTTATATCACTATCAGTTCCTAAAATATCTGATAATAATAGCTCGTTTCCATCTCCATCTTTATTTAATGGTTCATCTATCGATACTTCATTTTTTATTCTAGAATTTCGTCTAAGTTGCATTAAAATTTCGTTTTCAATACATCTTGAAGCATAAGTTGCAAGTTTTATATTTTTATCAAGATTAAAAGTATTTATTGCTTTCATTAATCCAATTGTTCCTATTGAAATCAAATCTTCAAAATCAATCCCTGTATTTTCAAATTTTTTGGCAATATAAACCACTAATCTTAAATTTCTTTCAACTAAAATTTGTTTTGCTTTTTCATCTTCTAACATTAATTTTTGAAGCAATTTTTCTTCTTCAATAATATCTAGTGGAGGTGGCAATGTTTGACTACCTTTTATATAAAAAACAGGAAATTTTTCATACTTTTCCTTGTATAAAAATTTTCCTAGAATTTTTATCATTTTATCTTTAAATAATTTTATAAAATTCATATTAAAATTCCCCCTTTTCTTTATATTTATTTCATTCTGTAATCGACATGCTCTTTTTTAAAATATTTAATCCAATTAGACTTGTATACATATCATTTTGAGTTAATTTTCCATTATATATTCCTATTATAATATCATCTCTTACAACCTCTTCATCCCCATAAACCTTTATATAATCTGGTTTAAATCCAATTAATAATCCATTATCATTTCCGAGTGATGAAAATGGTATTATTTTTATTTTGTAAGAATAAAAATTTTTTGAATCTAGCAGATTTCCTTTTAAAATTGTACTAATATTTTCTAAAATATCATTGCTAACAATACCTTTTAAACTTTCTTTTTCTACAATAATTACATCTTCATTACTGATAGGTTCTTTTAATAAATTCCCAGTGTCTAACATTGTTTTTATCTTTTTATTTTTTCCTTTATAAAAAATTTCTAATTCACAAATCATATTATTTTTGGTAAGTTTATTTTTTATAATTTGAGCAACAATTGTAATTATAATAAATCCCACTCCTCCGGCTAGAACAGCAATTTTTAACGGATATGTTCCTACAAATCTATTTCCATTTATAATTATATTTTGTGGATTTATAAAAAATAAAAGCATAAAAGCAATTCCACCAAAAGTAAAAGAAACTAAATAAAAAAACACTAATGTTTTAATAAATTTATTTAATCTACTTTCTTTAAAAGCAATTTTCATCATTATAATAGAAATAGCTATTTTTATTATTATTCCTAAAAGTATTGGTAATTCCGTGATATAGGTAATTATTGCAAATATACCTCCAACTATGCTAGACAAAATTATTTTTAAAAAACTTATTTTCTCTTTACTAAGTATTGCAGTTGATAAAATAATTATATAATTCAAAAGAATATTTTCTAAAAGAACAATGTCTAAATATACAGTCATTTTCTATATTTTTCATTAATTCCTTTCTAAATTTTAAATACTAGTATTAACTTGAAAACATTGTACTATTTTTTTTATAAAAAAACTGTCAGTTCATAGTGTAGAAAAAAAGAAATAATCTACAAAAAAGATTATTTCTTTTGAAATTATTATTTAATTTTATTATAATCGAGCTTTTCTTTAAAAAATAAAAGCTCTCTATTTTTAGAGAGCCTTAAAAAATTTATTTATTTCCTAATCCTTTATTTTTTCTTAAAAATGTTGGGATATCTAAATCTCCATTTGAATCGTTTGAAGATGTAGATGTTGTAATTGTATTTGAGCTTCTTTTTCTCCAAGCATCAGCAACAATATTTTCATATTGTGAACCTGGTCTTCTATCTTCTTCTTTTTCAAATCCTGTTGCAATAACTGTAATTTGAAGTTCATCTCCCATAGATTCATCAATAACTGTACCAAAAATAATGTTTGCTTCTGGATCTGCACTTCTTTGTACTAATTCAGCTGCTGTATTTGCTTCATGTAATCCCATATCACTACCACCAGTAATATTGATGATAATACCTCTTGCTCCTTCGATTGAAGTTTCAAGCATTGGACTTTGAATAGCTTGTTTTGCAGCATCTTCTGCTCTGTTTTCACCACTTGCAGAACCAATTCCCATATGAGCCATACCTTGATTTAACATTATTGTTCTAACATCTGCAAAGTCTAGGTTGATAACACCAGGTACTGAAATTAAATCTGATATACCTTGAACACCTTGTCTTAAAACATCATCAGCCATTCTAAAAGCTTCTATCATTGATGTTTTTCTATCTATAACTTGTAATAACTTATCATTTGGAATAACAACTAAAGTATCTACTTTACCTTTTAAACTAGCAATTCCGCGTTCTGCTTGTGCTAATCTTTTTTTACCTTCAAAAGTAAATGGTTTTGTAACAACACCAATTGTTAAGATTCCCATTTCTTTTGCTGTAGCTGCTACTATTGGAGCTGCACCTGTACCAGTTCCTCCTCCCATACCAGCTGTAACAAATACCATATCTGCACCTTTTAAAGCTTCAGCAATTTCTGCTCTACTTTCTTCAGCAGCTTGAGATCCAATATCTGGATTAGCTCCAGCTCCTAAACCTCTTGTTAGTTTTTCACCTATTTGAATTTTTGAATTTGCTTTTGACTCATTTAATGTTTGTCTATCTGTGTTAACAGCTATAAATTCAACATTTCTTATTCCAGCTTCAATCATTCTATTTACAGCGTTATTTCCTGCTCCTCCAACACCAATTACTTTAATTGTAGCTGTTCCATCCATCATGTAGTTTAAGTCATTATCATCCATAATCATAAGGTATTTCCTCCTTTTATTTCTATATATATTTAAAAATTAAAAACTAAATAAATTTTCTATTCTCTGTCTAGCCAAATTTTATGAATAGAAGAAATCTTTTACTTTTTCTATTAGATTTTTAAACAGATTTCTTTCTGTTTTTACTGATATACTGCTAGAAACAGTTTTTGCATAAGGTCTAGCCGCAATATATCTTACTAAAGCATAACTTACTCTATATGTTGATTTTACCGTGCTTATTAACCTTCCTGTTGATATTTTTACTGGAATATTTAGAATTATTTTTCCAGCCATATCACTTTTATTTATATTGATTATTCCTTCTCCTGTTAATATAACATTATTAATATTATATTTTATTCCATGAGAAGTAATATCTTTATTTACTAATGTAAATATTTCTTCGATTCTAGCTTCTATAATTTCAATTAAATCAGAACTTTTTATAGTCATATTTTTAGAATCTATATCTTTGCATGTATTAAGAACAATATTGTTATCATTATCTATAAAAGATCTTAAAGCTAAACCATATTGTCTTTTTAATTTGTCTGCTTCTTCTCTTGAAACATTTAGTACATAAGCAATATCACTTGTTATATTGTCCCCACCAAGAGATATTGTATTTGTATAAATAAATGTTGATCCATTAAATATTCCTATTTCTGTATTTCCAGCACCAATATCTAATATCATTACGTTGTCAGATAATTCATTTGTATCCAACACTAGATTTCTTTCTGCAAGTGATGTTGGAACTACACCATCTATTTCTATTCCTGCTTTTTTAAATACAGAAGTTAACTGTTTTATATATTCTTTTTCAGCAAGTATTATTTGAGCTGTTAAAGTAAAATTACTACTAAATTTTCCAACTGGGTCTTCTACCGCTTTTCCATCTTCTAAGATGAATTTATCTGGTACTATATCTATTAAAACCTTATCTTCTGGGATTTCTATGTCTCTTACTTGAATTATTGCTGATGCAACATCTTTTATTGATATACCAGCAAATTTATCTTTTGCATCTTTTACGATACTGTTTTGAACTATTGTTATGTACTTACCTGGTATTGTAGTATAAGCTGAATTTACTTGTAAATTAGAGATATCTTCTACTTCTCTAATTGTTTTTGCTATTGCTGCACTTAACTCTTCTTCGTCTACAATTTTTCCTTTTTGTACAGCTTGGCATTTTGTGCTTGTACTACAAATAATTTCAATTTGATTGAAATTATTAACTTCACCAACAAAAGTACTAACTTTAGAGGTTCCAATATCGATACCTACGATTATATCCCCTATTGCCAAAGTTAACTCCTCCATCTTTAATTATTTTCAAAATCTCTGCGATAAGAATATTACATTTTCTCCAAAAAGTCAAGTAAAAATGACATATTTTTGTAATTAAACTGTAATATTTTTGTTATCCTTGAAAAATTTTAAATACAATGCATAATATATAACATTTTTCGATTAAATTCAATACAAATTTCGACATTTTATAAATAAAAAATAGCTATTATTAATAATAGCTATTCAAATATTATTCTTTTAATTTATATAATGTAAAACCTTCATTTTCACTGTATGAATTTTTAAAAAATAGTTTTCCTAAAGTTTGATATTCTATTGCATACTTACCAGTATTTTCAATAGTATTTTTTATTTCTTCTAATTTATAATCATTGTTTGTATCATTTTCTATTAAAATAAACTTTGGCACTTCTTTGAATTGTGTTTTATCTATAGTTAAGAAATTACAATAATTATAAAAATCTTTGTTATTAATAGACCATCTATATATTGTTTCTGGTCTATTATCATATAAATTCTCTTTAAAGTATGCTTGAACAGATACAGTTTTGTATCCAAATCCAAATACTACGTCTTCATCATATCCGTTTTTCTGCTATATATTCAGCCATTTCTTTAGCCCCACTATATTCGTATTTTAAATCATTTATAGCAGGAATTATAGATAATATTGAATATATAACTAGTACTATCATAAAAATCTTATCAATATTTTTATTCTTAATTTTTATTTCTTCATATTTACATATTATGCCAAATATTACAAATAAAAATAATATACCTGCGTGATGACTTCCAAAACGAATTATAAACATAAAACCTAATAAAAATAGAGTTGCTATAGATAAATCTTTATTTTTTATTATTATTAGATTTATAGCTAATAATATAAACATTATAATTGATATAATATTATATATTTTTGAAAGTATATTTCCTT
>CAZPAF010000041.1:0-17815 GCA_964584475.1 uncultured Lachnospiraceae bacterium | reverse complement strand
CCGATTAATTCAATTTTCATTTTTATAATCCTTTCGTTTTTGATATATTATCATAATTTTTATATCACAATTTAATTTAATCTTCAATAAATTTCACTTTAATATTCTATAATTATTTATAAATTTTTATATTTTTCAAGCAATCGGTTTACATATTAATTTACATTAAAAGTTATTCTTATTTTTTGGTCAAAAAATGTATTTTTTGCTTGCTTTTTTTTCAAATCGTGATATTATGAAGCTGCTAAAAATTTTAGAAAGGAAGATAGCGCTATGAAAAAGACTCGGAACCTATTTCTGTTAGTCGGCTCACCCGAAGACATCATGTCTGCACTCGAGGCTATTCAGTTCAAGGGCTTGATTACCAATGGTTATTGGCATCCTTTGCTCCCTGAATTTGTCGAAAAAGTCTTCGATTGCAACAAAAGCGTCGTAGGCTCCCGTGACGATTTCGTTGGCAGAATCCCTGAAAACGCAATTGTCATCAACGTTGTACCGACAGCGCGCTCTCATGTGTGCAGTGCTCGGCAAACCATCTACCTCGGAGATACCGAAACTATCGCAAAGCAGTTTGAAAAAATTGCTGATAGCTTAGGTCTCGACATTGGTGACCACAAGTCTAACAGCTCCGGCTCGACTGATGGTCCTACCAAAAAAGATTGTGCTTACTGTCAGTACCTTGATGGTCACGTTCAAAAGAACGAACGCACAGTCTACCGTAGTGAGAATTTCTTTGTTATCCCGACTCTTGGTCAGTTCATAACTGGCTACCTGCTTATCATTCCTTACCAACACATTATGTCCAATGGCGAACTTTCTAGAGAGCACCTTGAGGAATTTCAAATCGTCTTAAGTGACATTGAATATATACTCAAGCTTGCGTATCCTGATGCCAAAGGCATTTTGGTCTGGGAGAATGGTAGCGGTACAAGCGGAAAGGGAAAAGCAAAAGATTCTCTTGTTCACTCTCACGTGCATGTTGCACCCTCTGGCTTAACAGCTGACGAAATCAAAGACATGGCCGGTTTCAATTTCGATGAGCTTGGAATTATGGACTTGCCTAAGTTCAAAGAACATTCCTATCTCTTGATGAGATGTCCGGACAAAGAGAAATGGCTTATCAACAACGATCCTAAAGTGTATATTCCTAGGCAGTACGTTAGACAACTGATCGCTGAAGAATATAACATCCCTGGTGATGCTTGGAACTGGAGAACCCATCCTTTTGAAGAAAAGATGCATGAAACCATTCGTGACATCTCCTCTGCTCTTCAAGAGAATCTCTCCGAGCTTCCTGAACGAATCCGAAATAATACTAGTTTCTTGTTCGACGCAAATTAACCTTGAAACCCCATCTTGCAAATCTACAATTGTAGAATCGCGACAGATGGGGTTTCTCCTTTTTTATATTTAATTAATAATAAATTAACTTTTTATTCTATTTGTAAATTTCTTTTTTAAAATTTAATTCTCCAAATTCTTCTGTTGGAATATATCCTGGTTTTGAATTAATTACATCAGGAATTCTATTTACAATCGTACCACATGTTAATTCAACAGTATTAGGTTTTTCAACTACAACAGTTGTTGTTGGTTCTCCCTCTACAGTCCAAATATTTTTATCATATTCATCTGGTCCATAAACTTTTCCTATGCATTCAGTTTCTATTGTAATTCCCTCTTCAGTTTCTGTTGTAACAACAGCACTCATTCCTGTTGCATCTCCGGATTTTATAGTCATATTTAGTGTTGAAGAATAAATATCATCACTATAAGTTTGTGGAATACATTTTTGAGATTGTCTTTTTACAGTTAAACCAAGTTTTGCACAAAGCCAACCATTAACATTCCACATATATGATGGCGCATATTCACCTTTTTCAATCACAGCTTGTCTTTCTTCATCTGGAATTCTATCTATTGATGCAATTTGCTCATCAAATTCACTAATAGTAAGTCCAGCTCCATGAGCTTCAGCAAGAGCCACCCCATAATCTTCAACATTATAACTTGAGCTTCCTTTTATTTTTGTAATTTTATGAGTAGATCCCGCTATTGAAGTTACAAGTTGTCCCCAATATATATCTTGATATCCACTTCCTGTAATTGTACAATTATTCTTTTTAGCTAATTCATCAATCTTTTTAGTTAAATTTGGATTTGAATTCATTGGAAAAAACGCTTCTTCACAAGTTGTAATAGCATTAATTCCAAGTTCTGCACAAAGCATTAGAGGATATTCTACTTCTGTAAATAAACTTCTTGTTGTTACAACACAAATATCAGGCTTAGTCGCTTCTAAAATTTCTCTTGCATCATCTGCACTAGATACAATTATTCCTGTGTGTTCTCTTCCCATGATTTCTCCAATGTCTTTTCCAATAATATCATCTTCCATATCAATAGCACCAACAATTTCAATTCCTTTTTCTAACATATAGCGCATTGTAAATACAGACATCTTTCCACATCCATATTGAACTGCTTTAATTTTTTCCATAAAAAACTCCCTTCAAAATTTGTTTTACTTTTATATTATTATCTTCTTTTATACTTTTTAAACAAAAAAATAAAGAACAAACTTTTAATTTGTTCTTTATTTTTATAACATTTTAAATTATTTATTTGTAATTCCAGAAAATTTCTTTAATTTTTCATGAGCTAGATAATTAATTGTTCCAAGTGGGAATTTTCCATTTTTGTCTTTTTTACCAGCTGGAACACCTGTTAAAATTTCAATTCCTTCGTCAATTGTAGAAACAGCATAAACATGGAATTTATTCTTTCTAACAGCATCTATTATTTCATCACTTAAGTGTAAGTTTCTAACATTTTGGATTGGAATAATTACACCTTGCTCTCCATTAAAGCCTCTTAATTTACATGTTTGATAAAATCCTTCAATTTTTTCATTAACTCCGCCGATTGGTTGAATAAATCCTTTTTGATTTATTGAACCTGTTACTGCAATTGATTGATTAATCGGAATTCCAGATAAACTAGAAAGCATTGCATAAGCTTCTGTACTAGAAGCACTATCTCCATCAACTCCACCATATAATTGTTCAAAACACAAATTAGCTGTTAATGAAAGCGGCATATCTTGTGCAAATTGTTCTCCTAAATATCCTGTTAAAATTAATACACCTTTTGAATGAGAAGGTCCAGACATTTCGATTTCTCTTTCGATATTTATAATTCCTTCTTTTCCCATATATGTGCTAGCTGTAATTCTAGCAGGTTTTCCAAAAGAATAATCTCCTATTTTTATTACTGTCAAACCATTTACTTGTCCGACTACAAAACCTTCTGTATCTATTAATAAAGCATCTTCTTTAATCATTTGAAGATATCTTGTATCATATTTTTTGATTCTTTCAATACGTTCATCTAAGGCTTTTTGAATATATTCTTTTGTTATTATTTTTTGTTTATCTTTTTTTGCCCAAACTGAAGCTTCTCCAACTATTTCTCCTATTTCACTAAATTGTGTAGATAATTTTTCTTTATCTCCAGCAAGTTTCGATGTTACTTCAACTAAACGAGCCATTGCTTCTTTATCTAAATCTAGTAAAGTTTCTTGTGCACAAAAACTTCTAACAAATTTACTTAATCTTTCAATATTCTCAGTAGTTTTTGGAGCATCTTCTTCAAATTCTACTTTTATTTTAAATAGTTTTCTAAAGTCATCATCCATTGAAAGTAATGTATGATAAATATTTGAGTTACCTATTAATAAAACTTTTGCATCTAATGGAATTGGTTCTGGTTTTAAAGAAACTAAAAGCATTCCACCATTTCTTTGTTCCATTGAATTTTCAATAGATAATTCTTTTATTTTTAAAGCTTTTTTCAATGCTTCATAACAAGCACCATTTGTTAAAATATCTTTTGCTTGAAACATTATATATCCACCATTAGCTTGATGTAACAAACCAGGTTTTATCATCATATAATCTGTTTTTAATGCACCATATTGATTTTCATATTCTAAACCACCAAAAATATTGTAATATGAATAGTTTGTATCAACAATAACAGGAGCTCCTTCTAATTTGCTATTATCTATAAATAAATTTACTCTATAGTTAAGCCAAGGCTCTTTTTCTGTTCTATTCATTTGTTGTACATGTGGTGGTTGATTGTTTGATTTACTATCTTGCTCTGGCGCTAAAAAAGCATTAATATTCTTTAATATATCTTTTTTAACATTATCCAAATATGTTCCGATTTTTTTATTTCTTTTATAATTTGCTTTAATTGAATTAATATGAACATTGATTGTCATTAATGCAATATTTGATTGCCATTCATCTATTTTCTTTTCAGCTTGTCTTTCAATCGCTTTTATTTCAGCTAAAGCTTGGAATATTTGTTCTTGAACTAAAGCAGAACGTTCTTCAAATTCTCTTTTTACACTTTCATCTAATTCATCAAATTCATCTTCTGCTAAAGTTCTTCCATCTAATACTGGCATCATATAAACACCATTATCTGTTGATTTTACTTGGAATCCTTGAATCATTGTTTTTTGATTTAGTTTAGCTAAAAGTGTTTCTCTTTTTTCTTCAAATTCTTGTTTTATAAGTTGTTTTTCTTTTTCAAAATCATCATTATTAAAAGTTTTCTTTATATCTCTTCTGACATCTTTAACAAAGCCTTCCATAGTATCTTGGAAAACTTTACCTTGTCCAGCAGGAAATGATACTGCTACTGGTTCATTTGGATTTTCAAAATTATATATATATACCCAGTCATTTGGAACTTTTTCTTTTTCAGCTTTTTTCTCTAAAAACTTTTTGGTATACATTGTTTTTCCTACACCAGAAGGTCCTTCTAAATATAGGTTATATCCTTTTATATCAATGTCTGTCCCAAATTCTAGAGCTTTAATTCCTCTTTCTTGCCCATAAACCAAATCACTTGTATCTACTAATTCTTTTGTAGTTTCAAATTTGAACAAATTAGGATTACAAACATCTTTTAAATCCTTAGCTGTTAGTTCATTTCTTTTTCTCATTAGTATAATTTCCTCCGATAAAAACTTTTATATAGTGATTTTATATCAAACCAATAAATAATGCAATTATTATTTACAAAAAATTGCATTAATTTACATATAAATTTATCAAGTTTATATTGTAAATTTTTTTGTCATAATAATTGCATTATCACATCCATTATAATATTTTTTTCTAATTCCAACTTCTTTAAATTCAGCTTTTTTATATAAATTTATTGCCGCTTCATTTTTTTCATTTACTTCTAAACTAATGTCTTTTTTTAGTTCAAACGCTATCTGTATTAGTTTATCTAAAAGAAGTTTTCCTATTCCTTTTTTTCTTTCATTTTTTTTAGTAACAATATTAGTAATCTCCACATCATCTGGTAGAATAATTACTCCTGCAAATCCAACAATATTTCCATTTTCTTTTGCTACAACATATTTTGATAAATCACTTTCAAGTTCACTTTTTAAAACTCCAGCAGTCCAGAATTCATCAAAATCTGTTTGAAGTATATCTTTTATTTCTTCAAAATCACTAAGTGTCATTTCTTTTATTTCAATCATTTATTTTTTCAACCTTTCAGCTTGAGATTTTCTCAAATATACTGGCATAATTGTATCTGCAGTGCATAAATCGTTTTCTAAATATTTTTTGCATCCTATTTTTCCAACATTTTCAGCAGATTGTTTATTATTTTCTACAAATTCTACATTTTTTAAAGAATTAGTTAGTAATTCTTTGTGTAAAATAGCTCCGTTTCCAACACAAGTTATTTCTTCATATTTTTCTAAAACTTTAATAACTTCATTTATATCATCTGCTATATATTCTTCTTTTTTATTATAATTTTTATCAAAAATTCCTGCATATACTTGATTATTTCTTGCATCTATTAAGCTTACTATTGTTTCTTTATTTTCCACATTTCTTGCTAATGCTTCTAAAGACATTACTGATGCTACTTTTACATTTAATACTTCTGCTATTGGTTTTATTGTTGCAACACCAATTCTAATTCCTGTAAAAGATCCAGGTCCAACTGTACACGCGATCATTTCTATATCTTTTATATCTAAAGAATTTCTTTTTAAAAGTTCATCTAAAAGTGGCATTAGATTTTCAGAATGTGTTTTTCCATCATCTAATTCATTTTTATCTATCAATATATCATCTTCTAAAATTGCAACAGAACAAATAGCACTTGATGTATCTACTGCTAAAATTTTCATATTTTTTCCTCCAATTTTTTATAAAGAAAATTCAATATTTCCCACATTTTCAATATTTATTTTTCTCAAATGTTCGTTTTCTAAATCTCTTGAAAAATTAATTTTTACATAATCATGTGGAAGAGCATCTTCAATTAATTCTCCCCACTCAATTATAGAAGCACCTTTTTCAAAATATTCTTCTCCGCCTATAGCATAAAATTCATCTATATCAGCCAATCTATATACATCAAAATGATATAAATTTAAAGAATCTGTATAATATTCATTTACAATAGTAAAAGTCGGACTTGAAATTTCATTTTCCAAACCAAAATAAGTTAAAATTCCTTCTGTTAACTTTGTTTTTCCTGAACCTAAATCTCCTGTAAGAACAATAACCATACCTTTTGTTAATTTTGATGCTATTTTCTTTCCTAATTCAATTGTTTCTTTTTCTGAATTTGATATTATTTCCATATTTATCCTTTTTAAAACTTTTTTAACATTATAAGTATACCACAAATTTGAGTTTTTTCAATAGTTTTATGTCTACTTTATTTTCTAATAAAAAATAAAAAGAGAATGAATAACTTCAATCTCTTTTTTAAAATTATCTTTCATATCTATAATAATTTACTTGATCTGCTCTAACTCTTTCACCTACAAGTTTTTCTAGAGCACTCATTCCATAAGTCATTCTTTCTCTTATTTCTGCTCTTGCTCTTTGAACATCTCCATCAGTAAATCTATCTGCATATCCTTGTATATCAAACGGCTCTCCATTTTCACTACCTGTAAAATCTGAAAACTCCCCAATAATTGCTAATGTTTCATAAAGTTCATATGGTAATGCATGATGTTCATTAGTTTGAAGTCTTCCCTCAGCATTTCTTGTCATTGTTACTATACCTTCATGTGTTCTTTCGTTTGAACTTCCACTTTTAAAATATCTTATATAAAATTCATAATTTTGATCGTTTTCACCTGTTTTTTGATATGTAGCTTTTACTTTTTCTGCCCCATATTTATCTTTAAGCATTCCATGTAACATTTGTCTTGAAAAATCAGCAAAATATGCTGGTCCAGAAGTATATATAGCTTCATTTCCATCTTGCAACATTTGTTCAAACTTTTGATAAGAATTAATTTTCCCAAAAGTAACTGGTATATTTGCACCTTCAGAATATCTGCTTAGTACAGTAGCCAAGTTAGAATTTGTATTTAATCCTTGAGATGCATTTTCGATTGAACATTGCCAACTCTGAGTCATTTGAGATGTTGGTATTAAATTTATATCTCCAGTAAAATTAGATATTGTTTGAGGTGTAACTTCAAATAAATTTCCTGCATTTTCATGAATTCCAATAGGTTCTAAACCTTCTCCTTGAAGCGTGACTTCTTTTGACATCCCAACAACATCAACAATTAAACCTGTCACCCACAAAAATCCTAATGCTACAACCAAAGCCAATCTATTTTTTCCTCTTCTATTAGCTCTCATTGCTGCTTCTTGATAATGAGCTCTCATTTGTTTTTCAAGATTTCTACTTTGCTCAGCTTTTTGTGCTTCTAGTCTTCTTTCTTCTGCTCGTCCAGTTCTCATTCTATCAGCAACAATTCCATTTACATAAATTTCATTCCTTTTTGCTGCATCTGGATTTTGAACAGTATAAGAACTAGGTCTAGGTGCTCTTGATCGTCTTGTTGGTGTTTGCATAGTAATTATATTATCCCCATAAGATGGTCTTGAAGCTCCATCTCTTGATGGGTTTTTTACAAAAATTTCTAAAGTTGGTTGTTCTTCTGTTCTTGGTCTTGAGGCTGGTACTATTGTATTTTCTATTTTAGGAACATTTTTTTCTTGTACACCTTCCAGTTTGGTATCACCTATCGGTTGAACTACTTCTTTTTTGGGCATAACTATCTCTTGTGCTGGTTGATATAATTTTTCAACAGGTCTTTTTCCTGGAATTTCAATTCTCAAGGGATTTTCAGCACCATTCATTACTACTCTATTTAGTTTTCCTCTATAATCAGGACGCAACGTTAACATTGTTGCAGCAGCCACAACTTGTGTAACTTCTGCATGTGTTAATCCAAATTCACTTTTAAAATGACTTACCATATCATCTAAAGACATATGTTTTGGTATTTCAAATTTTTCACCATTAGGTCCAATAATAGTTCTTCTTTCAACTAAAGCTCTTCTTATCTGTTCTTTTGTCATCGGTTCTTTGGGTGAAATTTGAATTTCAGCATTAAAATTTCTTGTATATCTTCTTTGGTTTGCTTCCATAAATTTATCTCCTTTAACACTTTTATTATAGCAATACGCCAAAAAAAAGACAATACAGAAATTGTATCATCTTTGTTACATTTGAAATACATTTTAGTTTTATTTTATAATCTCAAATTTTCTTTAATATATTTTTCTTGAACTTTGCAAAAATTTTCTTTATTTTCTAATAATTTTCTAATATTTCTTAAAAATTTCTCATATTGTTCATCTTTAAAATAAAACTTCGCATATCCATTGTATCCAAATTTTCTATTTAAAGCATCATATGATCTTTCATATAGTTCTTTATCTGTTGCTTCTGGTTCATGTTTTTTTCCATATAAATAAGTTCTTTCTAAACATTGTTCTACTGTATTATTTCTATCTGCTGAAGAAACTATTTTTCCATAAATACTTCTTGGTTCATTTTCACTAGAAGCTCTATGATCTTCAATAGCTTCTTTTATTATTTTCAATTGTTCTACATCAAAAAAATCTTTTAGATTATTATCTTTTGACATAATATCTGCAGAAACTTTTTCATGATTTTTTCTATCAATATGATGTCCTATATCATGATATGCAGCAATAACATATACCATATTATAATTAACATTTAAATTATTTTGATTTATTAATTCAAAACTTCTTCTTATTACATATTCAACATGGTTTATTCCATGGCCTTGTTCGTTTTTTTCATATTCTGGAAGAACATTTTTCTCAATATAGTCTTTTACTTTTATATCAATTTTTTCTAAATATTTTTCCATATTATTTCTCCAATAAAACTATTTTTTTATAAATTCATTAACTACTGTTTCCCCATCATATTCTGATTCTACTCTAATTTTTTTATTATTGATTACTGTTACTACTTCAGTTCCTTCCATTTCAGAAACAGATTCTTCTGTTGTTATAACATCCCATGTTGTCTTTTCTTCCCAATTTATTTCTAGTTTATTTTTGTCACATGTTACATATCTTCCTTTGTATACTTCCATATTTGTTAAATATTCAACAGTTCCATCTTTATAGAATTCATAAGAAGCGTCTGTATTTTCTAATGAATATTCTCCTTCAAGAATAATTTCACTGCTATATTTAGAAATTACCAATCTATTATTTATATATTCTAATGCTACATCTACATCAAAAAAGCAGTCTTCTTCTTTTACATATTCATCTTCATTTAAATAATGATCATACATTTCTAAATCTTTAAGTGTTATTTTAAAATTAAAAGTATTTCCTACTCTAGAAATTAATTCTGCTTTTTCTGCACTAGACCACACACCACTTCCAGCACAATTACAAAATGCCACATAACCATCTATATTTCTATATTGAGAGAAAATTTTCATAAAATAATCTTCTGTTACATATTGAAGTAAAGCATTTTTAAAACTTTCATATTTTACATTTGATTTAATATATTCACTTGTTGATGAAACATTTTTACATAATAAATCTAACTCTTCTTCTGTAGCAAGATCTAACTCACTTAATAAATATGGCATTGGTCCAATATTACTTTTTTCGTAACTTGCAATTTTTTCTAAATATTCATTAAATGTATTTTTAGCAATATCTTCAATCTTTGGATTTGTTAAACTATTAATATCTGTTACAATATTTACTTCTGTAATAATTTTTTCTGTTTCTTCTATAATTTCATTATTATTAATTTCGTTGTTAATATTTTCAAGCTTAATTGACCTGTCAGACACATATTCTGAGCTTTTTATAATTACGAATCCTATAAAAATTATAATTGCAATTATTGCAACTATTTTTAATTTAAAAACATTATTTTTCATAATTTTCTCCTTTAATTTTCTGCTTTCATTATATATTCTACTTTTCTATTTTGCAATTATTATTAAATAATTTAAATCAAATATTTCAAGAAAATAGCAAAAGACCACCGATACTTCGGTGGCCTTGCTTAAGTCAAAATTATTTTACCAGTTATAAGTAGAATCCCAAATTCTGATGTATCTTCGTGCTTCACAGAAACCTTCGACATCAATTTTTCCACTGCAATGTCTTTGAAGAACTTCTAAACATTCAAGCAATCTCTTACTTTCACACTCTTTAAATGTCTTGTCCCATTTCGATAAATCATAATCTGTATCAAAAATGCTTAACAGCGTACAATAACATACCATGGAAGACATGATTGTAACATAAGGAACTTCCTTGTTGAAAACTTTCTTTTCAAGCAGGCTCTTTATAGATTCCAAAGCCTTTTGAATTTCATTTTCATATCCATAAAGCCATTTGACATTTTTCAGTACTTCTTGGCATTCAGCAGTAGCAAAAGATTCTTGCAAAGTCATACTTTTCTTGCTTCGAACACTCTCTGCAATTTTGAGCAAGTCTGCAAGATAAACTCCATCAACATCATTTGTGATTCTTTGGACAATAACATCCAGTGCTTCTTTTTTCTGTTTGTGTCTCATTGAAAATATCAACTCACTTTTAAGTAATTTGAAGCATTAAAACTTATCAGTCTTCTTCGAACACATCTTCCACAATTCGCTTGGTTTCCTTATCGCTAATTATGATACCACATTCTTCTACGTTTCCGCCATCACAAACAAGATAACTGTTGTGTTTTAATCTGATTACCATACCAAGCTTAATCTCTGCATCTTTTTTCAAAATAGCAGCAAAATAATCCTCATTGAGACCTATTGATTTAATCTCAGTTAAAGTATCAGATTTAAAGAAGGAGTATTTTTCATCTCCTACCATAACAGTACCATTTGCATCAGGCTTGAAAACAGCATATACAACAGAAGTAATTTTATCGCGGAATTTCTTCGCATCTTCTGGCGTAATACAAAAATATTGTGTTTCATTTGGAGTAACAATTTCTCCGGTGTCATCATCGATAATTTTCCACTCCCAGTTCTCGTCCAAAACGAGTGTACCAATAGGATGAGTATCCTGTCTTATTTCACCAGTTTCTTCATCAAACCAGTAAAGTATGTCATCAGGCAAACATGGCGGTGGATTATCCTTTACGAATTCTAAAAAATCTTTTGACTTATTCATTTTCTTCCCTCCAGTCTATTTAGTTTTGGAGGGTTTGAAACCTCCAAAACAATTTTGTCAGTTTCAAAAAATTCTTGCGTTTTCTATTATACCACAAGGTTATGTTAACGTCAAATAAATAGCCTGCGAACTAATACAAAAACAAAACAGCCCCAGTGTTACCTCAGGGCTGTTTGCTTCACAAACAGAAACTCTCCTTTAGACATCAAGTGTATTGTTAAAAAATTCTACAATTGTCTCCATAACATCTGAATCTTCTTCTGTAATTTTTTTATAGTCAATATTTTCATAATATGTTTTTAATTTTTCTTCAATTTCTCTATTTTTTGAATCTTTCTTTAATTCTCTTTTATATTCCGCAATAGTTTTAAACACTTCATTTAAATATTTTTCAGATTCAATAGTTTGATAAACATTATGATTTTTTTCTTCAAACATTACAGCTTTAATATTTTCTTTATCTTTAAAATTCTCTTCAGAATTAACAATCATACAATTTTCTATTTTACATGTAGAATCACTTTCTCCATGTAACAATAACACAGATATAGAATCATCTACATTTTTTAATACATCAATAGACGAATCTGCAACTTCTTTTCCAAATTTTATAACATTTACTAATCTTAAAAATGGATTTAAGATTTTGCCAAATGTTCCCATTGATGATGTTACTAATTTTTCTAAAGTATCTGGTCCAGAGATTCCTACAACAGCTTTTACGTTAGATTCGTATTTTAAACTTTGACAAACTGCGTATGCTCCCCAAGAATGACCAATTAATCCCAAATTATATTTGTTTAATTCGCTATTTGATTTTATATATTCCAAACAATATTTTAAATCAATTACTGCTTGATAAAATCCATTTAATTTTTTACCTTCTGACATACAAGTTCCTGTATTATCATATGATAAAACTTTATATCCATTTTTAGCTAAAGTATTAATTTCTGTAGTATAGCTAAAATGTCCTGCTCCCATTCCATGTACAAAAACTAATAAACCTTTTATATCTTTTTCTTTTATCTTATTATTTTGATAAATATATCCTCTTAAAAGTTGTCCTTTATCTGATTTAAATTCAATTTTAGTAGTATTTAATCCTTCAAAATCATTTGCTGTAAAATACTTTAAATTAGGATTTCCTTCACATCTTTTTCCAAATATTAAGTTTAACAAAACATTTGCAAATAAATACAATAATAATATAACTACTAATATTGTTATTAAAATAATAAGTAAAATTGCCATATGGTATTCTCCTCTTCATAAAAATTATAAAAGAATTATATCATATATTTTATTTTTATAATAACTACTTTTAATTATTATTTAGAAAATTCATTACTAAATCTATTATTACTTCTTTTTCTTTTGGGTTCGATTCTGCAATTAATAAAGTTAATGCAGCTAAAGTATTGTTATCAATAACTTGTTTTTTATCTATGTATAATATTCCATAGAAATTTAGAAAATATATAAATAATGTAGCTGCAATTCTTTTGTTTCCATCTGTAAAAACATGATTTTTTACAATCAAGTATAAAAAATTTGCACTCTTTTCTTCAATACTTTTATAAACATCTTGTCCAGAAAAACTTTGATATATATTGCATATAATTGATTCTAAGCCTTTATCTCTTTCAAGAGCAAACAATGAGCTTTCTTCGTTAAATTTAAGTGTATTTATTATCTTTATGCATTCATTATATTCAATTTTTCTTTCATCACTATTCCCTTTAATTTTCTTTAATGTTTTATGATCATAATCATCTAATAAATCTAGTGCTTTTGAGTATCCTCCAATTACCTTTAAAATTTCTTTAGCGTCATTGTTTTCTAATTCGTTATCTATTCTATTTGCAATATCAATTAGCTTTACAGTTTTCTCTAAATATTCTAATCTTATTTGATTTACTGCATAACCTTTTAACATATAATCTTTTAGGATCTTAGTTGCCCATTTTCTAAATGCTATACCTTGTTTGCTATTAACACGATATCCTACAGAAATAATCATATCTAAATTATAATAATCTAACTCACGTGTTTGTTTTTTTCTTAAATAGCACCATGTTCAGTGGTGTGTGCAAATTTTGCACATACCTCATATTTATCCAATTCTTGACTTTTAAAAATATTATTAATATGCCTTGTTATTACAGTTCTATCTCTTTCAAATAGTTTTACCATTTGTTCTAATGATAGCCACACTGTTTCATCTTTCATATTAACTTCAAGTTTTACTCCTTGATTTTCAAATAAAATAATTTCATTTTTTTCTTTTTCCATAAAAATACCTCCTAATTTGTAATTTAAAATCAAAATAGCACTTTTACTTTTAAATTACCACAAGGTATTTTTATAATCGTTCGACAAAAAACGCCTTCTAAATAGAAAGCGTTTTTTTGGAGCGGGTAACCAGAAGCATAAAAATAAAACCCTTACTACTGTAAGAGTTCTAGGTTCAATTTTAAATTTTGTTGGGCAATGTGTTGGCAAGAATCATTTATATATATCCAATATAATAATTAATTCATTTTTGCGATTTTTTTCAATTTTCTAAATCCTTCGCAACCAATAACTTCTATTGCATTAATATTATTTAATTGTTCATTTAATGTTTGGCTTACTTGTAGTGGAATATATGTAATAAATGGTGAAGAATTGATAATATCTTTTAATTTAGATTTTTTTGTATTATATATTTTCCAAAAACTGTTTAAATCATAATTAGGATTCGCTTGAATTAATTCATCCAAAATATTCACACAAATTTTTTTACTTTTTTCCTCATCTTCATTTTTGGTTTCTTTTTCTAATATATCCTCTTTAATATTTATCATATTTGAATTTAATATAACTGAATGAAATGTCTCCAATAAAATGTTATTACAATCTGTATTTAATAACCCTTGAATATTAAAATATTGTTGATGTTGTAAATTTTTTGCGAATATCAATTGCTCTCTAATGCTTAATGTACATTCATAAAATTTACTAATTGTTTTAAAACTATAAGAATCTATCTTTCTTATAAATACGTGTCTATATTTTTCCCATTGGTTATCTGTTATAATATCTAATGTTTCATAGAAGGCTTTTTCATTTATTATATTGTTTGCTGATATATTATTTATTGACAAAATTTTTTCTTTTATATCTTCTATTTGGGTTACTATTAATGCTGCTGCTTCTCTTTCTCTACTTTTATTTTGCCAAAAATAAACAAAGAATCCAGCCAAACCACCAATTACTAATAATACATTTATAACCATATTTACAATAGCAGAATCCATATTTTATTCCTCTCATTTTTATAATTTCAACATTATTATACAAATTTTATGATATTTGTCAACAATATATCAAAAAAAGAAACTCATCACCGAGCTTCTTTTTTTCTATTATAAAGCATCTTCATTATCTAAAATTTTTTTCAAATCACTTTTTAATAAATCATATATCATATTAGATAAAACCATATGTCTCGTCAATTCATTATTAATATAATTATCATAAAATAAGATATTTGTTCCGCCAGTTACACATAAAACAAAATTTCTCTCTTCTAGTTTTTTTACATATTCTTCATTACAAATATGTACTATTGTAGTGTTAATATTCTCATTATTATATCTATAGAATAATTTTTTTGAATATTTTCCTAAAGGATTTTTTTCATTTTTATACAAATATAACTCTAATGTAACTCCATTCTTAAATAAATTGTAATATATCATTGACTCTTTTAAAATAGGAAAATTTTTTTCAACAATTAAAATATATTCATCAATATATTTTTTCAATAGATCATTTAAATATTCTTCTAACTCTTCTTCAGAAAATGATTCTATAATTATATCAGAAACCCAAGATGATTTTTTAATCTGATTAATATTTTTGGGAAGTATTAAATGAGTCTTATCAATAACAGTTTCTGAAAAATTGTAAATATAATTATTAATCCTATTTACTAAATCATATATCGGTAATTTACCTTTTCCAGATATACTATAATTACATTCTGGAATATCAATTTCTCCTGTAATAAGTTGTTCATATAATTCTTCATTTTCTAAACCATTACTTATTATTTCCATATTTTTAAGCATTTCTATATTAAAAATAATAATTTTTTTAGATAGTTCATTCAAATCTAATGGTAAAAATTCATTAAAATTTGGAATAAAATTACATTTTTCATATTTATAATTTAATCCATAATATTTTCCAAAATAAAAAACTTTATTCAAAATATATTCTATATTTAAATATTTACAATCTTCTTCGTTTAATCTTCTGTACTCTGTAATTTTTTTAACTTTGTCTTTTATTATATCTCTTACATTAATAGCAGACATAGTATGACAAGAATAACTCATTCCATTTTCCGTTAATGCGTTCTCTTCCCTAAAATTAACAAATCTAACATCTTCAGTAGGATGTTTTTTCGTAAAAAAGCCATACACATTTATAACACAGGAATATTCACTATCTAAAGCAATTCCAATATTATTTATATCTTCCCCTAATTCAAATTTATCTTTAATATTATAAAAGTGTTTATTTACAATATCTCTATACTCCTGTATTATCATTACTCCATATTCTTTTTTAAAATTATAAATATCGGTATATTGATATGGTTTCAAATATTTATCATACCATCTTAAAGCTTCTTTTCCTCGCCTATTACTATTTAATTTAAATAAAATCCTTTTAAACTCTTTTTCTTTTCTTTTATTTAACTCTCCATATAAAATTGTTATAACATAATACGATAATGGTTTAAAATTAAAATCTATATAGTTTGTTTCTTCTGTACAATATCTTTGCAGAATATTCATATTAACCAATTCATTAATATCTATTTTGCATCCCTTATCTCTTAATAAACTATCTGCTGACATCTCTTCTACAAGTAACATTGGCCAGTCTTTTTTTTCATTAATAAACAATTCGCCTAAAGTTATTAAAGAAAATAATAATTCTTTATGATTTACATTATAATTTTTGGAAATAATTTCAATATATTTTTCTATAATTGCAATATCTTCAATCGGTTTAACTAATTCTTTGCCACTATATGTTTCAAAAATTATTCTAAATAAGAAACCATTATTACAATATGACTTTAGTTCTTTTATAACATCTTCTTTTAAAGATACATTGTAATAGCTTTTATATCTTTCAATAATGTTATCTTTTTCTGTATCTGTAAAATCTTCAATATTAACATTCACTCTTGATATACTTTTTAGTATTGAAGAAATCCCATTAATCTCTTCATATGTACTAATAGAACTTTCTTTACATGATAAACATATCTTTATATTTGAATATTCTAACACTATTTTTAAAAGATTATCTATTTCAACAATTGGATTTTGAATTATTAATTCGTCAATTGCATCAATAAAAATAATGAAATATTTATTTTCTTTTTTAGCTAATAAATTTATTCTATTAAACAATTGTCTATTAAATAATTGTTCATCGAAATTCCAATTAAAGTCATCCATTATTTGATTATTTAGTGAATTACTAATAAAACATGAATTATAAAACAATATCATCAAATTGTTTTTATTATCTTCTACTAAATTACAAATACAATTAGTTTTACCAATTCCAGATTCTCCAGTAATAAAAAATAATTTCTTATCATTTTTTAAAAACTCTTCAAATTCATTATGAAGTTGTTGTCTTTTAACATATAATTCACTAATATATTTATTATTTTTTACTCTTCCAAGTTCTCTATCATTAATAGTATTTAAAAAATTAATAAGATTTTCTTTAGAATAACAAATTATATTAGATAAAGCCTCTAATCTTAAATTAATTGTTTCATTGAAATCAGGTAGTTGATATTCTCTAACTATATTTTGAGAATTAATAACTTTTTTAGTAAATGTATTATATATTTGGGTATCAGTACCATTTGATATAATAGTAAATGGTGTAATAGTATCAGTCAATCTTGCATAAGATATTGCCTGTTTCACTTCTTCCTCTGTAATAGGTAAACCTTCTCTTTTCATTTCCCATAATAAAAAAGGAATATTATCTACTTTTACTAAAATATCTAATCTTCCAGAAACATAATCTTTCTTTTTAATAGTATTTTTTCCCAATTTTATAGTAAAATTTTCTTCATAAGATAAATTATTTTCATTAAATCCAATACTATTCAAAAATGGAACTATTACTTTATTTTTTAAATTTTCTTCATTCATATAATCCCT
>CAZPAF010000040.1:0-17967 GCA_964584475.1 uncultured Lachnospiraceae bacterium | reverse complement strand
TACCTTTTGGTAATTTGCTTATAAGCATTTCCATTATATTGTTATAGACTTTTTTTGCTTCTTCTGATTTTAATAAATCTGAAATTTTATCATTTAAAGAATAATATCCCTCTGGCATAGTTATATCAAACCAATTAAGAACTACCCCTTTTTCTTTTAATCTATAATTATTATCAAACTCATCTACTTTATTTATATAACTTTCATCTTTTTCTTCTCCAGCAATTGCAACTATATGTGATTTACCTACATTTGGTACATTGAAATAGAAGAAATGATTTTCGCTTTTTTGTGTTTCTATTAAATTATCATTTATAAATATTTTTACTTCAGGTAAATTTGAATAAACTGTTATTTTTGTTATATCTTGGGCACGATTTACATATCGTTTACCACAAACATGAACAAAAGGTTCATCAGATAGCCAAGCTTTATATGCATAAAAAGCATCTTTTTTATATTTACGGTCAAATGTAACTAATCCTTTATGGTTTTGTCCATTTTCTCCACCTTCATTTCTACTATCAGCTCCAAAATCAAACATATTCCATACATGAGTTGCCCATAAATATGGTCTTGTAAATAATTGTTTTATTAATTCTTCATGATAATATGCTTGATATTCTTCTGTGTAATCTCCTTGTGTTGGATTAGAAGAATGCCAATTTAATGCTTCACAACCATATTCACTAACACCTATTGGAATTTCTGGATATTCTTTATGGAATTTATCTAGCCATTCTCCATTTTCTGATACATCTCCTCCATACCATCCGAAATAATGATTATATGAAATTGCATCTGGTATTCTTAAATATGGATGGTCAGTAGGACACATACTCACAGCAGCAACCACAGTCTTTCTTGTTTTATCCATTTCATGTACTAATTCATTTAGTATTTTATGATTTTCTATTAAATCATTATCTTCACTTTTTTCTATAGTAATTTCATTAGATAATCCCCATACAACAATACATGGATGATTATAATTTTGAATAATTAATTCTTTCATCTGTGAAATTGTATTTTCTCTTCCATTTGGCATATGTGAAGATATATACGGAATTTCAGCCCATATTACTAAACCTTTTTCATCACATAAATCATAAAAATATTGGTCATGTTGATAATGAGCTAAACGAATTGTATTTGCTCCAACTTCACAAATTAAATCTATATCTTCTTTATGATGTTCTGGAAGCAAGGCATTTCCTACTTCCCATCTATCTTGATGTCTCGAAACTCCTCTTAATGGATATTCTTTACCATTTAATATAAATCCTTTTTCTGCATCTATTTCAAATGTTCTACATCCAAATCTTGTACTAACAGAATCTATTTTTTCTTCACTATTTAATAAAACCACTTCTGCATTATATAAATATGGATCTTTTCTTCCATTCCATACATGAACATTATTTATTTCAAAATTTACTATTTTTTCATCAATCGATGTTTTCTTTTTACCAACTATATTTCCCTCTTGGTCTTTTATAATATAAAGTAACTCTTGTCCTTTTTCTTCGTTAGTCAAAAACACTTCTACTTCAACATTTGCATTATTTCCTTCTATTTTGGGTGTTACCTTAAGACCATTTCCGCCATAATAATCTAAATCAAAATGAGATTTATTAACTGCAATAATATTTACATCACGATAAAGTCCACCATAAAAAGTAAAATCAGCATTTTGAGGATATACTTTATCATTCTTGCTATTATCAACTGCTATAACAATCAAATTTTTATCTAATAAATTTTCTGTAATGTTTACTCTCCAAGTAGAATATCCGCCATCATGATGTGCTAGTTTTTTGTTATTTATATATACAGTTGCTGAAGAATTTGCTCCACAAATTTCTAAATAATATTCATCTGCCTTTGGCAATTCATCTTTATTTATTTCTTTTGCATAATAACAAGTTCCTCTATAAAAATCAGAATCTCCATCTTGCCCATCTATATTATTCCATGTATGTGGTAGATTCACCCAATTCCATTTAGTTGGCATTTCTTGAGGAACAATAGTTGCTTCTTTAGAAAAAGCCCATTTTTTATTAATATTAAATATTTTTCTCAAAATATTACTCCCTTCATATATTTTTTTCACATACATATTATTATCTCATTGTGAATTTAACATGAACTAATTTATTGCTTACACCAAACATTTTCTATCAAATCGTCGTTGAAATTTTTAATTTCGCGTCAACGATTATAATTATCGGAATAAAAAATAGTCAATATGATAATTTATTATCATATTGACTATTTACATTTAATTTCTGTTTTATTCCATAAAACTTTACTATTTATTTTAAATTTCTATTTTTTTAATATTTTTAGATTTAATCTACAATTCGTTTTTTGTGCCGCCAAAACAATATCATCAATAATAATTTGTTCTCTTTTATTTAACATTGAAATCATAGATGCTTCATTTAAAATTGTTTCTATAGCTGAGCAACTTAAATTTTCAAATGCAGCAGCTAATCTTTCTTTATTAATATCTTCTGATAATTTTTTATTTTTTGTATATAAATCTATTAATTTAACTCTTGTTAGCTGATCTGGATTTGAAATATTATATTTCAAATCAAATCTTCCTGGTCTAATTAAAGCAGGGTCTAAAGAACCATAAGAATTTGTTGCAGCAATTACTAAAATCCCATCTTCAGTATCGAATCCATCCATTTCATTTAGCATAGCTGTTATTATTCTATTATTTTCTTTATCTACACCACTTCCTGCATAATTTCTTCTTTCTCCAATTCCATCAAATTCATCTATAAAAATTATACAAGGTCTATATTTTTTAGCTTTTTTAAATAATGTTTTTATTTTTCCAGCCCCCAAAGACATAACTGCACTTTGAAAATCAGCACCTTTTGTTGCTATAAAATTTACACCAGCTTCTTCTGCTAAAGCTTTTGCAAATAATGTTTTTCCATTTCCTGGATTACCTTCAAAAATTATTCCCTTAGTTTGTCTTATTCCTTTTTCTCTGTATTCTTTAGAATTTTTTAAGATATCTACAATTTGCATCATCTCTTTTTTTAAATCATCCATACCAGCAATATCTTCAAATTTAACTTTTGTATGCTTTACAACTTTAAAAGTATTTCTATTCATCCCAACTAATTTGTATATTCCAAATCCAGCAGCTCCAAAGAAAATTAAGTAAAATATTATATCAAATACAAACACAAACGTATCTTCAGTAGAATTTGTTTCTACAGTTACTCCTTGTAATAACAAATATTCTTTTAAATTATCAGTTTCAGGATTTTCTGTTTCATATAATTTATTTGAATCTTTTTTGTAAAATTGCAATCTTGAATCTTCTATTATAACTTTTTCTATTTTTTCATTTTCAAGTTCAGAGTAAAACTCTTTATATAATATATATTCACATTCTTCATTCGTAAAATATAAGACTAATGATAACAGTCCAATCATAATTGCAATTATGATTGCAAGCACTAATGTTTTTTTATTTATCTTCTTCACTTATTTCTCCATTCTTACAATTAAATTTCAATTATTTTATTAAGACTCTTTATAAATTTTAATTCTTTTTTACTTATTTTTCAATACTTTTAGGAGTAATAAAATCTACATATTGATTTATATTAAATAACCATATCTTATTTAAATTACCTCCATACTCTCCATCAATTGCAATTTCCATATCATTTTCAGATTCTATACATAAATTATTGGCTTTAAAACTATATATTTTTTCATCACTCAACTTTCCATTCATCACTTTATATGATAATTTTAATAACTCAATAAAATTCTTTGGTTTTTTCACTAATAAAACTTCAAAATATCCATCATCTAATAAAATCTCATCATTTTTATACATATGAAATCCGCCAACGTAATTTGAATTACTTACACTTCCAAAAACAAATTCATCTTCTATTATTTCTTCATTTACTTTTATTTTTAATTTATAAGTCTTGTAATTAAACAGTTCTGTAACTCCATATAAAAAATATGCTAATCTTCCTATTCTGTTTTTCCATTTTGTAGTTACTTTATAAGAGGTACTTGAGAAAATTCCAAAGGTGACTGCAAAAATAAAATTTTTTTCATTAATTATTCCTATATCTACTTTTCTACAATCATATTCATTTATTTTGTTAGCAATATCCATTTTATCAAATGAAACATTTATACTTTTGGCAAAATCATTTGTTGTACCAGAAGGAATATATCCAAGAAAAACTTTCTTATTGGTTTTATAAATACCTTGAACAACTTCATTTAAAGTTCCATCTCCACCACACACAATTACTATATCAATATCTTTCTCATATTTTTCTATTATCATTGTTGCATTATTATCTATAGTAGTATATATAATATCAATCTCATAATTTTTCTTTTCAAATTTTTCTTTTAACTCTGGTATATATCTTTTAAATTTACCTTTTCCAGCTTTAGGATTTACAATAACTAATATTTTATATTTCAATCATTTCACGTCCTTTTATTTGTGATGTTTAAAGGATATTATCACCTTAAAATGAACTATGTATGAACATAAAAAATAATTTCCTTATACCAAAACATAATCAACTATATTTTTTCTTAACAAACAAAATTGCATTCAATTCTACTATTTCGTAGTATTAAATGCAATTTATTATTTTTCCTTATTTATTTTCTGTTTCAAATTTTCTTACATACATTATAAATTTAGTGCCTTGTCCTTCTTCACTTTCAAGCTCAATTTTTCCATTTGTTAAATCCATAATTCTTTTTACAATTGCTAAGCCCAATCCGCTTCCATCAGAAGAATGTGCTCTTTCTACTTGGAAAAATTTTTCAAAAATCCTTTCTTGTTTATCTTTCGGTATTCCTATTCCATCATCTTTTATTTCAACTTTAACATATTCTTTTTCTTCTATAATCTTAATTTCAATGTTACCATTTTCATTCGAATACTTTATTGCATTATTTAATAAGTTTATCCATACTTCCATTATTAAATCTTCATCTTCAATTATTGTTACTTCTTCCGAATCTAATGTAACTTTAATATTTTTTTCATTTATTTTTTCTTCTAACATTATAATAGCTTTTCTTAATTGCTCATCTAATCTGTATTTTTTCTTATTTGTTATTATTTCTTGATTTTCAAAATTTGTTAATTTTATCATATTATTTGATAAATTAGATAATCTACTAGTTTCTTCTATTATGATATCAATATATTCTTGTTTTTCTTCTTTGCTCAAATTATCTTTAGCAAGTAATTTTGTAAATCCTTGTATTGAAGCAATTGGGGTCTTTAACTCATGAGAAACGTTGCTAACAAAATCTTTTCTTAAATATTCTATACTATTTAATTCTTTAACCATAACATTAAAATTATCTGCTAGCTTACCGATTTCATCATTTCTATTTATATCAACAGTTGTGTTAAAATCACCAGACGCTATTTTTTTTGTAGCTTCTGTTATTTTTCTTATTGGTTTTATTATATGACTTGTTACAAAAAATATTAAAATTAATCCAGTCATAAGTCCATATATTAAAGCACTTTTCAAACCATCTAACATTAATTCAATATTGTTTTCTTCTATTATTTTTTCAACAATTTCAATATCATAAGAAATATCTAGTATATTTTTCCTTATGTAGCCAAAATATACTAAAGTCCCCAAAATAACTGCAATCATCGCAATTAAAAAAGATAAACTTATGTAAACATACAAAGATCTTATACCTTTTTTCTTGTCGATTTTAAATTTCTTTTTTTTCATTTACTCTTTAATTACTCCTTTATAACCTACTCCTCTTATTGTTACAATCTCAAATTCTTTAAATTTTTCAAATTTTTCTCTTAATCTTTTAATATGAACATCTACAGTTCTTAAATCTGATTTAGTATCATATCCCCAGATTTCATCCATTAAATCTTGTCTTGTAAAAATCTTATTCGGAATACTTAGCAACTTATATAATAATTGAAATTCTTTTTGCGGCAATTGATATTCTTTTTTCCCTTTTCTTAATGTATATTCATCATAAGATAATACAACATCTTTTATAATTAATTTTCTTTGATTTACAATATTAGCTCTTCTTAATAAAACTCCTACTCTTAATATCATTTCATCCATATCAACTGGTTTTACCATATAGTCGTCTACTCCTGACAAAAATCCTTCTCTTTTATCATCAATAGAATCTTTGGCAGTAACCATCAAAATTGGAAGCATATAATTAGCATTTCTTAATTCTTTACTAAGTTCATAACCATCCATATTTGGCATCATTATATCACAAATAATTAAATCTACATGATTGTTATCCATAACTTCCAATGCAGCTTTACCGTCTTCTGCTTCTAAAGTTTCATAATTATTATTCTTTAAATAAGTCACCATTAATTTTCTTAAATTTTTATTATCTTCTACAACTAAAATTTTAAACATATATTTGCCTTTCTCTAATTAATTATATAACATTTTATAATACGCGGTGTCAAATAATATATATTTCAGTTCCTTAAAACTTTTGATTTTAGGTACATCTAATTTATTTTCTGTTTTAATTAAAATTCCACTTATGTAATCAAACATAGTTAATAATTGTAAAATTATAGTAAATAGTCCGACACCTAAAACAATGCTGTAATGTGCTATTCCAAAATAATTCATATAACAAAAAACAATTGTCCCTGCCAAAAACCACATTTTTATTTTTCCACACAAACCTACTTTTATTTTTTTATTACAAAATATTGCAGAAATACTTATCAAAAATATTATTACTTCTAATATAATAATTAAACTTAATATGGAAATCTTCTCAGCAAGCATAAAAAGTAATACTAGACTTAAAGTTTTATCTGCTATTGTATCCATTCCACTACCATATATTGTTTGTACATTATATTTTCTTGCTAAAGTTCCGTCAATTGAATCGGTTAAAAATAATAAAATTATATTTATTATAAAAAAAGTATTAGATACTTTGTTTTTTATAATCGGTAAAAATAAAGTATATAAAAATCTAAATGTAGTTATACAATTAACAAATATTTTCATCAACATTCACTTCCATTTCTTGTTTCATTTTATTTATCGTTTCATTATAAAAAATATTTAATTTCCCTATATACGTGTCATTCCATGGTTTATTTTTCCCATAGTAATGTATAATTACAGAATTTTGCTTAATCCAGTTCAAGTCTATTTTTTTATAAGGATATCTTAGATTATAATCAATAATGCATTTTTCACCCAAATTAAATTTCAAGTGTTCCACTAATTTTATTTTGTTTCCAAAAATACCACTAATTATATCTTGATCTGGTAATATTAATTTCTTCTTATTTTCATTTACATATTTTATTACTCTTCTTTCAACATCCATTTTTCTCAAGCTTTTAAGATTTATTAAAAGAACGCCAGTATTAATATAAGCATCATCTTCTTCAATATCTAATCTTATTTCATTGATTTTGTGAATAACTTTCTTAATATGAGTTGCTGCTATATAATAATTATTTCCAAATTCCATATTATATAATTCATTTAGTTTATTTATAATAATCGTATCTGAATCTAAATATAAAATTCTATCTAACTCTTGTGGTAAATATTTAGTGGCAAATAATCTGAAATATATTTCTACTGGATACCTTTTTTGATAAACTGGAAAAGTATCTATTTCACTTTTAGGAATTTTTATCGGTATTATAGAAAAATTTTCTTTATTTAAAAGTTTTCCAATTTCTAAAATATCCTCTTGATTTAAATTTTTGTGTAATACATAGATGTTAAATTTTTCTTCCGGATTAGAGTATTGAATAGAATTTAACATGATATTCAATTGATCAACATATTTTTTATTAACTGTAACTAAAATATTCATAATTTTTTGCTTCCTTTTATACGTAATTTTTCCATCCAGCAATATCATACTGTTCAAAAGTGTATTCAAGTTTTTTATTATAAATTTTTTCGTAAGCATCCTTCTTTTGTTTATAATCAATTTCTTTCATAATTATACTGTTTTGTTTAGCTGTTAATTTTGAATCAGGATATATAGGTTTTAATATATGCAATTTATATTTTACCTTATTAAAATCTTCATTTTCTTTTTCAGTAGTTTCAATCATTTCTACAAAACAAGAAATAATTGGAACATTATTTTTAGCAGCAAAATAATATGCACCTTCTTTTAATGTTCTTGGTTTTTTATAATTAAACCACATCTCTTGTTCAGGATAAATAAGAATAAAATTATTTTCTCTCAATGTATTTTTAATAATTTTAGGAAACTCTTTCTTCATATAAGTAACTTGATCTGTTACTGGAATAATATCAGAATAATTCATAAAAAAACCAATAATTCCTGTCATAGCCAAATTAGTTTCTTGACTTACTATATATAACCTTTTATTAGCCATTTCTTTAGCCATTTTTTGTATTATCAAATTATCTAAAGGATTAAAATGATTACTTGTTACAATAGCTCCTGTGTTTATATCTTTTATATTTTCAAGTCCAATTATTTCCGTATCTTTGTGTAAAATATCTGTTAATATAGAAATAACTGTCTTTGCAATCTTTGTTTTAGTTTTAAAAATTTGTTTTTCTCGATTTTGTAAATATTTATTTATTATATCCTTTTTTTCCTCTTGATTAAGAGAGGGATCATTCACTTCAACTTTATCATTAAGTCTTCCTTCTCGCGCTGCATTTTCTATATTTTTTATCACGATATCTTTATTATCTCCAATTATCATAAACGAATTTTTTCTCCTGATTCCATTACTTTTTTAAATGTAATTTCATTGTTATGCATCTGACCACCTTTAGTTACTAAAATTTGTAAACAATTTCTATCAGCTTCTTTTTGTTCTTCTGAATAATTATTTTTAAAATTAATGATTTCATCATAATATTTTGTTTTTTTAGCATATTTCCAAAAATAATCTTCATATTGAATATCATCATAGCACCAAGGTTTTTGGAAAAGATTATAATGAATAAGTTTTGGATTCTCTAATGGCAATTTTCCTTCTGTTGGCATTGCATCCCATACTTCATCTAAATATAAAATTTTCCCATTACAAATTGCATTTAAGTAATCTTGATCTGGTGCAACACAATCAAAATGATATTTATTTAATAAATCTAAAAATCTTTGAGTAAATTTCTTTTTTCTCATTTCTCTTAAATTCATTAATAATACTCCTGAATTTATATACTCATATCTACTAACACCAATTGCCTCTTCCATATACCTTGCAAGTTCTGGCACATCTACAACTGATTTATCACTGCAAGCACCTATAATATTATCTGCAAGCTCTATATTATATAATTCTGATATATCACCTGGAACAACCACGTCACTATCTATGTAAATTCCTTTATCATATTCTGGAAACATATCTGCAATAAATAGTCTAAAATAAATTGTAAGAGTAAAGTAATCACATCTAAGTCTATTTTCAATTCTATCTGTAATACATTCTAGTCCATCTTTCATATATACAAATTTTATTTCAAAACCATTTTCTTCAAGAGATTTAATTTTTTTTATATTTTCATCATTTAATTCTTGATGAAGAACTATAATTTTGTAATCATAATCTTTAGATGAATTTTCTATTATTGATTTTATTGCAACACTTATATAAGGTGCATAACTGTTATCTATTGTGAAAAAAATTGGTATTTCTTTTTTTATTGGCATATTGTTTCCCCCTTAATTAAATTGATTTGTTCTATAATATTGGTATATTCTTCTAAAATATCATCATACTCTGTTATTTTTAATTTATTTCTAACTTTTTCAATTTCCCAAGGTTTTATTGTTAATGCGTGAAACCAAGGAAAAAATCTAAAACTTGTTGTAAAATGTTGAAAAACTGTATTATTTGCAAGTTTTCTTTGCTCATTATATTCTCTTGATTCAATTTTTTTGAATTTAGAAAGTTTATTAATTGCAGACTGGTCTGGCATAAACATTTCTTTATTCTTACATTTTTCTCTACAATTTTCAAACATTTTAGTTTCTTTAATTTTTTTTACATTTAATAATAAAACCCCTGAATTTATATAATCCATTTTTAAAATATTATTCTTGAAAAACCATTTTCCATAATGATCTAATACTCCAACAACTTCATAATCGTTAACATCTTGATTATAAAAATCTATACAGTTTTTCCTACATACAACATCTGTATCTAAATACAAAATTTTATCTGGTATTTCATCTACTTTGTCTGCAAACAGCCTTAACATACAGCACGGTGTAAATCTTGTTTCCATATTCTTTTCTGGTAAATCATTTATAAATAATTCTGTAATATCAATTTTTTTAACAA
This sequence comes from uncultured Lachnospiraceae bacterium, assembly GCA_964584475.1. Classification (GTDB taxonomy): domain Bacteria; phylum Bacillota; class Clostridia; order TANB77; family CAG-508; genus Scatovivens. Next base: position 7,595 of record CAZPAF010000040.1, on the reverse strand, counting down.
AGCTGTTTTCATTAAATTCTTTTACTTTTTTATCAAGAAATTCTATAGTAGAATCTGATATTGGATTATATTGTTTTTCTTCTGTTTCTATTTTTATTGTAAACACATATATATTTAGTTTTTCTTTTACATTTTTTAATAATGATAGTATTGAAATAATTAGTCCGTCTTCAATGTTCTTGTCACCACAATACAAAATGTTCATCTTATTCTCCCTTTATATATTTTATATATTCATAATCACTTTCTTCACTTCTTTTTTTCATGCATTCATAAACTTTGTTTTTTAAATTTTCTGCTTGTTCTTTTTTATCAAGTTTTTGATCAGAAAAAAATGGACCGTCAACAAAAATCTTAATTCCAGGTTTATTTCCAAATCTTCTTTTATAGTATGTCGTAGTCATTACAAAGCTTGGTACTTCTAGATTAATTGGAAGTTTGAAAGAAGCTGTTTCATAAGGTCTTATATCTGTATAATATGGCCACACATGTGCTTCTGGATATATCACCACACACTTTTTCTCTTTTATTCGAACATTTATGGCTTCAAAAAATTTTTTACTGCCACTTATTGAATTTGCAGTGGGTATAGCACCTAACATTGGTAATATTCTTCCTATAATAGGTATTCCCAAATTAGCTTGGCTAACAACTACATATGTTCTTTTTGTTTTACAAACATGTGCTGGCATAAACACATCACCAATTGGTTGCGTATGATTTGCATATAAGAAAAAGCCTTGTTCTTTATATTTTTTTAAAACTTTATTGTTTATTATTTTCATGTGTAAAAAAAATCTACAATAGAAAAAGCTAACTATATATGCAAAAACATATAAACTTTTTGAACAAATTCTATATATTATATTATTATTTATCCAAACATAATTATCTTTTAATTTATAATCTTGGTTTTTATTTGTTACTACATCTTGATTAAAAGATTTATAATAAATTTCTTTATTAATTTGTTTTTTTCTCATTTTTATTTCTTTTCTAACTCTTTATATCTTTTTATTTTCATAGTTGATGTTTTTTCGAATTCATCTTTTTTAATTTCTAATTGTTTTACAGCTTTATAAGAAGTTAATTTCTTATTAACTTCTTTTATTTGCTCCCAAATAATACTCGAAATTTCTTCATCAGAAATATCACCATGAAGTTCTTTTATTTTTTCATAGTTTGGAACAACTTTTGCAGTAACTATTAATTCTTTAGAATCCTTTTTCTTTGTTTGTTCCCCTTCAGGATTTTTTCCATAAACCATAACATCTTTTATTTCTACTATATTTGTTAATAGATTTTCAATTTCTTCTGGATAAATATTTTTTCCATTTTGAGTAACAATAACATTTTTACTTCTTCCTGTTATAAAAATATTATTATTTTCATCCATATAACCAATATCTCCAGAGTAAAAATATCCATCATCATTTATTACTTCTTTAGTCTTTTCTTCGTTTTCATAATATCCAAGCATTAAAGTTGGTGATTTTATTAATATTTCTCCTTCTCCATTCTCGTTAGGATTATCAATTTTAATATCCGCTTGAACTATTGGTTTTCCAACACTTCCAATAGATGAATCATAATCTGGTGTTAACGCTGAAATTGGTGCTGTTTCTGTTAATCCATAACCTTGTAAGAACATTATTCCAATGTCTCCCAACCATTTTCCAACTTTAGCATCAATTGGAGCAGCTGCAGAAACAATAATTCTTATATTTCCACCTAAATTATCATAAATTTCTTTAAATACTTTTTTCTTAACATCAATTCCCATTGATTTTAAACTGTTTGTTGCAGAAATCATTACATTTATTATTTTATCTTTTTTACTTTTTACAATTTTTTCATTTATTTTTTTATAAAGGCTTTCTACTAAAAGCGGAACTGCAAGCATAGCTGTTGGTTTTGCTTCTTGCATATTGGGAACTATATACTTTAATCCTTCGCATATAGCAATAGATGCGCCATTTGCGATTGGTACTAAAAATCCAATTGTTGATTCATAACAATGATGTAGTGGTAATATAGAAAATAGTCTATCTGTTGGATATATTTTTACATAAGCTGAAACTGCATTTATATTTTCTGCCAAATTTCTGTTGCATAGCATTACACCTTTAGATTCTGCTGAAGTTCCTGATGTAAAAAATAAAATTTTAAATTCATCTGGATCTATTTCGATTTTTTCAAAATCATTATTTCCGTTTTTTCTAATTTCTTTTCCTTGATTTATTAAATATTTAATTCCAACAGAATTTCCTTTTAATTCTTGTTCTGATTTCATTTCAATATAATATTCTACTTCTGGAACTATTTCTTTTAATTTATTTATATCTCCTGCTTTTTTAGAAGAATATATAATTGCAGAAGCTTTTGAACGTCTTACAACGTTTTCAAGTTCGTTAAGTGGTAACTCTTTATCAACCGGAACTGCTATTCCGACACCACAAAGCATTGCCATATATGAAATATACCAATCATATTGTGTCTCACCAATAATTAAGACTCTTTTATCTTTCAAATTTAATTTCTCTATTAATGCTGTACCTAACGCAAAAACATCTTCACCAAATTCTTTATAAGTTATTGTTTTATAAGATTCTTTGTGATTTGTTTTTTCTAAGATACATGGATTATTTGAATTTTTATCTAATGATTTTAAAAATGCTTCTTTTACTGTTTTAAAATCTGTTTTATCTTCATAAGGTGTATTCCTTTTTGTAATTTTTTTATGTTTAACATTTTCATAATCAATTTCATCTAATGCTTTTTCTATATTATGCATTTTCATTTTCTTGAATTTTAATTTGAATTTTTTTAATTCCACTTTCGATGCCTCTTTCCTAATTATATTTTTACTTAACTATTATATTTTACAATTATGAACAAAATATTAATTTTTATTAATCAACGAAAGTATATTAAAATTCAGCATTTCATGTTTTTATATTTTGAAATAATTAAATAATTTCTAAAATAAATAAAAAACAAACTTTAGTAAACTTATACTAAAGTTTGTTTTTATTTTTATATTATTTTATTGAATTTTACACAGTAAATATTTTTAAGGCTCTATATCTTCTGGAACCTCTTTTTTCTTTTTTGGTATTTGCTCTTTAAAACTTTCTGCCAATTTTGAAAAATATTCATCAACCTCTTCACTTGTTGTTGATTCAGTAATTGGCATTCTAAGTATTACTGTTTGTCTAGGATACAAACCATCATTATAGCCTAAAATAATTTTTTTCTCATCGAATTTTGGAGATTTTACTCCCTTTTTAGAGTTAAATATCTCGAAACTATTAGGTTCTATAAACCAAACGGCTTTTTCTCCAATTGGTTCTCCATTTTCTCCTTTTCTTTCTTCTAAGGAAAAAATCCACTCTCTATTTTCTTCTGATAAAGTTTGAAAATTAAGCATTATCCATGCATATCCTCTGCCAGCATCTTCATAAATAGGATGATTTAAAAACCATTGCTGTCCATTTCCATATACATCTTCTTTTTCTTTTGGTTTTTCGCCAGGTTTTAAAAGATTATTTTTATTTGCACTGCTCATCACAGTTTCTATCCCTTTGTTTTTAAATATCTTACATGCATTAAGCAGTGGCGGTTCAATAATTCTTTCCATAAGACTTTCTGGTTTATCAATATTTAATAAATTAATACCTCTATAATCATTGGGTTCTATTTGACTAATTAACATTTACATTCCTTCTTTTTCTACATCAAAAATTTTATTATTCAAGTTCAAATGCACCAGTATATAATTGATAATATGTTCCTTTTTGTGCAATTAAATCTTCGTGATTTCCTCTTTCAATAATTTTTCCGTGATCTAAAACCATAATAGCTTTTGAATTTCTAACTGTAGATAATCTATGAGCAATTACAAAAACAGTTCTTCCTTCCATAAGTTTATCCATACCGTCTTGAACTATTTTTTCAGTTCTTGTATCTATACTTGAAGTTGCTTCATCAAGAATCATTACTGGAGGATCTACTAAAGCACATCTTGCAATAGCTAACAATTGTCTTTGTCCTTGAGAAAGACTAGCACCATCTCCAGACACATCTGTATCATATCCTTTAGGAAGTCTCATGATAAAATCATGTGCATTTGCAAGTTTTGCTGCTTCAATTACTTCTTCATCTGTTGCCTCATCATTTCCGTATTTAATATTTTCTTTGATTGTTCCAGAAAAAAGATGTGTGTCTTGAAGAACCATGCCTAAAGATTGTCTTAAATCATCTTTTTTAATTTTGTTAATATTTATTCCATCATATCTAATTTTTCCATCTTCAATATCATAGAAACGATTTATTAGATTTGTGATTGTTGTTTTTCCAGCACCAGTTGCCCCAACAAAAGCAATCTTTTGTCCTGGTTTTGCATATAAACTTATATCATGCAAAACTGTTTTGTTTTCTTCATATCCAAAATCAACATCTGTCATTTCGATATGACCTTTAACTTCTATATATTCTAAACGACCATCGCTATGCGGATATTTCCAAGCCCACATTTCAGTTTTTTCCTCAGTTTCAGTCAAAACACCATCAATATATTTTGCATTTACTAAAGTAACATATCCATTATCAATTTCAGGTTCTTGGTCCATAAGTTCAAAAATTCTTTTAGCACCAGCCAGTGCCATAACAACTGAATTTAATTGTTGTGAAACTTGATTTATTGGTCTTATAAAAGTTTTACTTAATTGTAAAAATGAAACAATTAAACCAACACTTACATTTCCAATACCATTTACAGCTAAAAGCCCACCAACTAAAGCTAAAAGAGCATATTGAACATTTCCCAAAGCACCATTTACTGGACCGATGTTATTTGCATATTTATTTGCATTATAAACTGATTCACAAAGTTCTTCATTTAATTTATCAAAATTTTCTTTTGCTTTTTGTTCATAGCAAAATACTTTTATAACTTTTTGTCCATTTATCATTTCTTCAACATAACCATTTAACTTACCAATAGCTTGTTGTTGTTTCATAAAATATCTGCCACTTCTAGATGTAATAAATCTAGTTGCTACAAATATAAATCCTAATGAAATCATTACTACTAAAGTTAAATATATATTTGTTACAACCATAGATATAAATACTGTTACTATTGTGATTGCAGATGAGAAAAATTGTGGTATTGTTTGAGCAATCATTTGGCTTAAAGTATCAATATCATTTGTATATCTACTCATAATATCACCATGAGTATTTGTATCAAAATACCTTATTGGTAGTTCTTGCATTTTAATAAATAATTCATCACGAATATCTTTTAAAGTACCTTCAGAAATTGTAACCATTATTCTAGTATGAATTAAACTACTAATTACACCAACTAAATAAATTATTGACATTGTTCCAACTGCTTTCAAAAGTCCTGTAAATACTGGATTTTCTGCGCCAACAAGTGGAACTATATAATCATCTATCAAAGTTTCTAAATATAAATTTCCCGCTACTGAAGAAATTGTACTAAGCACTATAAATGTTAAAACTAAAAGCATTCTAAACTTATATTTTTTAAATATATATCCCATTACTCTACCTAAAACTTTCACATCCATTTTAGGTTTAGGAGGTCTTTGCATTTTCATATCTTTTTTGTCCATTATATATCTCCTCCCTTCATTTGTGTTTGAGATTCATATACTTCTTTATAAATAGCATTTGTAGCAAGTAATTCCTCATGTGTTCCAAATGCGTTAATCTCACCATTTTCCATTACTATTATTTTGTCTGCCTCTTGAACAGAAGAAATTCTTTGGGCAATTATAAGTTTTGTTGTATTTGGTATTTCTTCAGCAAATGCTTTTCTTATTAAACTATCTGTTTTTGTATCTACGGCACTTGTAGAATCATCTAAAATTAAAATTTTAGGTTTCTTTAAAATGGCTCTAGCAATACAAAGCCTTTGTTTTTGACCACCAGACACATTTGTTCCACCTTGTTCAATATATGTATCATATTTGTCTGGGAAACTCATTATGAAATCATGTGCTTGTGCTAATTTACATGCTCTTTCTATTTCTTCGTCAGTTGCGTTTTCATTTCCCCAACGTAAGTTTTCTTTAATTGTTCCTGAGAACAACACATTCTTTTGAAGAACCATTGCAACTTCATTTCTTAAAGTATGTATATCATAGTCTTTTACATCAACACCGCCAACTTGTAATCTACCGGTTGTGGTGTCATAAAGTCTTGGGATTAATTGAACAAAAGTTGTTTTTGAAGAACCAGTTCCTCCAATTATTCCAACAGTTTCTCCAGATTTAATTTCAAGATTTACATTTTTTAAACATAATTTATTTATATCTTTAACATAACTAAAGTTAACATTATCAAATTTAATTGATCCGTCTTTAACTTCCATTACTGGATTTTCTTTATTTACAATATCACTTTCTTCATCTAGAATTTCTACTATTCTTTCAGCTGAAGCTCTAGATATCATAATCATAACTAAAACCATAGATAATATCATAAGAGATATTAATATTTGCATTGCATAAGAAATCATACTTGTAAATTCACCAGTTGTTAATCCTCCAGCCACAATTTCTTTTCCACCAAACCAAGAAATTAATACAATAATTGTGCTTACTGTAAATTGCATTAAAGGATTGTTTAATGAAACAAGTTTACTTGCTCTAGAAAATTGATTATAAATTTCTTTTGAAACACCATCAAATTTTTCAATTTCTTTTTCTTCTGTTACATAAGATTTTACAACTCTTATTCCTCTAACATTTTCTTCTACAATAGTATTTAAATTATCATAAGTTTTAATTGCTTTTTCAAAAATTGGATGAGCTTTAGTTGCTATCAAATATAATCCTATTGCTAAAAATGGTATAGCTCCTAAGAAAATCAATGATAGTTTAGCATTTACCACAAAAGCCATAACTAAAGAGAATATAAGCATTAATGGTGCTCTTATTGCAATTCTAGTCATCATTTGAAATGCCATTTGAACATTGTTTACGTCAGTTGTATGACGAGTAACAATACTTGCTGGTGAAAACTTATCTATATTTGAAAAAGAATAATTTTGTACATTATGATACATTTTTCTTCTTAAATTCTTGGCAAATCCACTACTTGCTCTAGCCGCATGACGCCCACTCATAACTCCACAAAACATTGCTAAAATTGAACAAATAATTAGAGCCACTCCTATTTTTATAATTACTCCAGAATCACCTTTATTTATTCCTTCATCTATTAAAAATGCCATTAAAAATGGAATTATTACATCAAAAACACATTCACAAGCTACATATAATGGTGTTTTTATTGCATGTGATTTATATTCGCCTACACATTTTGCTAATTTTTTTAACATTTTTTCCTCCCAGTTTTTATTCTATCGTTTTAAATTTAATTCTCATTTTGTTAATTTATAAAAAGTGTATGAATTAAATATTAATTATTAACTATTTCTTAAAATATATCTAATTCAATTGGACAATGATCACTTCCCAAAATATCATTATGAATTTTTGCATCTTTTATTTTATCTTTTAATATATCTGATATTATAAAATAATCAATTCTCCATC
>CAZPAF010000039.1:0-19008 GCA_964584475.1 uncultured Lachnospiraceae bacterium | reverse complement strand
TATAAGCCCTTTTAGGGCAAGTGAAAACCACGCCTTTTAGACGTGGTTTTTATTTTTTATAATTAAAATGTTTAATCTAAATTTACAGGATGAACATGAACAACAGCTTTATCAACTTTATCTAATTTTTCTACATCTTTTTCTAAATGATTTGCAAGCTTATGACTATCATAAGTAGTCATATCTCCATCGACTGCAATTGTAAATACTACTAAATATTTATATCCAACTGGTGCAGTATATAAGTTATAACAATTTTTTATATCTTTGTGTTTTTTTACAATTTCCATAATTGTATCTTTTGTTTTTTCATCTAAAGAAACATCCATTAAAACATTATAACTTTCTAAGAATATTCCTATTCCAGTAATTAATATCCAAATTGAAATTCCAATACCAACTAATCCATCAACCCAATAAATTCCATGGTATCCAAAGATTATAGAAATTAAAGTACATGTTGTAACTAGGCAGTCGTTTTTATGGTCTTTGTAATTTGATTTTAAAAGAATATTATCATATTTTTTAAATAGTTTCTTTGTATATAAATATAAAATTAATTTAGTTATAATAGTAAGGGCGCATACTAAAATTAATATCCACGAAAATTCAAAGTGAGTTTTATTAATTAAAGTACTTGCTGAATCTATTAAAAGTTTTAATGATACTAAAATCATTGTAATACTAATAAAAAGTGAAAAGATATATTCTGCTTTTCCATGACCAAAATTATGGTCTTTGTCCTTTGGCTCGCTAGAAATTTTATTACCAATAAATGTCATCAATGATGCTATAATGTCAGATGCGCTATTTACACTATCAGCAATCATTGATTGACTGTGAGTAATAAATCCGATTGTTGCTTTTATTAGTAGTAAAAATATATTTCCAAAAATTCCAGCAAGTCCTGCTTTTTTTATATCGTTAAATTTCTTTTGTTCCATAAATAAAAAAATCCTTTCATATAAATAGAAAAGTATAAAAGTAATTTTGTTTTATAAAAAACGAAATCTAATTCTTATAATATCATAGAATAAAAATTTTACAAGATATTGATAAAAAAAAAAGTATATGTTATAATCGCTTTAGTTTTAACAAAAGAAAGATAGGTGTTATTTTTGATAGCAGTAGTAATAATTTGTGTATTAATTACAATAATTTTATTCTTAACACTTTTAGCGGTTTTTCAAATAAAAATGGCTGGTATGGAAGTAAAAGATTTCGTGTCATTTATAAAAGCAAATGATACTTTAAATAAATTATATGCATTTTCTGTAAAATATGAGAAGCTTTCTCCACAACAACAAGTATTATTTTTGCAAGAAGCAGATACAATATTTGATGCTTTTGGAAAGGTTCCTGATGCTTTATGGGAAGAAGAATATCCAAAATATATGGAAATTTTAAATAAGTATAAAGATATAAAAATAAAAAGATGGGAGTCTCAAGATGATTAGTCTTAAGACTCTTTTTTATTTGAGATAAATTCGTATCACCTTTTTTATTTTGAGCATATTATATAAAGAAATTACTTTTATAAAAAAATAGGGGAAGGTGAAAAAATGGAAATAAAATATTTTGATCATTCTGCAACAACACCAGTTGATGAAATGGTATTAGAAACAATGATACCATATTTTTGCAAGGAGTATGGGAATCCTTCTTCTGTATATAATATTGGAAAAACAAATAAAGAAGCTATTAATATAGCAAGAATGAAAATTGCTAATTTGCTAGGGTGTAAGGTTAATGAAATTTATTTTACAAGTGGTGGTAGTGAAAGTGATAATATGATTTTAAAAGGGATTGCTTTTGCAAATAAACATAAAGGCAATCATATTATTACAAGCAAAATTGAACATCCAGCAGTTTTAAATACTTGTAAATTTTTAGAAAAATTTGGTTTTAAGATAAGTTATATAAATGCAAATTCTAATGGAATTGTTGATGTAAAAGAACTTGAAAAAGCAATAAATAGAAATACTATATTAATAAGTATAATGTTTGCAAATAATGAAATTGGAACAATTCAGCCAATAAAAGAAATTGGAGAAATGGCTAAAAGGAATGGAATATATTTTCATACAGACGCAGTTCAGGCTATTGGTAATATAGATATAGATGTAAAAAAATATAATATTGATGCGCTTTCACTGTCTGCTCATAAATTTTATGGTCCAAAAGGAATAGGAGTTGCATATATAAAAGAAGATATTAATTTTATGAGAATACAAGATGGTGGACATCAAGAAAGAGATAAAAGAGCGGGAACCGAAAATGTTCCTGGGATTGTTGGAATGGCTGAAGCAATGGAACTTGCAATTAAAAATATGGAAAAAAATAATAATCATATTAAATTTTTAAGAGATTATTATATAGATGAAATAAAACAAAAAATTTCCTATATTAGAATAAATGGAGATATGGAAAAGAGGTTGCCAGGAAATGCTAATATTTGTTTTAGTGGAGTTGACGGAAGTAAATTACTTTCTAAATTAGATGAAAAGGGAATATGTGCATCTAGTGGTTCTGCTTGTAGTGCAGGCCTTTTAAATCCATCACATGTGCTTTTAGCAATAGGTGTTCCAAATAATTTAGCAAGAAGTAGTTTGAGAATAACATTTGGAAAGTCTAATACATTAGAAGAAACTAAATATTTAGTAGATAGTATTAAAGAATCTGTAGAAAATTTAAGATATAATTAATAGCAAAATAGATTAGATATTAAAAAATATATTTAATGAAAAAAGAACTGAAATTTAATTTCAGTTCTTTTAATATGTAAAATTATTTATTATCTTTTTTATCTTTTACAACATCTGACATAGCACCTAAACTGCTAAGAGCTTTTGTAGCTTCAAATGGAATAAAGATTTTATTTGCTTCACCTTTAGCAACTTCTTGAAGTGCTTCTAAAGATTTTAATTGAACTAATTTTTCATCTGGATCAGCTTTTTTGATTGCATCGTAAACTCTTTGAATTTCTTGAGCTTTAGCTTCAGCAACTTGTTTAATAGCTTCAGCCTCACCAGTAGCTCTTCTAATTCTTGATTCTCTATCAGCTTCTGCATCTAAGATTGCAGCTTCTTTTCTACCTTCAGCAAGAGTAATTGCAGATTGTCTTTCTCCTTCTGCTTCAAGAATTAAAGCTCTTTTATTTCTTTCAGCGTTCATTTGTTTTTCCATTGCATCTCTGATGTCAGCTGGAGGAGTGATGTCTTTAATTTCAACTCTGTCTATTTTACATCCCCAAGGATCTGTAGCTTCATCAAGAATAACTCTTAATTTATCATTGATTTGATCTCTAGAAGAGAATGTTTCGTCTAATTCCATTTTACCAACGATATCACGAATTGTTGTGATAGCTAAGTATTCAATACCTTTTTTCAAACTTTGAATTTCATAAACAGCTTTTGCTGGATCTGTAATTTTGTAGAACACAACTGTATCAATTGTGATTGTAACGTTATCTGATGTGATAACTCCTTGTGGTGGAATATCCATTGTTTGTTGTTTTAAACTAACAACTGAACGAACCTTATCTAAGAAAGGAACGATAATTGTAAGACCTGCATCAGCCACTTTGTGGAATCTACCTAATCTTTCGATAATGTAAACTTCTGATTGTCTAACAACTTTTACTGTGTTGTATGCGATAACACAGATAATAATAAGTAATATTAATAATGCACCCATTAAAAAATCCTCCTATTTTTTATTTTATATTATTTTTTTATTAACGGTTTTACTATTGCTTTTACGCCTTCGATTTTTTCGATAACTACTTCTGTATCTTTAGGAATATATGTATCGTCAGCTGATTTTGCTGACCATGCTTCACCAGAAACTTTAACTTGACCTTTTCCTTCAATTGGTTCAATGTCAATTGTAACTTTTCCAATTTTTCCTTCTATAGAATAAGAATTCGTTTTTACATAAGAATCTTTTGGCATAACTTTATTTACAAATGGTTTTGTTGCAAAAAGTAATATTGTTGAAATGATTACGAAAATAAGTGATTGAACAAAAACACTTTCAACAAAGAAGCTTACAACCATTGCAGCTAATGCACCTACAGCAAACCAGAAGACTAAAAAACCCATTGTTGCTATTTCAAGGATTACAAATGCGCCAGCTATGATTAACCAAATATGCCACATATAAACCTCCAATCTATTCATAAACGAATAATAAACTTCATTTCTATTATACTATATAGAAATATAATATTCAAATAAAAACACAAAAAAAGTATGACTTTTTTGTAAAAAATATAACATTTTTGTAAAAATAATATTAAGAAAAGAATAAGAAAAAAATGTGTCAAAAAATGTAGATTTTTTTAGATGCTTATTATATAATTCAAAAGTAAAATTTTATATATGGAGTTAAATTAATGACAAAACAAAAGAGAAAATTAAATAAATTAAAAGTAAGACGTTGTTTAATTGTTTTAATTGCAATTTTGCTTTTAATAATAACTATAGTATGTGTAAAAATAAATAAAGAAAAAAATAGATATAAAGAACTTTCAATTTTATTAAATAATGAATTTATAGAATTAGTAAATAAACCAATAATTGATGATAATAAAAATATATTCTTCTCAAAAGAAGATATTCAAGATATTTTTGATAAAACTATTTATTATAATGAAGCAGAAAAAGAATTAATTACAACTTATAATACACATGTGGCTTTATTAAAAGTGGATGAAGAATATGCAGAAATTAATGATGAAACAATAAAGCTTAAAGGAAAATTACATGAAGTAGATGATAAAATTTATGTACCTTTAACTGATTTAGCAGATGTTTATGATTTAGACATTATTTATTCACAAAAAAGCAATAGAATCATTATGGATTCAACATTAAAAGAAAAAAAAGAAGCATCAATTACTAAAAAAACAAAAGTTGAAAATAAAAAAGGTCTTTTTGGTAAAAAGATAGACAAGCTAATAATTGGTGAAATTGTAACAGTACTTGAAACAGATGGAAATTATAAAAAGATAAGAACTCCTCTTGGAAATATTGGATATGTAAAAGCAAATAGAATTTCAGAAGAAAGAACTGTTAGGGAAGATTATAAATACGAAAATAAAGAATTAGAAGTATATAGAAATTATTCTAATATCTCTGGAATATATGATAATATTGAAGTGGATGATAAAAAATTAAATGTTGTTGTACCTACATTTTTTTATCTAGAGAAAAACAGTAAAGTTTTAGATAAAACAACAAGTGCTACTGCAACTTATTCTATATATAAAAATTGGACAGATACAAACAAATTAACAATTATGCCTACATTTACAAATAATGAATCTGTATCAAATAATTTATTAAGTTATGCAGAAAGAACAACAGTAATAAATTCTTTGAAAAATTATTTAGTAAAATATAATTATATGGGTATAAATATTGAATTTGATACAATAGATGATGTGAATAGTTTTTATAGATTTATATTAGAACTTGCACCGAGATTTAAAGAAGCAGGACTAAAGGTTGCTGTAACATTAAATAATAATTTAGAGAAATCAAGATTAGAAAATATTGTAGATTATGTGCTTGAAGATTAGTTTTATAGATTGTTCTTAAAAATCTAAATAAAAATAAAAGGAAAATAGTATGAAAAAAGGACTAGTAGTTATAATAGCAATAATATTAGTAGGAATTATTGGCATTTGTGTATTTTATAATACAGGATTGTCACCACTTGAAAAAGCATCTGGAGATGCAGATAAAAAAATTATAAGAGTTGAAATAAAAGAAGGAATGGGACTTTCACAAATTGCAGATTTACTGGAAAATGAAGGCGTAATTAGAAGTGCAACTATTATGAAAATATATTCAAAATTAAATAAAGTAAATGGACTTCAAGCAGGAAAATATGATTTAACACCAGAAGAAGACACAAAAACAATAATTGCTCATATTGTAAATGGAGAAGTTGCAGATGACACTGTTAAAATAACTTTTATTGAAGGCAAAAATATGAGATATATTGCTAAAACAATTGCCGAAAAAACAACCAATACTGAAGAAGATGTTTTTAAACTTTTAGAAAATGAAAATTATATAGATTCTTTAATAGAAAAATATTGGTTTATAACAGATGAAGTAAAACAAAAAGATATATATTATCCTTTAGAAGGATATTTACTTCCAGATACTTATGTGTTTGAAAGTGAAGATGTGACTGTAAAACAAATCTTTAATGTTATATTAAATTTCACTGAGAAATTCCTAGATACTTATAAAGAAGATATAGAAAACAATAATTTAACAGTTCATCAAATTTTAACAATGGCTTCTTTAGCAGAACTTGAAGGAAAATCTTTAGAAGATAGAAAAGAAATTGTTGGAGTATTTTTCAATAGAATTTATTCTGGGATGAGTTTAGGAAGTGATGTTTCAACATATTATGCTTTTAAGGTTGATATGGGAGATAGAGATTTAACTGTTAAAGAATTAAATACAGAAAATCCTTATAATACAAGAGGTCCTAATATGAGTGGGAAAATTCCAATAGGACCAATATGTAATCCAAGTAAAATTGCAATAGAAGCTGCTTTAGATTATACAGAAACAACAGCTTACTATTTTGTGGCAGATAAAAACGGAAAAGTATATTTCACAAAAAATAATGATGAACACATAAAAATGATAAATAAATTGAAAAAAGAAGGTTTATGGTATACTTACGATTAATAAATTAAAATTTTAAAGATGTACGTGGTTTCATGTACATCTTTTTTTGACAAAAAATACAAAAGGTGATAAAATGTTTATGTTAACCCGTAACACAAAACTTTAGAATTTGAAGTGAGACCGAGAATAGGAGGGGTAAAATGAAAGACTTCAAAGAACGGATTATCTCTGACATTTTAAAACTGGTGTCTATTAAGTCGTTTACAGATGATCGGGAAGGCATAATGGAATGCCAGACAGCAGTTTGTGAAATGGCAACAGATTTGGGCTTTTTGTGCTCGTATCACGGTGACGTGCTTGTAATAGAGCCTAGAGGCAAAAAAGAAAGTCCTGAACTTGGAATCGTTGTGCACTTAGACACTGTGCCTTATGATGAAAAGGAATGGACAGCAAATCCACTTGGTGAAATCAAAGATGGCAGAATTTTTGGCAGAGGAGTTATCGATGACAAAACGGCAATTGTTCTTGCTATGTATGCAATGCTCGAAATGGAGAATCAAATCGAGCCATCTTGGCAAATCATAGTTGGATCTTCTGAAGAAGGAAAATGGACAGATATGAAGGAATATTTGGAAGAAGGATTAGATCTTCCAAAGTTTCTGATTACCATCGATGGAGATGGAGTTCAAAACGGATGCAGAGGTTACATGGATTTGGAGCTCACCTTTGGAAGAGAAGCTTCATCTAACCACTTTACAGACCTTGAAGTGGTAGGTGGTGCTAACAATGCAGTTCCTGGAAAAGCAGTAGCTGTCGTTGATGGAACAATTATTGAGGTTGTTGGAAAAGCGGCGCATTCTTCGATTCCTCATATCGGACAAAATGCATTGGTTAATTTGCTGTATTCTCTTTTCTATGTGGATACTGAATTTCCTGGGCTCTTTAAGCTGGCAGAAAGTTTGAAGGACAATTACAATGCACGGTGTATTGGATTTGAAGATCATCCTGAAATGATTGATGGTCAGAATATTGGTTATACCAGTGTTTGTCTGACTAATTGTCATTATATGGGAGATGAGATTGTTGCAAATCTTAATGTGAGATTTTCTCCTTATGTGACCAAAGAGGAGATTGAAAATGCAATTAAGAATATTTGCACTGAATATCGATGCACTGCTGAAGTAAAGGACATGAAAATGCCTGCATACGTTTCTCCAGAGACCAAGGAAATTCAGATGATGCTGGAAGCCTATGAAGAAGTTCTGGGCAAGAAAACTGAGGCTACGTTTGCCATGGGATGTGGATATAATGCAGCACTTCCGAACTGTGCAATTTTTGGACCGAGATTTGCCATCAATCACGATGAAGAAGACACTTGTCATTCTGCAGATGAAAACCGTAGTATTGAAGATACGCTGACATTTTTCAAGATGCTTTGCGTATTTATCGAAAAGTTCTATTCTTAAAAAATCCAATCGGTAAAATTGGAAAAGGGCGGCGGACGAGAAATCGTTCGCCGCTATTTTTTGTCTATTTAATTTCTATAAATATTGGAATTTTAAAGAAATTAAATAAATATTAGTAAAACTTGACATAATATATAAAAGTAGTGTATAATTATATTTAGATTGAATATTGCGATGAAGATGAAAGCTATCAAATACTATTTTACAGAGAATA
This sequence comes from uncultured Lachnospiraceae bacterium, assembly GCA_964584475.1. Taxonomy (GTDB): domain Bacteria; phylum Bacillota; class Clostridia; order TANB77; family CAG-508; genus Scatovivens. The sequence goes on along the minus strand of CAZPAF010000039.1, from coordinate 10,672 downwards.
AACGCCATTGGCTGAGAGCGTTTAAAATAAAGGTTGATATGTGAAACACATTGGAGCAAACTTAAAGTGTTGTAAATATTTCATGCAACATTTTATTTTAAAAGTGGGAAATTCTTTTATTCCTTGAAGAATTTTCAAATAGGGTGGCACCGCGGAAGTTATGAGCTTTCGTCCCTGTAGTATTATTACTGCAGAGACGATGGCTCTTTTGTTTTATATAACTTACGTCCCTATAAAGGAAAAGGAGCAAAAAATGAAAGGAAACATGTACAGAACATATAAATGTTCAGAATTACGTGAAAAACACGTAGGAGAAGAAATTAAATTAGCAGGATGGGTAGACACAATAAGAGATTTAGGAGGAGTTCTATTTATTGATTTAAGAGATCAATATGGAGTAACTCAAGTAGTAGTTTCAGGAGATGAAGAAAAAGTTGATTTTGCATCAAAAATACCAACTGAATCTACAATATCTGTTTCAGGAAAAGTAAGATTAAGAGATGAAGAAACAATTAACTTAAAATTAGAAACTGGAACTGTAGAATTATTTGCTGACAAAATCGAAATCTTAGGAAAAAGAAGTAAAGATTTACCTTTTGAAATTGAAAATGACAGAAGTGTTAGAGAAGACTTAAGATTAGAGTACAGATTTTTGGATTTAAGAGCAAGAAAAAATTTAGAAAACTTAAAGTTAAGAGCTGAATTAATTCAATTCTTAAGATTGAAAATGATAGAACAAGGATTTTTAGAAGTGCAAACTCCAATACTTACAAGTTCATCACCAGAAGGTGCAAGAGATTACCTAGTGCCAAGTAGAATGTATCCAGGAAAATTTTATGCGCTTCCACAAGCACCACAACAATTTAAACAATTGCTTATGGTATCTGGTGTAGATAAATATTTTCAAATAGCACCATGTTTTAGAGATGAAGATTCAAGAGCTGATAGATCTCCTGGAGAATTCTATCAATTAGATATGGAAATGGCGTTTGCCACTCAAGAAGATGTTTTTGAAGTGATGGAAAAAGTAATGTATGAAACATTTACAAAATTTTCAGACAAAAAAGTTGCTGAATATCCATTTCCAAGAATTCCATATGAAGAAGCAATGCTTAAATATGGTAGCGATAAACCAGATTTAAGAAATCCATTAGAAATAAAAGATGTTACAAACATTTTTGAAAAAATAGATATAAAAGTTTTCAACGGAAAAATAGTAAGAACAATTACACTTCCAGATGGAGCCTCTGTTGAAAGATCATTTTATGATGGTATGACAGAATTTGCTATAGAAGAATGTAAAGCAAAAGGATTAGCTTGGATTAAAATATTAGAAGATGGAGAGTGGCAAGGTCCAATCGCCAAATTTATAGATGAAGATTCAAGAAAAGAATTTATGGCTCAAACAGGAACAAAAATTGGTGATAGTATATTCTTTATAGCAGAACATAAAGGAATTGTAGAAAAATTAGCTGGAGAAATCAGAAAAGAACTTGGAATAAGACAAGGACTAATCGATGATTCTGTTTATAAATTCTGTTGGATAGTAGATTTTCCAATGTATGAACTTGCAGAAAATGGAAAAATAGACTTTTGTCACAACCCATTTTCTATGCCACAAGGTGGAATAGAAGCTTTAGAGACAAAAGATCCTTTAGAAATTTATGCATATCAATACGATATAGTATGTAATGGAATTGAACTTTCTTCAGGAGCAGTTAGAAACCATGATCCTGAAATAATGAAAAAAGCATTTGAAATAGCAGGATATACAGAAGAAGATATTAAAACAAAATTTGCTGCGCTTTTCAAAGCATTCCATTATGGAGCACCACCACATGCTGGTATTGCACCAGGTGTTGATAGAATGTTAATGCTTTTAGCTGGTGAAGAATCAATAAGAGATGTTATTGCATTTCCAATGAATTCTAAAGCTCAAGATCTTTTAATGCAAGCACCAGGTACAGTTACAGAAAAACAATTAAGAGAAGTTCATATTAAAATAGATGTAAAAAAATAAAAAGGAATAATATAATAAAGTGAAAAGATAAATGTAGATACATGAGATAGTGCTTACATTTATCTTTTTTTATTACATTAATGAAGAAATATTATTAATATATTTATATTACAAAATCGCTACAACCCTTGACTTTCTATATATATATATATATACTTGAACCGAAAAATGAGTGAAGGGGAATGTGATATGGAAAAAGAAAATGAATTAAAAAACAAATCAAATTTTTTAAAAAAATTTGATTTATCAGTTTCAAAGTGGTTTAATGATAGGATTAAATTAGCAATAATATGTTGCTTTATTTTTGGAATATTAATTCATTTTACTTTTTTGAGTGAAATTCTTCTAAGTCAAGATGGAATATGGAATTCTCTTGGAGATAAAAGACCATATGATTGGGAAATATCTTTAGGAAGATGGGGAATAATGTTTGTAGATGGAATTGCAAATTATTTATCTACCCCTAATATAACTGGAATAATATCTCTTGTACTTGTTACAATATCTACGATTACAATTATAAATTTACTTAATATAAAAAGTAAACCAGGAATAATACTTACAGCATTTGCAATGATGGCAAGTCCTGCACTTGCAACTACAATGATATATGCGTTTACGTCAATTTCATATTGTATGGCTTTATTGCTTGCATGTCTTTCTGCAAGGTTAATGTTTACTGAAAAATTTAAGATTGTTTCAAGAATATTAAGTTCAATATTACTTGCTTTTATGATGTCTTTATATCAAGCGTATTTGGGCGTTGTGATAGGGCTTGCTGTATTAAAATTAATATTAAACATAATAGACCAAAAATATAATGCATGGCAAATAATAATTCAAGGAATTATAGTAATTATAATAACAATAGTAGCAGGAGGTTTATATTTGTGTGTTACAAATATAATTTTAGAAAAGACTGGACTAGTACTTGCAAATTATAATGGAGCATCATCTATTTCTATTGGTAATTCAATAAAAAATTTACCCAAAACAATAGTAAATTGCTATAAAGATTTTAGAAATTTTTATTTTAGAGATAATATAGTTTTTAATACTAATTTCAATAGACAAATATTATGGAAAATATTTTTTTGTATATTTTGTGTATTAGAAGTATATTTAATTATTGCAAAAAAAGTTTGGAAAAATGTATTAGATTTAATACTAATTCTTGTTTTAAATTTAATAATTCCAGTAGCATTTTCTTGTATAGTTATACTAGTTATAAATTACTCACAGTACATTTTAACTTCAGCTCAATTTGTTCTAATAATACCATGTGCACTTGCTATGATAGACAGATTAAATTATAATTTTGATTTAATATTGAAATATGCAACAATAATAATTACATTTGTGATTTTACATACATATTTTTTGTCAATTTCAGCTTCATATAGTTCTATGAAATTTACAGCAGATCAATTTACACAAGTAGTGAATAGAATTTTAACAAGAATAGAATTAGATGAAGATTATTCGAGTGATAAAACAGTAATGTTTACAGGAAGAATTTTAAATGAAAGTTTAATTTTTTCAGAAAGATCAGAAATTTATAATTATACATTATCAAATTTATTTAGAGCGCCTGTAATACATGGCAGCTATGATGCATTTGTAGGAACATGGCAAAAAGCTATTAATGCTTACTTAGGAACAAGAATTGTATTTTGTTCAACACCAGATTATCAAAAAATTATTGAAACAGAACAATATAAAAATATGGGAATTTACCCTGATAAAAATTCTATTGATTGTATTGAAGGAGTAATGGTTGTTAAACTTTTAGAAGATGCTCCAAAACCATAAATAAAAAATTATGTTGACAAATAAAAAAAATCATGCTAACATTTTAATATAGAAAAAAATCAAAGGAGAATTATTTTTTATGAATTTAGTAAAAGGTAACAAACATCATCATAAAAAATAGCTTGTGTCTTAGAAATTATTAGGCACAGGCTTTTGATGATGCTTGTGCCTTTATTGTTTTTTAAAGAGCCTTAAAGGTACTAGAGAATATCTAGAATACTTTTAAGGCTCTTTTTGTATACAAAAAATCAATTTTAAAATTAGCGCGCAAAAAGAAATTGATTTTTATGTAAAGTTTGAAGAAAAAGAGGAAGAAAGTAAAAAATCTTACTTTGATTTTAATAATTAATAAATTTTGGAGGTAAATATTATGAAAAATATAGTAAAAGGAATAATTGCAGTAGTAGCAATATTAATAATAGTTTTAGGAATTTGTTTTATGAATAAAGACACAGAAGAAGATAGAGAAAATACATTAGTAGTAGGATTAGATGATAGTTTCCCACCAATGGGATTCAGAAATGAAAATAATGAAATAGTTGGATTTGATATTGATTTAGCAAAAGCTGTTTCTCAAGAATTAGGAATGGAAGTTAAATTTCAACCAATATCTTGGGCTTCAAAAGAACAAGAATTAAGTTCTGGAAATATTGATTGTATATGGAATGGATTTGCATATAACGAAGAAAGAGCAGCTACAATGACTTTAACAGATCCATATATAAAAGGTGAAAATTACTTTATATTAAAAAATGGAACAGAAGTAACATCTCAAGAAGAATTAAAAGGTATGAAAATTGGTGTTCAATCTGGTTCAATTCAAGCACAAGATTTAGAAAAATCTGAATTTGGAAAAACAGTAGAAATAATAGAGTATGGAGAAAATTTAACAGCATTTATGGATTTAGAAACAGAAGGAATTGACGCATTATTTTGTTCAAACATTATAGGAAATTATTTAATAACTTCAAAAAATAAAGATTATAAAACAATTCCATCAGAAAATATTACAGTATCAAATGGAAGTGTAATTGCATTTAAACAAGGAAATGTAGAATTAAAAGATAAAGTTCAAAATGCTTTAGTAAAATTATATGAAGAAGGTAAATTAGATGAAATTTCAAATAAATGGTTTGGAAAAGATATGATAATTATAAATGAGGTGAAGTAATATGAATTTAGAGCAAACTGTAAATGTTGCAAAAATACTATTTTCTGGAATTGGAGTGTTAGCTCAAATCTTTGTTTTAACATTCATATTTTCTATTCCACTTGGAATTATAGTTGCAGTTTTAAGAAACTCTAAAAATAAAATAATTTCATTTTTTATGAAAATGTATATATTACTAATTAGAGGAACTCCTATCATGCTTCAAATTATAGTTGTTTATTTTTGTCCATATTATATGTTTGGAATAAGTTATGACAGATTTGTAGCCATAATAATAGCATTTGTAATTAATTATGCAGCATACTTTTCTGAAATTTTTAGAAGTGGAATAAATAGTATTCCACAAGGACAAATAGAAGCTGCATATACATTAGGATTTAATAAAGTGCAAACTTTTTTCTTAATAATTTTGCCACAAGTTGTGAAAATTATTTTACCATCAATGTCAAATGAAGTAATCTCTCTTTTGAAGACTACTTCGCTTGCTCAAATTATTGGTGTAACAGAAATGTTTAGTTTAGCTCAAAAACAAGCAAGTTATAATTTCTCAATAATTCCACTTATGCTTGCTGGAGGATATTATTTGATTTTAGTATTTTTTGTATCAATATTATTTAACAAGGCAGAGAAAAAATTAGAGTATTATAGTTAGAAAAGAGGTGAGAAAATGAATGTTTTAGAAGTTAAAAAGTTAAGTAAAAAATTTGAAAATATGGATGTAATAAAAGATGTATCTTTTTCTGTAAAAGAAGGAGAAACGTTAGTAATACTTGGACCATCAGGAAGTGGAAAATCAACACTTTTAAGATGTATAAATAATTTAGAAAAAGTTGATGGTGGAAATATTATTATAAATAAAAAAGAGATGATAAAAGAATACAAAAATAATAAACCAATTTATAATAATAAAGAGATTTTAAATCAAATAAATTTAGATACAGGAATGGTTTTTCAAGATTTTAATTTATTTCCTCACTTATCTGTAAAAGAAAATATAACAATAAGTTTAATAAATGTTTTTAAAATGACAAAAGCAGAAGCTGATAAAAGAGCTGAAGAAGTTTTAGAGAAAATGGACTTAAAAGAAAAAGAAAATTGTTATCCTTGTGATTTATCTGGAGGTCAAAAACAAAGAGTTTCTATTGCAAGAGTCCTAGCAATAAATCCTAAAATAATTTGTATGGACGAACCAACTTCTGCATTAGATCCAGAGCTTGTTGGAGAAGTTTTAAAAACGATAAAAGCATTAGCAAAAGAAAAAAGAACTATGATAATTGTAACTCACGAAATTAAATTTGCAGAAGAAGTTGCAGATAGAGTTATATTCATGGATGGTGGAATAATTGTGGAAGAAGGAAAGCCAGAAGAAGTTATGAAGAAACCAAAAAAACAAAGAACAAAAGAATTTTTGAAAAGATATATGAATTTTGAGGAAAATGGTATGAAAGAATTAGATATAGAAGAAAATGAGCCAAGAGAAGTTATAAGATTTTTCAAAGAAATAAGTGATATTCCAAGAGAATCTGGAAATGAAGAAAAAATAAGAGATTATTTAGTAGAATTTGCAAAAGAAAGAAATCTAGAATATTACACAGATAATAATTTTAATGTGATTATAAGAAAGTCTGCTAGTAGTGGATATGAGAAAGAAGAAATGCTTGGATTTCAAGCCCACACAGATATGATTTGTGAAAAAATAGAAGGAAGTACACATGACTTTTCAAAAGATCCAATCAAATTATATCAAGACGGAGATTTTATTCTTGCAAATGGAACAACGTTAGGTGCTGATAATGGAATTGGCGTTGCATATCAGCTTGCAATTCTTGATTCAGATAAAATAAAAGGTTCAGAAATAGAATGTATATTTACAACTCAAGAAGAAACAATAATGATTGGTGCTAAAGAAATTGATGAAAAACAAATTAAGTGTAAAAAAATAATTTCTTTAGATAATGGAAAACAAGGAAAAATGGTAATAAGTTCTGCAAATTGTTTAGAATGGTTTGGAGAAATAAAAGGAAATAAAATTAATTTACAAGAAAAAGAAAAGTTTGAAAAATATGAACTTATATATTCTGAATTTTTGGGTGGACACTCTGGAGGAAACATTGGGGATATAAAAAGAGGAAATCCAATAAAATTAGCTGGAGAAGTTGTTTCTAAAATTGATGAAATTTATATTCAAAAATTAAGCGGTGGAAGTAGAGTAAATGTAATCCCAAGAGATTTTAAAATTACTTTTTATGCAAAAGAAAATGAATATGAAAAAATGAAAGAAAAAGTAAATAAACAAATTAGATTTTTTGGTGAAGATGGAAAAATAGAATTAATTAAAAAGGAGAAAACTAATTTTGAAGAAAATAAAATTGAAGTTTTTGATAAAACTACAAGTAGAAAAATAATAAAATTCGTAAATTGCTTCGTAAATGGTGCTGTAGAATATGATGAAAATAATAATGTTATTTTATCTGCAAATATGGGGGCTGTAAAATGTTTTAATAATACTGTAAGATTTGAATATTCATTAAGAGCAAATGATTTGAATTTAAGAAATTTGTATTTAGAAAATTTAAGTAAAATTCAAAAAGAAAATGATATAGAAATAACATGGGAGCAAGAATTAAAAGGAATCGAACCTAATTATGATAGTAGCCTAATAAAGAAATGTTCAAAAATTTATAAAGAAATTTTTAATGAAGACATAGAAGTAAAAATTTCGCAAGGTGTTTTAGAAGGAGGATTTTTTAAAGATAAAATACAAGATTTAGAATATGTTTGTATTGGAGCAAATAGTTATGATGTGCACAGTCCTAAAGAAAGAGTTTCGATTAAATCAATAAAAGAAGTTTGGGAATATATAAAACAAATTATTTCACAAAAAGAATAAAAAGAGTAAATTATTAAAGAAAAGGAGTAAATTTGATTTGATAATTTGCTCTTTTTTATATAGGTAGAAAATTATTATAAAAAAGTTACAAAAAAATCATATTTTCTTACAGAAAAGCAGTTTACAATAAATGTTTTTTGGTGTATAATAACTTAGTCAAAAATTAAGAAAAAGGGGCGTTTGATACTATGAACGAAAATGAAAATAATAATGTAGAAGAAGTTATTCAAACAGAGGAAGACATTAACAAATTAATGCAAGTTAGAATTGATAAATTGAAAGAACTTCAAGCTGCAGGAAAAGATCCGTTTGAAATAACAAAATATGACAGAACAGAATTCAGTCAAGACATAAAAGATAATTATGATTCTTATGAGGGAAAAGATGTTTCTGTTGCAGGAAGAATTATGGCAAAAAGAATAATGGGAAAAGCATCATTTGTTACAATTCAAGATTCAAAAGGAAAAATCCAAAGTTATGTAAGTATAAATGATTTAGGGGAAGAAAGCTACAAAGCATTTAAAACTTTTGATATTGGAGATATTATAGGTTTAAAAGGTTTTGTTTTCAAAACAAGAACAGAAGAAATCTCTATTCATGCTAAAGAAGTTGTTCTTTTAACAAAATCTTTAAGAGATTTACCAGAAAAATTCCATGGATTAAAAGATATAGATTTACGTTACAGACAAAGATATGTAGATTTAATTGTTAATCCAGAAGTGAAAGAAACATTCCTTTTAAGAAGTAAAATATTAAAAGAAATCAAAAATTATTTAGATAATGAAGGATACTTAGAAGTTGATACACCAATACTAAACACAATAGCTGGTGGAGCTACAGCTAGACCATTTATTACTCACCACAATACATTAGATTTAGATATGTATTTAAGAATCGCTAATGAATTGTATTTAAAAAGATTAATTGTTGGTGGATTTGATAGAGTATATGAAATGGGAAGAATGTTCAGAAATGAAGGAATGGATATAAAACATAATCCGGAATATACAGGAATAGAATTTTATGCAGCATATCAAGATTATAATGATATGATGAATTTATCTGAAAATATGATTAGAACTGTTGCTAAAAATTGTTTAGGTACAGCAAAAATTAATTATCAAGGTTTAGAAATTGATTTAGAATCTCCATGGAGAAGAGTTTCTATGATAACAGCTATTAAAGAAGTAACAGGAATTGATTTTAACGAAATAAACACAGACGAAGAAGCAGTTGCTATAGCTAAAGAAAAACATGTTGAAGTTGATGATTCAAAACAAACAAGAGGATATATAATAAATGCGTTTTTTGAAGAATTTGTTGAAGAAACATTAATTCAACCTACATTTATTTGTGATTATCCAGTTGAAGTTTCTCCACTTACAAAAAGAAAACCATCTGATAAAAGATTAGTTGAAAGATTTGAATTATTTATTGGTGGACGTGAATATGGAAATGCATACTCAGAATTAAATGATCCAATAGATCAAAGAGATAGATTTGTTGAACAAATTAAACAAAAAGAAGCTGGAGACGAAGAAGCTAACGATATGGATGAAGATTTCTGTGTAGCTATAGAATATGGTATGCCTCCAACAGGTGGTATGGGTATTGGTGTTGATAGATTAGTAATGCTTTTAACAGATTCTGCATCAATTAGAGATGTTATATTATTCCCAACAATGAAACCATTAATTTAAAAGGATTAATTTATGAAATATAAAAAAATAAATTTTAGAGTATTTTCTTTTATAATTTCAATGTTTTGTATACTTTTTACACTTACAGGGTGTGGTAAAGTAAAAAATGAAAATCAAATTAAAAAATATATAAAGAATAAGTACAATATTGAAGTTGAAATTTTATCGGTAGAAGGCGATGAAGAATCAAAAAAATATGAATTAAAAGAAAAAGATAGAAATGTAAACTTTAATTGTACAAGTTCAATGAATGCAATAATGATAGACGGTTCCTCTTTTGGAAAAACAGAACAAACAACAGATAATTATTATACAAGTTTAACTAAATCAATTGAAAATGATTTATCATCTATTTCAGAAAAATATAATGTAACATTAGAGGAAGATTATGATGGGCTTATATGGCTTATAAAAATAGATGGTGAAGAAATTGATTTTGATAAAACTTTAAATGTTGCAAATGAAGTTATGAAAGCATATAACTTAAAAATTGAACCAGTAATTAGAAAAGTTTCTCAATGTATTTATATAAATTTTAATGGAGAAACAACAGAACATTATTATAAATATACAGCAAATGGTGATAAAACATATTTAGGTAACTCTAACGAAGATTTTAAGGAATCTTGGGATATACCGGAAAGCTTAGAAAAAGATGCTTTAAGTTATATAAATTCTTTATATTCTGGTGAGAGTTATATTGTAGAAACTAGCATTAGACCAGGAACTAGAGAAGATGATGGTTGTAATTATATTTCATATATTATAAAGAATGATACAGAAAAAATAAAAAAAGAATTTCGATTTAATCTTGATAAATATAGAGAAGATTTAAATAATAATAATTTAAAATCAATGGATGTATATGAGCAAGATGGAATTGAATATATTTATGAATAATTTTTTAAGAAATTATTTAATCAAAAGATGAGGAGGAAATTGAATGTTTTTTGGATATAATGGAGTAAATCAAAAAGTTATAAATGCAGTTCTTATAATTATAATTTTAATGGGACTTTTTAGTATGTCTTCATCAGAATGGTTATATCTATTACTAACATTACCAGCTGTAATAATTG
>CAZPAF010000038.1:0-19353 GCA_964584475.1 uncultured Lachnospiraceae bacterium | reverse complement strand
ATCTAGAGTTGAAGGATGTAATTTTGATTATGGAATTTTCACAAATCTTTATAAAGATCATATAAGCACAAAAGAACATGCTGATATGAATGAATATTTTGAATCAAAATTAAAATTATTCCAAATGTGTCCAAGAGCATTTATAAATAGCGATGATTTTAAATGCAATAAAATAATAAAAGGTGCACCAAATTGCAATATTAATACTTATGCTGTTGATAATAAAGCAGATATGCTTGCAAAAGATATTACAATAACAAATATAAGTGTTGATTTTAAAGTAAAACTTGGACAAAGAAATGAAAGAGTAAAAGTAAATATACCAGGAAGATATAGCGTATATAATGCTTTGGCTGCAATTTCTTTAACAACAGCTTTAGGTGTTGATGTAGAAAAAATAAAAGAAGGATTGGAAAATATAATTGTACCAGGAAGAAATGAGTTAGTACCAAACAAAGAAGATCTTCCAATAATGCTTGATTATGCTCATACAGCAGAAAGTTTAGAAAATATTCTTCAAGCTTCAAAAACATATACACCAGGAAAAGTGATTTGTGTATTTGGTTGTGGTGGAGATAGAGATAAAGAAAAAAGACCAAGAATGGGGGAAGTTGCAGGACGTTTGGCGGATTACACAATAGTTACAACAGACAACCCAAGAACAGAAAAACCAGAAGATATAATAAATGATATAGAAGCAGGAATTTCAAAAACAAAAGGAAAATATGAAATAGTAGTAGACAGAAGAGAAGCGATTGCCAAAGCTATAAAAATGATGGGAAAAAGAGATTTAGTTATTTTAGCTGGAAAAGGGCATGAAACATATCAAGAGATCAATGGTGAAAAATTCCCATTTGATGAAAGAGTAATTATAAAAGAGATTTTAGGAGAGAAAAAATAATGACTACACAGATAATATTTTTAATTTTATCTTTTGTGTTAACAGCTATTTTAGGTAAAATTATAATACCAATTTTGAAAAAATTAAAAGTTGGTCAAAATGAGAGAGCATGTGGACCTAGAGCACATTTAAAAAAACAAGGAACACCTACAATGGGGGGAATAATGATGATAATATCAATTATTATTTTTGTTTCTGCTTATTGTATATTTGCTAAAAAAATAGATTTAATAGTTCCAATTTTAGCGGTAGGAGTTGCGAGTTTAGGATTTGGAATTATTGGTTTTATTGATGATTATAAAAAAGTTGTTTTAAAAAATACAGAAGGATTAAATCCAAAATTAAAAATGTTTGGACTTTTAATAATATCAGTAATTTATACAATGTTTTTAATAAATTATGTTGGAATAGGAACTGATATTGTAATACCATTTATAAACTACAATTTAGAACTACCATTATGGGCATATATACCATTTACAATTTTAGTAATGCTTGCAAGTACTAATGCAGTTAATTTAACTGATGGTGTAGATGGATTAGCGGGAAGTGTTGCAGCAATAATGGTAACAGCGATTTCAATAATTGCAATGAAATTAGGATATGAAAGTATATCTGTTTTTGGAGCAATTGTAGTAGGAAGCGTTTGTGGATTTTTAATCTACAATTTCCATAAAGCAAAAGTTATGATGGGAGATACAGGATCACTTTTACTTGGTGGTGTTATTTCAAGTATGATGATATATATGAAAAATCCATTACTTTTAATATTAATTGCAATAATACCAGTTATAGAAACAATGTCTGTTATTATGCAAGTTGTATATTTTAGAATTACAGGAAAAAGATTATTTAGAATGTCTCCATTACATCATCACTTTGAACTAACAGGATGGAGAGAAAATAGAGTTGTTGGAGTATTTTCTTTAGTAACTCTTGTAGCATCAGTATGTGCAATATTTTTAGTATAAAAGGTTTATAGATAGATCCTAAAATCTAAATATTTTATATAGGAATAAAAATGGCAAATAAAAATAAAGCGAAAAAGTTCTCACTTTTATTAAATGGTAAATTTGATTATTCTATATTAGTAATAACTTTACTACTTTTAAGTATGGGATTAATAATGTTATTATCAGCAAGTGCACCAAAATCACTTGCTGAAAATGATAATAGTTATGAATACATAATGAAACAAGGAATAGTTGCAGCAGCAGGATTAGTTTTAATGTTTGTGTTATCAAAAATAGATTATAGAATATATAGAAATTTAAAATGGATAATCTATGTTGGTTTTGTTATATTACTTGTTGTAGTTGGATTTGTTGGAATTGGTGAAAATGGTGCTAAAAGATGGATTAACATTTTGGGATTTTCATTCCAACCTTCAGAATTTGCCAAAGTTGGATTTATAATTTTTTATGCAGCTCTTTTAAGCGACATGAAAGAAAAAAATAAAATAAAGAAATTTGTTCCTGGTTTTGTATTTCCATTAATGTTCTTATTACCAGTAGCTTATGCAATTTTTGTTTTACAAAACCATTTTAGTGCTACATTCATAATAGGTGCAATAACTTGTGTTCAAATGTTTGCAGCAGGATCATTATTAAGATATTTCTTAATAACAGGTGGGTTAGGTTTAGCTGGAATATTATTATATGTTTTAAAAGGAATTGCTTCTGGAGAAACAAATAACTTCAGATTAGAGAGAATTGATACATGGCTTAATATAGAAGAAAATTTAACAACAACAGGTTGGCAAATTAACCAAAGTTTATATGCTATAGGTTCAGGTGGATTATTTGGATTAGGGCTTGGAAACAGTAGACAAAAATACTTATATTTACCAGAACCACAAAATGATTTTATTTTTTCTGTTTTAGCAGAAGAATTAGGTTTTATTGGTTCAATATTTGTTATTATATTATTTGCAATGTTTATCTGGAGAGGAATTATTATTGCTATAAAAGCAGAAGATAATTTTGGAACATTAATAGCAATTGGTATAACAACAATGATTGGACTTCAAGCACTAATAAATATAGCGGTTGTAACAAATACAATTCCTGTAACGGGAATGCCACTACCATTCTTTAGTTATGGTGGTTCTGCAATGCTTGCAGATTTAATGGCAGTAGGAATTCTACTTAGTGTATCGCGAAATAGTAAAAAATCAAATAATAAGTAAAAAATGAAAGACAAAAGATAAGGTATATAGGAGCCTAAAATCCTAAATAAATTTAAAGGATGTAAAAAATGAAAGTAATTATTGCGGCAGCAGGTACGGGAGGCCATATAAATCCTGGGATTGCAATTGCAAATAAAATTAAAGAAAAAAATCCAAAATCAGAAATTATTTTTATAGGAACTAATAGAGGATTAGAAAATGATTTGGTTCCTAGAGCAGGATATAAGTTAAAAACTATTGATGTATATGGATTAAAAAAAGAATTGTCTTTAACTAATATAAAACACATATTACAAACAATAGGAAGTAGAAAAGATGTAAAGAAAATATTTGATGAATTCAAACCAGACATAGTAATTGGAACTGGTGGATATATATGTGGACCAGTATTTTATGTTGCAACATCAAGAAAAATACCTACAATGCTACATGAAAGTAATGCATATCCAGGAAAAGCAGTTAAGATGTTTTCAAAAAAAGTAGACGCTGTTTTAGTTGGATTTGAAGATACAAAAACAAAACTTCAAGGATGCAAAAATGTTGTTGTTACAGGAACTCCAACCAAAATAAGAAAAATAGATATTACAAAACAAAGGAGAAAAGAAATTTTAGACGAGCTTGGTATAAAAAATGATTTACCAATAGTTTTAATATATGGTGGAAGCCAAGGTGCTCAAAGAATAAATGAAGCAGTAGTTGATTTGATAAAACAAAAGAAAAATGAACAATATCAAATTATATGGGCAACAGGAACAAAACAATTTGACATTGTTAAAGAAAATTTTGAAAAAGAAAATATTTATATAAATAATATTAAGAATGTAAAAGTATTGCCATATATTTATAATATGGAAGAATTAATGAATATATCAGATTTAATGGTTTGTAGAAGCGGAGCAATGACAATAACAGAAGTATCGATTGTTGGTAAACCAGCAATATTTATTCCACTTCCTTCTATGTCTGCTAATAGGCAAGAAGATAATGCACTTGTTTTAAAGAAAATTGGAGCTGCAAAAATGATATTAAATAACGAAGTAAATGGAACAAATTTAGCAGAAGAAATTGATGATATAATTCACGATAAATTAGAACTTGAAGAAATGGGGAAAATGGCAGAAGCAATAGCTCCATCAAATGTTGAAGATAAAATTTATGCAGAAATAGAGAAAATACTTAAGAAGTAATAGAATTTACAAAGTAAGGGAAATATAATGAGTAAATTTGAAAAAATGAAAAATAATAGAAGTTATTCTGAAAAAGTGACTGAAATAGCATCAAGATTAGCAATTAATAAATATAATGTTTTACAAGGAAAAAATATAGATGTAGAAAAAGAAATAAACGGAAATGTTGAAGAAGTAAATGCAAAAATAAATTTTGTAAGAAAAGAAATTGAAAAAATAATTCCTGGATTAAGTTTACCTAAAAATATAAATGATACAATTGCTGAATATTTATTAACATCAATTGATTCTGAAATAAATACTCCAGAACAACTTGCAAATGATAATTCTATTTCTATTCAAATTTTTAAAGATGTAGTTTTACCAAGTAAAGATAGAAGCGATATTGTGGCTTGTATAAAGCAAAACCAAGCAAATAGAGTAACAAATCAAATTTCATATTCTGAATTAGAAAGTATATTTGCGAAAAATAAAGAACAAAAAGAAATCAAAGATATTCAAAGTCGTTGGAAAGGGCTTGGAAATATTGTTGGAGTACAGCATCATGAAGATGGCAGTACAACTGTATTTACTGATTCAGAAAAATATGGATTTATAGATGAAGCAGATAAAGAGACAGAAATGAAAATAGAAGATGAAAGAAGTAAGATGCAAAATTTGTTTTATGATAATAGATTCAAAAATGGCGATGAAGTTAGAGATGCAGTTGAAGAATTTAGTGGAATGTTGGTTGGAGAAGGTATAGATGCCGCTTTAAGATTGGCTTATTCAAATCTTGTTGTTCATGGAGCAAGAGAATTTTTGGATGGAAATAATCCTTATGCAAGTGAAACATTAGATAAATTATTAGATTCAATTAGCCCGGAAAATTCAAATAAAAATGGTTATATGGAAGATGCTTATACAATGATTATGAAAATGGGAATATATAACAGATTTTTAAATGACCCACAAATCGATCAAAATTCTCCTGAAATTCAAGTATTAAGAAATAAAATGAAAGTGGCAGATCCTCAATTATACGATTTAATGGAAAGAGAACCGCAAGTTTTAGCCAAAATACAAACAGCTATGCAAAATAAAGAACTTCTTGAAGTTGTTGGAGATCTTATGAGAGATTCGGATTCGATATCAAGAGAAAGCTTTTTTGGAAGAGTTGAGGAATTATTAGAACAACATAAGGATGAACCTATTGATGTGAAGTTTACTGAAGAATTTAGAGACTATAATAAAGAGTTTGAATTAGAAAAACGACAAATAGAAGATGATAAAAGAACTAAAGAAAATATGGATCGAAAAAAAGAAACGGTAAAATATCAATCATATGAAGAGATGGTTGAAACAAAGAAGAATGCATATTATAGATTAGCAGAAAAAGCTGGGCCAGGTGTTGCTGTATCATCTTTGCTTTCTATGGATAGTATAGAAAGAGATAAGGGAGAAAACTTGCCAATTCTTACAAATATGTTTGATTTTAATAAAATTGGAGAAGAAGGAAATTTTGTCGAAGCAATAGATGAAAAAGCTGTTGAATTAATGAAAAAAAGATTAAAAGAATTATTAAAAAAACAGGACGATCCTAAGATGGCTCCGTACATATATGCATTAGGAGATTTAATTTCAAAAGCGTCTGAAAGAGAAAATATAAAAGTGATTTCTGCAGAAAATGTTGATGTTAAATCTGTAATTGAAAATATTCCCGGAGATAGAGTAGATATGTTTAGCAGAGAAGAATCATCAGGAAGCGAATTTTCAGAAAGATAATAAGAATTCATTTTATAATATGGAGAACTAAATGAGTGATATAAATTTATTAATAGAAGAAGCGGCTGATTTATTAACAAAAAACGAAAGAAAATTGCAAGGAAAAAAAGAAAATTATACACCAGCAGAACTTCAAGAAATGCTAATTTTACAAGAAAAGCAAAAAATTGAAAATAGAGATTCGTTAAATAAAAAAATAATAGAAATATGTACAAAAGCTAAGAAAGAATTTAATTTATCTTCTGTACCAATAGGTATGATGGAACAAGTTACATTAGATATTTCCAATCAAGTAAAAGAAGGGTATATAACATCTGTTGCAAATGTTGAGAAAAACGAAATGGTTATAAAAACTGTTCAAAGAGAAGCAACAAAAGCTCAAATTGTTGAAAATTATGAATCTGAAATGTCAGGTGCACCTGCTCCTCATGAAACGGTTCCATTATATGTTGAATCAATTGGTTATATTGCATCAAATCCAGAAGTGGCAGAAGCAATGGAAGAAATCGTTGATTTGTCAGAATCAGAAGAGGCTATTAATAATATTGCTGAAAATATTACTTTGGATAATGCTGTAGAAAGTATTAAAAAGATAAATGAAATAAAAGAAACTCAACAATATATTGATGACAGAACTAAAAAAATGGAAAATGTTTCGGTTGTATTAGAAAATGGAAATGAGGAAGAAAAAAGATTTTGCTGTGAATTTATCGAAAGAGAAGTTGCTAGTTGCAGGGTGGCTAGAAATCCAGAAGATGTACAAGCTGTTGTTGATTTATATCAAAGCTTTTTAAGCGATTTAAAATCTAAATTTGCAGACCCTAAAATAATTGCTACTGAAATGAGAGAAAAATTACTATCCGTATTAAAATTAAATCCAGAAGAAATTGTTGAATTAAATGATATTATTTCGGATTATGAAAATACACACGATTCAAAGAGATTAGAACAATATTTAATTGATGGAATTATAAGTAAGAATCCGAATGTATCTAGACAAGATATTGATAAGGCTGTTGAAGAAGCGGTAGACAATGAATTAAATCCAGAAAGAGTGAGCAAAGATTTTTTGGAGTTGCAAGCGAGAATAAGATTAATAGATAACGATGAATTCTTAGAATACTGTGATTATGTGGATCAGATTTTTAGATTAGGTGCAAATTCTAATGAATTAGATTTGCAAAAATTAGATGATATCAAAAAAAAGTCACGAGATTTGTATGATTATACAGTAAGAGCTATTTATATGAAATCAAATAAAGAGCAAACAAAAAATGAATCAATACAGGAATTGTTTCAACAAACTGATGAATTAATTAATGAAGCGGCAGGAGAAAGACAATCTGAAGTTTTATTAGATAGAACTTCTATAAGAACTTCAATTGAAAATAATGAGATAAGAGAACAGGAAAGCCAAGAGACTTTAGAATCTTTTTATTGGACTTTTTCAGCAGCTGTTAGTAAACAACCAGAAAATTTGGAAAATTTGAAAAAACAAATGGTTGACGTTATAAAAAATATGGAAGGGATTTCAGATAAAGAAAAACAAGAAGAAATATCAAAAATTGAAATGATTCAAAACAGAGATGATGTAATAGAGTATTCTTTAGATGGACTTGAAAAAGTATATACTGAAAAAGGATTGGAATTTGATAGAGAATATAACAGAGAAAAAATGAATAAAGTTGCTAATCCAAGCACGGCTAAAGAAAAAGCCCGTGAAGTAAAAAGAGAACAAAGGGATGAAAAAGCAGCTAGAGCAAAAATCATATTAACACCTGGTGAATATGATAGATATATGGAAATGATGGAACGTTTAAAAAATACAAGGTTAAGAGATACTGTTCAATTAGATCTTGAATTGCTAGAACACTTAAGAAGTGTTGATGGGAATTTATATGAATGGATGTTTAATTCATATGAAAGATTTGCTAAAGATACTAGAAACACTGAGATGGAGTATGAAATTGCACAATATAAGATGACTTTGAAAAAAGAAGCTCTAGCATTAAAACATAAAAAAGAAGAAGTAACACACGACGAATCTGAAAGACCTGCTGAAGAAAGAACAGGAATAATAAATGAAGCTGCTGAAGTTACTCAAGAGAATAGCAAAAAAACAGTAGGGCTTGCTGTTGTTGAAATGGTTGTAGATGGAGAAGAGGTAGAAAAAAGGGTTTTACAAGCTGAAAATTCTGTAGAAGATGTAATTAAGAGCGTAACTGATGGAAATGCACTAATGGAGGCTGCTACTGTGAATCCAAATGAAAATTTACAAGAAGATAGCGAGCGTGATGAAGTATAATAATAAAAAATACATTTTGGATTTTTCTAAAATGTATTTTTTTACATATATATAAGAAGGGACTTGCAAAATAAATAATAATAGTTTAGAATACATTACATAAAAGAAACTTTAGGGGAGAAAAATAAATGATTGATAAATTAGTTATAGTGGAGTCGCCAGCTAAAGCAAATACAATAAAAAAATTCCTTGGTGGAAAAAGCAAAGTAGTTGCTTCAATGGGACATATAAGAGATTTACCAAAATCAAAAATGGGTATCAATATCGAAAATGATTTTGAACCAGAGTATATTAATATACGTGGAAAAGCTAGTTTAATTAATTCTTTAAAAAAAGATGCAAAAGATGCAAAGAAAGTTTACCTTGCAACTGACCCTGACCGTGAGGGAGAAGCTATTGCGTGGCATTTGGCTTATATTTTAGGAATAGATCCAGAAAGTATATGCAGAGTAACTTTTAATGAAATAACAAAAGAAGCAGTGAAAAATGGGATGAATAATCCAAGAAAAATAGATTTAAATTTAGCAGATGCACAACAAGCAAGACGTGTACTAGATAGAATTGTTGGTTACAAAATAAGTCCAGTGTTATGGAAAAAAGTAAAAAGAGGTTTATCAGCAGGTAGAGTCCAATCAGTTGCTGTTAAATTAATCGTAGATAGAGAAGAAGAAATCGAAAAATTTATTCCAGAAGAATATTGGAACATAAATTTAATGGTTTCTGATAAAAAAACAAAAACAAAATTTAATTGTAAATTTGTTGGAAAAAATGGAGAAAAAGTAGAGCTTCATTCTAAAGAAGAAGTAGATACTATTTTATCAGATTTAGAAAAAGCTAAGTATAAAGTTGTTGATGTGAAAAAAGGAGAAAGAAAAAGAAATCCAGCTCCACCATTTACAACTAGTACTCTTCAACAAGATGCTTCAAGAAAATTAAATTTTGCACTTAAGAAAACAATGTCTGTTGCACAAAGTTTATACGAAGGTATTAAACTTCCAGAATATGGAGAAACAGGTTTGATAACTTATATGAGAACAGATTCAACAAGAATATCAAACGAAGCAAGAGAAGCTGCAAAAGAGCATATACTTAAAGTATATGGAGAAAATTATTATGAGAATAGATTTTATAAAACAAAATCAGAAGCACAAGATGCACACGAAGCAATAAGACCATCTCATATAGAATTAACTCCAGAATTAGTAAAAGATAGTTTAAGCACTGATCAATATAAACTATATAGATTGATTTATAATAGATTTATGGCAAGTCAAATGGCTTCAGCTGTATATGATACAGTAACAGTTTCAATTGATGGAAATGAATATAACTTTAAAGCAAATGGTCAAACAATGAAATTCAAAGGCTATATGACTTTATATGTTGAAAATGAAGAAAAAGAAGAATTTGAAAAAATACCAGAATTAGAAATTGGAGAAGAAGTAAAAAAAGAAAGCATTGAAGCAAAACAAAGTTTTACAGAGCCACCAGCAAGATATACAGAAGCAAGTTTGGTTAAAACTTTAGAAGAAAAGGGAATAGGAAGACCTAGTACTTATGCTCCTACTATTACAACAATATTGTTAAGAAGATACATTGAAAAAGTTCAAAAGCAACTAATGCCTACTGATTTAGGAAGAGTTGTAAACAAATTATTGGTAGAAAATTTTGGAGATGTTGTAAATGTTGAATTTACAGCGCAAATAGAAGAAGAATTTGATAAAATTGCTTTAGGCGATGAAAAATGGAAAAAAGTAATAAGAGAGTTCTACACACCTTTTGGAAAAACAGTGGAAAAAGTAGAGAAAGAATTAGAACATGTAACACTTACTTACGAAGAATCAGATACTCCATGTGACAAATGTGGAAGAATGATGGTTATAAAATATGGTAGATTTGGAAAATTTTTAGCTTGTCCTGGATATCCAGAATGCCAAAATGCAAAACCAATAATAGAAACAGTAGATACACCTTGTCCAGTATGTGGAGCAACTGTTCAAATTAGAAAAACTAAAAGTAGAAGAAACTATTATATTTGTGAGAAAAATGGTGGAATTGGAGAGGGGTGTTATTATATTTCTTGGAACAAACCTAAAGAAGGAGAAAAATTTGTTCCAAATAATGAAGTAGACATGGAACTTTTTGAGCAAGATATGAAAAAAGCTAAAAAAACATCTAGCAAAAAGACTTCAAAAAAATCAACTTCAAAGACTAAAAAAGTAGCAAAGAAATCTGCAAAAAAATAGAATTATTTTAAGAGAACTTATTATTAAAACAATAAGTTCTTTTTGTATGTAAAAAATATATGAAAAAATTTAAAATATAAAAAAATAATATGTTTTAGGGAAATACTAATTAGAAGAAATTAAGTGAAAAGACTATAAAAATGTAATGTTTTTGTTATTGTATTAGTAAATTTATATAACTATAATAAAATTATTAAATTAGGATTATATGGTGGGGAAAATATGGCAAATACAGATGCTGAATATAGAAAAAAAAGACTAGAACAAAATAGAGATTTAGATACACTCATAACAGAAGAGACAGATGGTGGAAATGTGTTTGAAAAACAAGTTTATGATGTTATGGAATACATAGAGAAAGAAGCGAATATTGAAAGAAATCCAGTTGCAAGAAAAATACTTAAATTGAAAGAATTTGGAATAACTGACGAACAAATAAAAAAAGAATATTTAAAACATGGTGGATCATTAGAAGATCAAAATGCTGCTATGGCTAATTTGGAAAAAATATTTGTTGGTCTTGTAGAATATATTAATGCATTACCAAATGGAATTGTAATAGATAAGAATACAGGTCTTAAAGATGACGATGAAAGCATTGAACAATCAATTGAATATGGTATACTTTCCGAAGATACAATTGTAGAGAGTTTTGATAAAACTTTTAAAGATACTTTAGAAGAAATTGCTAATACTGGACAAAGCGATAATGAAAAAGTAAGCTACATACTTGAAAATTTTGAAAGTATAATAATTTCGTATGAAGAATTTAATAATGATATTGATAACTTTATGAATAAAAACAAAGAAGATACTAATTTATCTGAATCATTGAAAAATGTTTTTGAAGATAGTAAAGATATAATAGAACAATCACCTTACGAAACGGATATGCATTTATTTGAAATTTGTAATCTATATGTGGAACTAAATGATGCAAAAAAGAATCATTCACAAGATTACAATCTTATATTATCAAAAATTAAAGATTTTTATGCTAAAAATCCAGATTATGTAGGAAAAGCTTTGCCAGTTCTAAACAAAGATGGTTCTTTAAATAAATTTGAAGTTAATAAAATGAATGAATATAGTGAAGCATATCAAAAAATAATCATACTAGAGCATATAGATTCGTTTAATGGTATGAATAAATATGAATTGAAAAATATGGAACCAAACGAAAGAAATCATATGATAATGTGTGCTTTTGCTGGGTTAAAATATGCGAATGATTCAAGAGAGAATGAAAGAGAAATAGCAGAAGAATCTATGAAGATGCTAAAAGGTTTGTATCCTGAACTTGATTTAAATAATGAGCAAGAACTAGCAAAATTTTTTGAAAAAATTTCAGGAGTAAAAACCAATTTTGAATCTTTGAATGTACAAGACTTAATTGAAATTTATTCACGTCAATTAAAAGATGCTACAGACAGTTATATAGAAGAAGATACAGATAGCTATGTAGGGAAAAAAATAAACTTTGCCAATTTAGACCTAGATTCAAGTAAAAGAAAAATTTTTGATTCTGCAATGAAAAATTATTTTGTAGGCTCTAAGATTAATTTTACAGGAAAAGACGAAAAACAATATAATATGATGTATCAAGAATTTACAATTAATTCTTGGATTGAAAATAAAGATGCTGCAATAAAGTTAAGATATATGGCGTTAAGAGATACATTAAAAAAATACAAAGATATGCCACCTAATGAATATATTTCAAAAAAAATAAATGAAATTGAAGGTAATATATCAAATTTTGAAAAAGAATTTGGAAAACTTGATGTAGAATCTAAAAAAGATGAATTTTCTTTTGAAATGTATAAACAATACTTTGTTAATGCTGGTTTGACAAAATATTTAACAAGGGACGTTTCTGAATGGCAAGAAGGTGCAAATTATGAAGATTTAGATAACACTCATAAAAAAGGGTATATAAGAAATATATTAGTTGCATTAGAACACAAAGACAATCCGGATTTTTGTATAACAAAATTAGCACTAAGAAGATTAGAACTTATGAATTCAGATAGAAAGAAATTTATAACGTTTGATGAAAATGGAGGATATAAAATTAATGAAGAATTAATTCTCCAAGAATATAATAGGATGTCTGATCATACTTATGCTGATTTTGATGAGTTAACTAAGTCTGCTAGATTAAGAAAGAATGAATATTTATTGACAAAGTTAGAAGAATACACACATTTAAATGATGAAGATTTCTTAAGATTAGAAAATAAAGCTGATAAGAAAAAGTCAATGGAACAGATAGAAGAAAGAAGAAGAGAATCTAATCAAGAAAGAATAGAACAAAAATCAAAAGTGGGAGAGACTAAAAAAAGAAAAATACCAGAACCTAGAATAAATAATCTTTTTTATTACAGAGCAGAAGAATTAGATGATTCAGCAGTATTGGGAGTGAATAATGCAAATAGGCCAAGAGAAGATAAAAAAGGCGACCAAGAAGAAGCGGATGAAAATAACGCTACTACAGATGCTTCTGGAAGTGAAAAGAAATCAGCTATTGAAGTTGGGAATATAAATGTATCTACAACCCAAGATAAACCACCAAAATTTATAGATAGAATAAAAAATGAACTTAAAAATATTAAAGATAAAATTAAAAAATTTATAAAAGGTGAAGAAGAAACGTTAGCACTAGATGCTCCAAATGATGATATGACTAATGAATTAAATGATGAAAATAATAGTACTGGATATAATATTAACCAAAAATTCAACATAGATCATAATTTGGCTAATTCGGGAAAAAATCTTGGTGGAAAAACACAAGGAGATCAAGAGTCAGAATTTGGTGAAATAGAAGGTTAGGCAAAAAGGAGGTTTATGAAGGAAATAATTGTAATAGGTGGTGGGCTTGCAGGATGTGAAGCTGCACTTCAAATAGCAAAAAGAAAAATAAAAGTAAAACTATATGAGATGAAACCTCAAAAGTTTTCAGAAGCACATTCAAATCAAAATTTAGCAGAAATAGTATGTAGCAATTCTTTTAAATCTAATCTATTAACTAATGCATGTGGATTATTAAAAGAAGAACTAAGGATTTTAGGAAGTGAACTTATACCAGTTGCTGATTCTTTGAGTGTACCAGCAGGACAAGCTTTAGCAGTTGATAGAGAAAAATTTTCTGAAAAAATAACAAAGAAAATCGAAGAAAATGAATATATAGATATTATTAGAGAAGAAGTTACTAAAATACCTGAAGATGCAATTGTAATAATAGCAACAGGACCTCTTACTTCTGAAAAACTTTCAGAGCAAATTGCTAAATTAACAGGAAACGATAAATTATATTTTTATGATGCGGCTGCTCCAATTGTAGAAAAAGATTCAATAGATATGAATATTGCTTTTTATGGTGATAGATATGAACAAGAAAGAGGAAAAGAAGAATCTGTTGAAGATTGGAAAGAACGTATAAAAGATCATAAGGGTAGTTATATAAACTTGCCTATGAATAAGGAAGAATATGAGGCTTTTTATCAAGAACTTGTGAATGCAGAAGTTGTTACATTACATGAATTTGAAAAAAGAGAAATATTTGAAGGATGCATGCCTTTAGAAATAATGGCCAAAAGAGGAATGGATACATTAAGGTTTGGTCCATTAAAACCAGTAGGATTTACAGACCCAAGAACAGGAAAAAGACCTTATGCGGTTATTCAATTAAGACAAGATAACCAAGAGGGAAATATATATAATATAGTAGGATTTCAAACGAATTTGAAATTTGGAGAACAAAAAAGAGTATTTTCTATGATACCAGGCCTGCAAAATGCAAATTTTGTAAAGTATGGAGTAATGCATAGAAATACATATATAAATTCTACATATATGTTAGATAATACATATAATATGAAAAAAAATAGAAATATATATTTTGCAGGACAAATTACAGGAGTAGAAGGGTATGTAGAATCAATTTGTTCAGGATTTGTTGCAGGAGTAAATGCTGCAAAATTATATATGATTAATAAAGAAGAAGGTGATAATGAAGAAAATATATTAAAAAGATATGAGGCAGAGAAGATTACATATTCTAAAGAAACAGTAATCGGAGCCTTAGCAGAATATATTTCAACTGAAAATGATAAATTTCAACCAATGAATGCTAATTTTGGAATATTGCCAGCACTAGAAATTAACATAAAAGATAAAAAGGGAAGATATGGAAAATTAGCAGAAAAAAGTTTGCAAAAAATAAAATGTATTGTTAAAAATCAATAAATAAACAAAAAGTTAACTTTTTTATGTAAAACTATTGAAAAAGTTAGCAAAATATGTTAAAATGATAATAGTTGTGATTACGCTCAAAATTGAGTTTCACAAAAGGAGGAGTTAATATGGATAGAAATAAACTAGAAAATTATAAATTATATTTAAAACAAATCCAAGATCAACTTACTGATGAAGATGTAAAAAAAATGACAAAAGAAGAAAGACAAGAGTATATAACTCTTGTAGCTCAAATTAAAGCTAGATTGGATTTACTAGAAGAAAATTTATAATAATATAAAAATGAAAAGGAGATTAGAAAAATGGCTGATCCAAAATCAAATGTTCAAGAAGTTATTGGAAAATTAACTGATTTAAAGAGATTTTTAGATGACGAAATCAAAAACTATGTAGAAGCAAAAAAACATGTTGATGCAAATCACCGTGTAGCTGATAATACAAAATTAATGGAAGATGCAAAAGCTGAGATTGTTACACAAGTTGCAAGAATTGATACATTAATTTTAGATAATCCAGATATAAGATCTTTAATTGGTGCGCCAGGAGATGGTGAAATTGAAACTTTAAATAAAACTATAGCAGAAGTATTAGCAAAAGTTGAGGAAATAAAAGCACTAGGTATAGAAGGGGTATCGTTGGATCCTGATACAGGAAAAGTTGTAAGTGAAGTTAAAAAATTAGAAGGAATGGATGCATATCAAGATGCTGAAACTCGTAAAACAAATGCTGCTAACCAAAAAACAGATTTAGAAGCAAGAATAGGTATTGCAGAAAAAGTACAAGCAGTATATACAGCACGTAGTATTGACAAAGATGGACTTAGAAATAGTGCTACAGATGCTCAAGCTGATATGAGTAAAATTGATATCGGATCAAGTGCTGCTTCTGCTTTAAAAACTGTAGATGACTATAAAACAATTTTTAGAAGTATTCAAACAATATCTAGAAGTGGTAATGTTTATACTAGTTCAGATTCTAAAAAAACTTTACAAAAACAACTTGAAGATTTAGAAGCATTAGCAAAACAATTACCTTCTACAGACACTGAAATTAGTACATTAATTACAGAATTAAAAACAAATTGTCTTGAATTTGGTAAGCCTGGTACTCCTAATGCAGGAAAAATAACAGGTGTGAAAAATATAAAAAAATTACAAGAACTTTTTGGTGTAGATGTTGAAATCGATTGGCAAGCCAAAATAGATTCTGCTAATCAAGCTAAAACAACAGCTGCAATTGAAGGTTTAAAAACAATGTTAACAGATAGAGCTGTTTTCGACTTATATCCTGAGAAAAAACAAGAATGGTTAGATGCTTTAAATGGAGAAAATCCAGATATTGCAACTATAAAAGCTGAAATTGAAGCGGAAGTTTTAAGTGGTGAAAAGATTGTAGATTTAGAAAGAATGTTAAATCAAGCAGGAAAAGATATTCTAAATCTAGATTCTTTAAGAGCCCAAAAAACACAAGCAGGAGATGTGGCTCAAAAATTAAGTACATTAAATAGAAAACATGTTACAGATCAAACAGAAGCTATATTAGGGTATAATTTACAAGCCAAAAATAGCAGAGGAGAACCTGTAGATATAGCTAAATTAGATATAACAGATACAGCTATTATTGATGGATTATATGAGGATTTTGATGAAAAAGCTGATGAAACAGTTGTTGAGGAAGCTTTCCAAAGAGATCCACTAGTTCCTGTAAGAGATAAAAAACCAGGACTTTTAAGAAGAGCTTTTTGGAAATTAACTCATCCAGATTCATGGGGAACAGGAAAAGGATTAGCAGACGAATTAAAAGAAAACTGGGTGAAAGGTAAAATTGTGGCTAGTGTTGAACATCTTCAAGCAGATGCTAAGAGAGCTGATGGAGCAGTATGGACATTATCTCCTGAAAAATTAGAAGAATTTCAAAAGGCCGATATGCAAAGGGCTGCTGCAGCTAAAGAAGACGCTAGAAAAGCTGTTATAGCTGGAAGAGGTTCAATAACAGCAGAAGATGCAGAAAAACAAGCAAGAGCAGATGCTTCTAAAAAACAAGCTGAAGCAGATAGAGATTTAGATATTTAGATATTTAGTAAAATATAAATTTATTATAATAAAAGTGGCAAATTCATGTTTATGAATTTGCCATTTTACTTCAAGAACATAAAAGTTATATTTTTTAATTTAAGAGGTAAAATTGTGAAAAATAAAAGAAATATCAAAAATGAAATCAAAAAACAACAAAGGATAGAAGCTTTTCAAAGAAAATTAGATGAAATTTCAGTCAATCAAGATGTTCCGGAAAGTAACAGCAAAGTAAATGATAACGAAGAGAGTCTAGTTAATGCACAAATTGCAAGTGAAGTAAAAAAAATATTAGCTGAAAAAAAGCAAGAAGAATATAAAAAAGTAGAAACTGAAAAAAAATTATCAAATCCAAGTCAAAAAAAGAAAATAAGTAAACCTAAAGTAGAACCAGAGTACTTTGAACTAAGATATACAATGCCAAAAGAAAGAGGAATTCTTGCAAGAATAATAAACCAAATAAAATATGAAAATGGCTGGTATAAAGATATAGAGGATTATCTGGATGATGAAGATAATTTTGTGTGGGATGACATGGAATTGTCTAAAAATGCAGAAAAAAGAAGAGATCAAAGACTTTATAAGAGAGTTCAAGCATATGAGGATGCGGATAATGATATTGCGATGAAAAAGACGTTTTTAACTGTAAAAATAGCTGCTGTAGTTGCAATGCTTGCTACATTAGGTTTTTCAGTTAATCTTCTTTACAATGAAGTACATGATATTATATATAATAATTCTTATGTAGCTCAAGCTCAAGAAAAACCCACATTAGCCAATGCAAATACTGGTCAAATTGAATATGCTGAAAGAGTGCTAGCAAAAATTGAATATGATTTTAAATATTTGTCACATACAGAATTATTGGATACTGTTATAAGGGTGGGAAGTAAACCATCTGAAATTACTGAAAATAGAGCAATGGCAACAATGAAAAGTGCTGGAGATTTTGCTGATCAGAAATTATTAGAAGAAATAATTAAAGAAGCATATGAAGGTGAATATGAAGGTTTTGATGATGAAAAGAAACAAGAACTTAGTCAATTAGTATATGAAATGTTAGATGAAAATGTTAGAATGTGGATTAGAAGTCCAGAAAAAGTGGCAATATTAAAAGAAAAAAATAATATAGATACTTTGGAAACAGATGAAACGGGGAGCGAAAGATAAATATGGAAAAATTTAAAGTAGGTGGAAAAATAACTTTAGAAGATAATATTTCATATAGAATATTAGATATTGTAGTGTATAATGAAGAGAAATATCTATTTTGTTGTACTGAAGTAAAACCAATAGAACCAAAAGTTTTGGTTTGTAAAGAAATAGATGGAGAAGTGTATGTTTCCATTGAAAAAAATAAAAAGATATTATTAGAAATAACAAAAAAAGTGTTAAAAAATAAAAATTAATAATGTAACAAAAAAGATATATAAAAAGTGCGTTAAAATAGCGTACTTTTTTGCTTTTTGTGGATAAATATGGTATAATATATATGTAGATCCTGTGCGTTTAAAGTGTGCTTCATTGCACTCCGAAAACAAATTTTTCACAGGGCCGAAAGGGGCATTATATGTCTAAAAAGAAAAACCGGAAACCCAACTTCGACCAGAACCCGATTCTGAAGAATTGCATGTACATAATTGTACCTGTGGGTATCTTCTTCATGGGAGTCGGTGCTAAAAGCATTTTCGACTTCGTGACGAAGCTTACCTGGTTCTGGCCGGTTCTGATTACTGCTGTGGTAACATCCCTGTTTTGGGCGATCTTCTATGGTCTGAAGGAGCAGAGACGTCCCGAGGCGTATGAGGAATATGAGGAGGAGAGTAACGTATTCGATAATTTGTAATACGTTATGGTAAACCCGACTTCGGGTTTAGTCCTGGTTGCTTGGCGAGTAAAATCGCCCTGCAAGCCAGGGCTTCTTTTTTATGCAAAAATATTTGAAAATAGGTGGGATTTTTAAGAGATAAAGATTCAAAATAAATCTTAAAATTACCTAGGGAAATGTGCAAAAATAAACTTTTTGGAAAGTATTGACATTAATATTTAAAGGTGATAAAATAGATACGCTGTTTAATATAGGGGAACTATATTTTGGAGCATATATCTATAAAAGAAACGAGGTGAAAAAAGAAGAATGCCAACAATTAATCAATTAGTAAGAAAAGGAAGAAAAACTTCTACAACAAAATCAACAGCTCCAGCTCTACAAAAAGGTTATAACTCTAGAAAAAAAGTTCAAACTAACAATAGAGCTCCACAAAAAAGAGGTGTTTGTACAGTTGTAAAAACAGTTACTCCTAAAAAACCTAACTCAGCTTTAAGAAAAGTTGCTAGGGTTAAACTTTCAAACGGATATGAAGTAACATCTTATATCCCAGGTGTAGGACATAACTTACAAGAACACAGTGTTGTACTTATCAGAGGTGG
>CAZPAF010000037.1:0-19822 GCA_964584475.1 uncultured Lachnospiraceae bacterium | reverse complement strand
ATAACTTATATCTAGGAAAAATCATTATAGATAAGATAGATTTAGAATATACTGTTTTTAATAGATATGATGAAGAATTGCTTAAAATATCACCATGTAAATTTTATGGAAAAGATTTAGAAGACAAAGGAAACATTTGTGTTGCTGCACATAATTATAATGATAATAGATTTTTTGGAAGGATTGACGAATTAGAAATTAAAGATACTATAATAATGGTAGATTCAAAAAGTATTAAATATGAATATATTATTTATGATATTTTCGAAATAGCAGAAGATGACTTTTCAATCTTAAAAGGAAATAAAAATTACGAATTAACTTTACTGACTTGTAACAACTCTAATAATAAAAGGATAATTATAAAAGCATATAGAAAAGAGTATTGAAAAAACAAAATTTTAGTAGTAAAATAAAACAAGCAATAAGTTAGTTGCAAAACAAAAATATACTATAAAACATTAAATAAATTTAAAAGATATTTAATAAAAGAAAGGAAAATTAACGTGGAAGGAAATTTTGTAAAAAAACCAATAGTAACAATCGAAATGGAAGATGGAGGAATAATTAAAGTAGAATTATATCCTACTAAAGCACCAGAAACAGTAAATAATTTTATAAGTTTAATAAACAAAGGGTTTTATGATGGATTAATTTTTCATAGAACTATCCCAGGTTTTATGGCTCAAGGTGGAGATCCAGAAGGAACTGGAATGGGAGGACCTGGATATGGTATAAAAGGTGAATTTAAAGATAATGGTGTGGAAAATACAATTTCTCACTTAAGAGGAATAGTATCAATGGCAAGAAGTAGTATGCCAAATAGTGCAGGATCTCAATTTTTTATAGTAACAGATGACTCAACATTTTTAGATGGACAATATGCAGCTTTTGGAAGTGTATTAGAAGGGATGGATGTTGTAGACAAAATAGTGAAATCAAGAGTAATTACAAGAAGTCCATTTGGTGGAGGAAAAGATAGACCAGTAGAACCTCCAGTAATGAAAAAAGTTACAGTTGAAACTTTTGGTGTAGAATATCCAGAACCACAAAAATTTGAAAGATAAAATATAAAGACTTTAGAGAAAAATCTAAAGTCTTTTTTGTTTAAATACTATTGTTCGAAAGTGGCATCTGTAAATTCACCGGTTGTAAGGTCTTGATTATCAATATTTTCTATTTCAATTTCTATTATATTTTCTTTTATATTAGAATGATCTTGGCAAGTTTCTGTTGGTAGGGCACCATCAATGTAATATTCTAAGTAAGAATCTTTGCAAGTTTCTGAAGGAAGAAGTCCGGTTACAGGACAAATTTCTACGGTTTCAATTTTTGAAGGAACAGCAAATTGTCTACCAGGAAGATCTTTATGTATTGACTTCATAACTGAGGACCAAATTTGTCCAGCAGGATTTTTATTATTAAAATAAATAGTTTCATTTAAATCGAAACCAAACCAAGTGGTAGCTGTGTAATACGGAGTAAATCCACAAAGCCATCTATCATAATCGTCATTTGTAGTACCAGTTTTGGCTGCAACATCAATATTATCTATTTTACAATATTGAGCAGTTCCAAGTCTTCCTTCAACAGGTTCTTTTAAAAGAGATTGAACGATAAATGCAACTTCTTTTGAAAAAACTCTTGTTTTTTCTTGGCTTGATCTAACAACATCTTTACCACTGGCATTTTCAATATTTATGTAAAAAGTTGGTTCTATATAAATTCCTAAATTAGCAATTGTAGCATAAGCAGAAGCCATTTCTAGAGGACTAATACCTTTATCTAAGCCACCAAGTGCTAAATTTAAATTATTATCTACCTCGGTAAGAGAAGTGATTCCCATTTTTTTCATATAATCTATCGAAGTTTGAGGTGTAAGTTGTTCCATTATTTTAACAAAAGGAATATTTTGAGAAGATTCTATAGCTTTTCTAACTGTTATATGGCCTCTGTAATAATTATAGTTAGTAGGAGAGTAACCTTCATCTGTTCCATCATTAAAAGTTATTAATTCATCGTTATATATACTTGAAGCTGTTATTATTTTTTGTTCTAATGCAGGAGCAAGAACAGCAATTGGTTTTCCAGCAGATCCTGTTTGTCTTACACTTTGAGTTGCCCTATTTAATCCTCTAGAAATTTCTTTTTTTCCAATTCCTCCAACACAGCCTAAAACTTGTCCGTTTGAATGATTTATAACAACCATTGCTGCTTGAGCAAATGTAGAAGGATCTTTTTTTGATTTTATAACGTATTTTTGTTTTGAAAGTTCAGTTTCTATTAAAGATTGAATAGTTGAATTTTGTGTACTATAAATTTTTAGTCCAGCCATTTCAATATAATTTGTAGCAAATTCTGTTGAAATATTTTTCTTTGTCGAAATATCTTCAATAATTTCATTTATTAAAGCATCTGTATGATATGAATAAATATTACTTTTATTAGTATTTTCAATTTTTCCTTGTTTAAAAGTTAATCCTTTTGAAACGACATCTAAAGCAGTATTGTAATCATTTTCTGTAATATAATTTAATTCTAACATTTTTGATAAGACTGCTGAAGTTCTTGATTTTATTTTCTCTGAATTATCTTTTTCACCAAAAGGATTATAAGAATTTGGTGAATTATTTATTCCAGCTAAAAAAGCACATTCAGCTAAATTAAGCTCAGAAACATCCTTGTCAAAATAATAATTAGAACCGAGTCCTACACCATAAATATTTGGACCCACATAGATAATATTTAAGTAAGCTTGTAAAATCTCATTTTTTTCTAAAATCAATTCCAAACCAATTGCTTTTATCCATTCATTGACTTTTCTTGTTATTGTAGAAGAACTATCTCCAGTTAAGTTTTTTACAAGTTGTTGAGTTATGCTGCTTCCACCAAAAGAAGATGAACCCATATTACGTATATAAGAAATGATTGCAGCCGAGGTTCTTGGAAGGTCTACACCAAAATGACTATAAAATCTCTGGTCTTCAATTGAAATATAGGCATTTTTAAGATTATCTGGTATTTCAGATAAGGCTAAATTTTTGGTTTTTTTATTATTACCAAGTTCTGCGATAACATTTCCATCCGTATCTAACACAGAAGAAGGAGTATTATAAATCATATCTTTAGCAATAGATTGCCATTTATAAATGTAAACTCCACAATATATTGCTAAAATAATTATTATAAAAAATAAAAATTTTATAATAAATTTTAATTTTTTTAAGAATGAATTTTGCTTTTTAGGCTTATGAAAAACTTTTTCTTTATTTTCATTCTCTATATTTTTATCTTTTATTTTTTCTTCTTCAATATTTTTGTTTTTTTCTTTTTTCAAAATATCAACTCTTTTCATTTGAAATATTCTGACAATTTTTTGTCAGAATTATATATAAAAGCATATCAAATATATGTAAAAAAGTAAAGTTTAAATAGAAATAGAAAAATATGCAATATTGCAAAATTTGTTGAAAAATAATTAATTAAAATATATAATAATTATAATGTTTGATTTGGAGGGATAAAATGAAGAGTAGAAATAGCGGAAAGAAAATAATAATATTAATAATATTATTATTAATACTTGCATTAATTGGAGGAGGAGCTTACATATATTTAGCAACTGATTTATTTAAAACACCGGAGCAATTATTTAAAAAATATATGTTGAGCAATATCGTAGAATTAACTCAAACAGAAATTAAACCATTTGATGAAATAGAAAAAAGATCAGAAACTGAATTAACAGAATACAGTTTAAAATTAGGTGTTGACGCAGAAAAACTATATATGGAAGATATGAAAAAACTAGATATAAATCTTGCTTTAAAAACAGATTGGCCTAATAAAAATGAAGAAATGGAAATTTTAGTAAATAAAGATGAAGAAGAATACTTTAAAGGTTATATGGCTTTATCGAATGAAACATTTGGTATAAGTGTACCAGATTTACATGACAAATATATTGCGGTAGAAAATAGAGATTTTAAGAAAATGGCAAAAACTTTTGAACTTTCAGAAGAATATATAGAACAAATTCCAGACAAAATTCCAAGTGGATTTAGCAAAGAAGAGGAAGAAAAACTTACTACATTAGCAACAAACTATTTAACAAAAATAGTTGAGCAATTTGAAGAAAATGCTTATATTGCTGAAAAAGATATTAATATAACAGTAAATGCAAAAGAGATAGTAGCTGATAAATATAGTTTATTAATGAGTACCAAAAACTTATATACACTTTTAACAAATACAATTACAGAATTATTAGATGATCCAGAATTTTTAGAATTAACAAAAGATAGAATAAAAACAGAACAACTAGATGAATTAAAAAATAAATATAAAGAATTTTTAGCTGAGAATTCAGTGGAAGATATTGAAGATCAAACAATAAAAATATCTGTATATGCAGCAGATGGTAGAACAGTAAAAACAGAATTAAAAACAGATGAAACTGAATCTTGTTTTTCAATTATTAATAGCCAAACAGATTACACAATAATTCTTACTACTGTTACACCAAAAAATGATTACAACGATGTAGGAACAACAACAACTACTACAATGAAAAATACTTATGCAAATGATGCTGGGGAATTAACATATGAAACATTAACTTCATATAACAAAGATGATATTAATGCATTACAAGCAGAATATGATGCAGATTATGCAGATTATGATTGGGGAAGCGGATTTAATACAGACTATAGTGAAATATACAAAGATGAGAAAACAAAATTTATAATCAGCACAAAAAAATCTAATGAAGATACATATACAGGAACTGTTAAATTTGAAGGAGAAGACTTCGAAGAAATAAAAGACATTTTAGATATAAGTTTTAAATGTCAATTAGGAAAAGCTTCTGTAACAACACTTTCAAAAGATAATTCTATTGTAATAAATGATTATACAATGGAAGATTATGAAACACTAATAGGTGAATTAGGAACAAATTTAGTAGCATTAGCTTTACAAAAACCAGATTCTTTAATAGCAACAATTTTTACTGGTTTCATGTCAGAGGATTCAACAACAGATGATGATTCATATTACACAGATGACTATTATACAAATGATTCTATTACATTTCCAGATGACTCAAGCAATGATAATTATTTATATCCAACAGTAATTGATAATACTGAAACTTTTAGAGAAGAAATTGATATAGCTATAACTTCAGCTTTGGAAATATGTTTAATGAATTATAGTAATGAAATAACATTTTATAATCCAGATGCTAATTTAGGAGAATTTTTAAATATAGATAATGTTCAAGAATATTGTGGTACTGATTATTTCTTAGAATTACCAGATAGTACAACAATAAAATGTACTATAAACGAAGATGGAATTGATTACATATATTATGCTTTAATGGATATAGATGGAGAAAATTTATCGGTAAGAGAAGTTGAAGTTTTAACAGAAGAAGAATATTTAAATAGATAGGTTATATAGCAAGTACTGAAATAAAAGTAGGAGTTTTATGAATAAAATTATAGAAGAATTAATTTTGTTAAAAGAAGATGAATATAAAAAATTTAATAAAAAACTATGTCCAGATACAAATCTAGAAATGTTAGGAATTCGAGTACCAATTCTAAGAAAGTTTGCACAAAAAATTGCAAATTCAAACGAGTATAATTGGGAAGGATTTGTAAAAAATAAAAATATAAAATATTTTGAAGAGGTTCAATTACAAGGTTTTATTATTGCATATGAGAAACTACAATTTGAAACAAAATTAAATCTTATAGAAGAATTTGTACCTAGAATAGATAGTTGGGCTATAACAGATACTTTTGTACCAACTTTAAAAATAAAAAAAGAAAACCTAAATGATTATTGGAATTTTATTTTAAAATATATAAAATCAAGTAAAGAGTTTGAAGTAAGATTTGCTATTGTATCTATGCTAGATTATTTTATAAATGATGAATATGTAGATAAAGTAATAGAGATTTTAAATAATGTTTCGCATGAAGGATACTATGTAAGAATGGTTGTGGCTTGGACTTTAGCTGAAATAGGAATAAAATATAATGAAAAAGTAATGTTGTTTTTGGATGGTGAAAATAACTTAGATAAATTCACATATAATAAAACTCTCCAAAAAATGATAGAATCTTTTAGAATAGACCAAAAACAAAAAGATGTATTAAGAAAGATGAAAAGGAAGTAAAGTGTATGATAAGAGAAATAGAATTATATATCTTAATATTTTTTATATATGCTTTTTTTGGATGGATACTAGAATCTATAGGAGGAATATTTAATCCTAAAGTAAAAAAGTTTGTTAATAGAGGCTTTTTAATAGGACCATATTGTCCAGTTTATGGAATTGGAGTTGTATTGGTTTGTGTATTATTAAAAAAATACACAAATGATATTCCAGCTTTGTTTTTATTGGCAATATTAATTTGTGGCACATTAGAATATTTTACAGGTTATATTATGGAAAAACTATTTAATGCAAGATGGTGGGATTATAGCAGTAAAAAATTTAATATAAATGGAAGAGTATGTTTAGATACATTATTACCTTTTGGGATTATTGCAACACTTATAATAAATAAAATAAATCCACTAATGTTAGAATATTTAAATGAGTTATCAAATATTACATTACACATAATATCTGGAATTTTAATTGTTACTTTTATAATAGACTTTATTATTTCTTTTAAAATCATTTTAAGCTTTAAAGGTGAGATTCGTGATTCAAAAGATAATACAGAAGAAATTGTAAGTAAAGTAAAAGATAAAACAGATGAACTTGGCGAATTTGTAAAAGATAAAGCAGAAGATAAATGGATGAAAACAGAATCTGATATTAGATACTATAGTAGGAAATATAAATTAAAACTATTGAGAAAAACTAGATTTACTAGAACTAGAATTGCAGAAAAAGTTCCGCAAAGCATAAATGAAATAGCTCAAAAAATAGCAAAAAGTAGAAATAAAATAGAAGAAAGGATAACATCGACTAAATATAGAATCGACGAACAATTAAGACTGAAGATTTTTGAATATGAATTGAAACAGAAAGAAAGGATTTTAGAAACAAAGAAAATTGTTGAAAAATTTAAAAACAAATCTGGTTTAAAAACAAGATTAATGAACGCGTTTCCAAATCTAGAAATAAAAAAGAAAAATAAGGATTGAAAATAAGCATAGGATATGTTATTATATTTAGCAGTTTTAATATAAACCAAAAAGGAGATTATTATGGAAAATATAACAGACGATAAATATATAGGATTAATTTGTAATGGAGAATTTAATGCTATACCAGACTTTAAAATAGGTGAACTATTTGAATCATTTTTTGATAACATAAATTATAATGTTGTTAAAGAAAATGAAATTACTTATGTTGATTTTACAGGTGAAGCAACATGTGATGATGAACCTTGCACAATTTTAATAAGATTCCAAATTGATGAAAATGTTGAAGAATTTGAAATAGTAGAAGTTAAAGTAGACAAAGATGTTTTAAATGAAAATGAAATTTTGGATTTGCTAGAAGATATAGCTTATGTTGGGGGAGCTGTAGTTGAAAGTGATCATTGCTGTGCTTGTGATGATTGCTCTCATTGCGCACATGAATGTAATTGTGACGATGAAGAAGATGAATTAGACGATAAAGATGACGAAGAAAATGAAGATGAAGAATAAATAATATAAAAATAACTAATAAAAGAGTTTAATTATGAAATAATAATTGAACTCTTTTTTGTTTTAAATAATATTATATAAAAAAGGAGGAAGAATATGTTATTTTGTAAGTTTAAAAAGATTATTGCTGGAATTTTAATTGGTTTTGGTATAGGAATTTTACTTGTACTGTTTCTTCCTCCAATTGCCTGGATATGCATAATGGGAATAGGTACAGTAATAGGTGGCATAAAGTTTTTACTAGGTAAATAGGAGGGATGATATGACAATTGTAGTAAAAAAAGTTCCTAAATTTTTAAGAGGGTTTGTTAAATTTATTTTTGGAATAAAAAATACATAACGAAAATTTAATATAAACTATATTTTAAATAAGGAATATTTATATGGGGAAAAAATAAAAGTAGCTTAACTGGTTTTAAGCTACTTTTATTTATATTTTAATATTTTAAACAGCTCTTTGAACTTTTCCAGAACGTAAGCATTTAGAACATACAGAAACTCTTTTAACTTCTCCATTAACAAGAGCTTTTACACTTCTTAAATTTGGTTTTACAGTTCTAGTTGTTCTTTTACTAATATGAGAACGTGTTATACTAAGTTGTTTTCCAAAGCTTGTTTCTTTTCCACAAAATGCGCATTTTGCCATAACTATCTGCACCTCCATTAAAATTAATAAACTGACTATTTAATAGTCTAACATAATTTATTTAAAAAAACAAGTAATTTTTGAAAAAATATTAAATATTTATTTTTTCATACGAAGTATATCACAAATATATGAAAAAATCAAATATTATGTTTACATAATTTAAAAAACTAATATTGACTTTTAACAAAAATATAGTATAATATTAGTTGTAGTATAATAAATGGAGGGGAAGAATATTATGCTAGCTAAATTATGGAAAAAAGTTTTACTTGCTATTTGTATAATAGCGTGTATATTTAATATAATGTCAAAATTAGTTAACCGTCATTCTTTAAAGGAAAACTTAGAGAGTGCAAATGATGGAAAAACAATTTTTAGTATATTCGAAAAAGAAGAAGTTGTTGAAACAGAGAGCGAACCAATAATTGAAGGTGTAATGAATCCAGAACCATCTGGAGAGGTTTCAAATGGAACAGCAAATACAACAATAGTTGTAGAAAAAACAAACGAAACTGAAAATCAAGCTCAAGAAACAACTAACGCAAATGTTGCTGAAGAAAATACCACAGAGACTAATAAATCAGAAGAAAACGAAAATGGGGTATTTAAATTTTCAGATTTTACATTATTATTTCAATAAAATACTTGAAATTTAAAAAATAATGTGGTATTATTTTAAAGATTGTTTTTAAAAATGTAAGAAAGAGGTGAATTTACATGAAAACAGAAATACAACCAAAATATGAAGCTTCAAAAATTATATGTGCATGTGGAAACGTTATAGAAACAAATTCAACAAAACCAGAAATTAAAGTTGATGTTTGCTCTAAATGTCATCCATTCTGGACAGGAAGCTTAAAACAAAACACTACAGGTGGTAGAGCAGATAAATTTAAAAAGAAATATGGTATGGCTTAATTTTAAGTTGTATAAAATAAAATTTATTGCGCAATAAAAAAACCTAGCATTTTGCTAGGTTTTTTGTTTTTTAAAATATACTCTATTGACATAAATATAAAAATTAATATAAAATAAATAAAATACTATAACTTTAGAAATAAGGAGAATAACTATGTTTTTTGAAGGGTTTGAAGGTTTTAAAAAAATTAAAAATGAGAAAAATTTAAGTTTAGAAAAAATATATTCATTACTTGAAAAATATCAAAATGATATGGGAAAAATGGAATTATTAGGTGATACAGAAAATCAAGTAATACTTATAGATATACAAGGAAAATATGATGCTAATATAAGATTATCTAATGACCATATAATAATTGAAAGAATATTAGAACCTGGACAAAAACCAGATGAATTGCCAACTGAAGAAAATGGTAAAAAAATAGAACTTGCACAAGCAGATAGAATGGTAGATCAAATTTATGATGCTATTAAAGACTATATGGATGATGAAAATATAAGAGAGCATATTACATCCTCTAAAACAACTTTAAAAATGAAAGAATCGATTGATAAAGGTATTTTTTCAAAAGGAAACACTTTTGAAGTCACAGATAAAGATAACAAAATAGTATACGAAATTGTACATAAAAAATTTAATAAACTTTTTTCTGTTAAAAGTATAGATTGTCACATGGAAGTTACAAGTGTAAATTACAGAAATATTCATAATAATAGAATAGAAATCCAAGAAAAACCATTTAATGTTACAACGCTTAAGCTTGATAATACAACAGAAAAATTAAGATTTGTATCAGAGGGAATCGGAAAGAAAGTAAAAATTTCAGCAGATTTTACTGATAATCATTTTCTTGTGGAACTAAATGAAATTGTAATTGGTGCTATAGATTGTTTAGATCCACAAAATAGAACAGAGTATAGAATAGAAATAAATGATTTACGAGAAAAACACTTTATTGTATCTGTTGCAGTTTTAGTAGATACATATATGAGAAAAGATATTTAAATATAAAAAGAAAGACTGATGGGCCGCACTCGCAGGCCACACCAGTCTCTTTTTTTGTCATGAGATTTTAATTATTGAACAAACACTGAGTGTTCTCAATGATTCTCTCAGACAGATCCTCCTTGTTTTTGGAAATTGCTTCCTTGATGTCGATGACAGTCTGATGCATGTTCTTTTCGAACGGATACTTGCGCCAATTCCAAAGGTCACCAGGGATACCGTATTCCTTAGCAGTAATCTGACGAAGATACTGACGAGGGATATACAGCTTAGGATTGTCATTGATAACCCAGTGCTCCTTGTCGGGAGTTCTCATCAGCAGATAAGAATTCTGGGTATACAGATGGAGATCCTCCAAAGTGATTTCGGTAAACTGGAAACCAGATACCCGAGCAACATCATCGGTAGTCAGAACGCTAGGGAGAAAGTGCACATGAGAATGCACAATGGAATCCTTAGCCTTGCCGATACCACCATGACCGCTACCGTTTTCCCAGACGAGAACTTCTTTGCCGTAGGTAATCTTAAGGATAGTTTCGATATCGCTGACCACATCTTTGAACTCTTTGAGTTCTTCAGGACCCAACTCAGCGTTGGACATGATGTGGGCGATAGGCATAACCAGAAGATAGCCTTTAGCAAATTGACCGCTACCAGGAATTACAAAGAAGTTTTTGCTTCTGTAAATGGTAGCTTCGTTGTGACCGCGAATGCCTGCCAAGTACTTGCAGTAAACGCAATCTGCGACTGTCGGAGTGCCGCTCAAACCAGAGCTATTACTCTTGTGGTCACCAACATCACAATTGAGACGCTCAACGATTGCCTCGAACTGCTTAGTGATGTAACCTTCAGGGTCAGCGTCAGTCATGACAGCAGTACGTTCCATGTTGATGAAAGGAGCTCCAGCCTTGTAGGAGAGAGACACCTTGGAACGCAGAAGGTTGATAAAGATAGCGTACGGCGGGAATTCGCCAGGGTAGTCGTCTGCCGCGCAGACAAAGGACTTGTTGCAATTGAATGCAACCTGAATCTGCTCAGGGATGACGGGCATACCATAGTCGTGGGCAATCAAACCTTTGAAGTTCAATGTGCCAAGGACATCAGAAAGATCTGACGGAGAGCCGATTAGTAAGAACAGATTCCGAGTTTTTTTCATACTACTAAACATAATCTCATTCCTTTCTAAAAGTAGTCCCCTTTATTATAACACAACTTTCCAGATTTTTCAAGCTTTAGCGTAGATAATAGCAAAATGGAAGATATTATTTCAATAAACTAAACCAAGAAAAAGATATTTTTTTAAATATATTTATCAAAGTAATTTTTGGTATATCAGTTTCTGCAATTAGATTAACCGAAGCTATTTTAGAATTTTCAAGTGAATAAGTAATTGTTCCAATAATATCACCTTTAGAAACGGGAGCATGAAGATTTTCATTTATTATAACGTCTTCAACTATATTTTCTGAGGAAGATTTCTTTATTACAGTTCCAACATCTTTTTCATAAATTAAATTTATAGATTCAGAAGTCCCTTTATTTATAGGTATGCTTCTAAATAGGGCATCTTTTTGGCATAGTTTTTTAAAAGAATAAGTGTTAAAACCATAGTCTAATAAAAGTTTGGCTTCAGAAAATCTAACTTTTGGAGAAGGAGCTTTTAAAACTACAGCAATTAAAGATAAATCATTACGAGTTGCACTTGCTGATAAATTATAAAGAGCAAGTGAAGTAGAACCTGTTTTTAAACCTGTAGCACCATCATATGTACGAATTAATTTATTTGTATTTACAAGTTCTGATTGGCCATCACGTAGTGAATCCATCCAAATTGTCGTATAGTTAGTTATATTAGGATGGTTATTAAGTAATTCTTTAGACATTAAGCTAATATCATAGCTAGAGGTTAAATGCCCATCTTCATCAATCCCATGACAATTTTTAAAGTTAGTATCATTCATTCCAAGTTCTTT
The DNA here is from genome assembly GCA_964584475.1 of uncultured Lachnospiraceae bacterium. GTDB lineage: Bacteria > Bacillota > Clostridia > TANB77 > CAG-508 > Scatovivens. The sequence continues at coordinate 7,584 of CAZPAF010000037.1, read as the reverse complement.
TGCTCTTTCATTCATTTTCTGAACAAACAATTCTTCACTACCACACAAATATTCTGCCATAGCAACTGTACAATCATTTGCACTAACTACACAAATAGCTTTTAACATTTCTTCTACTGTTAAAGACTCGGCAGTATCTAACCATATTTGAGAACCTCCCATCGATGAAGCATTTTCAGAACATGGAATTTGAGTATCCAAAGAAATATCACCTCTATCTAAAGCTTCCATAATTAAAAGTAAAGACATTATTTTTGTTACACTTGCTGGACGAAGTTTTTTATGAATATCTTTTTCAAATAATATTTGACCAGTTGTTGCTTCAATCAAAATTGCACTTTCTGATTCGAGGTTTATGTAATTTTCGATAGAATTATTACCAACTTCTTCTGTATTTTCTAAGTTATTCCAAATTGTAAGAGAAGTAAAACCATAAGAAACAGAAGTAGAAAATATTAAAAATAAAGTAAAAAAATATATAATTTTTTGTTTCATGAAAATCCTCCAAAGTTTTGTTTACAACAATTTATTCAATAAAAATAAATATATGAATTTTATTTATACAAGTTTATAAAAATTATTAATATATAATGAAAGAATAATAGAATAGAAATTATCAAAAAAAATCACAAACATCTTGTAAACAGAAAAATATTTGTATATAATATGATAGAATTGTGAAGAAATTGTAAAAACACAGGAGGTATGTATTTTATGGAATCAAAAGTAAAAAAAGTAGCGATATTAACTAATGGAGGGGATGCACCTGGATTAAATGCTGTTATCAGAGCAATAGTTAAAACTGCTAGAACATATGGAGTAGAATGTTACGGGTTTATTGAAGGATATAAAGGATTATTATTTAATAACTATGTAAAACTTGATTTACAAGGAAATGCTTCAGGACTTCTAACTAAAGGTGGAACAATAATAGGAACATCAAATGCAACAAACGTATTTAACTATAAAGTAGTAAATGAAGATGGAACTGTTGAATATAAAGATTTATCAGATGTTTGTGTTGAAAATATAAAGAATGCAGGATTTGATTGTATATTTACATTAGGTGGAGACGGAACACAAAAATCAAGTAGAGACTTTTCTTTAAAAGGAGTAAATTGCATAGGAGTTCCAAAAACAATAGATAATGATGTTGCTTCAACAGATATGACTTTTGGATACAATACAGCTGTTTCGGTAGCTACAGAAGCATTAGATAGATTACACACAACAGCAGAGGCTCACCACAGAATAATGGTATTAGAAGTTATGGGAAGATATGCAGGATGGTTAGCCCTAGAATCAGCTATAGCTGGTGGTGCTGATGTTGCTTTAATTCCAGAAATTCCTTATGATATAAATAAAGTTGTTGAAAAAGTAAATGAAAGAAGAGCAAGAGGAAAAGAGTTTACAATAGTAGTTACATCAGAAGGTGCTATGCCAAAAGACGGTACTATTACAGTAAAGAAAACATTAAATGACGGAGCTGGTCTAGATAATATAAGACTTGGTGGTGTTGGAGAAAAATTAGCAGCAGAACTTGAAGAATTAACTGGAATGGCTGCTAGAAATACAACTCTTGGATATGTACAAAGAGGTGGGACACCATCAGCATTTGATAGAGTTTTATCTACAAAATATGGATGCAAAGCTATGGAACTTGCAATGGAAGGAATTTTTAATGTTTTAGTAACATATAAAAATGGAAGAATGGGACATGTTTCTTTAGAAGAAGTTGTTGGAAATAACAAAGTTGTAGGAGCAGCTTCTGGAAATACTAAAGAAAGCAATATAAGAAAAGTTCAAATGGATGATGATTTAATACAAATTGCAAGAGATTTAGGTATGTGCTTAGGTGATTAATAAAGTATTTTTTAAACCCAGATTTATGTCTGGGTTTTTTTATTTTGAAAGTTGGAAATTTGAAATATTATGTAAATTATGATATAATTATAAATGAATTGTTTTGCAAATTTCCCGAATTTAAATTCAAAAGGGAAGAGAGTAGTGAAAGGAGTTCTTTTCATCTAAACACTGGAATTTTGCAAACTATTCAGAGCACATCACTAAAAAATAAGGAAGGACCAAAAAAATGAAAAAGCATTGTAGGATTCTTACTCTGGTACTGGTTGTTCTCACAGTTGTCTTTAGTATTACTTGCGTAGCAAATGCTGAAACTGATTCGGTATCTGGTGTTCCTACCTATACGTTTACCAACGAAGCAGAGAATATTCTTGAAGAAATTCGTTTCACGAGGGTTCCTAGCGATGCAGAAGCAGATTCTGCATATTACCATGAGCTGATGCGTCGCCATGAATTGGAAATTACAACTGGTTCTTTTATTCCTAGTGACGAAGCAAACTTTTTGCGAGTCTTGGGATACAATGTACTAATTCCTGGAAAAGTTGTCCATGAGTACGATACAAAGTACGGCGATATTACTGCCTATAATTTTCCAGTACTCTTTGAAGGACCGAACGGAGTGGAACTTTGGTATACTGCTCCCAATGGGGATTTGAGAGCCGAAGCTGTTGTTGGTAGGCTTTCAAATGGTCAGAGCTGGAGGAACTATGGAAATCTTCATTGTCCTCATGATGGTGAAGATGAGATTCTTACTAGCAATATGTACTATACTGTCTTGTATGACAGCCAAAAAGGTGTTGTTTCGGTTTGGGAATATGGTAAGCTGGTCCGAAGGCATTTCCTTCCTGAAGATTCGATTTACGCAGGCTGGTCTGAAAATGAAGGTTTTATTTTCAGAAGTGGTACTGACGTATATGCAGTTCGCGATTACGGGTGTTGCGCAGAAAGGTATGAAACTTGCCTGATTGCACGTAATGTCCAATTTGTAATTGCAACGAATTACGAAGGTGATGGTTCTGAAGGCTTGTCTCAACCGTTGTTTTTGATGACAGATGGCACGATCAAATGTTACTGCAGATGGTATCTCGATTACGATCTTCCGTCTGACGATGAATCTAATTTGGTTGATGTGAAGTTTGAAAGGGGTTTTAACCTCTAAATTCCAGCAAAACAATCTTTACCCTCGGCTTTCGAGCCGGGGGTGTTATTTTGTAAAAATATTTAATTTTATTATTACAACTAGTATGTTTATAAAAAAAGCTTGCATTTTGAATAATTTGTGATATAATATAAAAGCTATTTGTGAGAAATAGGAAGAAAATGGAGGAAGTAAAATGAGTGTAAAAGTTTCAAATACAGAAAACAAAAATGAAGTAAAATTAGAATTTACAGTAGAAGCTAAAATTTTTGATGAAGGAATAAAAACAGTATTTAATAAAAATGCTAAATATTTTAATATACCTGGATTCAGAAAAGGTAAAGCTCCAATGAATATTGTTGAAAAATATTATGGAAGCGAAATCTTTTATGAAGATGCTTTTAATGAAATAGTTCCATCAATCTATGACGAAGCTGTTAAAGAACAAAAATTAGAAGTTGTTAGTAAACCAGAAATCGATATCGTTCAAATAGGAAAAGGAAAAGACTTAATATTTACAGCTGTTGTTTCAACAAAACCAGAAGTAAAATTAGGAAAATATAAAGGAATATCTTTAGAAAAAACAGAAGTAAAAGTTGAAGATAAAGATGTTGAAGAAGAATTAAATAAAATGGCTGAAAGAAATAGTAGAATAGTTTCAGTTACAGATAGAGCAGCTAAAAAAGGAGATATCACAGTTATTGATTTTGTAGGAACTGTTGATGGAGTAGAATTCGAAGGTGGAAAAGCTGAAAATCATGAATTAGAATTAGGAAGTAACACTTTTATTCCAGGATTTGAAGATCAAGTTGCAGGAATGAAAATTGATGAAGTTAAAGATGTAAAAGTAACTTTCCCAGAAGAATATTTCTCAAAAGATTTAGCTGGAAAAGATGCTATATTTAAAGTAACTCTTCATGAAATTAAAATGAAAGAATTACCTAAAATAGATGATGAATTTGCTAAAGATGTTAGTGAATTTGATAAATTAGATGAATTAAAAGCTGATATTAAATCTAAAAAAGAAAAACAAAATGAAGAAACAGCAAAAGCTCAATTAGAAGAAGCTGCTATAAGAGCTGTAGCAGAAGTTTCTGAAGTTGAAATTCCAAACGGAATGGTAGAAGTTGAATTAGAAAATATGGCACAAGATATGGATAGAAGATTATCTTACCAAGGATTTAGCTTAGACCAATATTTAAAAATGTTAGGAAAAACAATGGCTGATTTTAAAACAGAAAATGAAGAACCAGCTAAAGAATCTATTAAATTAAGATTAGTTTTAGAAGCTGTTTGCAAAGATTCAAAAGTAGAAGCATCTGAAAATGAAGTAAATGAAAAAATTGCTGAACTTGCTAAAGCTTATGGAAGAAAAGAAGAAGAATTAAAAAATAACGAAGAATTTGTGAAAAATATTGAAGAAAGCGTAAAATCAGAAAAAGCTATAGCTTTAATATTAGAAAATGCAAAAATTAAAACAGTAACTCCAAAAGCTGCAGAAGAGAAAAAAACAGCTAAAAAAACAACTAAAAAAGAAGAAGCTAGTGAAGAATTAAAAGAAGAAAAGAAAACTAGCGCAAAAAAATCAACAAAAAAAGCTGAATAATTTAAGAATAAAAAGTAGACTTACATCATAAGTCTGCTTTTTTTATTTTGTATTAAATAAAACATAATCAAAACAACACCAAAATGTAATATAAATGTAATATAAATTCCTAAATATTACATTTACATTTTAAATATTAAAATATATAATAAAATGGTAATAAATATGAAAGAAAAAAGGGATTGGTTATGAAAATAAATAAGAGAATTGCTTGTAGCTTAATATTAGTTATTATGATATTTTCTTCGGGGAAAGTTTTTGCAAATACTGCATTTATAAATGTTTTGGGAGAACTTGAATATACTGATGAATTTAAAGAATGGCTAGAATTATCTGATGAAGAAAAAAGTAATTCTATAATTCCAAGAAGTTATAAGATTTCAGAAGTTACTTATGAATATACTAATCCAATAAGAATAGCTCATACAGTAGGAAGTGCTACCTTATCAAAATACGATTTAAGAGACTATATACCAGAAAATCTTGTTGTTAGAAATCAACAGCAAACAAATACATGTTGGGCGTTTGCTTCACTTGGAATGCTTGAAAGTCATTTAGGATTACAAGATTATATTAACAATAAAACTACTACTACATATGATTTTTCCGAAAGACATATGCAATATGCAACTCTTAGAGAATTTAATGATGATAAAATAAATATTTGGGGAGCTAATAGAGGTTTAACTGAAGGTGGAAATGCTTATAGATCTAGACCTTATTTGACAAATGGACTTGGACCTGTAAAAGAATTAGATATGCCTTTTGAAAATAATGAAAACAAAATTAATATTGAAGAAATACAAGGAAAAACAGTTGTTGCTCAAGTTTATGATACTATAGACTTTCCTACTTTAGAAAAAGGAAAAGATAATACAGATTTAATAAAACAAATGAAAGATCATATAAAGAAAAATGGTGGTATAGAAGCTGGAATACATGGAGCAGATTTAGATTCAGAATATTATAATATCGAAACTGGTGCTATCTATAGTAATGATACAGAAAAAGGACTATTAGATCATGATGTTGTTATAGTAGGGTGGGATGATAACTACGCTGTAGAGAATTTTAAAGAAACATGCAGACCTCAAAATAAAGGTGCTTGGATTATTAAAAATTCTTGGGGAACAGAATCAGTTACTAAATTTGCTGATTTAAAAGTTCTTATTTTCGATACATATAAAGATAAATGTATTCAAAATGGATGGAATACAGCGGAAGAAATTCCGGATGATTTTATAAAAAATGCATATAAAGATTCTAATTATACAATTAGAGGAGATGAATTAGTTCTTGAAATTGGTGACAATGGATTTATGTATGTTTCTTATGAAGATGTAAATATATATCAATTTTTATATGGTATTGAAAAAGCTAGTACAACTGTAAATTATGATAAAATATATCAATATGATGAACTTGGAGCACCTTTAGGTTTACCACTTACTATATCAAGAGTGTTTGTTTCAAATATTTTTGATAGAACAGAAACAGAAACAGAATATTTATCAGAAGTTTCTGTATTTTTAGCACAAGCTACAACTTGCAAAGTGTATGTAAATCCAAATGGAGCAAGTTTAGCTTCTCAAGATTTACTTCAAGTTGAATTGCAAGATGGAAAATATGAAAATTTAAATCCAGGATATCATACATTAGAATTAAAAGAACCATTAAAATTAACAAGTGATAAATTTTCTGTTGTTTTAGAATTAGAAGGAAAAATAGAAGGTAGCTATATAATTCCAATGGAATCTATAGTAGAGAATACGCCTTGGTCTACCGCTAAATTAGAAACAGATAAATCTTTTTGGACAATTGATGGACAATTTGAAAAAAATGTATGGGCATCATTCTCAGAAACAGAAAGAATGTCTGGAGGCGAAATCCCAAATGGTGATTCTACTATAAAAGCATTTACAATAAAAGAATTACCAAAAGGTGAACTTTCTAGTATTGAAATTGCTGTACCACCTACAAAAACAGACTATATTGAAGGACAAGATTTTGATAAAACAGGAATGGTTGTAAATGCAGTTTATCAAAACAGTTCTAAAGAAGAAATAACAGGATATACTATTGAAAATGGTACAAACTTAAAAGTTGATCAAAAAACTGTAATAATAAAATATGAAGATAAAGTTACAACTCAAAATATTAAAGTTACAGCAAAAACTTCTGAAGATGAAAAAATAGAAAATCCAGAATCAACAGATTTCGGTAAAGCTAAAGCAATTGCCTCAAATATTAAAGCTTACTATTTTACAGATAAAACTAAAAAAGAATATATAAAAATGGATGTTTTAATAAATGAAATTGCAAGAAAAGAAAATGATAGTTATAAATACTATTACTATTTATCATCAAGCAAAAGCGAAAATAATATAAAAAACTGGGTTGAAATTGACGAAACACAAAATAGTAGCGTCAAATTAGAATTTAATATTGATACAAATGATATATCAAATTATACAGAAGTTTCAAAATCAGATAACCTGTATATTTATATAAAAGAAGTAGTAAAAAAAGACGAAAGACAAAAAGAACTTGTTACATCAGCTATTTCTTTAAGTAAATCAGGAGATGTTGAAGTTTATAAAGACGATAAATTACAACAATCTTCTGGAAATGATAGCAACAATAATAGCGACACCAATAACAACAACAGCAACAATAATAATGATGATTCACAAAAAGATGATACAACTTCACCATCAAAATTACCAGCAGCAGGATTAAAATTAGGAATAGTACTTATAATGATTTCGATAGCTGTTTTTGGTCTAGTTAAGTTAATGCAATATGAGAGAATGAACTTCTAAAATGTTGCTAAATAGATTATATTATTTATGAAATAAACTAATAAAAGTCTCGGAGTTTTCTGAGGCTTTTAATTGTGTAATATTAATTTGATATGAAAACAATGTCAAAAAATGAAAGATAAAAACATACTTTTTTATAATAAATGTATTGAAAA
>CAZPAF010000036.1:0-20304 GCA_964584475.1 uncultured Lachnospiraceae bacterium | reverse complement strand
TTTAAAATTTTTATTTTTTTAAACAAATATAATTCAACATTAACTTTTAACTTTTTTATATAAAATTCTTTTGAAAGATCCGTATTATATGAAATATTACATTCTTCAATATTAAGTTCTATATTGGAAATGATTATTCCTAAAATAATTATTTGAATAGTAATTATTATTAAAAATATAACAAAATAGGAAATCATGGATTCTCCTTAAGTTTAAATTTATTTATCTATAATATAACCAATCTTTTCCAAATTATATTTATTTTTTAACAATACAAAATTTATAATATAAAAATATAAAACAAAAAAAGAAAACACTTGGCTCAAGAGTTTTCTTTCTCATATATTAATTATTTATATTATTCAATATTTTCTCTTTTTCTTTTTGATATTACGATATCACCAAATGTTTCTATTTGCTCTGCATTTATTTTATTTCTTCTACTTAATTCAAGTACACTTGAAAATGCTGTTACAACTTCTGCTTTTGGTTTTTCTTTTAAAGAAAATAGTTTATTAAATACAAATTTAGGTTTTCTTACTAATTCTCTGAAAATATCTTTTACTTTATCTGCAACAGAGTAGCTGTCATATACAGCAATTTTTTCAATATTTAAGCTATTTTCATTTTTCTTGTTTTCATTTTTTTCTATTAGTAATTTATATTTTTCAACAATATCTTCCATTGTAAATTTCTTTTCAATTTCTTGTTTTGGAAGTTCTATTTTGTCTGGTAATTTGTAAAATCTTTTTGAAAAAACTTCAATTTTTTCTTTAAATACTTTAGAGATTTCTTTATATTTTTTGTAGTCTATAATTCTTCTTAATAACTCTTCTTCAGTTATTTCTTCTTCTTCCTCTTCTACTTTTGGAAGTAATCCTTTTGATTTTATTAATAATAAAGTAGAGGCCATTACTAGAAATTCGCTAGCGATTTCTAGATTTAATTCTTCTTGTGTTTTTAGATATTGTATATATTGATCTGTTATATCAGATATACTTACTTTATATATATCCATTTTGTTTTTATCTATTAAATAGCATAATAAATCTAATGGACCCTCGAAATTATCTAATCTTAATTCATATTTTTTTGATTCTAACGAAATTATTTTGTTATTCATTTCTTCCCTACTTCTTTTATTTATAAAACATTGTTAATTTATCTCATCAAAAGCAATACTTACAGATTCGCTCATAAATCCTTTTTTATATAAATTTTTTTTGATTTCTTGCACATCTTGAGAGTTTTGTTTCTTTAGTATTATTGCTTTGGCTGAAGATATTTCATATTCTAACATACTTTCTTTGTTTTGGCAAATGTAATCATCCACTAAATTTTTGCTTATTCCTTTTTGACAAATTTTATAAGAAAGTTCTTTTATAGACATATTTTTTAGAGCCATATATTCTTTAACAGCTCTTTCAACATAGCTATTATCATTTATGTAATTTAACTCTTTAAAATATTCTATAGCATCTTCAACCATATTTTCATCTTCTTCTAAAAATTTTTGACGTATTTCTTGTTCACTTCTTTTTTTATATACAATATATTTTAGCATCTTATTTCTTAATTTTTCTATTTTTTCCGCTTCTTCAAATTTTTCTTTGCTCATATATTCCATATAATATTATCTCCTTTATTTTAAGTTAAATTTAATTACATTTAATCTATATAATAATATTAGGTGACAATACTGCCACCTAATATTTATTAAGCTATGAATTTATATATTAGGAAATCTTAAATAGTTTTCTATTTAGATTTTATTATTCACCATCTTCATTTGGTTCTACATCTTGTTCTTCGTCAACTTCAGTTTCTCCTAAAGCATTTTCGAAAGCTTTGTTAAAGTTATCTCTAACTTTTTTCTCTACTTCTGCCATAAATTTAGGATCTTCTGCTAATAATTTTTTAACATTTTCACGTCCTTGTCCAATTTTTTCTCCATTATAACTAAACCAAGAACCTGCTTTTTCAATAATGTCTAAAGTTACTGCTAAATCTAATACACTTCCTTCTTTAGAAATACCTTTTCCATAAACTATATCGAATTCAGCTTCTCTAAATGGAGGAGCAACTTTGTTTTTAACAACTTTAACTCTTGTTCTATTTCCTACAACTTCTCCATCTTGTTTTATTGCTTCAACTCTTCTTATATCCATTCTTACTGAAGCATAATATTTTAATGCTCTACCACCAGCTGTTGTTTCTGGATTCCCAAACATTACACCAACTTTTTCTCTTAATTGGTTAATAAAGATAATAGTTGCATTTGTTTTGTTAATTGTTCCTGCTAATTTTCTTAAAGCTTGAGACATTAATCTTGCTTGAAGTCCAACATGAGCATCTCCCATATCTCCATCTATTTCAGCTTTTGGAACTAAAGCAGCAACAGAGTCTACTACAACTATATCTATTGCACCACTTCTAATTAATGCTTCAGCAATTTCTAAAGCTTGTTCTCCAGTATCTGGTTGAGATACTATTAAGTTATCTATATCTACACCAATTTTTTTAGCATATGCTGGATCTAAAGCATGTTCTGCATCTATGAATGCTGCTTCTCCACCAGTTTTTTGAGCTTCTGCTACAGCATGTAAAGCAAGTGTTGTTTTACCTGAAGATTCTGGTCCATATATTTCTATTATTCTTCCTCTTGGAATACCACCTATTCCTAAAGCTATATCTAAATTTAAAGCTCCTGTTGAAATTGCATCTACACTAGTTTCTTTGAAATCTCCTAATTTCATTACAGAACCTTTACCAAATTGTTTTTCTATTTGACTCATTGCAGCGTCTAACGCTTTTCTTTTTTCTGGATTGTTTCCCATTTATTTTTCCTCCTAACAAATGTTTGTTTGTAAAACTTATGTTCTTATTATATCCTTAATTTTTCTTTTGTCAATACTTTTTTATAAAATTTTAAAAACTTTATACACCTTATTTTTCAAAACATTTGGTGTAGTAATAACAAACGTTTTTTCGCCTTTTATTGTCTATACCATTTTTCAATGTTGTAATAAATATTAAACGCATTTGCAGTAATATTTCCAACCAATCCTTGGTTATAAACTATTACATCTGTTTCTCTATATAATCCAATGTAAGGAGCTTCTTCTAAATAGATATCATATAACCTTGAATACTTTTCATATAATATATTTTCATCTGATGTATTTTTTATTATATTCAATATTTCGGAAACTTCTGGATTTGAATAATTAGCGATGTTTCCGTTTCCAAAAAAAGTATTTAAATTTGGTGAATATGAACATCTAATTCCAGTTAATATCATATCATAACTTTTATTATTTAAAGCATTTGCATAATTATCTTCAGACAAATAATTTATTGTTATAGGTACACCAAAACTTGCAAATTGATTTTTAATATTTTCAGCAACATTAACTCTTGCTTGATTATTAGTGTTTACTGATAATGAAAATTCTAATTTCTGTGTTCCGTTTTCTGTTTTCTTTATCCAGTTTCCAGTTGTTCTTTCCCAACCAGCTTGATGTAAAATTTGGGCCGCTTGTTCTGTATCTATAGTAGTGTTTAAATCTCTTGTATATAGCCAGCATCCCATATCTAAGCTAAAATTTGATGGTGTATATCCAGCTCCTAAGCAAGATGCTACTATATTATTTTTGTCTATAGCTAAACTCATTGCTTTTCTTACAAGTGGATCTGATAAAAGTGAATGGGCAGTATTAATAGCTATAAAATCATAGTTTCTAGTTTTGTATTCAATTTTGTTATATCCAAGTGTTCCAATATAGTTTTCTACATCATTAATTTTTACTGTTAAAAGATCTATTTCTCCATTTTTAAAAGCAGCATATGCTTCTCCAATAGTATTATATAAATTAATTGTTATTTCAGTAGCCATTGGTTTTCTTGAAACATCCCAATAATGATCATTAGGAACTAATTTTATTACATTAGAACTTATTTCTTGTATTTTAAACATTCCAGTTCCTATTGGAATTTTTTCACTTGTAGCAAAATTTTCACCTTCATAATATTTTTGAGACATTATTGGAAATGTTAAATTATATTCAAAAAAGGGTACTGGTTCTGATAATGAAATTCTTAGAGTATTGCTATCTACTGGCTCTACTTCTGTAATATTTTTTAGATTATCACGATATCTTGAAGATACATTATCTCTTAAAATTAAGTCAATTGTATATTGGACATCATAAGCAGTAAAATTAGTTTTATCTTCCCATAAAACACCTTTTCTCATTTTTATGATATAAGTTGTTTCATCTGTTTGTGCAATTTCTTCTGCTAAACAATTCTTTAATTTGTAATTACCATCTAATGTTACTAATGAATCGTATATAACTTTACTTATTTCTTGAACATTTCTATTATTAGTAAGTAAAGGATTTATTGTATCATACCCTGATATTGCAAATCTTAAATCCGTTTGAATATTGTTTAATGTAGATGTTTGATCCAAATTATATTCAGATACATCTTCTTTATTTTGGAATATTATATAAACAGTATAACCAATTAAAAACACAACAACAATTGCAAATATGTATTTAAAAAAATTATTATTACTCATATATTAATTACCTTTCTACCCCATCAATATATATTATTTTTTACTCATTTTCAATAACATTTATTAATTTTTTAAATTTATAATTTTCATAAATTTTCTTAGAATACAAAAAAGACTGGTTTTATGTTTTATCTCCACAAAACTAGTCTTTTATATCTATTTTATCAAACTATATTTGATATTTATTTTCTTGATTCAATAATCAATTTTATTCCTGTTCTATCTTCTCCTTCAACTTGAACTTCCGCAAAAGCTGGTATACAAACTAAATCCACTCCCGCTGGTGCTACAAATCCTCTTGCTATAGCAACTGCTTTTATTGCTTGATTTAAAGCTCCTGCTCCTATTGCTTGCATCTCTGCTCTTGTAGATTCTTTAACCAAACCTGCTATTGCTCCTGCAACTGAATTTGGGTTTGATTTTGATGAAATTTTTAAAACTTCCATTTTTCTTCCTCCTATTATTTTTATTTTATCTTGTGTTTCGATAAAATAATTTTACACCTGTAAAGCTTGTACTGTCTAGCAAATCTCATCTTCAAAGTTCTATCAAAACACCTATTATTTGACAAATTAATTATTATTTTGTGTAAAATTATGAAGAAAAATGAAAAAATAGCAAGAATTTTAAAGATTCCTGCTACTCTTTTTTATTATTACTATTTATTTATTCTTGTTATTTTTATTACTTTATTTGTTTTGTCATCAATTTCAAATAGACAACTATTAAATTTTCCTTTTCCTTCTGCTATTTTATATTTCTCTGGAAGAGATGTTTCAAATCTTTTAATTGATGCTCCAACATCCATTCCTATAACTGATTTTGTAGGTCCTGTCATCCCTATATCTGTTATATACGCTGTTCCTTTTTCTAATATTGTTTCATCTGCTGTTTGAACATGTGTATGAGTTCCAAATAAAATTGTAATTTCTCCATCTAAAAAATATCCTAATGCAATTTTTTCTGCAGTTGCTTCTGCATGAAAATCTATTATTATAATATCTACTTTATTTTTTAATTCTGCAACAATTTCTTTTGCAACTAAAAATGGATTTTCAGAAAGCACTGACATAGAAGTTCTTCCTATTAAATTTATTACTCCTATTTTTTTGCCTTTACATTCATAAATTTCATACCCACGTCCTGGATTATTTTTTGAATAGTTTGCTGGTCTTATAATATTTTTATCATCTATAAAATTGAATATTTCTTTTTTTCCCCATGTATGATTACCCATTGTAACAACATTAACATTTAATGCTAATATTTCTTTATACATTTTTTCTGTAATTCCCATACCATCAGCAGCATTTTCACCATTTACAATTATAAAATCTATTTCATTATCTTTGATTATTTTTGGCAATACTTCTTTTAATTTTTGAAGACCTGTTCTTCCAACAATATCTCCTACTGTTAAAACTTTCATTAAATTTTATCTCCTTAATTTTTTATCTATAATATTTTATCATAATATATTCTTTTTATCAAGTTTCATTGTCATAGGTTTGTTATTTTATTTAATATAAAAATCACAAAGTGCCGGGCATTGCCCAGCACTTTGCTTTATGAGTTTTATTCGAATTTGATAGAGGTTACAATACCAATACCAGATTCCTTTTGGGATTCATAGTACTGTATAGTCACCTTGCTACCAGCCTGAAGCTTCATCGGCTGCTGATTGCTATTCACAATGGAAGACATAAATACGAAAGCGTCTGCCCCTTCAATTGTAAAATAGTAATAAGTATAGCCACCGATTTGAGCTTCTTCAACTTTAAGAACATTACCACTCAAACTTACAGTTTCTACGTCAGGATTTTGCTCAAGCTGGTTATTGTTATTCCCATCACTAATGTTTCCGGAAATCAGGCCCATCTTAATCTTATAAGCTTCGAGAGCTTTTTCAATTGTTTCAGCCTGCACACACTTGGTGTAGTTTTTGACATTAGCAAAAGCGAAACGTTGAATTAGACCTGCACTATCTTTCAGTACCATAAAGTAAGTTTCCAAACCATCAACATTCACAATCGTCGGGAAAGACGCAGAATATCTAAAGTCAGATACTAAACCTTCAACAGCACCTTGCGCAGATGATTCTTCAGCACCTTTGGCTTCATAATAGTAAAACTCTCTTGTTCTAGGATCAATCAGAAGAAAGCCCAAATTAGATTCAGCCTTATTAGCAGGAGTGAGTCCAGTATAGAACATAACTTTTCCGTCTTTTACAATACTATTGTAACCTTCAAACGGAGTGAACTCATTAGCTGCAAGATCTGTTTTCTTTTCATCTTGACTCTCAGTTTGTTCTCTGTCTTTGTAGTAATAGGTAGTCTTATACACATTAGTCTTAGAGGTAACAGAATTCCACCAGCCACCTTTATAACTATAGTGCCAATCCAAAGACTGCATAAGCTCATCAACAGATTCAACATGATCAATCCAATCCGGAAGGCTATCAAGGCTGTATTCCTCAGTTTCGCCGGTAACAGCATTAGTTACCACAGCAGAAGTTGTTATTAAAGCTCCTCTTAAACCAATCTGAGGTGTTTTCACACTAGTAATCCAATAAGGAGTACCTGCATCGTCAACCTCAAAGAAAGATTTGCCAAAAATATGGTTCGGATACAGACCACGCAGATGTCTTCTAAGATCATAGCTAAAACATGCAGAAGGAGAATATCTCATAGGTTCTTCCAATTCTACATACTTAGCTTCAGCATCCTTTTTGTTAGCCTCAACCAAAACATAACCCGGAATTCCAGTTTCATCAGCTTTAAAATATTTCCATACACTACCATAGTTTACAGGACTAATACGATATTTTTCTCCGTTTATTACAACAAGATTATATTCGTCATCCACATCATACCAAGGAGCATTAGGAATATTAGCGATTGTTCTGTCACCCAACTTTTGTGCTGTTTTCACGTCAATGACAACAATATCGTTTAGATCAATTTCTTTGATATCCTCTTTGAAATTGCCTTCTTCTACTGTTACCACTTTACTGTACTCAGGTGCATTTGTAATGGCTCCACAAGCTATAGCTGTGATAATGAATACCACTAGCCATACAGCGGCGATACCACCTACAACAAAACCGGGAACATATCCACCTTCTTCACATGTAACGTAATTTGCGATGCCATTTGCGATAAAGTATAGTACAGCTCCGATAATTCCCATACCTAAACAAAACCACCAAAATCCACTGGAGTGGAAGGTCATTGCGGGAAGCGCGAGATAGTTAATTCCCAATCCCAGTAAAACCGTCACCAGAATTGCAGAAATACTTGCTACCAACCGTGCTCCAAAATTGCTTTTACTCATAAAAATTGCCTCACTTTCTGGACATTTGTCCATTCAAAATTTTTTTGCTTTCGTATGCAAATATTATACCATACTTTATGTAAATCTTTCAAATATCAAAAAAGCATAACTTTGACAATCTATGCCAAAATTATGCTTTTAAACGTCATCTAGATTCTTCTATTATCTTTTATTACCTCTTTTTATCTCTCTTTTTCTCATTTTTTCTATGTTACATTTTAGAAAGATATTTAATCGCAATTAAGCATTGTTTTTCCTTTTCCACAAAGCCCTTCAAAATCTTCTGTAAATACTTCAACTGCCGATGAAATATTTGTATTATTTATAAATGCATCAATTATATCTGGTGCTACAGTTGATGCTCCAACACCATATTCACAAAGTTCTAATACTTGAAGAGAGTTTTTGAAGCTTGCAGCTAATATTTGTGTTTTTAAACCATTGTTTTCGAAAATATCATGTATTTTTCTTGTTACTTCAATACCATTTGTTCCCAAATTATCAATTCTATTTACATATGGGGCTGTATAATCAGCACCAGCTTTTGCAGCTAAATATGCTTGTATTGGAGTATAAATGGCTGTTGCTGTTATTTTATATCCTTCTTTTGATAATTGTTTCATAGCTTTAAGTCCTTCTGGAACTGTAGGTATTTTTACGTAAGTATTTTCACCTAATTCTTTTACAATTCTGTGACCTTCTTCAACCATTTCTTCAGCTGTATTTGAAACAACTTGAACGTGAAGCTCAGCATCTTTTCCAATAAACTCGCGAATTTCCTTTAAAGTCTCATATGGATTTTTTCCATTTTTAGCAAGTATAGATGGGTTAGTTGTTACTCCGTCTATTGCATAATACTCATAAATTCTTTTAATTTTTTCAATGTTTGCATCATCAATAAGTAATTTCATTTTGTTTTTCCTCCTTAAGATTTTAAAAATTTATTCCCATTCAATGGTTGCAGGTGGTTTACCTGTAATATCATAAACAACTCTATTTACGTGTTTTACTTCATTTACTATTCTGCTTGAAACTATTTCTAATATTTCAAATGGAATTTTGCTCCAACTTGCAGTCATAAAGTCTGATGTTGTAACAGCACGCAAAGCTACTGTATAATCATAAGTTCTTTCATCTCCCATTACACCAACACTTTTTAAATTTGTAAGTACAGCAAAATATTGATTAATTTCTTTATCTAATCCACATTTTGCTATCTCTTCTCTAAATATATAATCTGCATCTCTTAAAATGTCTAATTTGTCTTTAGTTATATCTCCTATTACTCTAATTGCTAGTCCTGGTCCTGGGAATGGTTGACGATATACTAAATATTCTGGAAGTCCTAGTTCTAAACCAACTTTTCTAACTTCATCTTTAAATAAATCTCTTAATGGTTCTATAATTTCTTTGAAATCAACATAGTCTGGTAATCCACCAACATTGTGGTGACTTTTGATTGTTGATTTTGTTCCTACTCCACTTTCAACAACATCTGGATAAATTGTTCCTTGAACTAAGAAATCTACTGCACCAATTTTTTTTGCTTCTTCTTCAAATACTCTTATAAATTCTTCACCAATTATTTTTCTTTTTCTTTCTGGTTCCGTTACTCCAGCAAGTTTTCCTAAAAATCTTTCTGATGCATCTACTCTAATAAAGTTAACATCTTCTCTATTTCCAAATACTTCTACTACTTCATCTGATTCATTTTTTCTCAAAAGTCCATGATCTACAAAAATACATGTTAAATTTTTTCCTATTGCTTTACTCATTAAAGCTGCAGCTACTGATGAATCTACACCACCAGATAAAGCACATAAAGCTTTTTTATCTCCTACTTTTTCTCTAATTGCTTTTATTGTTGCTTCTGCAAAAGAATCCATTTTCCAATCACCAGAGCACCCACAAACATTATAAACAAAATTTCTAATAACTTTTGTTCCATTTACTGAATGATTTACTTCTGGATGAAATTGAATTCCGTAAAAATTCTTTTCTAAGTTTTGCATTGCTGCATTTGGACAATGCGCAGTTTTTCCTATATTTTCAAATCCTTCTGGAAGTTTTGCAACAAAATCTGTATGACTCATTAAAAAGTCATTTACATTTCCAAAACTTTCAAATATTTTTGAATTATTATTTATCTCTACTTCAGTTACACCATACTCTCTTTTATCTGCTCTTTGAACTTCTCCACCTAGAACATGTGTCATAAGTTGCATTCCATAGCAAATTCCAAGAACTGGTATACCTAAGTTAAATATTTCTTTGTCACACATTGGAGCATTTTCAGCATAAACATTATCAGGTCCTCCTGTGAAAATAATTCCTTTTGGATTTTTTTCCTTTATTTTTTCTACTGAAATGTTGTAAGGTACTATTTCTGAATATACATTACATTCTCTTACTCTTCTTGCAATTAATTGATTAAATTGTCCATGAAAATCTAAAATTAAAATTAATTCTTTTTCCATATATTTTCCCCTTTTATTTTTTTACCAATGCTTATGATATTTTTAGTCATCCTATTTAAATATGATACCAAGAAACACACAAAAAATCAATACAAAATAACAAACAAAAACGGACCTTGGAAGATTTTTTCTTCCAAAGCCCGCTATTTGCATTCATTGATAGTTATCAGTTTTTCACTGCAACAACACTGTATCTTGGCAAATGACCATTTCTAATTTCACCATCACAATTTCTATTTCCTTCTCCCATAGAAAATGCAATATCCTTGTTTTTCATACATTCAAAAAGCTGTGCATCTTGGTCTGTTATATTAACAGCAAAAAGCATATCTCCTCTTCTGTACAAAAGCTTTCCTTCATGTTCATCAAGCACTTCATAATCGCTATATGCAAAAATTTGCTTATATGAGTTTCTGAAAATACCTAAATACTTATAAAGGTCATAGCTTTTCCAATCGATATTGTCCCATGGAAGTGGGAATTTATTGGTTGGATCTTTTAGTCCTGTCATCCCCATCTCATCACCTGCAAAGATTGAAGGCAATCCTGGTAATGTATACTGTAAGAAAACAGCAATTCGTCTTAAGTTTTCTGCAAGAATTCGTGCATCACCTTTTATTTCAATGTTTTCCATTTCGTACTTTCTAAAACGATAGGTATTGAAAGTTCCATCTGGATTTAACCAGTCATCTGACTTTTCCATATCCCATACATTTTCGAAACTCTCATCTTCCTTCATATATTCATTCGTAAGAATGTTCATAGGTCTTGGAATGTCATGAGAAGAAATGAAAATTGGAGATCTTCTAAGTGCACTTTCAGGGTACAGATTGTAAATATTAGTGGTAAGTCTCTTGAAGTATTCGCCATTTCCCCATCTTACATAACGATAAATCGCATATGCAAATTGATAGTTCATGACACAATCAAGTTCATCACCATTAAGAAACGTTCTGTGTTCTCCTGTTATAGCGTGTTTCCAAACTTCTCCCATGAAATTAACCTTTGGAAGCTTCGACTTTAAGTGCCTAATGGTATTACTTTCTAAGCTATCAGCGACATCAAATCTAAAGAAATCACAATATTTAGAAAGATTTTTAAGCCATCTTGTGGCATACTTCAAATATTCTTGTTCACTTTGGTCAAATTCAGGAAGATGTTCGTAATCCCACCAGCATTTTGGTTCTACAAGCCAATCTTTCCATTTGTACAAATGTGGTTTTTTCTTAAGAAGCGGATTTAGAATACTAGAATGATTTATAACAACATCAACACCAAGATTCATTCCATATTCATGGACTTTCTCATATAACATTGCCATATCATCCCATGTACCAAGAATTGGATCAACCTTTTCATAATCGATTGTATCATATCGATTTGAAGATCCAGATTTTAGAACTGGACAAATGTATATTGCTGTAACTCCCAAACTTTTAATATGTGGTAGTTTTTCAATTATACCTTGTATAGTCCCTCCATAGTACTGATCATTTCGGTATTCTCCATCTTCATCAGGCCACCACTTAGGCGGAGCACTCCAAGGAACAACTTTGTCTTCGAATTCTTCTGGCAAGTCTTTTCTGTAGAATGTATCAGGGTAAATCTGATATGCAATTCCACCTTCTAAACCACTGTCAGGAGTGTCGTACTTCAAAGAATATACCATTGTTTCCCAAAATGCATATCGATTATCTTCCATCGAGTCTGTAAAAACAGGTTCTGAGGTAGAATAATCTCTTTTTACGTACATTACTGTGCCTTCTGCTTGTACTTGGATTACAAAAGTTCTGTAGCCAACACTTTGGTGTTTTAGTTCTAGTTCAAATACACTTTCATTTCCTATTGATTCTTGGCTGTTATAATTCATTTCATAACAGCCATCTTCTCCTGGATACTGAAGATATTTGTTAAAAAGAACTTTTACATTCTCAATAACAGCTCCAACTTCAGCTGAAATCTTAAGTTTAATCTTTTGCGTTTCGAACAGTTGATGCGATGTGATGTATTCAAGTTGAATTTCTGATGATCTCTGAATCATAATGCATACCTCCTTAATCAAGTAATTTACACATCATACAAAGCAAAAATTGCTCTAGTGACAATTTATTATTTATTTCGACATTTGTCAACATTAATTTCCTGCTTCATATTCTTTTAGTACAACATCATGTGCTCCACCTTCAATTATACTAACATTTGAAACCATTGTTAATCTAGCTCTTTGGTGGAACTCTGGAATAGATATGCATCCGCAGTTACACATTGTTGATTTTATTTTACTAACAGTTACTTCAACATTGTCTTTTAATGGTCCAGCATATGGTATGTAAGAATCGACACCTTCTTCGAAAGTTAATTTATTTTTTGCTTCTCCACCCATATCATATCTTTGCCAGTTTCTAGCTCTATTTGAACCTTCACCCCAATATTCTTTCATGAATGTTCCATTTCTTTTTACTTTTCTTGAAGGACTTTCGTCAAATCTTGCAAAATATCTTCCCATCATTACAAAATCTGCTCCCATTGCTAATGCTAAAGTAATATGATAGTCATGAACAATTCCACCATCTGAACATATTGGAATATATACTCCAGTTCTCTCAAAATATTCATTTCTTGCTTCTACAACATCTAATAGTGCACTTGCTTGTCCACGACCAATTCCTTTTGTTTCACGAGTTATACAGATTGATCCTCCACCAACACCAACTTTAATAAAGTCAGCACCAGCGTCAGCTAAATAATAGAAACCATCTTTATCTACAACATTTCCAGCTCCTATTTTTACTGAATCTCCATAATGTTCTCTTACCCAGTCTATTGTATTTTTTTGCCATACTGAATATCCATCTGAAGAATCCATACATACCATGTCTACTCCAGCTTCAACTAATGCAGGAATTCTTTCTTCATAGTCTCTTGTATTAATACCAGCACCTACAATAAAGCTTTTATTTTCATCTAATAAAGAGTTTGGGTTTTCTTTATCTGATTCATAATCTTTTCTAAATACTAAAGTATCTAAATGTTCATTTTCATCTAATATTGGAAGACAACTAATTTTATTTGCCCATATAATATCATTTGCTTCTGATAAAGAAATTCCTTTTCTTGCAAAGCAAAGTTTTTCTTTTGGCATCATATAATTAGAAACAGGTTCTTCCATATCTACTCTTGAAATTCTGTAATCTTTATCTGTTACTAAACCTAAGAATTTTCCATTAGCTGTTCCATCTTCAGTAATCATTACTGTTGAATGTCCTGTTCTTTCTATTAATGCTAATAAATCACGGATTGTTGTACTTGGTGTTACATTTGAATCACTAGTAATAAATCCAGCTTTATATTTTTTTACATTTCTTACCATTTGTGCTTGAGATTCTATTGATTGAGCTCCATAAATAAATGAGCATCCACCTTCTCTTGCTAAAGCAATAGCCATTTTTTCACCAGATACAGATTGCATAATTGCAGATACTAAAGGTAAATTAGCACTATATTTTGGTTCTTCTCCTTTACTATATTTTACAAGTGGCGTTTTTAAAGATACATTATTTGGAATGCATCTTTCATCAGTTAAATTTGGCAATAAAAGAAATTCGTTAAATGTTCTTGATACATCTTTTAATATTTCAGCCATGAAAAAATCCTCCTTAAAATTTATATATTTTTTTATAAAAAACTTTTTTATTTTGCTTGTGGAATCAAGCTATCTATTGGACAGTAATTGTCTGTTAAAATTATATCTTCTTCTCTTGTTTTTAAATCATATAATTCACTTTCTTCTATTTCTAGCATTCCATCTGTAGCAATTACCATATTATTTTGAGTAACTTCTAAATTATCTTTTGTCACACAAGGAATAACATATACATTTAAAAATACTTCCTTTAAAGTCTTTACTTCTGCCTTTATAAATTTAGAATTTTCACCTTCTAAAGAAGATATTATATTAGTTAAATATAAACCATTTTCACTTAATGAATTTTTAATATTTTTAACAGCTTCTAATGTAGTAAGTGTTGCTACTGGAGTAGTATCAGAAAAAGCATCATTTAAAATAGCATCATATTTTTTCTCATTGCGATTTAAATATGTTCTTCCATCTTCTGTTATTAATTTTAATCTTCCAGTTTCTTCAATATTATAGTCTTCAATTAATTTATCTAAATAAAAATATTTCCTAGCAATTTCTGTCACCATTGGGTCTATTTCGACAACATCCATTGTTTTATCTAGATAACTACTAATGTAATGTTTTGGATATGAATAACCGGCTCCCCCTATAAGTAAAGTATTTTTTATTTCTTTATTTGAATCAAACATTAAATCATACATTTGAGTGTATTTATATACAAGTTCATTACATTTGTTTTCATCAACATAAGTAGCTGATTCATGTCCACTATCCATAATAAAATTTCTTATTAAATCATTATTTTCATCATATCTATTAAATATTAATATTCTACTATATTCAGAGTCGTAACTAACGTATTCTCCTGTTTTACCTTGTAAAATATTTTTTCCTACTTCATCATTTGCTTTAGAGTATGCTAAAACAAATAAAAGTAATATAGCAATAAAAATAAAAATATATTTTAATTCTTTTTTAGTTATTTTAAAATCAACTAATGGTACCATTAATAGTATAGCAATTGCCATAAAAAATAATATTTCTACACTTCCAAAAGTTGGTACTAACCAAAAACCTCCTATAAATGTTCCAAATATTCCACCTAGAGTTGCTAAAGCATATACTCTTCCTGAAGTAGCTCCACTTGTTTCTAGGTCAGTAATTTTTAATTTTTGTACCATTGGAACCAAAAATCCCAAAAATACTGACGGCAAAAAGAAAAGCAGTATAGTTGAGATAATTGCACCAATTCTTATATCATTAACAAGTCTTGCAACCGATTCTATTACAAGAGTTTGCATAAACGGTATTATAAGAATCAAAAAGCTAGAAAGAATTAAGATTACTTTAAATTTTTTATTTGTATCTGGTTTGTCTGCAATAATTCCTCCTAGATAATTTCCTATACTTCCGGCTAGCAAGAATAATTCCTATTACGCTGGTCCATACCAAATTGCTACTTCCAAAATATGGTGATAAAATTCTTGAAGCAACAAGTTCTAAAATCATACATACTGCTTCTACTACAAATAATATAATTTCAATTCTATATTTTTTCATAAATTTTCCTTTTTACTTGAATTATTTTATATTTCTACGTCTTCTGCTAATTTATTAATTTTTTTAGAAAATTCTATTACAAATTCCATTATAGTAAAATACATATATAACGATTTAATATCCATTGAATTTTTTATTTTTCTTGGTTCAAACATATCTTTCACATAAAATCTTGTATATATCTTATTATACCTACAACAAATCTCAAACTGAATATAGTATTTTTTATAAAAATCCATTATAAGTTCCATCATATCAGTTGTTAAAATTCTCATAGCTAAAACCTTATCATCACAATATACATCAAATACTTCTTCGAATTCTGGTGAATCCATTGTTACTTTATATCTTTGGGCTCCATGTATTGTATTATGATTATTTATATTGATTTTCAAACAAGTATTTATATTATTGTTTGCTTCTAAACTATAAAACAATCCTTTAAAAATGTTTTTTGTCCTAGTGTCTCCATCACTATCAGTATATTCTTGCTTCACTTCTATATCCGAAATTGTAAAAAAATGATTTTTATCAATCTGTCCCTCTACCCATTCTTCCTCAACAACATAATCAAAATACATACCATCAAAATCTGCACAGCGATATTCTTGTGTAATATTCATTCTTCTATTTAGTTTCACCCACTTTTCATCCTTTACATCAGGATTGTTGTAGGTATAAGTCAAGTTAGGATTTATCAATTTTATAAAATTAGATATTATATTTTCTTTATATATTCTTTTATATTCTACACTATATTTTTCTCCCCAAGTTGCAAATAAAATTGCAATAAATGTTCCTAAAAATGGTAAATATTTACAAAATTCACTAAAATCTAAAATAACGTCATTAGTCACATTTTTTAGAACAACAGTTGCTACAAATACAACAGATATAGCCATATATATAGCTAAATATATACCAAAATCTTTTATTAGAACTTTTTTTCTTAAAAATTCAAGTTCATTAATATTTTCAACTCTTAATCTATCATAAAATCTTTTAAAATCCGAATTTATATTTCTTATATCAATATGATGTTTATATTCCTCTTTATTATCATCAATAATTGTTTTAGCTATTAGAATTATTGCAACCATAAGCAATGAAATAAAGGAATATCCTAATAACATAAAACCAAATGAAACTGGATTTGTTGCACAATATTGTAAAAAGGTTTGATTTATCATGTTTCCAATCACTATTAATGCAATTATTATTATTACCATCATTTTCTCCCAATTATCTTTAATATTTAACTACAATAACTACATAGAATACTTCTTAAACCAACATCAATATCGATTTTTCCGTTTTTAGAATTGTAGTCTAAGTTATAAAATTCTTCTATTATTTTTCTTAATTCTTCTTTTTTGAAATAAGAAGCTTGTTTTTTATATTTTGCTACTAAAAAAGTTTGATTTGGTTTTAAATTCAAAGAATTGACAACATCTTTTTTTAAATCAACAGCTTCCACGCACAAATATATTTTTTTAAAATGATTGTATAAAGTAATTAATATTTTTTGAAGTGGTTCTTTTTGATAAATCAAATTATCTAAAACTTCTAATGCTTTATCTATTTTTTTCATTGCTAAATTATCTGTTAGTTCAAAAATAACACTTTCTATTTGCTTTATTGATAATTTATTAACAGCATCTATTGTAATTGTTCCATTTTCTCCTGCATATTCAATAAGCTTTCTTATTTCATTTATTAAATGTTGAAGATTTGTTCCTGAATTTTCTATTAAATAATTCAAAGTAGATTCTTCAACATTTACTTTATATAAATTACAAATTTGTTTTAATTTTTTTACTAGTTGAGTTGGTTTTAATTCTTCTATATTACATACTATTCCTTTTTTTGAAACCTCTTCAAAAACAACATTTTTGTCTACTTCTTGTTCTACAAAAACTAAAACAACAGATTCTTCTATAACATCCATGTTATTTTTAATATAATCTGCCATTTTATCTTGCATTGGAGAACCAGATTTTTTTCTTCCATCTTTTTTGAAAAGACCTGAATTTTTTACTATAATAAGTTTTTTGTCAAACCCAAATGCAGGCATTTCTATATCTGAAATCAAATTATCTAAGTTTGTTTCATCTATTAATATATAATTAATTCCTAAAACTTTTTCTCCAAATTTCTTTTTTATTTTATTAACACTTGTATCAACTAAATATTGTTCTTCTCCACAAATTAAATATAAAGGTTTTAATTCAGTTTGAATACTTTTATCTAATGAATCAAAGTTTAAATCCATAGCACATCCTCTTTATTTTTCTTTTTAATATTTTATAATTTATATTTTTTCTTGTCAATTAAATAACCAAACTTCATATATAAAAGTCAAATTAATTAATTTTATTTTATAAAGCACAAAAGTAGCTTGAATTTCTTCAAACTACTTTTCATCTATATTTATAAATTTTGATATAAATCCTATTATTTTTGTTGAATTCTTTTTTGCAATTTCTTTTGTTATAGCTTTACCACCAACTGTAACCGAAGAAACAATCGCACTAAATACGAATTGAAAAGACGAGCTCATTCCATAGTTTTCAGTTAATTTAAAAGCAAGCATAGCACTTATAGCTCCACTCAAAACACCGCAAATATCCCCAATTACGTCTGCACAAAAATTAGAAACTTTTGCTGAATTTCTAATCATTTTTATTGATGTTTTAGCACCTTTTATTTTTTTACTAGCTTGTGCATGGAAATCCTCTTCATTTCCAACAGTAACAGCTACACCAATTAAGTCAAACACAACACCAATTAATATTACTAATATTAAAATAATCATACCTAATATTATGTTTAAATTTGCAACAACAGTATTAGATATGAATGAAAAAAGCAATGATAAAATAAAGGTTGTTATTGCAATAAAAATTACCCAACTATTATTATTTGATTTTTTGTTTTTTTCTTTCAATTTTCTCTCCTTAAAATAAATAAAAAAGCGGAATCACACTGGGGTTCCGTTTTTAAATGCTCTATTGGTAGGAATTCGAGTAAATTTTACGGTTTAGGTCTAGCAGAGTTTCTCGGTTTCCCACTTATCATTACTAATAAGTTGTTTCCATTTAAGGAAAACCACACATCTTTTATAAAGGTGTCGCCAGATCACCACTTAAGTCCGTACCTTAATCCCCAAATTCCCAAGCTTAAATTTAAAGCCAACATTCTAGAAATTTTCTTTGAGTATCCTAGCCTATTATTAGTCTTTTTTGCAATGGATGTTTCAAAATCAATTATTAACAATTATTTGGCCAAAAATAATTATTATAATTATCGATTTATCCCCAAGCATCACTCAAGACAGTATTTTTTACCATATAAAGAAATAATATGGATTTTACCTATTCTTTTATTTTGAATAAGTCTCATTGAAATTAGGAATCATTTATATGCCATTATAAACTATCCTAAAATCTTTTTCTCAAGAATCACGCAAAACTGGGCGTAATGCGCAAGGTTCTCAAAAAACTTCGACTGCAAATACTTTCTAGTAGATTTTTAGCCCTACCCTCATAATAGGAGTATACACTAGAATAATGCACCAACGAAATTAATTATAACAGGATTTATAAAACATATCAAATTCGGTGCAAGTTTTTTGCAGTTTAAAAAAGTAAACTTCAACAAATTGCATTTATTTAAAGTCTTTCTTTTTCTTTTTTTCTCTTCTAATCTCTTTAAATCTTCTATTTTCTAATCACATCATTTTTCACTTTATAAATATAAAATAAATTTATTATTTTTCCAACTACTACTATTGATTTATATTTTTTCTTAAATATATAATTATTATTGTAGCAGTCTCTGCAGTATTATTTTTAGCCTTTGCATTATTAATAACAGCTAACACTGGAAAAGAAGTTCAAAATAGCTATTGGAAAATTGCAGTATATAAAAAGCTTGTTGTTATTTCTAAAAAATTAGATAATTTTAATTCTTCAAATAGTACTAAAAGTAATAAAAAAGAAGGTGCTAATCCTCCTAATTCAAAAGATATAAAAGAACCAATTGCTAATTCTTCAGAAGTAGAAACTAACAAAATTATAGACGAAGAAAAAATTGAAATAGGACCTGACACAAACGAGTTAGAGAAAGACTTAAAAGATTTAGCTTCAACTATAATTGAAAACTAAATATATATATTTAGTTTTATAACAAAAATAATAAAGCGATATAGAAAATTCTATATCGCTCTTTTATTATATATATTTTAATAACCTGGTTTTTCAAGTAATCTAAACATATTCTTTTTATATTCTTCAACACCTGGTTGATTAAATGGATTTACTTCTAATATTGAACCTGAAATTGCACAAGCTTTTTCAAAGAAATAAATAACTTGTCCTAAGTTTTCTTCATCTAATTTATCCATTTCAATCATCATGTTTGGTACATTTCCTGTAACGTGTGCAAGAACTGTTCCTTCCATAGCCTTTGAATTTACATATCCAACTGTTTTTCCAGCTAAATAATTTAATCCATCTAAGTTTTGATCATCTGGTTGAATTGTAATTTCTGACGCATTTGTTCCAATTTTTAGAACTGTTTCCATTAATTCTCTTCTACCATCTTGGATATATTGTCCCATAGAGTGTAAGTCTGTTGTTAAATCAACACCAGCCGGGAATATTCCTTTTAAATCTTTTCCTTCACTTTCTCCATATAATTGTTTCCAC
>CAZPAF010000035.1:0-21322 GCA_964584475.1 uncultured Lachnospiraceae bacterium | reverse complement strand
TTACTTTTCAATGTACTTTTTTACTTGCTCACAATTCCTGTGAACAGTCATTATTCTAACACTAATAATTACAGTTGTCAACACTTTTTTAAAATATTTTTAAAAATATTTTTTATAAGTTTTTTAAACTGTTTTTTAGGTTAATTCAATGTGCATTTCTTTATGTTCGCTTTAGCGAACTGTTAGTTATTTTAACACCATTTAAATCTCTTGTCAACAACTTTTTTAAAAATTTTTAAAATATTTTTTTATGTTGTTTTTTATTCGATTTTCTTAGCATTTTTTGCTGCGTTTTGTCACACAACGTCCCTTATTTTAGCACCGCATTTTCAAATTGTCAACATATTTTTTTAATATTTTTAATTTTTATTAAAAATTAGTGCTTATACTATATTAGCACATTTAAATTTATATTCAATGGAAGTTTTTACCAATATTAGTTTTTGATAAAATGATTATAAATTTAGATTACTATATATATGAAAGAAATTTTAAATGTTTGATAAGACAAACCTAATTTGGTGTATTTATTATTTATAATATATATATGAAGAAAGTCTGCCCGATTTGTGATTTTTTTGTGTTTATTTTTATGTTTTCTTCTTATTATATATTATAAAAAAAGAAACTACATATAAAATATGCAATTTCTTCTTATATATAATATGTAGTTTTTATTATTTTATTCACTCATTTCATTATTATAGTATTTATTTCTACAATATTTCTTTGCCAAGCCACCTTCGCTTGTCTCTCTGTAGTGACTTTGTAAATCTTTACCAGTCTCATACATTGTTTCGACAACAACATCAAAAGAAATTTTTCTATGTCTAGATGTTAACATTGCAAGTTTAACACTATCTATTGCTCTCATTGCTGCAACCGCATTTCTTTCTATACATGGAATTTGTACATATCCATAAATTGGATCACAAGTTAATCCTAAATGATGTTCCATTGCAATCTCTGCTGCATTTTCTATTTTTTCAATATTCATTCCTTTTATATATGCACACGCTGCCGCAGCCATTGAACATGCAGTTCCTACTTCAGCTTGGCAACCACATTCAGCTCCACTTATAGAAGCATTTCTTTTTACAACATTTCCAATAATTCCAGCAACAGCTAATGCTTTTATTATTAAACTATCTTCTATATTATATTCTTTCTTCATATAATATAGAACTGCAGGAAGTACTCCTGATGCACCACAAGTTGGTGCTGTTACCATTATCCCTCCTGTAGCATTTTCTTCATTAGTAGCATAAGCATATGCACTAAGCAATCTTGCTTTTCTTAAATCAAAATCTTCATCTGGAATATCTTTTTCTAGAATCGCTTTTGCTCTTCTTTCTAAATTAAGTTTTCCATGAATCATTCCTTCTTTTGATAAACCTTCTTTAATTGTATTTTGCATTGAAATCCAAATCTCAGATAAGTAATCATCAATTTCATCACCTTCGACAGATTTTACATATTCATAAAGATCTATATTTCTATCTTCACATACTTTTTTAATATCACTAAAACATTCTTCTTTATAAACTTCTGGATAATCAATATCTTTTTTTCCTTCTATTTTAAAAGTTCCCCCACCAACTGAATATACTCTCCATCTATTTAAAAGCTCTTCATCTTTATATGCAAATATGTCAAATGTATTTGGATGAACTGTACATTCTGTTTTAGTATCAAATTCTATTTCTGTTTTATATCCATCTAATGTCTTCTTAATTATATAATCAGTCAAATGTCCTTTTCCTGTAAGTGCCAGTGAACCATATAATATTATTTTAAAACTTGTTGCTTCTAAATTCTTATTTTTAAAAATTTCTACAGCTCTTTTGGGTCCCATTGTATGTGAGCTTGATGGTCCATTTCCTATTTTAAATAATTCTTTTAACGATTGCATACAAAAAATTTAGAGAATACAAAATTACTTATAAAAATAATTTATATCCTCCTCTCCTTCTTTTTATAATTTAATTGCTGATTCTAATCCTAGTTTTATCATTTCATTCATTGATGTTTGTCTTTGCTCTGGAGTTAATTCTCTTGAATGGCATAATGAATCTGATACTGTTAAAAGACATGCTGCATGTTTTCCTAAATGATATGCTGTATAGAAAAGTGCAAAGCTTTCCATTTCTGATCCTAAAAGATTATATTCTTTTGGTAATCTATTCAAGAATAGATTTGGATCATCTAAATATGGATCAAAACATTCTGTACATGTCATATTTCCTTTTTTATATTCTTGATTTAATTCTTTTGCTGTTTCTTCTATTACATTATTTAAATCTCTTGAACTTCCTATAAAATGACATTCATTTCCTGTCATATTTTTTGCGAAGTTTCCTTCTGTATAAGAGTTATCTACTAAAACTATATCTAATATATCAAGTTCTTCTGTGTGTCCACCACAAGATCCTATTCTTATAATATTTTCTACTCCATAGAATTTGTATAGTTCATAACTATAAATTCCAACACTTGGCATTCCCATTCCATGTGCCATTACTGTTATTTCTTTCCCTTTATATTTCCCTGTAAAAGCATACATTCCTCTTACTTGGTTTACTAATTTATAATCTTCTAAAAAGTTTTCAGCTATATATTTAGCCCTCATTGGATCTCCTGGCATTACTACTGTTTTAGCAATCTCTCCAACTTTAGCCTCATTGTGTACTGGCATATCTTATTCCTCCTTCGTAATTTTATCGATATAATTATATCATTGCTTTTTACTAATTGCAAATAATAAAAAATCTCACTTATAGATACCTATAAATGAGATAATAATTTATGCTGTTGTTTTCAAGTCTAATCTTAATTTATCTGCAATCATTGCGATAAATTCTGAATTTGTTGGTTTGCCTTTATTAGAATTTACAGTATATCCGAATATTGATTCTACTGTTTCTAATTGTCCTCTGTTCCAAGCAACTTCTATTGCATGACGAATCGCTCTTTCTACTCTTGATGGAGTAGTTTTATATTTTTTAGCAAGGTCTGGATATAATTGTTTTGTTATTTGATTAATAACTTCTATATTATTAACCACCATTATAATTCCATCTCTTAAATATTGATATCCTTTTATGTGTGCTGGAACTCCAATCTCGTGGATGATGTTTGTAACTTTTATTTCTAAAATTTCTTCTTTACTTGATTGAATATTGAATTCTACATAGTTTGCTTTGTTTTCTTTTGTAGGCAATTTTATTACAGGTTTTGCTTGCACTGGTTTTTCTATTAGTTCTCTTATTCTTTTCATTAATACATCCATTTTGAAAGGTTTAAGGATATAGTATTGTGCTCCCAAGTTTATTGCTTGGGCTGTAACGTTGTCTTGTCCAACAGCTGATAACATTATGCAAATTGGAAGCTCTATATTTGATGTTATTAGTTTTTCTAACACACCTAGTCCATCTAAATGAGGCATAATAACATCTAATAAAACAACTTGTGGTTTTTCACTAATTATTTTATTATAGGCTTCTTGTCCATCTTTTGCTGTTGCTATTATTTCTACATCATCTTGAGTATCAAAGTATGTAATTAATGTAGAAACAAAGTCTAAATTATCATCTGCTATAAGTATTTTGATTTTCTCCTTCAAAATAAACCCTCCTTATTTAAAATGTGTAAATATTTACAAAACGAATTATAATACTTTAAAATCTTTTATGCAATGACTTTTCTTTATTTTAAAGGACTTTCGTGTCTCAGTTTTCAACAAAATTCGACAACAAAAAACTTGAAGCATAAACTTCAAGTTTTTACATTAATTATAAATTTATTTTGTTTTTAATTATTATAGTGTTTGTTCTCCATCATCATCACCTTGTCCTTCTGGCGCTGTTTTTGGTTTTTCTTCTTTTCCTCTAGAAGTTGCAATTGCTTGTTTTACTCTTTCAATAGCTTGTCTTTGTGCTTTTACTGCAAACATAACTTCATCAATAACTCTTTGGTCTCCAGCTATTACTTCTGCATCTCCACCAGTAAAATCATATACTCTATCATCATAAGGAACGCCATCAAAGTCTACCATTTGTTTACCAGATTCTTTTGAGAATGCATATAATAACGGTAACTCATGTTGTTTTTTACCACTTGACACATAACCATTTCTTATTCCCATTCCTACCATAGCATATTCAAAAACACTACATCCAGAATCCACTACAGCAAATTTTTTATAAACTGTATCTAAAACTCCTGGTAAAATTGAAATTGGACTTACTTCTTTACTAGCATATCCTACTAGTCCACCTCTTTGTGTTGATACAACATCTGTAGAAAGTGTTAAAGCAAGTTTTGAATTATCTTGAGCATTTTCTGTTGAATCAGCAATTTTATTAAAATCTAAATCATATACTTCTACTTTTCCTAAACCTTTTTCTGTATAGAAAATTTTTCCACTTGCATAATCTAAACATGCTGCATGACTATAATCAGAATATCTATATCCTTCTTCAGATTTTGTGCTTGCATCAAATGCAACAACCATTGAACAATAAGGTAAAAATCCTTTTCCTACTCTTAAGTTATTTGTTCCATCTATATCATCTATTGCAACATAATATCTTTCTTCTTCACCTGGAAAAAGATTGGTTTGTTTACCATGTTCTTCACTTTCAACAGTAATTCTGTCTTTTGTTGTTAAAAGAATTTTAGTTATTAAATCGCCTATTTCAATATCTCCTTGAGTTACAACATCTTCTTTTTCACCAATTACTCTTTGGTTAAGATTATTTCCCATTCTAGCATCATGTTTTGCTGCCATTGTTAAAGCACCTAAAATTGCATCTTTCATTATAAACACTCCTATTTATATATTAATTTTAAGCATAACTTTTATTGCTCACTTTTATATTTTATCACATTTTGCCTTATTTTTCAATTACTATATATTTCTCTTTTAATATTTCAGTTTTAATAAGTTCAAAATTTAATTCATACTTTTCTTTTGCTTTTAAAATATTATTATATTTTTCTTCTGTTATATCTACAAACACTTCAACTGTTTCATTATATTCTGTATTTGTAATATCTATTTGATTTTGTTTTAAATAATATTTTAATTTTTCAAGTTCAGGATACGTTGTTACAAGTTTTGCTTCCAATCCCAAATCTTTATAAACTTCTTCAAGATTTCCAAGTGCTTCTTGTGTCGCTCCAGTATACGCTCTAATCAAACCACCAGTTCCAAGCAGGATTCCACCAAAATATCTTGTTACAATAACTACCAAATTTGTTAGTTCTTTTCCATTTAAAATGTTTAACATTGGACCTCCAGCTGTTCCTGAAGGTTCTCCGTCATCACTAAATCTATTTACAATTCCATCTTTTGTAAATACACTATAAGCAAAGCAGTTGTGTCTTGCATCAAAATATTTTTTCTTTATTTCCTTTACCTTTTCTTCAGCCTCTTCTACTGTTTCAACATAAAAAACATTTGCTATAAACTTAGATTTCTTTTCTACAATTTCTGCAGAAATATTTTTATTTATAGTTTTAAACATTCTTTTTCTCCCATAATTTTCTTACTGCTTTTAAAGATAATGTTGATAGTAAAAATCCCATAACTGGTACTAATGAACTTAAAAATACATTTGCAGTTTTGCTTATTAACGCAGAGTATATAATAACTACTATATAAGTTAAAACAGCAATACAAACTTTTCTTGTCATACAAGTTTCCCATTTTTTGTCAAGTTCAACTCTTTTATTTCTTTCTAAAATATCTTCAACATTTTTTTCTAAATCTCTTAATTCCATTTTATTCTCCTTTAAATTTTATTTTACCAAAAGATATCCATCTACTGATACATGTTCTAACTTATTTCTATAAGATTCATAACTTACAGAGAAATTAGTTACATAGAACACAACATCTTCTCTACTAGTTTTTAAATATCTAACTTCTTCGAACTTAGATTCTTTTGTGTTTGTTTTATCTGCTTCGTACATTTGTCTCAAAAATTCTTCTATATCTACTGTAACTTTTATATTTCCATCTTTATCTTTTACTTCATAAGCATTGACATCAATTTCTTCATCATATCTATATTCATCTTCTGCTTTATATAACTTTTTAAATTCCTCAATATTAATTACAGTATCTGTATTATACATAGATAAATACTCATAGTCATAATCATAAGCTTCAATTTTTTCACCATATTCATCTGTATATTCTATGACATAGTTCTCAATCGCTTCTTTTTGTTCTTTTGTAAGTTTCTTATCTAAGTATTCTGGATTCTCACTATTTTCTACATATCTTAATGCTTTCTTGCACTCATTTTTTTGCTTTGTTGATAACTCATCAAAACTTTCTACTGTTTTAAGCATATTTGTTATTCTAGCTGTTTGACTATAAACTGGAACATCAAATACATTAAATGGTGTAAGTAGTCCAAATATAATAAATCCAGCAAATACTAATATTATTTTATCTAAGTATTTTGCTTTTTTAATTATCATTAAAGCAATAAATATTATTTCAAAAGCAATTAGCAGATATCCCATATATCTACTTTCAGTTAATCCATAATCTCCTACTCTTACATTCATTGCAATTATTTGCAAAATCATTAAAGGAATAAATGAATAAAATAATATATTTGATATCACAGAAACTGCTTTATTTTCTTCATAATTCTTAAGTAAGATTACTCCTGGAATTGCTAATGTAAATGTTAATGATAATATGAAGAATAAAGATTTATTTAAAAGTTCTCCACTTATCATTATTTTTATAACATATAAATATAAAGTACCAATTAAAAATAGAGCTACTGGCATAAGTATTCCTGTAAGTAAAACTTTCATAAATTTACCAGTTTCATTTTTTACATCTGTTATTGCATTTATCATTGCTGGTATATAGAATCCGCCTAGTAATAAAATCAACGTTCTTGGCAAAATATCATAATCATTTCCATCTAAAATTAATTCTACAAAAACTAATATTACAACCAAAATTCCTAGGTTTGCTAAAAGGTATATAGCTGATGTTTTGCTGATATTTCCTAAAACTCTAATTGCATATTCTTTTACAGAAACGCCTGAATCTTTTAACATTTTATATACTGTAAGTAATGGAATTACAGACATATAAGTTACAATTATTTTAGCCAAAATTAGTTCAGTAGAAAAAAGTTTATCTACTATAATCCATCTAAATGTGATTGCAATTATTAAAGCAATTATTTCTCCTACTGCTCTTAAATAATTGTTTTTGAAAAACTTTTCTGAAAAAAGAGTTCCTATTGCCCATACTCCCATCATAAAAAACCACATATCATCTAAAAAAGCTTCTACAAAATCATCTGTTCCAAACACGCAAACAAGAGTTGTAAGATATACAATTATTATTGTGATTGGAAATTTTTTAAAAGTTTCTTTAAGCGAATTTGAAAGATTTAAAAATAAAGTTTTTAATTTTCCCATAACTTTTTTCGCGCGATTAATTAATCACACTTTCCTCCTACTTATAAATTTAATCCTGCTGTATATCCCGTTGAGTATGCTATTTGCAAATTAAAGCCACCAGTGTATGCATCTACGTCAATAATTTCTCCGGCAAAATATAAACCTTTTACGAGTTTTGATTCCATTGTTTTTGGATTTATTTCTTTTATAGAAATTCCACCTGCTGTAACAATAGCCTCCTCTACTGGTCTAAAACCATCTATATTAATTTCAAAATTCTTTAATAGTTCTACTAATCTTTGTCTTTCTTCTTTTGTTATACTATTTACTTTTTTATTTATATCAATTCTAGATAAGTCAAGTATTGCTGGAATCATTTTTTTAGGTAATAATTTTTCTAAACTATTTTTAAATTCTTTATTTTTTATCTCTTCAAAATCTCTTCTAATTCTTAAATCTAACTCTTCATTTGAAA
Source organism: uncultured Lachnospiraceae bacterium (assembly GCA_964584475.1). GTDB lineage: Bacteria > Bacillota > Clostridia > TANB77 > CAG-508 > Scatovivens. The sequence continues at coordinate 13,404 of CAZPAF010000035.1, read as the reverse complement.
GAGCAGGTTTTAAATCTATGTATAATTTCACTTTTGATTCTTTAAATAATCTATCAATTTCTTTATATCTTAAAAGATGTGCTGATGAACTTAATATTGTAGGACCACTTACTCCAAAGTGAGTAAATAACAATTCACCAAAATCATCATAAATTTTCTTATTTTTTTCTGTATCTTTAATAGTGATTTTTACATTTCTTAAAGATAATCCTTGCATACTTTGGCATAATCTTTGATCACCTGTTAAGGGAACTAAAGAGCCTCTTATCTTTTCAATAGTATGACCAAGAGATTTTGCCATTTTATATCCATCACCATCTGATCCTGTTACTGGATAAGATTTTCCACCTGTTGCTAAAATCACTTTACTTCCAAAGATTTTTTCTCCACACTCTAATTTTACGCCAAGAACTTCTCCATTATCTGTAAGAATTTTTTCTACTTTTTTTCCTGTTTTTATTTCTATTTGTTTATATTTTTTCATTTCTTTTATTAAACAATTTAAAACATCTTCTGCTCTATCTGTTACTGGAAAAATTCTATTTCCTCTTTCTTCTTTTACTTTTATTCCATTTGATTCTATTAACTCAATAATATCTTGGTTTGTACAATTTTGAAAAGCACTATATAAAAATCTTCCATTTCCTGGAATATTTTTTATAAACTCTTCAATTTCAATTGAACTTGTTATATTACATCTACCTTTTCCGGTAATTAAAAGTTTTCTTCCCAAAGAGTTATTTTTTTCTAGAAGAATAACTTCATTATTTTCTTTCGCTGCTGATATTGCTGCGAGCATTCCAGCAGGTCCACCACCAATTATAATAACTTTCATTTTCGTACCTTTCTAATACAAAATATCTATATGATCAACCAATTCTTTTAAATATTCATACGTATATTCTTGTACAAAACTTCCAACTGCTGGTTCGTATTCTTCTCCTAAAAGTTCATTATCTGACATTATTTTTATTCCTACTGCTGGAATACCATAATTTTGTGCTACTGCATATACAGCAACAAGTTCCATATCTTCGCATGATACATTATGTTTTTCTGCCAAGAATTTTAATTTGTCTTTTTCTCTATTCCAAATATCTGCACTTCCAACAACACCTGTATATACATTTCCATATTTGTATTCATATTCTTCTTTTAAGTCTAGCGCAATTTTTAATAATCTTTCATCTGATTCATAAAGTCTTTTACTATCATCTCCACCATCTGTAAATGTCATCAAATCCCAATCACATGAATTGCTTCCTTCACCCAATTCTTTATATGGTGTTTTTGAAGATATTATATTAAAGCATTCTTTTGCAATTATAATATCTTTTTTATGTCTGTTTTCAATTATTCCACCAGCTGTTCCAGCATTTACAATACAAATAGGATTATATCTTTCTATTGCTAAAGTCAAACAAGAAGCAGCATTTACTAGCCCCACTTCTGATTTCGCAATTATAACTGGATAATCTTTTATATAACCTTTATAAAATTTATAAATACTTCTAGTTTCTATATCTACACTTTCTAACATTTCAACTAAATATTTTATTTCAGAATTTAATGCTCCTATTACAACAATTGGTCTTTTTTCCATATATTTTCTCCTTTTTTCACGATGTTTGAATTATATCATATTTTACATATTTTTTCAATTTTAAAACAAAAAAAGCTCTGCCATTTCGCAAAGCTTTTAAAATTTATTTTATTCGTCAGAAAGTTCTATACATTGAGCTCCATATTGTTCTTGAAGTAAATATTTATCCATAAAACTTGGCATATAATAAGTATCTATTTCATACGAAGGAACTACCACAACTTTTCCCGAAGCATCTATTACTCCCCATTTTCCTTCTTGATAGATTCCTGCATATCCATATTGATTTAATTCTGTTACTAAATCATATCTACAATCTACAACAACATTTCCATTTGCATCTTTATATCCCCATTTACCGTCTTCAGCTTGGTATGAATATAATTTATAGTCTTTATATACTTCTGTGTTTGGAACAATTTTTCCTTCACTGTTTATATATTTAAGTTCTGTATCTGAGAAAATTGCAATATAATCTTTATTTACACTTTCAACAATTCCATTTTCCATTGTTAATACTTTTTCTATATCTTTAGAATAGATGTCAACAATCGACTCTTTTCTTGCTTCTAATGCTTTTGCATTTTCTAGAACAGTTATAAAATCATATTCTGCGTCTACTTCAATTCCGGAATATAAATCTAGTATTCCATAAAATCCTTCTTCAGTAGTAAATACAAAGAAATTATCAAATGCATAAATTATATTTGTATAATTATTTTTTATTTCTGCATCTTTACTTATTATACTATAATACCCCTGTTCATCTTGGGCTATAAAATACGATGGATTTCCAGTTTCTGAAATACTTCTATAATTATTTGAATTTACTAAATTTCCATGTAAATCATAAAGCAACATATTTTCATCTTTTTTAACTGATATATAATCTCCTGCTATTGAATAAGCAGTAAATTCTGGTTTTAAAATTTCATCACCTTCATTATCATAAAAACCATATTTTCCATTTTTGTTTACAATAAATACATCTGATGAATCATAATAATTTATTGCTTGATATTTAGATTTTATAATAACTTTTTTATTTTTTATAACACCTTTTTTCCCTCTCTCCATAAAGATTAAATATATATCATCTTCATTTTGATATTCTAAAGCTCTTGTTATATTTTCATATTTTGGTTCTACAAGCATTTCTCCATTGTAGTCAATATATCCATATATTATTCCTGAATTTGTTTTTTCTGTAACTATATAACCAGTTCTTAAATATCCTTCTGTTTCTGAACAAAATTCATCACTTTTTACTGAATTATATTTTATATCTACAACAATATTTCCATAAGAATCTAGTACACCATATAATCCGTCTTTTTTTACTAAAATACATCCTGGTTTATTTTTTAAGCTTTCTACTTTTTCATAAATAGCTCCAGATAATTTTTTTCCATCAAAATCTACTAATCCAAGTTTTCCATTTTCTTCATAACAAAGAACATTTTTTTCCATTTCTAGAGTTGTGTCTGAAATTGTTATTGGAGAAACAGAAGAAAATTCCGTAAAAATATCTTTGCCTTTACTATCTAGCACACGATATTCATCTCCTTTAAAACAGAAGAAAACTTCTTTTGCTTGGTTAGGAATGTATATAGTTGTATAGTCTGTTTCTATTAAAGTTTTTCCTTTTTTATCTACAACACCAACTTTTTCATCTAAAGAATATAATGCGAAATATTCATAAGGTTCTTGTTCTATAACAGCAACAGTCCTATCTTTTATAGACATTTTAAAAATTACTATTCCTAGTATAATTGCAACTAATACTAGTATAACTGCAATCATGATTTTTACATTTCCGTTTTCATTTTTAAATTTCAATTTCACATCAACTCCTAACCTTTAAAATTATGGGTATATTTTATAATAAGAATTTTAATAATTCAATAACCAAAACAGATTTTTTAAAGTATTTTATATTAATTTTGTAAAATTCTTTTTTTCCATATTTTTTATTTTTATTTAACAAAAAAAGAGTAAGACAACTTACTCTTTTTTAATTTATTTTTAAGCATTTTCTGTAAGAACAGGAATAACTTGTTTCTTTCTAGAAACAACACCTTCAAGTAATGCTGTGTTTTCTACTAAAGTAACTCCATAAGATTTTTCAATAAGGTCTGCTCTTGCTCCTATAGAAATTGTTTGAGAATTACTATTTACTATATCCGTTATTAATAGAACAAATAAATCTAAACCTTTTTCTTCAATAACTTTATTAATTCCAGCTTCAAGTTCTGCTTTTTTTGTCATTACATCAGGAATTGATGCTGTGTTTACTTGGTTAATTAAACATTTAACTCCTTTAATATCTATTTCTTTAGCATCTAAAGATAAAATTTCTTCTATACTAAATGAACTTAAATCTGTTCCTGCTTTTAACATTTCTAATCCGTAGCTTTGAGGATCAATTCCAGCAATTCCTGCTAATTCTTCTACAGCTTTTATATCTTCTACTGTAGTTGTTGGTGATTTTAATAATAATGTATCTGATATGATTGCTGATACCATTAATGTAGCAATTGTTTTATCTACTTCAACATTGTTTTCTCTATATAATTTATATAAAACAGTTTCTGTACATCCTACTGGTTCTGCTCTATAAAATAGTGGATATCCTGTTGTTAAAACAACTGCATGGTGATCTACTACTTTTAATACATTTACATTATCTAAGTTCTCAACAGATTCTTTTGGGTTGTTGTGGTCTACTAATATAACATTTGCACCATCTTCAACTCCTTCTATTAATTCAGGAGCTTCAATTCCTAAATAATTTAATACATATTCTGTTTCTTTATTTATATTTCCAAGTCTACATGCTACTGCATCTTCATTTCCTAATTTTCTTTCAAAATTAGCCATTACTAAACTTGATGTAATTGAATCTGTATCTGGATTTTTATGTCCAAAAATATAAGTTTTTCCCATTTTTTTATTCCCTCGTTTCTTTTTAAATTATTGAAAATATATTATAATAAATTTTTCTAAAAATCAATATTTTTCACATAGATAACACAATCTAAAACAATTTATTTATATTGTCAAGTTCTTCTGTTAAAGATTCCCACTCTATCATATCTGCTTCTAGAGCTTCATTTAAACAATTTATTTTTTCTTGAATTTCTCCAACTTTTACATAATCTGAATAAATTTCTTCTTTTGTAAGTTCTTCTTTTAAATTTTGAATTTCATCTTCTTTTTTTGAAATCTCATCTTCTAACTTTTTCACTTTTCTTTCTAATTTATCTTTTTCTTTTAATGGATTTATATAAGTTTTCTTTTCTTTTTTCTCTTTGACTTCTTCCTCAACTTCTATTTCTTGAGATTTTTTCTCTAAGTATTCTTGATAACCACAGTCATAAAATTTTACATTTTTATTTTCAAATGCTAATATCTTATTCGCTATTTTATTAACAAAAAATCTATCATGAGATACAAATATCAACGTTCCTTTATATTCTGCAAGCATATTTTCTAAAGACTCTTTTCCTACAATATCCATATGATTTGTAGGCTCATCTAATACAAGTAAATTCGGTCCTGTTTTTAAAATTTTACAAAGAGCAAGTCTTACCTTTTCTCCACCAGAAAGCATATTTATTTTCTTGAAAACATCTTCTCCATAAAACATAAAGGATGCTAGAGAATTTCTAACTTCTGTTACTGTTAGCTTTGGAAAAGTTTCATAAAATTCATCAAATACCGTTTTTTCCGAATTAAGTTGTGCTAATTGTTGATCAAAATATCCTATTTTTACATTATGCCCAAATTCAAAGCTTCCCGATATTTTTTCTAAATTTCCAACCAATGTTTTTAGCAAAGTAGATTTTCCTGTACCATTACTTCCAATTATTCCTAGTTTTTCTCCTTTATACAATTTGAAAGAAACTTTTGAAAGTGGTTCATTATACCCAATTTCTAAATCTTCTACTGCTAAAACATTATTTCCACTTTCTTTTTCAAGTTCAAAATTAGTCTTAAAAGATTTCAAATCATATTTATTTGGCTCTTCAAGTTTTATCATTCTTTCTATTTGTTTTAATTTAGATTGTGCCATCCTCGCTTTTGTTGCTTTATATCTAAATCTTTCTACAACAGCTGTTAATCTTTTTATTTCTTTTTGCTGGAACTCATAATCTTTTAATTGTTTTTCATAATTTACTCTTTTTTGTTTTTCAAAATAATCATAATTTCCAGAATATTCTGTTGTACTTCCATATTCTATTTCATAAACTTTATCTACTATTTTATTTAAAAACATTCTATCATGAGAAACAATTACTACTGCTTTTGGATAATTTTTTAAATATGTTTCAAGCCATTCTATAGTAGTAATATCTAGATGGTTAGTAGGCTCATCTAAAAGTAAAATATCTGGTTTACTTAATAATAATTTTATAAAAGCAATTTTAGTTCTTTGTCCACCTGAAAATTCATTTAAAGCTTTTTGCATATCGCTTTTAGAGAATCCAAATTTATATATAGCAGTTTCATATTCTTTTTTATATGTATATCCATCTAAAAATTCATATCTATCTCTTGTTTTTGAATATTCTTTTGCCAAAGTTTCTGATGAATTATTTTGCATTTCTAAAACTAATCTATCTAATTTTTGTTCTATTTCAATTTGCTCTTTATAAACTTTCAAAATTTCATCAAGCATAGTTATTTCGTCATCTTCAAAATCTATTTGTTTTAGATATCCAATACTTGGATTTCCTTCTTTGTAGATATTAAATTTATCTTCACCAATTCCTTCAGTAAGCATTTCGTTGTCAATAATAGCTTTTAAAAGTGTAGATTTTCCCGTTCCATTACGTCCTACTATTGCAACTTTTTGTTTTCCTTTTACTTCGAAATTTATTTCCTCCAAAATTGTTTCTGCTCCAAAACTAATAGAGCCATTTGTAATTCTAAAATTCATTGTTTATTCCTTACTTTTAAAAATTCTAAATCATTATACAATATTTTAAGCTTAAAATAAAGCAATTTGAAAAAAAGCAAATTCTTTGTTATACTAATTATGTTATGGAAAAAGAAAGATATAATCATTTAAATAAATATTTGAAAGAAAAGTTTGGAGAAAGAACTTTAAAAATATGTATCGATTCTGGTTTTACTTGTCCAAATAGAGATGGATCTGTTGGAACTGGTGGATGTATTTTTTGTAGTGAAAAAGGTTCTGGTGAACACATTAAATATAGCGACATTCAAACTCAAATCCAAAACCATTTAAACAGTTATCGTGGAGAGCGTGCTAATAAATTTATTGCATATTTTCAAAACTTTACAAATACTTATGATACGATTGAAAATTTAAAAGCACGTTATGATGCTGCTTTATGTGATGAAAAAATTGTCGGCTTAGCAATAGCTACTCGTCCTGATTGTATAGACGAGAATATTTGCAAGCTTATAGCATCTTATAAATCAAAACTTGATGTTTGGATTGAACTTGGACTTCAAACTTCAAATGATGAGACCGGAAAACTTATTAATCGTGGATATTCTGCTGAGCAATTTACAAAAGCAGTTAATCTTTTAAATAAATACAATATTGAAATTGTAACTCACATTATGGTTGGTCTTCCAAATGAGAATTTTGAAGATATAAAAAATACTGTAGACTTTTTGAATAAACACAACATTCAAGGATTAAAAATTCACTCATGCTATATTGTTGAAAATACAGTATTAGCTAAAATGTATAAATCAGGAACTTATACTCCAATAACATTAGAGGATTATTTAGAATCAGCAAGCTATATATTAACTCATATAAATCCCAACATTATTATTCATAAAATATCTGGAGATGCTCCAAAAGATTTACTTTTAGCCCCTGAATGGAACCTTCATAAAAAATGGATTATGAACGGTTTAGATAAACTTTTAAAAGAAAAGGATTTGTATCAAGGAATGTATTATACTAAATAAAAAACATCTTAATAGAGCTTAAATAATTAAAATATAAATATATAAAAAGAAGACTAAATTATTTTAGTCTTCTTATTTTTGCTATATAAAATCCTTCATATTCTTCTGTTGGCATTACACATATTGTTCCTTCTAAAGAAACTGGTAATATAGGCAAGTTTTCTATTCCTTCAAATGCAATTGGAACTATTTCCGCTTTTACTTCATTTAAAACTTTTTTTACTATTTCTTCATTTTCTTCTTTTAAAATAGAACAAGTTGAATATACCATTTCATGTCCTGGTTTTAATATTTTTAAAGCTTTTTTTAAAAGGGCATATTGTGATTTTGTAGATTTTTCTATAAGTTTTGGAGTAAAATATTTTTCTGTGTTTGCATTACTTGTATCTAACGTTCCACTACCACTACAAGGACTATCTAAAAGAATTTGATCAAATGAGAAAAAGTCATCAATTTGTCTAGAATCTTTTGGCATTATATATACACATGATGCCCCTTGTTTCTCAACATTATATTTTAATTTTTCTATTCTAATATTGTTCATTTCACACGCTGTTATATGAGCTTTGTTATTTGAAAGTGCCGCCATTTGAGTTGTTTTTCCACCTGGTGCTGCTGCCATATCTAAAATATCTTTTCCCTCTTCTGGTTTTAATACAATTGGTGGAAGCATTGAAGATAAACTTTGAAGATATATTTTTCCTTGTTCATAAATATCTAATTTTTGAATATCTTCTTCACGTGCATTTTTTATTATAAATGCTTCATTACTCCAAATTACTTTTTCAAATTCAATATTTTCTTTTTTTAAAACTTCTTCTACTTCTTGAACATTTGCTTTTAAATTATTCACTCTAAATGTAACTTTTCTTTTAGCTTTAAATCCCTCAAGTATTCTATTTTTTAATTCATTTCCATATTGTGATTCTAATTTTTCTATCAAAAATTCCGGTATTGCCATTTTTTAGCCTCTCTACATTTTATTTAATTCAAATTTTTTCATCATTTCTTTAGTAGCAAATCCGTTTGGTCCAACAACTTTTTCTAAAAATGTTATTCCATCTAAATGATCACATTCATGTTGAATATCTCTTGCAGTAAACCCTGTAACAACTTTAGTTATTTTTTCACCATTTTCATTATAATAAGAAACTTCTATTTTTTTATATCTTTCTACTTTTCCTCTAATTGATGGAACACTTAAACATCCTTCAAATTGAATATCTTTTTCATTACCCAACGCTTTCCAATTAGGATTTATCATAATTGTTGTTGGAACATCTTCTGCATCATTATATGTGCATTTTTCTTTATCAACTTTAATTATTGCAATCCTTTTATTTATTCCTACTTGAGGCGCAGCTATTCCAAAACCTTCTGTAAAAAATAAAGTTTCTTTCATGTCTTCTATTTCTTCTAAAATTTCATTTGATATGTTTTGAATATCTACCTCTTCACATCTCATATTCAAAACAGGCTCTCCAACTTCTCTTATTTTTAAAATTCTCGCCATTTTTTCACCCTATAAATTATTTTACTAATTCTAAAACTTCTTTTTTAGATAGTGCACCCATTGCATGATTTACTTCTTGTGCATCTTCCATTACAACTAATAACGGAATAGAAGTTACCCCAAATGTATATGCAAGATTTGAATTTTCATCGACATTTATTTTAACAACTTTTAAATCAAGATTTTCTTTTGCAACTTCATCTAAAACTGGTGCTAATGTCTTACAAGGTTCACACCAATCTGCATAAAATTCTATTAATATTTTTTTCTTAGAATTTAACACTTCTTTATTAAATGTTTCTTCTGTCACTTCTATTACTTCTCCTGTCTTTTCTTCTTCAACTATATCCACATAAAAACCTGCTGCTGTATTCTCGTTATATGAAGAAATAACACTTGTTGTAACATTTGATTTACTTGCTTGAACACTAGTATTATTAGATTCTATTTCATTTGCTTCTTGATTTGGGGTATTATTGTTTAATAAATTTTTTACTACTATTAATGCAACAAAAAAAACTACAATTAAAACTATTACTTTTATTTTTTCTTTCATATTCTCTCTCCTTTATCTTTAGAAAAATATTATATATATTCCCATTCCTATTAAAATTAGTCCTGAGATTAATTTTACCTTTTTATAATTTCTCTTTATAAAATCAAATACTTCTTTTAATTTTTCTATTAAAATAACTGATATTATAAATGGAATTCCAAGTCCTATTGAATATAAAACCATAAGTACAATTCCTTTTATTAGCTCTTGTTCTTTAGCAATCAATAATAATGCTGAACTTAAGAATGTTCCTATACAAGGAGTCCAACTTATTGAAAATAAAATCCCAAATAGTATTGCTTTAAAGAAATTTAGGTTTTTATTTTTGATTTGAATTCCCTTGGTTTTGTTCAAAAATTTAAGTTTTAAAATTTCCATATAATTAAAACCTAAAATTATAATAATTATTCCAAAAGCTATTTTTATATATTTCGTATAACTACCAATAAAATATCCTGCTGTACTTGCTAATATTGAAAGTACTAAAAATACAATTGTAAATCCTAAAACAAATCCTACCGAATTTATTAAAGCTTTTTTCTTACTCTTTTCTTCTTCTCCCATAAAATACGAAATATATATTGGAAGCATTGGAAGTAGGCATGGTGATATAAAACTTGCTAATCCTTCTAAAAACGTAAGTAGATATTCCATTTTTTCTCCTTATTTCAACAAATAAATAGTTAATAATTCTTTATTTGTTATTTTAAAACTTATATTCTTGAATAATATTTCTATCAACATCTTTTAAAACCAAACCTTCGTTGTCAAGCACTAAATAACTATGTTTTGTTCCTCCTTTTGGAAGCGATATTGACCCTGGATTTGCAAAAAGATATCCTTCTTTAGTCTCAATAAATCCTTGATGAATATGTCCATAAATTAGAATTTCAAAATCCTCATACGGTATTACTTCTATATTATATTTGTGTCCATGTGTAAAATAAATTTTCTTTCCATTTATTTCTGTTAATATATGGTCTTCAAATTTAAATTCAGAAATCATTTCATCAACTTCAGCATCGCAATTTCCTTTTACTACCATAAGTTTGTCTTTTATAGAATTTAAAACTTCTGCAACTTTCATTGGATTATATTCTTGACTCAAATCATTTCTTGGTCCATGATAATATAAATCTCCAAGCAAAATTAATTTATCTGGATTTTCTTTTTCTACTATTTCTTGTATTCTTTTTGCATAATAAGATGAACCATGTATATCTGATATTATAACAGCTTTCATAACATCTCCTTACTTTAAAATTTTCTCTTAATTTTCCACAATTATATCACTAAAAGTGGATAATGAAAAGACATTGACATACAAATAAAAAATCTATATACTGGCTGTATGTTGAAATTAAATTAATACCTATATTTTAGATTTTAAACCAAAATATTTTAATAATCAATTTATATAAAATATAAAAGGAGATTTTTATGAAAGTTGCAATCGGACAAGATAGTCATAGATTTGATTTTGATGATAAAAATAAAAAATTAATTTTAGGCGGAGTTATTTTCGAAAATGCTACTCCCCTTTCTGGTAATAGTGATGCTGATGTTGTACTTCATTCTATAACAAATGCTGTTTCTGGAATCACATGTAAAAATATTCTAGGAAAAATTGCAGATGATATGTGCAAATCTGGTATTACTGATAGCGAAGAATATTTAAAAGAAGCTTTAAAATATTTAAATGAAAAGATAGTTCATCTATCTATTTCTATTGAATGCAAAACTCCAAAAATAACACCAAAAATCGAAGATATGAGAAAAAACATTGCTAGAATATTAAATATTTCTGAGACTTCAGTTGGCATTACAGCTACTACTGGAGAAGGTCTTACTGAATTTGGTAAAGGCAATGGAATTAGTGTATTTTCAATTATAACAGTGGAATAATATAATTAGATTATAGGAGAATTTATGGACAAAATATATTTAAAAACAAGAGCCAAAATAAATCTTACTTTAAATGTTCTGAATAAAAGACCAGATAATTATCACAATATAGAATCTGTTTTCCAAAAAATCAGCTTATATGATGAACTTTTTGTAGAAAAAAATACATTAGATAAATTTGAGCTTTCTTGCAATATTAAAGATTTAGAAAGTGAATCTAACATTTTATTTAAAACTTATAATAAATTAAAAGCAGACTATCCTACTATTTCTGGTGTTTCAGTAAAATTAATTAAAAACATTCCTATGCAAGCCGGGCTTGGTGGTGGAAGTACCAATTGTGCTGGATTTATCCAAGGAATGAATATTCTTTTTAATTTAAATATGTCAAAAGAAAAAATGATTGAAATTGGAAAATCTTTAGGTGCAGATGTTGTTCCTTGTATGTTTAATACAGTAAAATCAGAAGGAATTGGAGATATTATAACTCCGTTTAAATCAAATTTAAAATACTATATTTTAATTGCAAAGCCTAATTTTACTTGCAATACAAAATTAATGTATGAAAAATTGGATAATACAGAAAATTTAAAGCAAGAATATTATACCAATGAAGTTATTAATATTTTAAAAACTGGAGAAACTAAAGAATTAAAGAATAAATTATATAATGTATTTGAAAATGCTTTAGAGCAAAAAGAATCACTTGACAACATAAAAAATGATTTTATAAATTCAGGTGCAATTGAAGCTCTTCTTTCTGGCTCTGGTTCTTGCATATATGGAATTTATTCTAATAAAGAAGAAATTAAAAAAGCATATAAATTTATGAAAAACAAATATAATTATAATTTTTATAAATGCATTTCATATAACAATTTTAAGGGAGATATTTAAAATGAGCAAAAAGAAAGTTACTGCAATTATTCTTGCCGCTGGAAACAGTGTAAGATATGGACAAAATCGTAATAAAAATTTAGAAGTTGTAAATAATCAAACAATTTTAGAATACAGTTTAAAAGAATTTAATAAAAACAAAAAAATTGATAATATAATTATCGCTACTAAAGAAAGTGATTTAGAAGAAATTAATAACATAATTTATAAAAATCGTAGTGCGAAACCAATAAAAACAGTTATTGGTGGAAGCACTCGTCAAGAATCTGTTTATAATTCAATAAATTCTACAGATTCGAATATTGTTATAATTCATGATGCTGCAAGACCAATGATTAAACAAGAATATATTGATAAATGTATTGATGAAATGGATAATTTTAAAGGTGTTACCATTGGTGTAAAATCAAAAGATACTATAAAAATCGCATCAAATGACGGAATTATTGAACAAACTACAAACAGAGCCAATACTTGGGTTATTCAAACACCACAATGTTTTGATAGGCTTTCTTTACTTGAAGCTCATGATAAATTCAAAAATGATTCAGATATAACTGATGATTGTATGATTTTAGAAAGAAATAATGAGAAAGTAAAAATTATTTCTGGTGATTATTCTAACATAAAGCTTACTACTTATGATGATTTAAATTTAGTTAATGAATTCTTAAAAAAATAAAATATTTCATTATTATTATTTTATTGCTTGAAAAAAACATATATGTTATAATGATTTTATAAATTGTAAAAAGGATGAAATTATGGAAAATAATGTAAAATTTGCTTTAGCACTTGCTACATTAGACAAGAAAATTGCTGAGCTTAATATTAAAATTTCAAAAGATTTTGACAATCAACTTTTAAAAGATGAACTTTCAATTCTTTTAACTGATCGTGAGGATCTTTTAAAAGAATTAGACATAGAAAAAGTAGAAAATATAATGAATAAATATGGAAGTAGAAAAAATGGAT
>CAZPAF010000034.1:0-21909 GCA_964584475.1 uncultured Lachnospiraceae bacterium | reverse complement strand
TAACATTCCAAAATTACTTTAGAATGTATACAAAACTTGCTGGTATGACTGGTACTGCTATGACAGAAGAAAATGAATTTAGAGAAATATACAATTTAGACGTTATTGCAATTCCAACAAATAAACCAGTAGCTAGAATTGATCATACAGATATCATATATAAAAATGAAGCAGCAAAATTTAGAGCTGTCATTTCCGATATTAAAGAATCAAACGCAAAAGGACAACCTGTTTTAGTAGGTACAGTATCAATTGAAAATTCTGAAAAATTGAGCAATCTACTTAATAAAGAGGGAATAAAACACGAAGTATTAAATGCTAAAAATCACGAAAAAGAAGCTGAAATTATTGCTCAAGCTGGTAAATATGGAGCAGTTACTATTGCAACAAATATGGCTGGTCGTGGTACTGACATTATGCTTGGTGGCAATAGCGAATTCTTAGCAAAACAAGAAATGAGAAAATTAAAATATGAAGAAAGCTTAATAGAACAATCTACAGCATTTAATGAAACAAAAGATGAAGAAATTCTTGAAGCTAGAAAAAAATATAAAGAATTAGTTGAAAAATATAACAATGAAATAAAAGATGAAAAAGAAAAAGTAATTCAAGCTGGTGGATTAAAAATTGTTGGTACTGAAAGACATGAATCTAGAAGAATTGATAATCAGCTTCGTGGACGTAGTGGACGTCAAGGAGATCCAGGAGAAAGTAGATTTTATCTTGGACTAGACGATGATCTTTTAAAAATCTTTGGTGGTGATTTAATTACATCTATATTTAATAAAGGAAATCTTCCAGAAGACTTACCAATTGAAGTTCCAATTATTGCAAGAACAATAGAAGGTGCTCAAAATAAAGTAGAAGGAAGAAACTTCTCAATCAGAAAACATATCTTGAGTTATGATGATGTTATGAATGTTCAAAGAGAAATTATTTACAACGAAAGAAGAAAAGTTCTTGATGGAGAAGATATTAGAGATAACATTGTAGATATGATTGAAAGTGCTTGCGAGATGATCGTAGACACTTATAGAGCAGAAATAGAAGATGGAAAAGTAAACAAAGATGCCCTGCTAAATGAAATCAAAGTTTGTTTAAATATTCATGATGTTGAAAATTTAAACAAAGAAAAAATAAATGAAAACAAATTATTAGATGAATTAAAAGAAAAAGCAATAGCTATATATGAAACTAAAGAAAAACAATATGGTGACGACTTAAAAGAACTTGAAAGAGTTGTTTTATTAAAAGTTGTTGACTCAAAATGGATGGAACACATTGACGCAATGGACGAATTAAAAAACGGAATTGGTCTTCGTGCTTATGGTCAAAAAGATCCAGTTGTTCAATATAGATTTGAAGGTGGCGACATGTTTGAAGAAATGATTGCTCAAATCAAACTTGAAGTAGCAAAAATAATGCTTCATGTTGTTAAATCTTCACAACCTGCAAAAAGAGAAATAACAGCAAGTATAACAAGTGCTAGTTTAGATAATTCGGCAACTAATAATATGAATGTAGTTGGAGAGAGTAACAAACAAATTCCAAATAGCAACCAAACAGAAAAAGCAAAACCGGTCACAAATGATGGACCAAAAGTAGGAAGAAATGATCCTTGTCCATGTGGAAGTGGTAAAAAATACAAACAATGCTGTGGTAAAAATTCATAATATTACAAAAACAAGAAAGCGTATTCTACAATGAGACGCTTTCTTGTTTTTAGAAAAATATAAAAATAAAGATGCAATGAGTGTGTAGTATACTCGTTGTGTATCAAATTAAATAATATAATTATTGATATCTTTGATTCATTATTATATAATTACTACGTTAAATTCAAAAACAAATAGGAGATAATAATGTTTGAATTAGAAGAAAATTTAAGACTTTTAAATGAATTGAAAATAAAATTAGAGCAAATCAAAGATTCTATGAAAGTTGATTCTTTAAAAACAGAATTACAAGAATTAGAAAAAGAATCTCTAAAAGAAGATTTTTGGAATAATCAAGAAAATTCAAGTAAAGTATTTGCTAAGATTAAAGCTTTGCAAAAGAAAGTAAATTCATACGAGTCATTAGTTTCAGAATTAAATAATTTAATAGAAATGAATAGTTTGCTTTCAATAGAACCAGACAATGACTTATTGAAAGAATTTTTAAAAAGTACAACTCTAATATTTAACAAGGTTGATGAACTAGAAATTGAAACTTTATTTTCTGGAAAATACGATTCTAATAATGCAATAATTACCCTTCATCCAGGAGCTGGAGGAACAGAATCACAAGATTGGGCAGAAATGCTTTATAGAATGTATGGAAGATGGGCAACTCAAAATGGATTTACATTAAAAGAATTGGATTATTTAGACGGTGACGAAGCAGGAATAAAAAGTGTTACTGCTCTAATTTCAGGAGAAAATGCATATGGATATCTAAAAGGAGAAATGGGAGTTCATAGATTAGTAAGAATATCCCCGTTTGATAGTGGAGGCAGACGACATACTTCATTTGCTTCTTTAGAAGTACTACCAGAAATAACAGATGATATTGAGATAGAAATAAATCAAGATGATTTAAGAATAGATACGTATAGAGCATCTGGAGCTGGAGGACAACACATTAATAAAACAGATTCAGCTGTACGTATAACACACTTGCCAACTAATATTGTTGTCTCATGTCAATCAGAACGTTCTCAAACAATGAACAAAGAAACAGCAATGAGAATGTTAAAATCAAAATTGCTAGATTTAAAAGAGAAAGAAAACAAAGAAACAATTGATGAATTAAAAGGCGAACAAAAAGATATTGCTTGGGGAAGTCAAATAAGATCTTATGTATTTTGTCCTTATACACTTGTTAAAGATCACAGAACAAATTATGAAGTAGGGAATGTAGAAGGCGTTATGAATGGCGATTTAAATGATTTTATGAAATCATATTTAAAAATGATTTTAAATAAATAATTTGCACAAAAAAATTACTTTAAAAAAGAAAAAATCTATTGAAAAATAAAATCATATATAATATAATTCTACTGAACTAAAGATAATCAATAATAGATAAGTTTTTACTATAAAAGATATAATAAATTTTGCGAATTTATGTATAAATTAAAAACAACTATTAATGATTAGTAGTTGTTTTTTTATATATTTTTTGGAGGGACCATGGAAGAAATCGATTTAAAAGAACTAATAGGAATGTTTTTAGAAAAAAAATTTTTAATCATTTTTGTTGTAATACTTTTTGCAATATTAGGAGCTGTATATACTACTCGTTTTATAACTCCATTGTATGAGTCTTCAACAAGTTTAGTTTTAGTACAAACAGGAGATACTGAAACATCTCTTGGTGTGTCTGAATCTATTACTACAACAGATATAACATTAAACTCAAAATTAGTCGATGCATATGCTGTAGTAGCTAAAAGCAAAAGAGTAGCAAACAAAGTTTTAGAAAACTTAAAATTAGATATGCCAATAGACGATTTAAGAGAATCTATAACAATTTCATCAGCATCAGATACTCAAAATTTAAAAGTAGCTGTTCGTCATGAAAATCCTGAAGAAGCTTGTAAAATAGCAAATGAAGTTGCAGAAGTGTTTATAGAAGAAGTAACTGAAATATATAAAGTTAAAAACTTATATATCTTAGATCCAGCTGAAGTAAATACTATTCCTTGCAATATTAATCTTGTTAAAAATATAGTAATATTTGCTTTTGTAGGAGCTATTTTGGTTGCAGGTTACATATTATTAGTAAATATGTTAGATACAACAATAAAAACAGATACAGATATAGAAAAAGCAGTTTCAGTTCCAGTTCTTGCATCAATTATTTTTGTAGATGAAAATAATAAGAAAAAAGTAAAGAACAATACAAGAAGAGATTCTTCTAGTCAAAAATCTACAGATTCATTTGAATCATCAGTACAATTTTATTATGAAAATAATGTAAAATCACTTCAAGAAGATCATGAAGATAATGTTAGTCTATTTTCATATGTTAATAAAAAAGATTTAGAAGATGCTTCTTCTCAAGCTTCAACTGGAGGACGTCGTAAAAGAAACATTAAAAACATTAAGAAAGGTGGAAATTAGAACATGGGAAAAGAAATTATAGTTGCAGAAAATCCAAAATCTCCTGAAGCTGAGATGTTTAGAAATTTAAGAACAAATATTCAATTTATGAATGTAAGTTCAGAGAAAAAAGTTATGATTGTTACTAGTACAGTTCCAGGTGAAGGAAAATCTTATGTTTCTGCCAATCTAGCAGCAGCTTTCGCTCAATTAGATAAAAAAGTTTTACTTATAGATACAGATATGAGAAAAGGTCGACAACACGTAATGTTTAATTTAAAAGCAAAACCAGGAATTTCTAATTTCTTATCTGGAGTTGTTGACCAAGATTTTATAGGTGAAAAAGAAGATATTAGAAATTATATACAAGAAACAGATGTTGAAAACTTATACTTAATTCCAGCAGGAAATGTTCCACCAAATCCTTCTGAATTATTAGTTTCACCAAAAATGCAAGGTATTGTAGAAATATTAAAAAAATCATTCGATATAATAATATTTGACGCGCCACCTTGTTTAATTGTAGCAGATGCACTTATAATAACAAGACTAGTTGATTTTTCAATAATAGTTACAGCACAAAATATAACAAAAATAGAAAATTTAAAAAGAGCAAAACTTGCTATTGAAAATGTAGGCGGAAAAATCGCAGGAGTTGTATTAAATAAAGTTCAAGTTAGTGCAAAAGCTTATGAGAATTCATATTATTACGGAGATAAAAAATCTTCATCTAAAAAAACAAAAAAAAGATAACAGAAAAGAGAATTATAAATGATTGACTTTCACTCACATATATTACCAGAAATTGATGATGGTTCTAAATCTTATGAAGAATCTTTAAAAATGCTTGAAGAAGCACAAAATGTGGGGTTTGACATAGTAATATCAACATCTCATTATGCTGTTGATTGCTATGAATCACCAGAATATAAAAGAAAAGAATTAATTGAAAATTTAAATTTGGAAGAAAATGTTCCAGAGATTATTTTAGGCAGTGAAATATTTTTAACCTATAATATTATAGATTTATTAAAAGAATATAAAGCATCTACAATAAATGGAACAAATTATGTTCTGATAGAATTACCTCTAAGACATCATTTTAGCAATTTAAAAAGCGTAATAAATACGCTAAAAGAAAATAATTATAGACCAATAATAGCTCATCCCGAAAGATATTTGTTTATACAAAATAACTTTAAAGAAATATATGAATTAGAAGAATTAGGAGTTTTATTCCAATGTAATTATGGAAGTATTTTAGGCAATTATGGAATAAAAGCAAAATCTGCAATGAAGAAAATGTTAAAAAATGGATTAGTTTCATTTATGGGGTCTGATGCGCATAGAAAAAAATCTATTTATTTACAAGTACCTAAAGCAATTTCATTAATTTCAAAATATATATCATCTGAAGAATTGCAAAATATAATTACACATAATGCAGAAAAAGTTTTAAGGGGAGAAAATTTATAGATATAAAAGCGCAAAATTCGACTTTTATTGACTTTTTTAAGTTTTTTTGCTAAAATTAATATAGAGTTTTAATTCGGAGGTGATTTATATGGCACAAGAATGTCAATATTGTTATTGGTGGAAAGGAGATCACTCAACAACAAAAGCTGACTGTGATAAAACAGGAAGATACAAAAAATATAACGATGATTGTGATTGCGGAAAATTTGCAAAAAAATAAAATATACGAATAAAGATACTTAAAAAAGAAGAGTATCTTTATTTTTTTATTTAATTTAAGTTCTATATTTTAAAAATCAAGAATAAATATATTTATATAAATTCTCGGAGGTTATAATATGGAAGATTCAAAAAAAAATAATTCATTTCAAAATATCATACTGGAAAATAGGGAGAAGCTAAACATTACAGGAATTTTAGATGTATTTAGTTTTGATGACCAAATTATTATTGTAGAAACAGAGCTTGGACTATTAACAATAAAAGGAATTGATTTAAAGATTAACAAATTAAGTTTAGATACTTCTGATTTTGTTGTAGATGGAAAAATTAATAGTTTAACATATTCTGATTCAGATAATATTAACCTTAAAAAGAATAAAAATATTTTGAGTAAAATTTTTAAATAAGGAAGTTCAAAATGTACGATTTTTCTCAAGAACAAGTTTTTATTTTATTTTTTATTATAGGAATAATAATAGGAGTAATATTCGATTTTTTTAGAGTAATTAGAAAATCTTTTAAAATAGCTGATTTTATAACCTTTATACAAGATATATCATTTTTCATATTGGCTGGAGCTATAATAGTCTATGGAATTATTAAAATAAATAGTGGGGAAATAAGATTGTTTTTATTTCTAGCAATTTTTTTCGGAATGTTAATATATTTTTTGACAATCAGCAATTTGTATGTTATAATCCTTTATGAAATTGTAAATTTTTGTAAAAAAATATTTAAAATACCTTTTTTATGTTTTAAAAAGATACGCAAATGTGCAATTAATCTAATAAAGAAGGATTTTTAATTTTTTTGTAGAATATTATATAGAGAAGAATTGTGGAGAGATACTTAGGATGAATATTTTTAAAATAAATAAATTTCTAAATTTAATATTAATATTTATGGCGACTTATGCTTTCGTTACATTCATAGGGCAACAATCAAAATTAAATTCATACAATAAAGATATTGCTTCTTACACATCTCAAATTGAAGAGTTAAAAGAAAAGAAAGAAGATTTATTGGCAACTCAAGAAAATGTTAATTCTCCTGAATATATTGAACAAATAGCTAGGGAAGAGTTAGACATGTATTTACCTAACGAAACAGTTTATATCGATGTTAGTAAATAATTTAATCTTTTATTTGTATTTAAAGTAATTTAATTTTTTATTAAATTACTTTTTTGTATTCTAGAAAAGTTTTAGTTTTTTAAAACTTTATAAAAATATTTCTAAATATTAAAATTAATTTCTAATAAAAATTTCCAAAATGAAATAAAATTAAATATAAAAAAGGGGGCTAATTAATAATGGAATTAGAAAACTTATCTCTTATCGATTTAAGAAATTTAGCAAAAGATAAAGGAATTCCAAATTATTCTAAATTAAAAAAATCTGAATTGATTGAAAAGATTTTAGAAAATTATAATTCACAAAAAAATGAAAAAATAGAACCAGTTTCAAATCAAGCAAATGAAGTAGAATATAAATTAACAAGTGAAGATGATGAATATGTTGAGGGAATCTTAGAACTATTACCAGACGGATACGGTTTTTTAAGAGGAGACAACTATTTATCTACAAATAAAGATGTTTATGTATCACCAGTTCAAATAAGAAGATTTAAATTAGATACTGGAGATAAAGTAAAAGGTATAAAAAGAACACCCAAAGAAGGTGAAAGATTTCCTGCATTAATATTTGTTGGAGAAGTTAATGGTGAACATCCAGAAAAAGCAATGAAAAGAACATCTTTTGATGATTTAACTCCAATATATCCAGTAGAAAAATTAAAATTAGAAACAAATTCTAAAGATTATACAATGAGATTAATGGATTTAATGTCACCTATAGGAAAAGGGCAAAGAGGAATGATAGTTGCTCCACCAAAAGCTGGTAAAACAACAATTTTAAAGAAAATAGCAAATAGTATAACTGAAAATAATCCAGAAGTTTGTTTAATTGTTTTATTAATAGATGAAAGACCTGAAGAAGTAACAGAAATGAAACGTTCTATAAAAGGAGATGTCATTTATTCTACTTTTGACGAACAACCAGAACATCATGTTAAGGTTGCAGAAATGGTAATAGAAAGAGCAAAAAGATTAACAGAACAAAATAAAGATGTAGTTGTATTGCTAGATAGTATTACTCGTCTAGCAAGAGCTTATAACTTAGTAATCCCTTCATCAGGAAGAACTTTATCAGGAGGTTTTGATCCAGCAGCTCTTCATAAACCAAAAAGATTTTTTGGTGCAGCAAGAAACACTGAAGATGCAGGAAGCCTAACAGTACTTGGAACAGCTTTAGTAGATACTGGAAGTAGAATGGATGAAGTAATTTTTGAAGAATTTAAAGGAACAGGAAATATGGAAGTATTTTTAGACAGAAGTCTTTCAGAAAAAAGAATCTTCCCGGCAATTGATGTTAATAAATCTGGAACTAGAAGAGATGAATTACTTCTTATTCAAAAAGAATATGAAACAGTAAATCTTTTAAGAAAGAACTTTTCTAGTTTATCTACTGCTGATTTTACAGAAAAATTGATAAATACTATGATGAAAACAAAAAATAACAAAGAATTTATAGAAATTTTAAATAATTCTTTAAAAAAATAATTAAATTTAAAACAAAAATATCCTAATATGATATAATAATTAGGGTATTTTTTAATCTAGTTTTATAATCTAAAAAACCGATAAAAATATTTAATAATAAGAAAAAAGGAGGATAAGATGAAAAAATTATTGATATCAATCTATAAAAAATTAACTTTAAAAATGATTTCAATAGTAACATTAGTTGCAGTAAACGTATACTTACTAACTTATCCTTCAAAGGTTTTAGGTAAAATTATTGATTTACTTTCCAATATAGAACAAAATAAACCTATAATAATTAATCACATAATAAAATTGCTACTAGTTAGCATTCTAATTTTAATAGTTAGAATTATTTGGAAATATCTTTTAGCTATTACAACTCGTCAAGTCGAAAAAGGATTAAAAGATAATCTATTTGATCATTTTTTAAAAATAAAACTATCTAGCATACAAAATATTAAAAACGGTGAATTAATGTCTTATTTTGTAAAAGATATCGGAGAAATAAGAGGAATAACTTATAGATTATTATCTCATGCAACTAGAGTAATTTTTATATTAATCATTACAAGTATCACTATGGCAAAAGTAAATTTATCATTAACTATAGCAGCACTTTGTCCAATAGTAATAACTACTTACATAATTATTATTTTAAAAAAATATGTAGAGAAAAGTTTCAAAAAATCTCAAAAATATTTTACTAGTCTTTCTGAATATGTACAAGAAAGTACTGATGCAATAAGAACTACAAAAGCATATTCTGGAGAAACAAATCAATTAAAAAAATTCATCAAGAAAAATGATCTTTTAAAAAGAGGAAATATAGCTGTAGATATTTATTCTACACTTCTTTCTAATACAGTAATGATTTGTTTTGGATTTTGTTATGGTATAACAATAATATATGGTTCAAGATTAGTTTTAAATAATGAAATTACAATTGGAGATTTTGTTGCTTTTACAGGATACATTGATTTATTTTTAACTCCACTTTTCTGGGTTCCTGGTATAATTTCAAAATTTGAAAGAGCAATAATCGCATATCATAGATTAGAAAAAGTATTTGATTTTGAAAAAGAAAATTTAAAATTAGAAGGAATTGGAAATCAAGAAAGAATATATGGAAACATTAGTATTAAAAATTTAACATTTAATTATCCTGGAAATTTAGACTGTATATTAGACGATATTTCTATCGAAGTAAAAGAAGGCGAAACTCTTGGAATAATTGGTACAATTGGTAGCGGGAAAACTACTTTAATGAATTTACTTTTAAGGTTATATCCTGTTCCAAATGGAAAAATATTTATAAATAATCAAGATATTAATGATATAGAACTTACAAATTTAAGAAATAGTATTTCATATATAACTCAAGATAACTTTTTATTTTCTACAACAATAAAAGATAATATAAGTTTATTTAGAGAAAATTTCTTAGATTCAGAAATAGAAGAATCTACAGAAAAATCAATGATTTCTGGTGAAATCGAGAAGATGAAAAATGGAATTTACACAGTAATAGGAGAGAGGGGAATTGACCTTTCAGGAGGCCAAAAACAAAGAGTTGTAATTTCTAGAGCATTTTTAAACAAAAGCAATATTGTAATTTTTGATGATACTTTTTCTGCTTTAGATAATAAAACTGAAAAACTTCTTTTAGAAAATATAAAAGAACTTGTAAAAAATAAAACCTGTATAATTATATCAAACAGAATTTCAGATATAAAAGATGCAAATAATATAATTGTTTTAGATGGCGGAAAAATTATTGAACAAGGAACTCATTTAGAGTTATTAAAAAATAATAAATTATATACAAAATTTTATAATCAACAATCTTCAAAAGAAGAAGAATCTATATTAAGCTAAAACTAGAAAATTTATAAAAAATGAAAAGGGGGTATGGAAATGAAAAACAAGACATTTGATAGATGTTATAAAATAGCAAAGCCACATTTAAAAACAATAATAATTGTATCGATATTTTCAATTATTATTGATATTTTAGAACTTACAAAACCATATCTCGTAAAAGTAGTTATTGATGATTTTCTTAGCGTGGGACTCGCCGAAAAAGGTTTTATATCTATAACAACAATTGGAGTAATATATTTAGCAATAGTTATCATTGGAAATATTTTAGATTATACAACCAGAATGAAAACAAATATAATGGGTGAAGAGATTTTATATACAATGAGAAATAAAATTTATAAATATACTCAAGATGCAAACATTTCTTTTCATGATAAAACACCTGCTGGAAAACTATTTGTAAGAATAACTAATGATGTTGAAGATATTTCTGCTCTATTTAAAGATGTTGTAGCTACAATATTTAAAGATGTAATTTCAATTCTTTTTATTTTAATAACAATGTTATATTTTAGTTTAAAGCTAAGCCTTCTAACATTTATAATATTACCATTTGTTATTATAACATCAATTGTTTTAACATTAATTTTAAACAAAATTTATGACGCATCTAAAATAGTTAGAACAAACATAAATACTTTTTTAGCAGAATCAATATATGGAGCAAAATTAATAAAAATTTTTAACATACAAAAAGAGAAACAGCAAGAATGTGAGGATTTAACCGAAGAATTCATAAGAACAAGAGTTCCATCTTCAATTTTCGAAGGAATGTTTCCAGGAATGATGAAATTATTTGAAAATTTAGCTATAACAATAATAATTTCAACAACAATAAATAATTGGTTTGGAATAGCAGTTGAAATTGGCTCTATTTACATATTTGTAAGTTATATAAAAGCTTTATTTGAACCAATAAATAGAACTATTGATAATATTGAAATCGTTCAAGAAGCAATTGTTTCGATAAATAAGATATATGATATTTTAGATGAAAAACAATATTTAGAAGACTTTGATAGTGGTTTAAAACTAACTGATATAAAAGGGAAGATAGAATTTAAAAATGTATGGTTTGCATATGAAGAAAATAATTGGATTTTAAAAGATATAAATTTTACAATAGAGCCAGGCAAGACTATTGCTTTAGTTGGAAAAACCGGATCTGGAAAAACAACAATCACAAATCTTGTAAATAGATTTTATGATGTTCAAAAGGGTGAAATATTATTAGATGGAGTTAATATAAAAGATATTAATAAAAGAGATTTAAGAAGACATATTGGAACTGTTCTTCAAGATCCATTTATTTTTGCAAGAAGCATTAAAGACAATATAAAACTAAATAAAAAATTGTCAGATAAAGAAGTTTGGGATGCGTTAAAACTGGCATCTGCAGAAGAATTTGTAAATAGTCTGCCAGATGGGCTAGAGGAGATTGCAAAAGAACGTGGAGAATCTTATTCTGCAGGTCAAAAACAACTGTTAGCTTTTGCAAGAATATTTGCTCATGACCCTGATATTTTCATTTTAGACGAAGCAACAGCAAATATAGATACTTATACTGAAAATCTAATTCAAAAGTCTATAAATCGATTGTCGAAAGAAAAAACAGCAATATTTATTGCACATAGATTATCCACAATTGTTAACGTAGATAAAATAATAGTACTCGACAATGGAAAAATAGTTGAACAAGGAAGCCATAATGAATTATTAAAAACTGGTGGTTATTATTCAAAATTATATAATTCATATTATGAAAGTTTAGGATAAATTAATATAAAATTTTAATAATATAAAACAAGAAGAGTGCCGCAATAGTAATTGCAGGCACTCTCTTTTATTTGAGTTAATTAATTATGCTACCTTTAGCAAGCAGCATAGGGGATTACTGACGAGCAGTAAGCTGAAGCAGTTCGTTCTTGAGATCTTCCTCGAGCATAGCACGTTTCTCGCGGTTAGCTTCTCTTTTGGCTTTTCCTTCAGCGTGGATCTGGAATACAGCTTCGATACCTTCGATCAGGCGCTGGTTTGCATATTCGAGAGTTTCACTCTCAATGATTTCGCGTTCAGAAAGTTGTGCAATATCGATAGTTCCTTGCTTAAGCATATCGGCATTCTGACGGATAAGTTCATTGGTGAAGTCGATTGCTGCATTGGCTGCACTAGCAGCCTGCTTGGAATTTTCGAGGTTGAGAGCAAGATGAATCTGGGTACGCCATGCAGGTACAGCAGTAGTGAAAATGTAATCAAACTTCTGGATCAGAAGCTTGTTATTTTCTTGTGCCATACGAATAACAGGCGCGGTTTGCAAACAAAGCAGTCTGGAACTCTCAAATTCGTTCAGAAGAGAATCGAATTGATTGAGCTGAGAGTTGTAAGAGTTGTAGGCTTCGACATCAGCCATATCGCCGGTTTCACCAGCACGCTTTTGCAGTTCGACAAGAGTAGTTCTTCTTTCTTCATCCAGCTTCATCTTGCCAGCAATAATATAAAGTGTCAGAGCTCTATAATAGGCAAGATTTTTCTTGTAAAGAGTATCGAACGAAACATTGTCATCTGCAAGCTGTACCTTATGGGCTTCCATAATAGCAACAGCTTTTTCAACATTCTTTTCTGCCGGTGCCAGCTTGGCATTCAGCTGAGCGATATAAGACTGGGTTCTTTTGAAAATTCCCCGAGTCTGGCTAGGTACGCTGATTCCTTTGAGTTGGAGCATAAGGTTGGACATGCTTGTACCAACCTTTCCGAGATCTTTGGTGCGGGTAACAGAAAGAGCTTCCTCATTGACGTCCACAATTCCCATTCTGGCATCTTTACCATACTCAGAAGTGAAATTAGGTTTAGTCACATCCATTCCTCGAATAACTGTTGCAAGCTCTGCCTTTTCCTGAGCATTAAGACTGTCAAAAATGTCTTGTTCAGCTTTGGTTAAGACAGGCGTAACTGCAGCAGTTTGAGCTGCCGGTGTAGCATCCTGGGTGGGTGCACTCCCAAAAATGTTTGTCGAAAATAGGGAGCTAGTTCCGTTGGTTTCTGATGTTTTTGCATCCATTTGGTTGTCCTCCTAACATAAATTTATTAATAACTCAATGTGCTAAACTGTATAAATACAGCTCAAATATTTTATCACAAGTTGACAATTATGTCAACGAATACCCTAAAACAAGTGTGTTGCTTGACACAATATAATTGACATAAGATTTTTGCTGTGATATAATATTATCCGCATATATGTCAATATATGAGTAAATTGAAAACTTTATATTTACGAGAAAGGAGTAAAACACATGGCATTTAGCAAATTTGCAGATTTCCTTAATCGGGTTCTCTACGAGGAGGGAAGCACTGCACCAACCGACACAGCATTAACAGAGGAGGAAAAGGCCGAGTTCGAAATCGCAATCGCTACTGCAAGCGACGAAAGCGTTACAGAAATGGCGTGCAGAATCATTGCAGAATCTCAAATCGAGTCTGACAATGACCAGTACCCTGACATCAGTAACGTTCAATCCGTTTTAGATACCGCCGGTATCGATGCAGATCATGAGTTGATTCGAAAAATCTTAAAGAATTTCGTTCACTGTGATCCTGCTGATCTGGAACAAGATGGTATCTCTCGCAGACAGGCGATTCTGAACGCCATCGAACAGACCAGACAACAAGCAGCAGCTCTCAAAACTGAAAAAGCCAAGGACGAAGACGCTTTGGCTCAAGAAGAACGAGCTGCAGAAGCTGCATGTACAGAAGCAATTTCTCAGGCCAATCTGGATAGCGAACGTGCAATCGAAGAAGAAAAAGCGCGTTCTGCCGCAATCATTGCGGAAATTCGCAAAAACACCGATGCCGCAACAGAGGCTGCAAAACAGCAAAGAGATGCAACTCTTGAAAGCATTGCCACAAAGCGTGCTGAAAACGAGGAAGCTCTTCGCAAATCTGCAAGTCTCGTTGCAGAAACCGAGCGCCAAGGTAATATCGTTATCGGTCAGATCGATACCTGGCTTGGTTATTTGAAGTAACCAATAAAATGTATTCAAAAATCTTTTAGTAACAGGAGGATGTAAGATGAGCAATCGGCGACTTAAACCCTGGGTTATTCCTGCGTTAATCGCGATCATCGTTGTTATTGTCGGAGGAAGTATTTTCGGCATTACCAAACTGATCGGAAACAACAAGGATAATCCTGGTCCGAACAATGGCACTACACAACAAATTCAGCAAAACGGAAACAGCGAAACAGAACCTAGCACAAACAAGGATAAGACAAGTGGCGAAACAATCAAAGGTTATGTGAATACCTTTAGTGGTTACACAAGTCTTTTTGCAGCCAACGGTGGCAACAAAACTGCCGATGGTTCCAATTTTGACAAAGCAGGTCTCAATGTCGAAGTTTATATCGAAGATAACGATGACAATATTATCCAAGCATTCGAAAAAGGCGAAATTCAATTCTTCGCCATGACGGTTAACAAGATGGCTATGGTAGCCAAACAGTTGGAAGACAAAGGAATTCAGACTGTTATGCCATACTTCTTGGACACTAGTACAGGTGGCGACGGAATTGTTACGGACAACACCGTAAAAAATATTACCGATCTGAAAAATGTAAAGATTGGTATGGCAAAGAATTCTGTATCTACAGCAATCCCTGTTTGGTTCTTAAATGAATCTGGCCTCAGCGAAGATGAAGTACAAAAAATCGTAGATAATTTCGTACTGTTCGAATCTACCCAGGATGCTGTTGACGCTTTTGTTAAGGGCGAGGTAGGCGCTGTTTCTACTTGGGATATGACAAGTGCTTTGAAGAAAGAAAACAGTCATCTTCTCTTTAGCACTGCTTCTGCCGAATATCTTGTTATTGATGGTATTGTGTTCAATAAGAAGTTTGCTGAAAGTCACAAAGAAGATGTTACAGCAATTATTGATGCACTCATCTATACCGTAAATGACATCAATAACAATGTTAATCTCCAGGGATATTATGATGCAATTCGTCAGGCGGTTCCTGATTATGCTGATTATTCCAATGACGACATGACAGCCGAAATTAGTTATGCTAAATACCTCGGCTTCAAAGGTAATGTAGAAGCATTGGATGTTGCAAACGACATCTACAAAGACTTCTGCAAAGTCTGGAAACAACTCGGTTTCGAAACCAATGACGCATATAAGCTTATTGATGATTCTTATATTGTCTCGCTTGGTTCTAAGTGGGATGGAAAAGAAACTACAACAGATTCTTCTATTACAAATGATGCTGAGGACTACGTCGATCAAGACGCACTTATTACTCAGTATGCAAAGATTTTGTTCAATGGCGACTCTGCTGAATTCAAGACTGGTTATGAGCAAACCAATAAAGAACTTATTGATCAGTTTATCAAGGTTGCCAAAGTCTTGAACAAAACCGTCATCAAAATTTCCGGACATGTTAATCTTGGTCCTGGTAGTGCAGTATGGGATGAGGCAACTCAAAGCTACAAAATTGCACCTGGTTTTTCCAGCAGTGAGTTTGCTTACAAGCTCTCTCGAATGAGAGCAGAAACTGTGAAAGAATATATGGTTTCTCAGGGAATCGACGAAGACCGTATTATTATCGAAGGTCTCGGCGGAGATTTCCCGATTGATACCAACAACACAGAAGAAGGTCAAGCAAACAACCGTAGCTGTGAAATCAGTTTCTACCAAGCTGGATATTAATGTTTAACTCCGAGGACCTGGCTAGCTGTAGCCGGGTCCTTTTCAATTTTTAAATGTACAGAATCTCTCAAAATATAGTAAATATAAGGAAAAATTAAGGAAAAGTATTGAAGAGTTTACATAAATGTGATATAATCGTTCAGCGAAAGGATTTAAAATATGGGATTATTTGATAAACTATCTAACTTAATATATGAAGAAGATCCAAATAACGAAAATGCTAGTGATACTAAAAGCAAAAAATCAGGCAAAAAAGGGAAGTGGACGGATATTTTCTTTGAGGATGATTCAAAACCAGAAACAGTTCCTGAAAAGAAAAAGAAATCATTTATGGATATATTTTTTGAAGAAGATTCAGAAGAAGAAACAGATGATGGCATAAAATCAACTTTTGTTAGAGGAGAAGACACAACTTCAGTTCTTACTGATATAGCTTCTCAAATTGAAAGTAGGGAAAGTGAGCTAATAAATTTAGCTGAATTCTTTAAAACTGTAAATCCAAAAGATTATCCAGATAGTGCAGCAGAGTATGAAGCTTATCTTTCACTTGTAAGACAGTTAAATACTATAAAAGAACTTTCAGCCACAGGAAAAAATTCATCAATAAGTTCTATAAATAATTATCAACTAGAAGCTGCTTTTAGAAAATTTGAATTAGATTATCAAACCCATATAAATGCTATTCAAAGCTTATGTTATCTAAGCGAAATATCTACAATAAATTCTGAAATGAAATCTATGTTTTCTAGTAATTTTACCAATAGAACGGAAAGTAAAATTGCTCAAACTGAAGGTTATATAACTTTAATCAGTAAAAAAAGTAATAAATTTGATAAAAAATATTCTTCAAGATTATATAAAGAATTGATTGAAGCAGAATATAGATTAACAATTTTAAAATTAATGAACGAACTAAGAAACGGAAGAACACCAAGAAAAAATCCATTTGCTAGTTTTTCTTCTCAAAAGAAAAAAACATTCCAAACATATATATCAAAAGATTTAAGAGACACAAATAGTAAATATAATTCAATCGCAGATAGCAAAGAAAAATATATCAAATACGGTCATGTTAATGATGATTTCTTTGTTCATCTTGATACTGACGCAGAAATCATATCAGAAAGAATTAATAAATATACTATTGACGATTTTTTGCTTAATGAATTATTCGAAAATGGAGATGGATTTGAAACATTAAAAAGATTTTTATCTTTTAAACTTAATTTGAATTTTGTTGATAGCAAAACACAAGAAGTTGATGCTAAATATTTAGATGATAACTATAGAAGAGTTACAGAAGGACGTAATCTAGGTCGTACAACAAAAAAAGTTACACCTACTACTGCAACATCAAAAAAAGGTAGAAAATTTCCAAATTATGATGATGATTTATAAAAATACAATTAACAAATAAATAGGAGAGAACTTATGATAAAAAATATAATTTTTGACTTAGGAAACGTTGTACTAAAATTAAGATGGGATATTGTTCTAGATAAATATTCAAACGATATTGAAGATAAAAAACTATTAAATAAAGTAATATTTGAGTCAGTAGAATGGCAAAAATTAGACGAAGGAACCATTTATAAAGCAGATGCAATAAATATTATGCTTTCTAAATTACCAGAAAGACTTCATAATTCATGTATTGGAATTATGAAAGATTGGCAAGAAGGATTCGTTATAAATACTCAAATACTTAATTTTATAGATACTCTAAAAGAAAAAGGATATAATACTTACGTTTTATCAAATGCTCCATTAGATGTTCCTGAATATTTAGAGAAAAATGATTTAAATAAGTATTTTGATGGAAAGATAATTTCAGCAGAAGAAAAAATAGCAAAGCCAAATAAAGAAATATATGAACTAATTTTAAATAGATTTTCATTAATTCCAGAAGAATGTTTATTTTTAGATGATAAACCAGAAAATATAGGCGGAGCAATTTCGTGCGGAATTAATGGATATGTATTTGATTATAATAACTTTGATAAATTTTTAAATGATATAAAAGAAAACTATAATATTTAATTGACAAAGTAATAATTTAAGTCCTGCTAATCGCAGGGCTTTTTTGTATATATTCAACTATTATAACAACATTACTATACTTGTAATTTACATAAAATTATGTTATAATATTTTAGATTGCACATTGAAAAAATATAGGGTGATGGTAAAAAAAATTGTGCGTCGAGATTAAAATAATAAAATTCACATAACAGGAGGAAGCAAAATGAGAGCAAGACGGAGAATTAGAAGGATATTAATCTTAGGACTCTTATTGGTCGTTGTTTTCGGCGTTGTAAAGCTGATTACTTCTGACAAGGATAAGATTACTGATCAGCAGATTTCCTATACGGAACTACTACAGATGATCGACACAAACACAATCGATACCATTGAAATACAAGAAGGCTCTACGAAAATTACTGCAACCGACAATGAAAAGCCCGACATCCGCTATCTAATCAAGATTCCCAACATAGAAGTTTTTACCGAATATGTACAAGGAAAAATTCTTGATGGAAGCCAAATTGGCTTTAATGTTAAAGAAACAGAACAAGATGCTGGTAGTGTAATCAGCAATATACTTAGTTTTGTTTTAATGCTTTGGCCAATTTTAATGCTTTTCATGTTGTTCCAATCTTTTAAACGTTTTAAAAGAAACATGAACAACATGCCTCCTATGGG
The DNA here is from genome assembly GCA_964584475.1 of uncultured Lachnospiraceae bacterium. Lineage (GTDB taxonomy): Bacteria > Bacillota > Clostridia > TANB77 > CAG-508 > Scatovivens. The sequence goes on along the minus strand of CAZPAF010000034.1, from coordinate 3,234 downwards.
CGGCGGAGAATTTGCAAACATTTTTGGCGGTGGCGAAAAGCATTTCGAAAAAGCAACAAAAAGTAATGTCACATTTAAGGATATTAGAGGTCTAGATGAGGAAATCAAAGAAGTTTCTGAAATCGTGGATTTCATCAAAAATCCTGAAAAGTATAGAGCTCTCGGTGCAACAGTACCAAGAGGAGTTCTTCTCGATGGTACACCTGGTACAGGTAAAACTTTGCTTGCAAAAGCTATTGCAGGTGAAGCTGACATACACTTTATCGAAACTACAGGCTCTAGCTTTGTAGAAAAGTATGTTGGCGTTGGTGCATCTCGAGTTCGGACATTGTTTGAAGAAGCTCGCAAGCATGCTCCTTGCATCATTTTCATTGACGAGATTGATGCTGTTGGAGCAAAAAGAGATGATGGTGGTGGTTATTCTGAACACAACCAAACTCTCGAACAATTGCTTGCCGAAATGGACGGTTTTACAGACAGAACTGGCATTGTTGTAATTGCAGCAACAAACAGACTTTCCAGCCTTGATCCGGCTCTCATTCGTCCTGGTAGATTTGACAGAAAAATCACTGTTCATCTGCCTGACAGAAAAGGAAGAGAGGAAATTCTTAAGCTTCATGGTGCTAATAAGCCTTTTGATGAGACCGTAAGGTTTGATAAAATAGCTTATAACACAGCTGGATTTTCTGGCGCATCTTTAGAGAATTTGCTTAACGAAGCAGCTCTGGTTGCAGCAAGAAAGTCCAAGAAAAAGATTTCTGAAGAAGATATCTATGAAGCTTTGATGAAAATCCAGGTTGGCTTAAAGAAGTCTGGTAGAGTTATCTCTGAAAAGGCAAGACGTTTAACTGCGGTCCACGAATCTGGACACGCACTCGTCAGTCTTTTCCTTGAAACACAAGCAAACCTAAAAGAAGTTTGTATCATTCCTCGCGGTTCTGCTGGTGGTTATACTCTTCACAATACAGTTGAAGATAAAAACTATATCAGCAAAACAGAACTTAGCGAAAGATTGGTATGCTTGCTTGGCGGTAAAGCTGCAGAAGCACTTGTGCTTGGAGATATTTCAACTGGTCCTTCGAACGACCTTAAGGTTGCAACCGAAACAGCCCGTGAGATGATTATCTATTACGGCATGGATGACGATATTGGTCCGATCTCCTTTGCAGGAGCATCTTCGACTGAACTCGGAATCTTCGGTACAGACACTATGAGTGTCGTTGGTAACAAAATCGCTGAAATGGTCAAAAAGGCTGAAACACAAGCCAAAGACCTTATCACCAAACATCGCGTGCTCCTTGATACTTTAGTAGAGACGCTTCTGGAACAGGAGACTGTTTCCGGAGAAGAAATCGAAGCCATGTATAAAGCCTATATGGCAAATCAGGAGTAATAATCACCCTATAGGGAAAGCCCTGGCATCTAGCCAGGGCTTTTTTCCTTTTTATAATAATTTTATTGTTTAAAAAAATAACTTATGATATATTATTAATAGGTTTATATAAATTTTTTTTGATATAAAGGAAGGAGAAAAAATGTTTGAAATAGTATTTGGAATAATATGGTTACTAATTACAGGAATGGTTACATTAGGATTTTATTCGGGAACTGCTAGTACGATTACTGTTAATGGTCAACTTGTTTCTCAAGAAGAATTTAATGCTATGTTAGGTCCTAAATTATTTATGGGAATATTCTGGGCAGTTGGCATAGTTATGATTATTGTAGGTTTAAGGAAAATAATTAAAAACGCTCAAACAGAAAAATTTGGTGAAGTTTGCTATGGAAGAATAATTGATATAAGAAGAACTGGAGCGCGTGTAAATAATGTACCTGAGCTAAAAGCAATCGTAACAGTATATATTGAATCACTTGGAACAACAGAAGAAGTAGAAGAAGTAATTGGTTTAGCTACTAAAAGAAAATATCAAATTGGAGATTATATAGAAGGAAAATATTGTAATGGAGATATCAACATAGATTCATATATTCCAGAAACAGTAATACCTCTACATATTCAAGATAAGCTTAAAAATCTAAAAATAAATGCCATCGAAGATGAAATTATGGTAGATGGAGTTAAATATATAAGAAAAGATTCTATAGATATTTAAGACAAAATAAAATTACATACTATATTTTGAGATTATCAATAAAAAGTGGTAATCTCTTTTTTTATCCTAAAATATGCAAAAGACAGGAGAGAGGGCTAAACTTCGAAAATTGAGATAGAGGCTAATTTTTCTAAAAAAAAATAAAATTTAATAATTTATCAAAATTTGTAAAAATCATAAAAAATTATTTTTAGGAAAATATTAAATAATTAAAAATTATAAGAAAAAATTAAAAATAAAATTATATATAGATAAAAAACTTAAATTTAAAAATTAAATATAAATACAAAAAACTAATAAAAATAATAGAAGAAGTAAAGATAAAAAATTTTTGAAGTTTAAGTAGGAAGAGTAGTATTTTAATGTATATTTTATTATATACAACATTGCGCAAAATCAAAGTTTTGCGCAAAAAGGAGTAGGAATTATTTATATTTCTATAAACAACCTCTACTCCTTGATTTTAAGCCTTTTTCATAATATATCTTATATATTTACTTGTCTTAATATTTGTATTATATACATATTTTATTTACTATTCAATACTTTTATCTAATATTATTTTTATCCTATCATTTCATTATATTATTATCTTTTTTAGACCTTTTAAAATCAAATTTAAGCCCTTTTAATATTTTATTAGTATAACTTGTTTGCTTATACTAATTTTTCATTTTAAGGTCTTATATTTTTAATCACTTTTTCAATTTTTGATCAAATTTTCTCAAAATATTGCAAAGCCTCAGAATGCCCGTATTTAAGCCATTTCTTAGACAACAAACTATATTAACTAAAAATAAAAACGCCTTAAAATCGATTCTCGTGCGTCGCTTTTTTAGGCTTTTTCCGGGATTTTTACTAATATAGATTTTTACGTTTTTAGCAAATAAATTTTATCAAAAAATCACTCAAAGCTATTAATATCAATATTTATCAGACTTTAAGACAACAAGTTATATTAATCAAAAATAAAAATGGCTTAAAATTGATTCTCGCAAGCCAATATTTTCAGTATTTTCAAGCTTTACAGCTTAATTAATAATTCCTATAAAAAATATTAGTTTAAAATTAATTTTTCTAAAAACGTTCATTTGTTCGCTTTTTATTTTACTGTTTGGTT
>CAZPAF010000033.1:21777-22007 GCA_964584475.1 uncultured Lachnospiraceae bacterium | reverse complement strand
AATTCAAAAAATTGCTCAAGATCCAGTATCTTTAGAAACACCAATTGGTGAGGAAGATGATAGCCATCTTGGAGATTTTATACCAGATGACGAATCACCAGCTCCACACGATTCTGCTGCATATACATTACTTAAAGAGCAATTAGAAGAAGTAATGTCTACATTAACACCAAGAGAAGCAAAAGTTCTAAAATTAAGATTTGGTTTAGAAGATGGAAAAGCAAGAACTC
>CAZPAF010000033.1:0-21767 GCA_964584475.1 uncultured Lachnospiraceae bacterium | reverse complement strand
AGTTGGTAAAGAATTCCAAGTAACTCGTGAAAGAATTAGACAAATTGAAGCTAAAGCATTAAGAAAATTAAGACATCCAAGTAGAAGTAAAAGATTAAAAGATTATATGAGCTAAAATTTGAATTTTTGATAGGAAATGATGAAAAATGTCAAAAAAACAAGAAAAATATCGAAATTATGTAAATTATTTTATAAAAAAGCCTTGATTTTTAAGGCTTTTTTTGTTATAATAGTATTGGAATTATTCTAATTTTTAATAAGTGAGGTGAAACTAAGCTATAAAAGCTTAGAAAAAATTATGAGTTATTTAAGTTTTGTAGGAAATTTTTTTGGATATAGACCAGAACAAAATGTAGAAGCTTCTGAGTGGGAAGATTTAAAAAATAATATTGCGATAGCTGTAAAAAACGGTACAATGACAAAAAGCGAAGGACAAGAGGCAATGGCAAAATTTAAAGTATCAATTGGAGAATTAGCTAGAAAATTTGTAGAAAAAGTAGAATCTGCAATAAAATTAACTCCAAGTGATAAAGTAACTTCTAAATCTCATGAGGTTAAAGTCGCTGCGGTTGAAACTCCTAAAAAATCAGAAAAAATTCGTGAAGATAGAACAATCGGTGATTAAATAAAAAATATTAAAATATAAAAAGAAAAGTAGATTTTTAAATCTACTTTTTTTGTATTATTACCAAAAAATCCTTGACAAATAAGTATATCCGTGTTAAAATCTATTACTGTAAACTGCTTAACTAGGGTCTATAAATACTATTTTTTAAATAGTTACCCAAGTTGGAAGTTAGCGAGTATACGAAAAGGGAGGTGCATTTATAATGTACGCAATAATTGAAGCATGTGGTAGACAATACAAAGTGCAAGAAGGAGAAACAGTATATTTTGAAAAATTAGGTGCTGAAGAAGGAAAAAAAGTTTCTTTCGATAAAGTAGTTTTAGTATCTGATGAAGGAAAAGTACAAGTTGGAAATCCTTATGTAGCTAATGTAAAAGTTGAAGGTAAAATCGTTGCTAATGGTAGAGGAAAGAAAGTTCTAGTTTTCAAATACAAACCTAAAAAGAATGAAAGAAAAACTAGAGGACACAGACAAGACTACACTAAAGTAGAAATTACTTCAATTAAAGTTAAAGCTGAAAAAGCTGAAAAAGCTGAAAAAGCAGCTAAATAATTATATCGAAATTATTTAAACAGATATAAATGAAATTATAAAGCGAAAGGAGTGAATCTTTCATGGCACACAAAAAAGGTCAAGGTAGTGTTAAGAACGGAAGAGATAGTGAGTCAAAAAGACTTGGTGTTAAAAAATCTGATGGACAAATCGTTAAAGCTGGAAATATATTAGTAAGACAAAGAGGAACTAATGTACACCCAGGAACAAACGTTGGAATCGGAAGCGATGATACTTTATTTGCTTTAGTAGATGGAACAGTTAAATTTGAAAGAAAAGGTAAAGACAAAAAACAAGTTAGTGTTTATCCTGCTTAAGTAAAAAAGAATTTAGATTTTTTAAACGTAAATAATATATTAAAAAGAAGTGATTAAAGTCACTTCTTTTTTGTTTATTATTGAATATAAAATGGTATTAAATTTATTAAAAAAAGTAGATTTCAAAAATAAAAAAATTTTGTGTAAAAAATATGTGATTTTTTATAAAAGTATTTGAAAAATATATTAATATATGATTTAATATTTTATATAATATACAAAAGGAGATAAAAACATGGGAGAAAAATTTTCACCAATAATAATTATAGTATTAGTGGTTGCTCTTGTAATAATCGGAGGTTTGATAATTGGTATTGCAACTTCAAACAACTCTGATACAGGAAATAAAAATAAAGTAGGAGAAACGGTTGTTGAAGAACCTATAATAACATTAAGTAAAGATGTTAACGAAGACAATGATAGTATAGTAATAATAACAGTATATGCTAGTACAGAAAGTGGAGAAGAAATAGAAGAAATTATTCTTCCAGATGGAGTTGCTGTTCCAGGAGGTACTGCTACATATACAGTTACTGAAAACAATGTGTATAAATTCTCTGCAAGAACAGTTTTAGGAGGAACATCAAGTTCTGAAATAGAAGTAACAGAAATTCCAGAAATTTCAGCTACAAATCCATATATTCCAGATGGATTTTCTGTAGTAGCAGATAATGTAGATGAAGGATTTGTAATTGAAGATTCTTTTGGAAATCAATATGTATGGGTTCCAGTTGAAAATGGAAAATTAACAAGAAAAACAACATATGATGTAAATTATGAAGAAACAAGTGGAACAGCTTCAGCTTTAGTCAATAGTGTTGCAAAATATTATGGATATTATATTGGAAGATTTGAAGCTTCTCAATATGAGCTTGAAGGGCAAGTTACAGCAGCTTCAATGTCAGGAAAAATTCCTTGGACTAATATAACATATTTAAATGCTGCTGAACATGCAGGAAACTCAGGAAGTGTATTTGGATATACAGATTGCTATACTGGAATTGTTAGTAGCCATGCTTGGGATACAGCAATGGACTGGATTGATTTAGCAAAAGAACATTATTCATCAGATGTAAATTTCGGAAATTACAGTGGAACTATTTATCCAACAGGTACAACTACATCAGATGTTGTTAGAAATATTTGTGATTTAGGTGGAAATGTTAGAGAATGGACTACAGAAATCTATAAATTAAAAAATGAAACTAAAAAAGACAAAGATAAAGAATATGTAACACAAAGAGTTGTTCGTGGTGGTAGTGCAAACTTAAAAAGAACACCTGTAAGCCATATTCCTTACCCAGAAAATACATCAGATAATTATTGGGGATTTAGATTAGTATTATATAAATAAAATGTAAAAACTAGCTTTATAGCTAGTTTTTTATTATACAAAATTGACTATAAATAAATTGTTAAAAAATGCTTTTTTTCTTAGGGGTATATTGAAAAAATAGAATAAATATAATATAATACTTGCACATATGTGATATAAAGAGAGGTAAAGTATTATGGCAAATAAGTATAGAACTCATAATTGTGGAGAATTAAGATTAGAAAATAAAGGAAGCGAAGTTAGACTTGCTGGGTTTGTTCAAACAATTAGAAACCTAGGGAAAATGGCTTTTATTGATTTAAGAGATGAAAATGGAATTACTCAAATTGTAGTGGGAGATAACATAGACTTAAAAGATGTAACAAAAGAATGTACAATTACTGTAACTGGAGATGTTGTTGAAAGAAGCAGTAAAAATGATAAAATTCTTACAGGAGATATTGAAGTAGTTGCGAAAGAATTAATAGTTCTTGGTAAATGTAGAAACTCTTTACCTTTTGAAATAAATGTTGAAGGTCAAACAGTAAGAGAAGATTTAAGATTAGAATATAGATTTTTAGATTTGAGAAATGAAAAAATTCACCAAAATATAAAATTACGTTCTAAAATATTAAAAAACTTTAGAGATACAATGGACGAACTAGAATTTACAGAGGTTCAAACCCCAATACTTGCAAATTCATCTCCAGAAGGAGCAAGAGATTTCTTAGTACCAAGTAGATTACATCCAGGTGAATTTTATGCGCTTCCACAAGCACCACAACAATTCAAACAATTGTTAATGGTATCTGGATTTAACAAATATTATCAAATAGCACCTTGCTTTAGAGATGAAGATCCAAGAGCAGATCGTTCACCAGGAGAATTCTATCAATTAGATTTTGAAATGAGTTTTGCGACACAAGAAGATGTTTTTAAAATAATAGAAACAGTTCTTACAAAAGTATTTAAACAAAATACAAATTGGAAAGTTGATGAAGCACCATTTATAAGAATTCCTTATAAAGAAGCTATGGAAAAATATGGTTCAGATAAACCAGATTTAAGAAATCCTTTAACAATTTCAGATTTAACAGATATATTTGAAGGAACAGAATTTAATGCATTTAAAGATAAAACTGTTAAAGCTATTGTTACAGAAAATATGGAAGAAAAACCAAGAAAATTCTTTGATAGTATGTCAGAATTTGCAGTATCTGAATTAGATGCAAAAGGGTTAGCTTGGGTTAAAGTAGATAATGATGGAAATCTAAATGGTGGAATTAGTAAATTCATAGATGATGAAAGAAAAGCTAAGATTTTTGAAAGAATGAATGTAAAACCAGGCTCAGCAATATTCTTTGTTGCAGATGAATATAATAAAGCTGTTAAAATTGCAGGTGGAGTAAGAATTAAACTTGGAAATGAACTTGATTTATTAGAAAAAGATGTATATAGATTCTGCTTTATTGTTGATTTTCCAATGTATGAATTATCAGATGAAGGAACAATAGATTTCAATCATAACCCATTTTCAATGCCACAAGGTGGTTTAGAATCATTAAATACAAAAGACCCATTAGATATATATGCATATCAATATGATGCTGTATGTAATGGATATGAAATTTTATCTGGTGCTGTAAGAAACCACGATCAAGATATAATGATTAAAGCATTCGAGATAGCAGGTTATACTGTTGAAGACGTAAAAGGAAAATTTGGGGCATTATTTAATGCATTTAGCTATGGTACACCTCCACATGCTGGAGCTGCTGCTGGAATTGATAGAATTATAATGCTTTTATCTAAAGAAGATAGCATTAGAGAAGTAATTGCATTCCCTAAAAATAAAAAAGCTAGAGACTTGTTAATGAATGCGCCATCAAAAGTATTTGATAAGCAATTAGAAGAAGTACATATAAAATTAAATTTAGAAAATAATAATTAAATGAGGTTTTTTATTTATGAGTAAAATGAAAAAAATATCAATAATTACTATAATTTTGTATATGCTTTTTATAACTTCAGTTTTTGCGTCAACAGCTACAATTTCTGTATCTGCAGCAAGATTGAGAAAAGAAGCCAATACTGAATCGGATGTTTTAACAAAAATCTATGAAGGTAAAAAAGTTGAAATATTAGAAAAAAATGGTGAATGGTACAAAGTAAAATATGGAAATAATGTGGGATATTTAAAAAACAATTTAATAAAAGAAGATTCAAATAGTACTACTACAGATAATACAGAAGAAGTAGAAAATGTAAATATTGATTCTTCAAAAATTGTTGTAAAATCTCAAACAAAACTTAGATATCAACCAAGTATGATATCTAATGAAGTTGTTCAAGTTGAGGCTGGAAATGAATTAACTAAAAATATCGAATTAGGTAATTGGATTCAAGTAACTGATGGGACAGTAACTGGTTGGATAATAAAATCAAAGACATCAACAGATAGTGATTTATCAAGTATAGAAAATACTTCAAAAGAAAATGAAATAGAGACAAATAAAGTTTCAAATGAAAATAAAGAAGAAAAAAATAATCAATCACAAACAACAACTTCAAATAAAAAGGGAAGAGTTAATGTTGAAACAGCTAAAGTTAGAAGTGCTGCTGACAAAACTTCTAAAGTAGTAGGATTTTTGGATTATAATGATGAAATAACAATATTTGCAGAAGAAGGTGAATGGTATAAATTCACAGAGAAGAATACAGAAGGATATGTTCATAAAACATTAATAACTTTAATAGGAGATGAATCAGTTTCATCAAGAGGAACAGTAGATGATAGAGAAAGTGAAAAAAAAGAAGAAATAAATTCTTCTAATACTGAAGATGCTAATAATCAAAAAGAAAATGAAACTACAAGTAATAGTGTGGTTGAGAATAAAGGTCAAGAAGTTGTAAATACAGCAATGAAATATTTGGGATACAAGTATGTTGTTGGTGGTAAAAATCCAGAAACAGGGTTTGATTGTTCTGGATTTACAAGATACATATATTTACAATTTGGTTATAGTTTAGGAACTACAGCGGCTGGGCAAAATAATTTAGGAGTGGAAGTTTCTAGAAATGAATTAAGACCAGGGGATTTAATTTTATTCTACGATGAAGAAAAAACAAAAATAGGACATACAGGAATATATATTTCAAACGGAGATTTTATACATTCTGCTAATCCTACAAGAGGTGTTGTAATAGACAATATAAATACAAATTCTTATTATAATGAAAGATATATTGTTGCAAAAAGAATTGTAGAATAGATTAAATTATACATAAAAAGGAGTAGATTTTATTAAAATTAAATTTACGATAATAATAATTATAATGGGGCTATGTGTTAACATAGCTTATTTTTTTTATATCGAGAAAAAAGTGGAAAATATTGAATATATTGAGTGCATTGCTAAAATTATTAGTATTAAAGAGGAAAAAGAATATACTAATAAATATGTAGTGAAAATTTTAAAGTTAGATTCTAATTATAATTCTAATATAGAAAATATCAAAGTAATAATATATACAGAAAAAGATACCAATTTTTTTCCTGGAGATATAATATATGTAAAAGGAGAAATGTCTGTTGCAGATTCTAAAAGAAATTATGGAGGATTTGATTATAATAAATATTTGAAGCAATCTAAGATTTTTGGAATAATACAGGCAGAAGTATGCAAAAAAATTTCAAATCAAAATGATTTTAATTCTGCTTTAGAAAATATAAGATATAAATTTTTAATGAAATTAGATGAACTATACAAAGATAATAATTCTGAATTTTTAAAAAGTTTGTTATTTGGAAAAACTGATGGCTTGACAGAGAATATTAAAGAAAGTTTTAGAGATAGTAGTTTATCTCATGTTTTAGCAATTTCAGGAATGCATATTACTTATGTTATAATCGGGATAAATTTTATCTTAAATAAATTTATTAAATATAAGAAACTAAAAAACAATATATTAATACTTAGTATTATATTTTTTTCTTTTGTTACTGGAAATTCTGTATCTGGAATAAGAGCTTGTATTATGGGAGCTATGACAATTTTTGCTAGTAATTTTGAAAGAAAAAATAATTTTTATTTTAGTCTAATTTGGTCTTTTTTTATAATTATACTACTTAACCCTTATAATATTTATAATATTGGATTGTGGCTTTCATATATGGGAACTCTTGGAATTGTTTGTTTTAGCTTATTTTTTAAAAAATATATTGATAAAAAATTAAATTTTAAGAAAAATGAAAAATTTCTATTTAGAAAGATCAAAGAATATATACTAGAAAACTTTATTGTTACGATTTCTGCTCAAATATTAATCTTTCCAATTATGATGTATGTATTTAATACAATTTCTATTTCTTTTTTTGTTTCCAATATTTTAGTTTCGTTTTTTGTAGGACCTCTTTTAATATTAGGGTATATTAGTGTATTACTTTCTTTTTTGAAAATTCCATTTTTAAAAATAATAGTACTTGTTACAGAAATGCTCATATCAATAGTAGTAAAAATATCTGAGATTTGTAGTAAATTACCATTTTCTAAAATATATGTAACAACGCCAAATATGTTTGAAATTATATTGTTTTACGGAATAATAATAGTTTTAATATCTATTTCTGTTAGAAAAAGATTTTATTTTCTTAAAATAATTAGTTCTAAAAAATTTTTAAAAAAAGAATTTGAAAAATTAAAAAAGAAAATTATTTTTATAAAAAGATATATATTAATTTTATTTATTGTGATTACTATTATTACTTTTCAAATAAATCTAAAATCTGGTTTAACATTCCAAATAAATTTTGTAGATGTAGGGCAAGGTGATTGTACATATATAAAAACTTTTTTTGGGAAAAATATTATTATAGATGGAGGTGAGGGGAATACAGGAGGATATGATTATGGAGAAAATGTAGTATTACCATATTTGTTAGACAGAGGAGTAAAGAAAATTGATTATTTAATAATTTCACATGCAGATAGTGACCATATAGGAGGATTATTTGCAGTAATTGAAAATATAAAAATAGATAAGATTTTAATAGGAATTCAAGTGCAAATATCTGAACAATATGTAGATTTATTAAATGTAGCCAAAGAAAATAACATAAAAATTGTTGAATTGAAATCAGGAAATAGATTGAAAATAGAAAAAGACATTGTTTTAGATGTATTGTGGCCTAAAGAAGATAGCTTTATAAATCAAAACGAATTGAATAATAATTCTTTAGTATTTAAAATTAGTTATAAAAATTTTTCTGTATTATTTACAGGAGATATAGAAGATGTTGCAGAAAAAGAAATATTAAACTTATATAAAAACAATAAAGATATATTAAATGCTAGTATATTAAAAGTTGCACATCATGGCTCTAAAACTTCTACTAATCTTGAATTTTTAAAATGTGTAAATCCCCAAATTGCTTTAATTGGAGTAGGAAAAAATAATAAATTTGGACATCCAAATGAAGTTGTAATAAACAAATTAAAAGAAAATAATATTCAGATATATAGAACTGATGTAAATGGAGAAATAAATGTGATATTTTCAAAAAGAAAAATAATAATAAATACAATGTATAAGTAAATTATATTTTTACCTAAAAATATATCCAAAATTGGTATATTAATTCTTTTTATATACATAATAAACTTAGGTGATAGAAGTGAAAAGAATTATTATATATAGTATAATTATATTTATTTTTTCAATTGGAATTGGATATTATTATTCGAAATTATGGAAAGAGAACAATACTCCTAATAAAGAGATTATATCTTCAAAAACAGAAAATGTTGTGGAGACAACTGCTAGCTTAGAAGAAAAGATAAGTTATGATGCAAATTTGATTTTAAAAAAATATTATAATGAGTGTGGACATTGCAAATTGAATTCAGTAGAGCTTCCTAAAGAATTTGTAAATCTAACACAAAAAGAGATAGAAGAAAGTTATCCAGAGTGGAGAATAGAAGAATTTGATTCAAAAAATATTGTAATTGCTCAAAATATTGATAAAATTTGTGATGATCATTATGTATTAAAATTAGGAAAAGAAAATATAGAAATATATAAAATGATAGAAGCAGAAGATTTTAAATTATTAACAGAGACTAATATTAGTAAAGAGTATTTGACAGATAAAGATATAAGAGAACTAGAAGAGGGGATATTTGTTTTTGGAATTAGTAATTTGAATTCTGCTTTAGAAGATTTTGAATAAAAGGTATAAAATTAAATTATAGAATTAAAAACAAAAAAACGATATATTGAAAAAACAATATATCGTCTTTGCTATTTATATTTAATTATACATGGAATTTTAAATTTCCATCTTCCATATATCCTGTAATTGTTTGTCCTGAAATTACTTCACCTCTTAAAAGCATCTCTGCAAGTTCATCTTCAACTAATTTTTGGATAGCTCTTCTTAAAGGTCTAGCACCATATTTTAAATCAGTTCCTTTTTCTGCAATATATTTTTTTGCATCTTCGTTTAAAGAAAGATATATTTCTTTGTTTTTTAATGCGTCTTGAGTTTTTGCAAGAAGTAGGTCTACGATTTGTAATAATTCAGGTTCTGTTAATGAATTAAATACAATTACTTCATCAACTCTATTTAGGAATTCTGGTCTAAATAAGTCTTTTAAAGCACCTAATATTTTATCTTTATTCATTAATGTTTGATTTCCAAAACCAATTGAATTGTTGTTTAAATTTGAGCCTGCATTTGATGTCATGATTATAATTGTATTTTCAAAATTAACTGTATTTCCTTGAGCATCTGTAAGTTTTCCATCATCTAATACTTGAAGTAAAATATTGAATACATCTGGGTGAGCTTTTTCAATTTCATCAAATAAAATAATTGAATAAGGTCTTCTTTTAACTTTTTCAGTTAATTGACCAGCATCATCGTAACCTACATATCCTGGAGGAGAACCGATTAATTTTGAAGTAGAATGACTTTCCATAAATTCAGACATATCAACTCTGATTATGCTTTCTTCACTACCAAACATTTCAAAAGCTAAAGCTTTAGCAAGTTCTGTTTTACCAACACCAGTTGGACCAACAAATATGAAAGAAGGTGGACGTTTTGTACTTTGAAGCCCTGCACGATTTCTTCTTATAGCTTTAGAAACTGCTGTAACAGCTTCATCTTGTGAAATAATGTGTTTGTGAAGATTTGCTTCTAAGTTAAGTAATTTTTGAGTTTCAGCTTCTGTTATTTTTGTAACAGGAATTTTTGTCCAACGTTCAATTACTTCTGCAATGTCTTGAATTGTAAGTACGGCAGGTTTTAAATCTCTTTCAATTTCTTCCATTCTTTGAACTAAATTACATTCTTTTGTTTTTAAATCAGCTGCTTTTTGATATTCTTCTATTGAGTCAGAAGAAACTGCTTCTTCTTTTTCTTCAGCAACTTTTTTTAGTTCATTTTTTATTAATTCAAGTTCGAATAAAGCTTTGTTTTTTAAGTTGATTTTAGAACAAGCTTCATCTATTAAATCGATAGCTTTGTCTGGTAAGAATCTGTCATGAATATATTTTTCAGACATTTTAACAGTTTTTTCGATAATATCTGGAGTAACTGTTACTTTATGAAATTCTTCATAATATTTCTTGATTCCTTTTATAATTTCAATAGTGTCATTTATTGTTGGTTCTTCAACAAGTACAGGTTGGAATCTTCTTTCCAAAGCAGAATCTTTTTCAATATATTTTCTATATTCTTTTAATGTTGTTGTTCCAATTAATTGAATATCACCATTAGATAAAGATGGTTTTAAAATATTAGCAGCATTCATAGAATGTTCTGCATCACCAGCACCTATAATGTTATGAATTTCATCTATAACTAAAATTATATTTCCATAGGTTTTACATTCATCAACTAAAGATTTCATTCTAGCTTCGAATTGACCTCTAAATTGAGTACCAGCGATAATTGCTGTCATATCAAGTAAATAAACTTCTTTGTTTAAAAGTTTGGCTGGAACTTCTTGATTAGCTATTTTTTGAGCTAAACCTTGAGCTATAGCTGTTTTACCAACACCAGGTTCACCTATTAAACAAGGATTATTTTTTGAACGTCTATTCAAAATTTGAATCATTCTTTCAATTTCTTGTTCTCTACCAATTACAATATCTAATAAACCATTTTTTGCTTTATCTGTAAGATTTGTGCCATAAGTATCTAAGAATTTTTTCTTTTTGTTTTTTTCTTTCTTTTGAACTTTTACTGTTTTTCCTGAATTTGAATCTTGAGATTCGTTTTCAGCACTTGAATTTGAAGTATCGTTTGAATTAGTAGCTTTGAAAATTCCAAAAATGTTTTTCATAGGATTTTCATTTTCTTCAGGTGATTCTTCAAGATTTTCAAAATTTTCTAAATCTTCTTGAGTAATTCCAAGTGCTTCTAAGTTCATATTTTCAGAAAAATCTTTTAAGATACTTTCAAATTGATTTGACATATCTTCAAGTTCTTCGTTAGTTATATTAGCATTTTTTGCTAATACTTCAAGAGGATTAATTCCTTTTTCTTTAGCACAATTATAACAAAGTCCTTCGACTGTTTTTTTACCATTTTCAATTTTATTTAAAAACACAACTGCTGTGTTTTTATTACATACTGAACATATCATTTGTTAAACTCCTTTAGAATTAAATATTAAAAGTTAAAATTGCATTAAAACTTTAAATTCTATAGACATAATAATACAATATTTTTTGTACATAGTCAATGGATTTTTCGTCTAAAATTTCCTTGATAATTCATAAACTAGAAGAGAAAAATTAGCAATTTAAATTGTAGACTGCTATGCGAGAAATTGGCTGAAAATTAAATTTATATAAAGAATTGATATTTTTAAATTTAAGTGCTATAATAAAGCTAATTTAAAAGAAGGAGAATCAAATGAAAAGAGCGATAAGAAGATTTGTTAGTACTTTACATGGGCCTAAAAAGTGGATTTTTTTTATAGTACTTGCGCTAGTTTGTATTGTTGCAATATGTATGGGAATATATACTCAATTTTTCTATAAATATTCAGATACAGATCCATTAATGCTTGGAATAAATATTGGAAGCAAAAAAACAGCAGAAGAAATTGATATTTTAAAAGCTGAATTTAATAATCTTTTTAATAATTCTATTTTGATAAACAGCGAGAATGTAAGAGTAGATAGAATGGAACCATCAAAAGAATTAGTATATGCTGGATATAATTTAGTAAATGAAGACGAAAATTATTATAGTGTAAATGCTCAAATTCCAATTTTAAATATAAATACAGATATTGCAAAAGCTATAAATGGAGAGATTAAGCAAGAATATTATGATAAAGCAAATTCAATAATGAGAAGAACTGAAGGAAATACAATTTATAATGTTTCTTATGCTGCTTTTGTAAATCAAGATATATTGTCTTTAGTAATAAAATCATCTTTAAAAGAACAAAATAAATCAGAAAAAGTGTCTATAAAAACTTATTGTTATAGCTTACCAGAAAGCAAATTATTGTCTATAAATAATGTTTTAGAATCAAGTGATTTATTAGAAGGAAAAGGTATTACTTTAGAAAATATTCAAACAACAATAAATGATGATGTAAAAAAAGCATATAATAATGCAAAAATAATAGCGGAAAGTTATGGAACGTTATATGAAAGAGATTTACAAAGCGAAATATATAAGCTTGAAAATACACAAAATTTCTTTTTAACACAAGATGGATATATATATATTGTATATGCGTATGGAAATAAAGATTATACAAATGAAATGGATATAATAATTTTCTAATTTAGGGGGAATATAATTGAAAAAAGTTAGTATATTACTTATTTGTTTTTTACTAATGATAAATGTAACAACTTTTGTTGTTAATGCTACTGAAACAAGTAATAGTGAATATTCAGAAGATGCAGAACTTGTGCGAAATTATGAGAATTTAATTAATACTTATGGAAGAATTATAGAAGCAGGTGATGCAATTGAAGTTGTTACAGGAACGGTAACAGAAAAAGTTCAAGAAGTAACTGTTGAGATTACAGAAGGTGATTACATAGGAGATGAGTTTACAACTAATTATGTACTATCTTATGATATTGAAGGTAAAATCTTAGCTTATGAATTAGATGTTGGAAATAAAGTAGCAGTACAAATTATAGAAAGTGCAGATGGTTCAATTTCAGTAACAGTTCTGGATGTTGTAAGAGCAGATTATATTGGAGTAATGTTTGCAATATTTTTATTAAGTGTTATTATAATCGGTGGAATCAGAGGCGTAAAAGCAATTATTGGATTGTTATATACAATTGTTTTAATCTATTTTGTTATGATTAAAGGAATCTTTAATGGACAAGATGCGATTACTAACTCTATAATAACAACGATATTAGTTATAGTTGGTACATTTATAATAATTGGAAATGGTGTTAATAAAAAAATATTAACGGCTGCAATAGGAACTGTTGGTGGAGTTTTATCAGCTGGATTTATGGCTTTAATATTTAATAATTTAGCAAAATTAACTGGGGCAGGAGAAGATGCAATTCAGTTAAGTATAAATATGACATCAATTAATTTTAATTTTAGAGAATTATTATTTGCTGGAATATTAGTATCAGCACTTGGTGCTTGTATGGACGTTGGAATGTCAATTGCTTCAAGTTTGGATGAAATAAAAATGAAAAATCCAGATATAACATGGCAAGAATTATTAAAAAGTGGTATGAACATTGGTAGAGATGTAATTGGTACAATGACAAATACTTTAATTTTAGCTTATGTAGGTGGTTCACTAACATTAATTCTTCTATTTATGGCATCAAATATGGATATATATGAAATTCTAAATAAAGAAACAATTGCAGAACAAGTTATATCAGCTGTAGCAGGAAGTATGGGTGTTGTATATACAGTACCAATAACTTCACTTGTATATTCTGTTTTGAATAGAGATAAAGTTATTTATAAAAAGACTTCAGAAAACAAATTAAATGGAAAAAGAAGTTTAAAAATTTAGAAAGCAATAAAAAGATTAAGATAAACACAAAATCCAAAAACACGAATACCAAAGTATTCGTGTTTTTGTTTATTAATATTTATGTTATTTATAATTTTATCTAAAGAAATCAAATATGCTTCCATCTGTTGATATTTGAGGTGTAGTTTGAACTTGAGTTTCTTGTACTTCAGTTTCAACAGGAAGTTCTGCTAAAACTAAATCAATTTCAAGAGTTTCACCGTTTCTATAAATTGTTAATTTTACAGTATCACCAATAGAATAAGTATATTTTATTTGATTTAATTCATTAACTGTTTTAACATCTTTTCCTTCAATTTTTGTTATGATATCTGATTGTTTTAAACCAGCTGTTTCAGCAGGAGAACCAGCAGTAACTTCTTCAACATATATTCCTTCTGGAATATTATATCTTTTAGCTACAGAACTATCTACTGATGAACCAACAATTCCTATATAAGGTCTTTTTACTGTTTGGAATTCAATTAATTGTTCGATTACAGAAGTTGCAGATGATATTGGGATTGCAAATCCAATTCCTTCAATTCCATCACCAGCAAATTTCATTGTATTAATACCAATAACTTCACCATTTGAATTTACTAATGCACCACCACTATTACCAGAATTTATAGCTGCATCTGTTTGAATTGCTGTAAAAATTGTTCCTTCGTTTTCAATTTCTCTATTAATAGCACTTACAATTCCACTTGTTACAGAATAATCCATTCCTAATGGATTTCCAACTGCCATAACAAATTCACCGACTTTTACTTCAGTAGAATCAGCAAGAGTAGCTGGATTTAATCCTGTTTTTTCTATTTTTAGTACAGCTAAATCTGTATAAGTATCTGTACCGACAACTGTTGCTTCATAACTTTCTGTATCATTATATAAATTTACTTTTATTCTAGTGGCTTCTGTTATTGCATAGTAAGAAGAACTTTCTGAAGAAATAACATGGTTATTAGTTACTATATAGCCATCTTCTGAAACTATAATTCCAGAACCAGTTGCCTCTCCAGTTGATCTTCCGCCGAAAATAGAACTGATTTGATAAGTTACAGTAATACCAACTACTGACGGTAAAGATTTTTCTGCTACTGAAATTGCTGTGTTTGAATAATCAGAAATATTTATAGGAGTGTTTGAAATTTCTGATTTATTTAAAATAGTTGATGATGTTTCTTGAGTATTTTCTAAAAGTTTAGATTTTATAGAAGGAACACCAAAACAAGTTCCTATAACAAGAGTTGCACCTACAATTCCTGAAATAAATGGAACTAATACAGTTTTTCCAAAACCAGCACTTGATTTTTGAGATTTGCTCTTTTTAAATTTATTGTCATTACTATAATTAAAAGTTGACGAATTATTAAAATTGTTTGAATAATTTGATGTATTGTTTTCAGGGTTGAAGTTAAAATTATTTTCGCTTTCCATATATTACCTCCGTGACAAATTTTCTTTAATATATAATACCTCAAAAAATATTCTTAGACAATAGAAATGTTTTGAAAAAAATCATTTTTTGTGTTGAAATATTTTCTGTGTATAGATATAATAACTCTATAATATTAAATTAATATTAAATTTGCGAAACAAATAATACTGAGAAAGTGAAAAAAATGAAAGAAAAAGAAATTGAAAGATTAACACTTTTAAAACAAGAAGAAGTTAAACTGTATGAAAACAATATAAATTATATTTGTGGAATAGATGAGGCTGGACGTGGACCTTTAGCAGGACCGGTTGTAGTAGGTGCCGTAATACTTCCAAAAGATTCTTTTATAGAAGGGGTAAACGACTCTAAAAAGATTTCAGAGAAAAAAAGAGAAAAAATCTATGAACAAATTTTAGAAGAAGCAATTAGTTATAGTGTTGGAATTGTAGATCAAAAGACAATTGATGAAATAAATATTTTAAATGCAACTAAATTAGGAGTAAAAATTGCTTTAGAAGGGTTAAAACAAAGACCAGATGTAATAATGGTTGATGCATTAAATAATATGGATACTTTAGGAATTCCATATATTTCTGTTGTAAAAGGTGATGCTAAAAATTATTCAATTGCAGCTGCTTCAATTATTGCAAAGGTAACAAGGGATAGAATAATGAAAGAATGGGATGAAATATACCCAATATATGGATTTTCAAAACATAAAGGATATGGAACTGCAGAACATATAAGAGTCATAAAAGAAAATGGTCCATGTATTTTACATAGAAAAAGTTTTATAAAAAATTTTGTTAAATAATTTACAAAGGAAAGGATGAGAATAAATGGATATAAAAAGTATCATTCGTAAAAAAAGAGAGAAAAAAGAATTAACCAAAGATGAGATTAGATATTTTGTAGGAAAATTAGTAAAAGGTGAAATTACAGAAGCCCAAGCAGCAGCAGTTTTGAGTTATGTTTATATAAATGGACTTACAGAAGATGAAATTTTATATTTAAGTGTTGCAATGGCAGAATCAGGAGATATGATTGATTTATCAGATATTTCTGAAAATATTGTAGATAAACACGCAACAGGAGGAATAGGAGATAAAGCAACAATTTTATTAATGCCAATACTAGCAGCACTAGAAATTCCAATTGCTAAAGTATCAAGTAGAGGCTATGGAGTTTCTGGAGGAACAATAGATAAGTTTGAATCTATTCCAGGATTAAAAACTGATTTTACAATAGAAGAATTTAAACACAACATAAGAAATGTTGGAGCATGTATTATGAACCAAGGTTTGAATTTTGCACCGGCAGAAGGAAAAGTATATAAATTAAGAAATCAAGTTGCTTGTGAAAATAGTTTACCAATTATTGCATCAAGCTTAATGAGTTTAAAAATTGCTACTGGAAGTAATAAAATTGTATTTGATATTACTTGTGGAAAAGGAACATATATTAAAACTCATGAAGAAGCAAAACGTTTAGCAAAATTATTAGTTAGACTTGGAAAAGCATTAGGAAAAGATGTTGCTTGTGTTATTACAGATATGAATCAGCCAATTGGATATTCTATAGGTCATAATTTAGAAATGAAAGAAACTGTAATGGCACTTAAAGGAATTATTTCTAAAGATTTAGCTGATGTAGTAGAAGCATTAGGAAGTGTAATGATAGCTCTAGCAAGTGATAGTAAAGATTTAAATGCAAACGTTCAAATGATAAGAGAAGTTATGAGTTCCGGTAGAGCATATGAAAAATTCAAAGAGATGGTTCAAATACAAGGTGGAGATATAGAATATATTGAAGAACCAGAAATGTTTGAAAAATCAAAATTTGTTATACCAGTACTATCTACAGAGGCAGGAACAGTTGAATCAATTGATGCTGATATAATAGGAAGTGTAGCTACTTACTTAGGTGCTGGAAGAATGAAAGATACAGGAAAAATAAATAGAACAGCAGGTATTACAATAAATAAAAAAATAGGAGATACAGTTACTGTAGGTGAAACATTAGCTTATCTTCATACTGATGATGATTCAAAAGTAAATGGTCCTACTCAAATTTTAAGAGAAGCATTTAGCTTAACAAATAAAAAACTTAATATGAAATCAAGAGTTTTAGAAATCATAAAATAGGAGAGTATAGCCATGGATATATTAGAAATTATTGAAAAGAAAAAAATTGATAAAACTTTAAGCAAAGAAGAAATTGAATATTTTGTTCAAAATTATACAAAGGGAGAAATAACTGATTATCAAGCAGCAGCACTAATTATGGCAATTTGTATAAATGGAATGACTCAAGATGAAATTCTTGATTTAACAATGGCAATGGCAAATTCAGGAGATATATTAGATTTAAGTGAAATCTCTGAAAATATTGTAGATAAACATTCTACAGGAGGAGTTGGAGATAAAATAACTTTAATAATTGCTCCAATAATTGCAGCATTGGGAATTCCTGTTGCTAAGATGAGTGGAAGAGGTCTTGGAATAACAGGAGGAACAGCTGATAAATTAGAAGCAATTCCTGGATATAATATAAATATATCAATAGATGAATTTAAACAAAACATTAAAGATATTGGAATAAGTTTAATTACTCAAACATTAAATTTAGCACCAGCAGATAAAAAAATCTATGCATTAAGAGATACTATAAGTTGTACAAATAGTATACCACTTATTGCATCAAGTATAATGAGTAAAAAAATAGCAGCAGGAGCGGGATCTATTGTTCTTGATGTAACTTGTGGTAGTGGTGCTTTTATGAATACCAAAGAAGAAGCAAGAAAACTTGCTAAACTTATGGTTTTAATAGGTAAACTTGCCAAAAGAGAAACAATATGTGTATTAACAGATATGAATGAACCACTAGGGTATTCTGTTGGAAATAACTTAGAAGTTGTTGAAGCAATTCATGCTTTAAAAGGAAATATGGCAGAAGATGTAAAAGATGTAGTTTTAAATATGTGTATTCAAATGATGAATGTTTCTGGTTTATATCCAAATCCATTAGAAAACAAATATA
Organism: uncultured Lachnospiraceae bacterium; assembly: GCA_964584475.1. Lineage (GTDB taxonomy): Bacteria > Bacillota > Clostridia > TANB77 > CAG-508 > Scatovivens. The sequence goes on along the minus strand of CAZPAF010000033.1, from coordinate 3,432 downwards.
AAGTAATGGAAGTTATTGAAAACGGAAAAGCTTATGAAAAATTTAAAGAACTTGTTAAAAGACAAGGTGGAGATGTAAGCTATATAGAAAATCCAGAAAAATTTGAAAAAGCTCCAATTATAATGCCTGTTTTAGCAGAAGAAAAAGGTTTTGTTGAAGAATTAGATGCTGGAAAAGTAGGAAAAGCTGGATTAGAACTTGGTATTGGTAGAAAGAAAAAAGAAGATGAAATAGACTATAGAGTTGGTTTAATATTCGATAAAAAAGTAGGAGATGAAGTTGAAGTTGGAGATGTTCTAGCTTATGTACATGCAAATTCTCCTGAAAAAGCAATTGAATGTGTTGAAGCAATTAAAGATGCATATAAAATTGGAAATAGAAAAATTTCAAAAGAAAATATAATAGAAATTATATAAATGGAAATAATATACATAAGAAAAGAAAGGTGGTAGTAAAATGTCAAAAACTGACGGAAAAGAACTTAAAGAAAAATTATTTACAAACAAAAAAGATGGATGGGAAAATTTATCTGATGAAGAATTAAAAGCAATTTTTCAATATGCGGATGAATATATGTACTATTTAAATAATTCAAAAACAGAAAAAGAAATAGTACAAAATTCTAAAGAAATTTTGATAAAAAATGGATTTGTTGATATTTCTGAAAAAGAAGTTTTAAATCCAGGAGATAAAGTTTTCTATGTAAATAGAGGAAGATGTCTTTATGCAGCAGTTATTGGAACAGATAATTTAGAAAATGGATTCAAAGTTGTTGCAGCACATGGTGATTCTCCAAGAATAGATTTAAAACAAAATCCATTATATGAAGATAATGGACTAGGAATGCTTAAAACACATTATTATGGTGGTATCAAAAAATATCAATGGACAAATATTCCTTTAAGTATTCATGGAACAGTTATTAAACCAGATGGAGAAAAAGTAAATATTTGTATTGGAGAAAAAGAAGAAGATCCAATATTTACAATTTCTGATTTATTACCACATTTAGCTGGTGAACAAATGGAAAGAAAACTAAAAGAGGGAGTTCAAGGAGAAGAACTAAATGTTTTAGTTGGAAGTATTCCATATGAAGCTGAAGATGTTTCAGAAAGAGTAAAATTAAATATTTTAAGATTATTAAATGAAAGATATGGAATTAAAGAAGTTGACTTTGTAAGTTCTGAAATAGAATTAGTTCCTGCTTTCAAAGCAAAAAGTATGGGATTTGACTATAGCTTAATTGCTGGATATGGACAAGATGATAAAGTTTGTTGTTATTCTGCTTTAAGAGCAATAATAGATACTGTAAATCCAAGAAAAACAGCAATGTGTGTAATTACAGATAAAGAAGAAGTAGGCTTTAATGGTGTAACAGGAATGTACACAAGAATATTTGATAGTTTTGCTCTTGAATTACTAGAAAAAACAGGAAATACAAAAGCAAGTTCTTTAGACAAAGCTTTTTCAAATACACAAGCTATTTCAGCAGATGTTGATGCAGCATATAATCCTAATTTCCCAAATGCGTTTGAAAGAAATAACTCAGCATATTTTGGAAGAGGAATGTCGCTTGTTAAATATACTGGAGCAAGAGGAAAATCAGGAGCTTCAGAAGCACCAGCAGAATTTGTTGCTGAACTTAGAAAGATTTTTGATGAAGCAGGAGCAAGATATCAAGCATGTGAACTTGGAAAAGTAGATAAAGGTGGAGGTGGAACAATCGCTTTAACTTTAGCAAATAGAGGAATGGATGTTGTTGACGTAGGTGTTCCAGTAATGGGAATGCATTCACCTTATGAAATAACAAGTAAATTTGATGTATATCAAGCGTACAAAGGATATAAAGCTTTTTTAAATAAATAAAATAACAATTATTAAAAAATAAGACCTGAATAAGGTCTTGTTTTTTTGTCGTATAAAAGAATAGGTTTATAAATTTTACGAGATTTACATAATGTTGAAAACACAAAAGAAGTATGATATAATGATAACAAGTAGAGTTATGCCAAAATTTAAATACACACCGAAAGGAGAAGGATAATTCCCGTGTATTGTATAACTTTATGAGAGTACATTGAAATCTATTTTTACATTATGGAGGATGTTCACATGAAGAACACAGTTAAGAAAGTCGCAGTTTTTGCGCTCGCAACCCTTTTCGTAGTTACCACCGTTTTTATGACCCTCGTTTGTTTCCTGCACGATTCTCAGACCCCTAGCGCTAAGTCCGATGTCGAAATTTCGATCCCGATTATCAGCGAAGATGACAAGTCTCAAGAAGTTCCTGAAGAGGACGTGACCCCTGAAACCAAGGTTTTGCTTGTAGATGCTTCTGGCTCTATGAACAATAACATTTTTGCCTCGGCGGGTTATGACACTGTTCAGAAGTTTGGAGATTATCTTGATCAGTCCGGTGGCAATAGCTACATCTACACTAATATTGTTAGAACTCTCGACATGGGTGTTCAGATTGTTGGTGTGGTTACTGATCTTGAGTCTTATCCTGCTTCCGATGTCAATGCTTTGAGCGGAAAGAAATATGAGAATGTTTCTCTTACTTTCTATCTTCCTGCAGACGTAAATGCTACCTATGTAAAGGATTACCAGACGAATTGGAGCAATGCTTTCAATCCTGCAAACAGCACCCTCGTGTTTGTTTATGCAGATGGTTCCAAAATGGTAGTTTTCGATGCGTATGCAAAAGAAGAGCCTGAAGCAACTGAAGAAGTAAAAGATGAGAAGAAGGAAGATTCCGAAATTGTTGTCAAGGTAAATACCGAAGCAACTACTGGTGATTCCATTAGTTTCAAGACCCTTGTATTGATTCTGGGCACCATTATCGATCTCTTCTGCATCTTTGGCATCATTCTGATCGCTTTGTTTGCACATTCTGAAAAAGCTGGCAAAGAAAAGGACGTTCCTGAGGATATCGAAGAAGCATTTAAGCTTCCGGTAGCTCTGGATGGTTCTGGTAGTGTCACAAATCAGTATGCAAGCATGGTCAAGTATGCAGAGAAGCTCAAGGTAGCGGATGTGTGGCGCTTTGCTGAAAATGTCGATAAGCTTTCTACCGATACGGCAAAAAATACTCCTGCTGGTGGCAACACTAGTGGCTGGAAATGCCTTAAGGAAATGGCTGATGCCGGTCTTACTGAGATTGCAATCATGACAGATTTCGGCTTCAACGACGATCCTACACTGGCTGACGGAATTAGTTTCAATCACATTACTATGATTATTCCTGCGAATATCAAAGTCAATGACGAGATTAAGCAGAAGGTCATCGGTATGTGTAAGTCTCATAAGGTCATTATGCTGTAAGGGCAACTGACCTAAAGCAACAATCGGAGGGTAGCGCAAGCTGCCCTCCTTTGATTATGTTTTAACTTTTGTGAAGTGGAACGAAACAAAAACCACACGCTATGCGTG
>CAZPAF010000032.1:0-23872 GCA_964584475.1 uncultured Lachnospiraceae bacterium | reverse complement strand
GTATTTATATGAAACATCTAATTGATATTAAAGATTTATCAGTAGAAGAAATCGATAAATTGATTGAAGTAGCTAAAGATATCATTACAAACAAAGAGAAATATTCTCACAAATGTGATGGTAAACTATTAGCTACTTTATTTTTTGAACCAAGTACAAGAACAAGACTAAGTTTTGAAGCAGCTATGCTTAGACTAGGAGGAGAAGTTTTAGGATTTTCAGAAGCATCTTCAAGTTCAGTATCAAAAGGAGAAACTGTAGCAGACACAATAAGAACTGTAGGATGTTATGCAGATATAATTGCAATGAGACATCCGAAAGAAGGAGCTCCATTAGTTGCATCAGAAAAATCAACAGTTCCAATTATAAATGCTGGAGATGGTGGTCATAACCATCCAACACAAACTTTAACAGATCTTTTAACAATCAAATCTGAAAAAGGAAGATTAAATGATTTAACAATTGGACTTTGTGGAGATTTAAAATTTGGAAGAACAGTTCATTCATTGATTACTGCGATGGTTAGATATAAAAACATAAAATTTGTTCTAATTTCTCCAAAAGAATTAGAAATTCCAGAATATGTTAAAAAAGATGTATTAGAAAAAAATAATATAGAATACATAGAAACAAAAGATATAGAAGAATATATGGACAAGTTAGATGTACTATATATGACAAGAGTTCAAAAAGAAAGATTCTTTAATGAAGAAGATTATATAAGATTAAAAGATTATTACATATTAAATAAAGAAAAATTAGAAAAAGCAAAAGAAGATTTATGTGTAATGCACCCATTACCAAGAGTAAATGAAATATCAACAGATGTTGATGATGATCCAAGAGCTTGCTATTTCAAACAAGCACAATACGGAATGTATATTAGAATGTCATTAATTATGAAGATGTTGGGGGTAGAATAATATGAATATAGATAGTATAAAAAATGGATATGTAATAGATCATATAAAAGCTGGAAATGCTATGAAAATTTATAGTTTATTAAATTTTAATGAACTAGATTGTCAAGTAGCAATAATAACAAATGCAAAAAGTAAAAAAACAGGAAGAAAAGATATTATAAAAATAGATAGAGATATCGAAATAGATTTAGATAAATTAGGCTTTATAGATCCTAACATTACTGTAAACATTGTTAAAGATGATACTATAGTTGAAAAAAGAAAATTAAGTTTGCCAGAAAGAATTATTAATGTAGCAAAATGTCAAAATCCAAGATGTATTACTTCCGTTGAAAAATCATTAGATCAAGTATTTAATCTAACAGATAGAGAAAATGAAGTTTATAGATGTAAATATTGCGAAATGAGTTTAAAGAAAAAATAAAATTAAAGGATGAAAACCAAATTAAAAATGTTAAAAAATACTAGGTTATAAAAGCCTAGTATTTTTTTGTAAAATATTTGCAGAAATAGTATTTTATGATATACTAGCTATGACTTTTTTTATTAAAAAACAAGGAGAAAAAACATATGTATAAAAGAACAGAAACTAGACCAATTTATGTAGGAGGAATTCAAATTGGTGGACAAAATAAATGTGTTATACAATCAATGTGTAATACTAAAACAAAAGATGTAGATGCTACAGTAGAACAAATTTTAGCATTAGAAAAAGTTGGATGTGAAATTATAAGAGTTGCATGTTTAGATGTTGAAGATGCAAAAGCAATAAAAGAGATAAAGAAAAGAATACATATTCCAATTGTTTCAGATATTCATTTTGATTATCAAATTGCTCTTGCTGCAATAGAAGCAGGAGTAGATAAAGTTAGAATAAATCCAGGAAATATTGGAGATGAAGAAAAGACAAGAAGTGTTGTTGAAGCATGTAAAGCAAAAAATATACCAATAAGAATTGGTATTAATGCAGGTTCTTTAGAAAAAGAATTTTTAGATAAATATGGAAAACCATGTAGTGATGCAATGATTGATAGTGCAAAACGTCATGTTGAAATTTTAGAAAAATTAGATTTTTATGATATTGCAATTTCTCTAAAAGCATCAAACTTAGACATGTGTGTAGAAGCTTACGAAAAAGCTGCTAAAGTTTTTAAATATCCGCTTCATTTAGGAATAACAGAAGCGGGAACAACATTTAGTGGAACAATAAAATCAAGTATTGGTTTAGGAGTTATGCTAAGAGAAGGAATAGGAGATACAATAAGGGTTTCTTTATCTGATGATCCAATAGAAGAAATACCAGTATGTAAAGAAATATTAAAAAATTGTAATCTTTATAGTAATAGTCCAAAACTTGTATCTTGCCCAACTTGCGGAAGAATTCAATATGATTTAATTCCAATAGCAAAAGAAATGGAAAAATTCTTACAAACTTTAGAAGCAGACATTACAGTTGCAATTATGGGATGCGCTGTAAATGGACCAGGAGAGGCTAGAGAAGCTGATATTGGAATTGCTGGAGGAAAAAATGAAGGTTTACTTTTCAAAAAAGGTGAAATAGTAAAGAAAATTCCTCAAGATAAAATTGTTGAAACATTAAAAACAGAAATTTTAGAGATGATAAGAAAATAGGAGGCTATCATGTTAGAAAAAGCAAAAGGATACGTAGAAAAAGTAAAAGAATATATAAAAAAAGATTGGAAATACATACTAATTACAATACTTTTTATGATACTTACAACAGCAATTGTTACAGTTAATTGTAGTCCAGGAAATGATGTTGTAGATATAAATGGACCATTTGAAAATCTTTATGTAACAATATCATATATTTTAATTTTTGTTTTAGGTGGAATGGGTGCATTTGTTATAAGAAACGCAGATAAAGAAAATATAAAACTTGAAAATTTATATTTATGGATTGCAATACCAATTGGTTTAGTAATGTGTCTAAATACACCGCTTGGAAGAAATCCAGATGAAGATGATCATGCCAAAAAGGCTATGGCAATAGCACAAGGAAATTTCTTTTCAGTAGCAGATGAAGATGGAAATGCAACAGATATGATAAATTCTAAAGTTAATGAACTTGTAAGTAGAACTACAGAAAGTTATGAAGAATCTTGGGAGAAAATGAATCTTGCAGAAACTGAAGAAAATATCAAAATGAAATATAATACAATGGCTTTATATGCGCCTGTTTGTCATGCACCACAAGCTTTAGGAATTTTTATAACAAGATTATTTGGTATAGGAATAACAGGGCAATGTTATGCAGGAAGATTATTTAATTTTGCGGTTGCTCTTACATTAATTTATAATGCTATAAAATTAATGCCGTTTAAAAAATATTTACTTATGTATTTGATGCTTTTACCAGTAACATTTAATGTACTTCCAACATTATCATCAGATGCACTTACGGTATCAATGTCATCTTTTTACATAGCGTATATATTACATTTAAAATATAATGATGATATAAAAGAATTGAGTAAGAAAACAAAAGTAGGATTAGTAATTAGTACAATAGTTATATCACTTTGCAAAATAGTTTATGTACCACTTTGCTTACTTTTATTCTTAATACCAAAAGAAAAATTTGGTTCTTTAAAAAAGAAAAATATTTTTGCAATCAGTACAATAGTAGTTGCTGCAATATTAAATTTAGTTTGGCTTGTATATTGTTCTAGATTTTTAATTGAATTCAATAGTGGAGTTAACTCTAAAGAACAAGTATTATTTATATTAACTCATCCAATTCAATATATGATTATTTTATTTAGAACAATAAATTTCCATTTTAATATTTATTATGCAGGACTTTCAGGAGATGCACTTGGAACATATTGTGTTAAAGCTTCAGAAATATTTATATATGCAGCAATAGTAATTACATCTTTACTTTTTGTAAGTAACAGAGATGATGAAAAGAGAGTAAAAATAGACATGCCAACTAGAATACTTTGCTTTATTATTTTTGCTGGAATTGCTGTGCTTATTTATACAAGTTTATATGTACAATGGACACCACTAAAAAGCACATTTATAAATGGTGTACAACCAAGATATTTCTTGCCAATATTAATTTTGGTAGCGATAATAATAGATAATGATAAGATAGTTATTAAAGAAAAATTAAACAGATTTTTATTAACATTTTTATTATTCTTTAACATAAATGTAGCAACAGCTACAATATATACATACTATTTTGGAATGTTAATTGATGCATATCTAAAATAGAGAAAACAAAAATTCAATTTTGTTAGAAAAAATATAAAAGGAGAGAAAATGAACTATCCAGAAAATTTAAAAATAGGAGATACCATAGGAATCTGTGCTCCGTCAAGCGGTATCGTAAAACTAGAAAAAATTGAAAAATTAGATTTGGCAATAAAAGCTTTGGAGAATATGGGGTATAAGGTATTAGAAACTGCAAGTGTAAGAAATGATGAAAATGGAAGAAGTGCTTCAGCAGAAACACGTGCAAAAGAATTTATGGAGCTCTTAGAAAATGAAGAAGTAAAATTAATAATTTTTGCAAGTGGTGGAGATTTCTTATGTGAAATGCTAGATTATTTAGATTTTGATAAAATAAAAAAATTAAAACCAAAATGGATGCAAGGATATTCAGACATAACAGGAATTAGCTATTTATTTAATACAATTTTGGATATTCCTACTATGTACTGTCAAACAATAAAAGATTATGCTATGAAACCATTACATAGAAGTCTAGTAGATTCTTTAGAAATTGAAAAAGGAAATGAAATAACTCAAGAATCTTTCGAAATGTATGAAAAAGAATGGAACCCAGATGAAACAAACCCAGAAGCAACTTATAATTTAACAGAAAATGTTGAATGGAAAAATGTTTTTGGGCAATCAGAAGTATCTTTTGAAGGAAGAAGTGTTGGAGGATGCTTAGACTGTATAAAAAATTATATAGGAACAAAATATGACAAAGTGCAAGAATATATAGAAAGACATAAAGAAGATGGAATAATATGGTTTTTAGAAGCTTTTGAAATGAATACTGCAGAACTTCAAAGAACGTTATGGCAAATGAAGTCTTGTGGATATTTTAAAAATTGCAATGGAATTATTTTTGGAAGACCGTTATTTGTAAGAGAAGATTATGAAACAAGCTTTAATGAAGCTGTAAAAATAAGCTTGGCTGATTTGAATGTGCCAGTAATTTGTGATGCTGACATCGGACATGTTTCACCACAAATGGCAATTGTAAATGGAGCGATTCTAAAAATAACATCAAAAGAAGGAAAAGGAATAGTAGAGACTAAATTAAAATAAAAGAGGTAATTTATGAAAGTAAAAGAAAAATTAGCTACAGTTTCTGACGCAGAAAACGTTAGTGATATTGCTAGTGTAGAAAATTTAAAAAATGAAGAACCAAAAGTAAAATCCAAAAGAGATTCATCTATTGAATTAATAAGAATAGTTGCGTGTATGATAGTTGTTTTATTACACTTATCTTTAAATGTATTTGATGAACATCATGCACAAGTAGATTGGAGTAGATTATTTGAGAAATGTTTCTTATCAGAAGGTGTTCCGATATTTTATCTTATAATTGGTTTCTTTTTAACAAATGGACGTAGTTACAAAAAGATTTGGAAAAATACATTAAAAAGAGTAGTAATTCCAGTTTTAATTTTTGTTATATTTGCACAAATATTTTTTATGTTTATATTAAATAAACAACCATTAGAGTGGTGTTTTAAAAATGCTTTTATAAATCTAAATATACAAGGAATTTGTAGAACAATATTAACAGGAGATGTAACTCATATAAATAGTCTTTGTGCACATCTTTGGTATATAATATCATATTTAAAAATAACGCTTTGGATACCAGTTTTATGGCTTCTTTGTAAAGAAGAAAATAATCCAAAGTTAGCTAGAAGAATGATAATAGGATTTGGAATATTAGCTATGGTAATTAAAGATATCCAAAGATTCGTAGTATTACCAGTAATAGGAAAAATCAATGAATTTTTTATGTTAGATTTAGATATTTTATATGTGTTGTTAGGATATGAACTTTTTGTACATAAAGATAAAATAAAAAATAACAAAAAACTTCGCATATTATCAGGACTAGCGTTTGTAGCTATAAATGTAATTAGATATAAAATAGAAATGAATTATATGGTTTTAAATAATTTCTTTGAAATCACAGGAAGAGAAACATTTGCAGACTGGAGATATACAGCATTAAGTTTTATATCTGCTACTTCATTATTTATGTTTTTATATTCATTTGATATAAAAGGTGAAAAAATAAGTAAAAAAATCAATTGGATAGCAGATAAAACTTTTGGAATTTATTTAATACATTATTTGCTTTTGGCAAAAATTGATTTATATAAATTTGATGCAATTGGGGATTTTGTTTATGAGTTAATTTATTTAGCAGTAGGACTTATAGCAATATTTACAGTATCACTTTTGATCGTGTGCTTATTAAGATTAATAAAAAATCTATTTATTAAAGTTTGCCAAAAAATAGTAAGTATAAAAAATAAAGCATAAAATAGGAGATTATATGGAAGAAATTTTAAATAATATGCAAGCTCTTGAAGCATATATAAATATAATAATTTGTTGTTGTTTTTTTGTAAGTATTATTTTATATTTATGTTCTTATAAGATTACCCAAAAACCAAAAATAAAAGAAAAAAGTGAAGACTATAAAAATGTAATTTCTCCAATTTTAGCAGAAGTTTTAGTAGATGGAAAAATTGATATAAAGAATATAATATTAACTACAATTGCAGAATTGCAAATAAAGGGAAATATTGCAATAGTAAATGACACTGTAATAGAACTTGTTCATAAAAATAATTTAAATATGTACGAATTATATTTGGTTGATATGATTTTTCTAGATATGAGAACAATAACATTCAATGAAATTAATGATAGATTTGTATATGCAAGAGTTTCAGAAGAGAATTTCATAGAAAAAATGAATAAGATAACTGATGAAATACAATCAAGATTATATGAAATTAATGTTTTTTCTAAAAAGAAAACTTTAGTTTTAAATATAATTTCATATTTCTCGTTATTATTGCTGATAAACTTCCCATTAATTATTATAAAAGCTACCAACAGTAGTATTGTAATTTTTACAATTTTTGCTATATTTTTAAGTATTATGGCTACAATAATTTTCTTTTCGAGATTATTTTCAAAAGATAGATTATTAGATTCAATAAAAGAAAGTTTCTCTTTAAAAAAAGATGCAGTAGGAATACTAATAGGTTTTATAATTACAGAGTGTATTTGCTTATTAATAATATTAAGCGTTTTTGAAATTTTTACAATTGGAGTATTAGGATTTTATATAATAAATCTTTTAATTATAAAAATGACAAAAAATAATGTTTTATCTGAAAAGGGATTAGAAGAAAGAAGAAAAGTATTAGAATTAAAGAACTTTTTGCAAGATTATGATTTAAGAAAATATGAAAATGGAGAATACTATATTCTTTGGAATAAGTATTTTGCTTATAGTGCTGCTTTTGGAATTACTAACCCTGTAATTTCTGAAATATATAAATCATGGAATAAGCTTGATATAACATTATCATTTACAAAAAATTTAATTTAAAGAAAAATTTAAAAACATATATCTTTTTTTGTAAATATATGATAAAATAAGCAATATTAAAATTAGGAGGTCTAAATTATGGAATTAAAAAGATGTGCTCGTTGTGGTAAATTTTATGCATCAGATGTAGAAGTTTGCCAAGAATGTGAGAAAAAAGATTTTGCAGATTTAAGCAAATTGAAAGGGTTTTTTGCTGATAACTATGTTTCAGGAGTTTCAAAAACTGAAATATCAGCATTTACAGGAATTAGTGCGAGAAACTTAAATCGATATTTAGGCTATGAAGAATTTAGTGGTATTTATATAACAGAAGATGCAACTGGTATGGCAGGTGAAATATCAGAAGGAAAGATTAGCTTATAATATTGGGGGGAGATTAATGACAGACATAATTAAAGAACTACAAGACAGAGGATACATAGAACAACTAACACATGAAAAAGAAATGAGAGAATTGTTTCAAAAAGAAAGTGTTAGATTTTATATAGGAATAGATCCAACTGCAAATAGTATGCATATTGGTCACTTTGTTGCATTAATGGTTGCAGCAAGATTACAAAAAGCTGGACACAGACCTATTATATTAATGGGTGGTGGAACAGCTGCAATTGGAGATCCATCAGGAAGAACAGATATGAGACAAATGCTAACTCGTGAACAACTAGATAGCAATGTTGAAGCTATAAAAAAGCAAGCTGAAAGATTTGTTTCTTTTGAAGGTGACAATGCTGCAATAATAGTAAACAATGCAGATTGGTTATTAGATTTAAATTATATAAACTTCATGAGAGATATAGGAAGTAAATTTACAATAAGTAGAATGCTTGCTCAAGAATGTTATAAAACAAGACTTGAAACTGGTTTAACATTTTTTGAAATGGGATATCTATTACTTCAAAGTTATGACTTCTTATATTTACATGATAAATATGATTGTAAAATGCAAATTGGTGGAAATGACCAATGGTCAAATATAATTGGTGGAGTTGAATTAATAAGAAAAATTGGAACAGAAGATTCTTATGGTTTAACATTCAAACTATTGACAACTGCAGAAGGTAAGAAAATGGGTAAAACTGCTAAAGGTGCTTTATGGTTAAACCCAGAAAAAACTTCTCCATATGATTTCTATCAATATTGGAGAAATATAGGAGATACAGAAGTAAGAAAAGTATTAACATTACTTACATTCTTACCAGATGAAGAAATTGATAGATTAGCATCACTTAAAGACCAAGAAATTAATGAAGCAAAAAAAGTTGCTGCTTATGAAATTACAAAATTAATTCATGGTGAAGAAGAAGCAATAAAATGTAGAGATGCAGCAGAAGCTCTATTTGGAAATGGTGGAAATTTAGATAATATGCCAACTACAAAAATAGAAGATGTTAACATTTCAATTTTAGATGCTTTAGTTAAAACTGGAATTGCTCCGTCAAAAGGACAAGCAAAAACATTAATTGCTCAAGGTGGAATTAGTTTGAATGATGAAAAGATAGAAGATATTACTTATAAATTAAGTGATGAAAATTTTAAAGAAGGATATGCAATTTTAAGAAAAGGTAAAAAAGTATATCATAAATTAGAAAAATAATTTTAATATAAATCAAGAAATACCCGAACTCTATTAGTTCGGGTATTTTGCTTGAAAATATTATGTAAATATGATATAATTTCAACTGGTACATTTTCGTTTCAGGAAAAAGAATGATTGATAAAATCTTTTCTTAAAATTCCTGGGCAAATAACACTACAAGGAGGGTTTCTTTATGAATCTACGCGAAACAATGTATCAGTTGAAACATTTGAGGGAGGTTAAACATACAACCTTGAACCCGAAAGGACCAGGTGTTGTACGAATTCATCTGGTTCCACCACGGGCTGATAAGCCCAATTCACCGAGTGCAGTAATCCTTAACGGTAAGGATATTTTGCCACTCAATCCCGCATGGACCATCATGCTGGCCGAGTTTATCGACCAAATCAACGTTTTTGACGGTCATGAAATTTCTGAAGAAGAATTCCGTGGCATCAAAGCAAAAACTCTTGCAAAGCTCAAAAAAATCTATCCTAAAACGAGTATGAAAAAGCTCAAGGAAGATCTAAGAGTCCTTTTCGGAGTTATGCTGGACGTTGCCTATGGCAGAACCCCTGATGTTGAGATTCCGTACATGAGTATTGGTGACTATGCACCTATCATGAACGCACCTCACAGAATGGACCTTATGATAAGCTCCATGACCAAGAACGGCTGCTGGCATTGTAACCAGAAATGCACGAATTGCTATGCGGCTGGACAGCATCAAGCTGAAGTAAATGAGCTTTCCACCGAGGAATGGAAAGAGATTATCGACAAATGCCGTAAGGCATATATTCCTCAACTTACTTTTACAGGTGGCGAACCTACTATGAGAAACGACCTAGTTGAATTGGTCGAATACGCAAAATGGTTTGTTACCAGACTGAACACCAATGGAATTCTGCTTACCGAAGAGCTCTGTGAGCGCCTTTATGAAGTGAGTCTTGATAGTGTTCAGATTACTCTCTATTCTTCCGACAAGGAAGAACACGAAACCTTAACTGGAGCAAAGGCATTTGATAAGACTGTTCAGGGCATCAAAAATGCTCTGAATTGCGGGCTGAATGTATCTATCAATACTCCGCTCTGCAGAACCAACAAGGATTACGTCAAGACCTTGAAGTTCCTGCATGAACTTGGTATCGAATATGTTTCCTGCTCTGGTATTATCTATACCGGAAACGCAAGAAATGAAGATGCAAAAAACGATCAAATGACAGGCGAAGAACTTTTCGAAGTTCTCAAGGCTGCAAGCGAATATTGCAAGGAGAATGGGATGGAAATTTCCTTTACTTCTCCTGGACAAATTCGTGAAGAGCTTTTAAGAGAAATTGAAGTGGCAGTCCCGACATGCGGAGCATGCATGAGCAACATGGCAATTGCTCCGAATGGTGACGTAGTACCTTGCCAGAGCTGGCTTGATGTAAATGCATACTTGGGCAATATGCTCACAGATCCTTGGAAGAGAATCTGGAATGCACCTTTGGCCATCTCTACCAGAAAGTTCGCAGCAAAAGTTGATCCAAAATGTCCTTTGAGAGAAGGCTTTTAAGGGAGGAGAGTAAACTATGACTAAAGTAAGAAAAAATCGGGCTCTTTTTACAGCTTTACTACTTCTCATGATCGCTCTGGTATTTCCAATTCAGGCTTTTGCTGTTGAGAATCCTTTGGATGAAATCCAGGAATACACAATCCAGATTGATATGAGAAGAGATGGAACAATGGACATCAAATATCATTTGGACTGGAAAGTTCTGGACGACACAACAGATGGACCGCTTTCGTGGGTAAAAATCGGTATCCCGAACAAAAATGTGGACGAAATCAAGGCTCTAACAGACAACATCAAGAAAATCGAATACAACAAACAAGATGGAAGAACATATGTGTACGTCTACTTTGACAGAGATTATCACAAAAACGAAGTAATCAGCTTCGATTTTTCTATCCATCAAAGCAATATGTATGTAATCGATAAAGAAGACCACATGCTGCGATATTCATTTACTCCTGGCTGGTTTGATGAGATTGAAGTCAAAAGCATTACTGTTAAATGGAACAACAGTAATGTTTTGAAGTCGACAGCCTTGGGAGAAGATATGAATGGTTATCTGGTTTGGACTGGTAGCTTGACCTTCGGGGAAAAACTCAATACATCTGTTTACTACAATCTGGATACTTTTGAAGCTACAGAGGAAGGACAGGTGCAAGAAGATGATGACGGCATTAGTGGTTGGGTTATTCTAATCATTATCATTGCTGTTATTGTAATTATTTTCTTGGTCATTGCATTTATCGATGATGACTATGATTCTCACAGCGGTTTTGGTGGCGGTTCTCGTACTTACATTTATGGTGGTGGCAGAAGTAGCTGCGCCTGTGCAAGTAGTTGTGCTTGTGCCTGTGCTTGTGCTGGTGGTGGTAGAGCTGGTTGTTCGAAAAAAGACTTCTATCATACAAATGTTCAAGTTGATACTTTGACCAAGGTTCTTGAAGAAGAGTAAACCAAAGTATTGTATTAAACCTGCAGGGCATGGATGAATTTCCGTGCCCTGTAATCTTTTTATAAGGGAATACTTGAAAAATTAAATCTATATTGGTAAAATAAAAACAACTAAAATTAATAAATATTACATCGTTATATAAGAGAAAAGAGGAATAATATGAGCAAAAAAACAAAAGTTTTAATAGGTTTAGTAATTGTAATTCTTTTAATCGGATTAATATTTGGAGTAGCAACAATAGTTAGATTTTGTAAATTACAAAGCATTTTAAATCAAGTAAAAGAAAATGTAGGCAAAAATAATTTTTATATGAAAACTACTATAATTAATGATGGTAAATCACAAATTACAGAAACATATTATAAAGAAGGTGTAGGAAAATTTGTTTCAGGAGATGGTACATATATTTGGTTTGACGGCACAAATGCTTATTCAATAGACGAAAAAAATAAAACTGCTATTATTTTAAATTCAAATGAAATTATTGGTGTTATTAATAATGAATCATTTGCAAGCTTATATCCAGGATATACAGACGGATTTTTCAAAAGATTAATGTTTGCAGGAGATTTCTCAAATAAAATAAGAACAGACTATCATAATGGTAAAAAATGTACAGTTGTCGTTATAACTGAAAAAGACTATATAAAAACCTTTTGGATAACAAAAGATATGCATAATTTGGTAAAAGCTGAAATAAACTTTTCAAATGGAGATAATTTTGAATATAAATATGATTTAATGTTCCATTCAACACAAGTAAGAGATATTAAATTACCAGATATCACAGAATATACAGTTATAGATGGTTCTACAGGAAAAAATGTAGAAACAAACATTTTAGATAATGATATGAAATTAGAGGTGCAAAATGTAGTTGTAGAAAATATAACTACAGATGCAAATACAAACCCAATAGGATAAATAAAAATAAAACTCTCTAAATTTTTAGAGAGTTTTTTGTTATTTAATAAATTTAAAATAATTTGCTAATTTATTAGAATATTAGATAATTAGAATTTTCCATTTGTATAATCTTTACCCTCAAAACGGTTACCTGATTTTACAACATTTATAACTTCTTGAATTTCATCCAATGTTTCATCCAATATATCAATACGAACAGAATCACAAACTATATCATCATATTTTACTGATAAAGTTTTGCTATTATAAATTGTTGTTAAAGTATTTGTATTATCTGGAACAATTCTAAACTTAAAATCCATTCTATCTTTTAAATAAAACTTAGAATTTTTATCGCATTTTTTGTCACACTCTTTATAACATTTATTAGATTTTCCAAGATAACAATATCCATTTGTCATAACAGGAATTTTTCCATAAACAATAACTTCTTGAGAAAGATTTGCATTTCTATTTAAATTATTAATTTCATCTTTTTCAAGTTCAACAGAAGAAGTAAAGCTTGAAAAATTGCTGTTTGCTAAATTTTGAACAGAAAGATTACTATAAGTATTTAAATTAAAGTTTGCAATTAAATCTAAACCAAATTCTGAAACTCTTTCTAATTGAGAGATATGAGAAATTACAAATCCTTTTATATTAAATTTAGAAATTATGTTTTCAAAATTAATATTTTCTTCTTTTTTATCTTTTAAAATATGAGGCATATATATATAAGTGTCGAAACAAGATGTTATAGTATTTAATGTGCTCTCAAATCTTGGATTAATAAAATAATTTAAAGGAATATATAATTTATCTATACCGGTTAAATCATTATATGCAAAATTAGTATCTAATATATTTAATAAAAGAGAAATAGGTTTATAATTTGAGTTTACTACATATGAATTGCTTTCAAAAACTGTTGGTAAAGAAATGCTTGAAAAACTTAAATTATGCGAGTATTTTTCTAATACTAAATTTTCTAGCTTTTCTAAAACTGTTCTTCTCAAATCATTTAAAATGCTCATTTGAACAAATAAGTTGTCATCTAAAATAACATTAAGATTTTTAAATTCAAATTCAGTATTACCAGTTTTAGAAAGTTGTTCCAATATTTTCTCTTTTGAAATTGGTTTATTTAAAGCTGTTTGAGGAATAACCTCTGAAATTATTCCAGAAATTATGTCTTTGTAAAAGCCATCGTTAGACCAAGCCTTAAAAGAAATAGGAGTATTTTCTTTTAAAATAATTTCTCCATTTAAATTTACTTTTCTAAAGTTTTTATCTTCTTTAAAAGTAGGAGAGATGGATTTATTTAATTTTGCTGTTTCAATTCTATAAACTTTATTTCCAACAGAAATTTTGCCTTTCATTCTACCAATTTTAACAAGATTTCCTTTTTCTAAAGTCTCAAAATTTTTATTATCAATCATTAATTCTGAGACAGTATAACTTTCATTATTAATAGAAATTCTATCACCAACAGAAAGAGTATTTTCAAGTTTTAATTTTAAATGACCTTTATTTTCATTAATATGAGAAATTGTTCCAACATAAATTCCCATATTATTTGGTTTATCTTTAAAAATTAATTCTTTATTTGGAATTGGTTTGAAGTGTCCTGTCGAAAAACCACCACGATTAAATACTTGAGTAATCTCTTCTTTATCTGTAAGAAGAGTATCTTGATTCCTATTATTTAAATTATCTTTGATAAGTTTTTTTAAAGTGTCATCATCTAGAGATATATTATTTAAAACTAAATCTATATATTTTCTATAATGTTTAGTAACAACTCCAACATAAGTAGGAGTTTTCATACGTCCTTCAATTTTAAATGAATTTATTCCCATTTTAATTAGCTCAGGTAAATATTCTATTCCAAAGTTATCACGAGGGCTCATTAGATATCCTTTATCTAAAGAATATTCTTTATTGCCATCATTTTCTATTAATTCATATGGAAGACGACAAGGTTGAGCACATAAACCTCTATTACCAGAACGACCACCAATCATACTAGAAAGAAGACATTGACCAGAATAAGAAATACAAAGAGCTCCATGAATAAAAACTTCAAGTTCTAATTTAGTATTTTGGCGGATATATTTTATTTCATCTATAGAAAGTTCACGAGACAATACTACTCTAGAAAAACCTAATTTTTCAAGTTGAAGAACACCTTCTAAATTATGAACAGTCATTTGAGTGCTTCCATGAAGAGGAATTTCAGGATAATATTTTCTTAAATAAGCAGCTAACCCTAAATCTTGAATAATAATAGCATCAACACCATGGTTATATGCAGTTACAGCTAAGTTTATAGCGTCATTAAATTCTTCATTTTTAATTAAAGTATTTAATGCTAAATGAACTGATACATTTCTTAATTTTGCATATTTAATTGCTTCGAATAATTCTTCTTTCTCAAAATTTGTAGCTTTTGCTCTAGCACTAAAAGATGCAGCTCCTAAATAAACTGCATTAGCTCCATTTTGAACAGCTGCTTTTAAACAGTCAAAATCTCCAACAGGAGAAAGTAGTTCTGGACTTTTCATAAATTTTCCTTTCAAATTACATAATCAATAATAAACATACATATTATATTACAAAAATCTTGAAAAGTAAATTGTTTCAGGGTTTTAAAGAAAAAATAATGATAATGTTTACAAAAGATAATTTTATATATAAAATATATTTGCTAAAATAATTATAAAAAAATAGCGATTTAATTATTTTAAAATGATAATAATATAAAAAACAAAGGAGATGAAAAAGCCTTGGGTAAAAGAACAATGGATAATTATGGCGAAAGAAAGTTAAATATAAAAAAAGTAGCAATTACAGCGTTAATAGGAATAGCAACAATAGTACTTGTGGTTCTTGCTATAACAGGGATTAGCAATCTTAATAATACAATAAAAGAGAATAAAGAAAAAGTAAAAAATGAAAATGAAATTTCACAAGATATACAAGAAGAAAAATCAAAAACAATTGAAGATATACTTAATGATTTTGGTGGAGAAGTGAAAAAACAAGTAAAATCAGATATGTATTATGTTTCTAAAGATGGAAAAGATTATACTGTATATTTAGATGGTGAAATTACAGAAGGAAATATCGTTCCATGGGATGGAAAAGAAGCAAAACCAGCGATAGATGAAGCAGGAAATATCAATATTTATAGTGCTGCAGAATTTGCTTGGGTTGCAAATCAAGTAATTACAGGAGAAAAGAATTTTAGTGGAGTAACAATCACATTAAGAAAGAACCTTGATTTAGGTGCAAGACAAAAAGAAGATGGAACTTGGGAAGGACCAGAATGGAAACCAATAATTGGCTTTCTAGATGAACTTCCAGATAAGAAGAATTCGAATACAACTCAAAATTCAGATACTATTATAGATGAAAATGCCGAAGTGATAAATGAAAACTTAAAAAGATTTGATGGGACATTTAATGGAAATGGGTGTTCTATTAGAGGAATGAAGATTGAAAGTGATAAAAGATATCAAGGATTGTTTGGATATTTGACAGGCACTGTAGCTAATTTGACTATAAAATATAGCAAAGTATCAGGAGAAGAAGCAGTTGGTGCAATTGTTGGTTTGAATGAAGGTAATATTAATAATTGTATAGTAGAAAACACAGAAGTAAATGGGACAGAAAAAGTTGGAGGACTAGTAGGAATTGCAATGACAGAATCGAAAATAGAAAATTCTTCTGTTTATGAAACTTCTAAAGTAAATGGCGAAGAATATATTGGAGGATTAATCGGTTATACAAATAACAATGTATCTATAAAGTCTTGCAATAATGGAGCTAAAGTTCAAGGAAAAAATTATATTGGAGGTTTAACAGGAATTGCTTTTTATGGTTCAAGTATACAAAATAGTTTTAATTTTTCAGAGTTAATTGAAGGAGAAAATTATGTTGGAGGTTTAGTTGGATATTCAGCTGCACAAATAGAAAAATCTCACAATCAAATTTTAACAGATAATAATGGAAATGTTCGTGGTAAAAACTATGTTGGCGGAATTGTTGGATTGAATTATATAATGGGAGATATAAATGAATGTTTTAATAATGCAAAAATAATTGTTATAGAAGATAATGCCGGTGGGATCGTTGGACTTAATAATTCTAATATTTCTAACTGTTATAACAAAGGAGAAGTTGATGCAAGTCAAGCAGAAGGTTTAAAAATTGGAGGAATATGTGGTCAAAATCTTTCAGAGAGCTTTATTAATACTTCATATAATATTGGAAAAATAAATAACACAAATTATGCAGGTGGATTAGTAGGGGCTGATTTTGGAACTATTTCTGATTCGTTTTGTTTAGATACTTGTTTAATAACAAAAACTGCTGATATAGAATATAACAAAACAGAAGATGAACTTAAAAATAGTGCTCTTGAAAAGTTAGGAAATTACTTTAAAAAAGATAGTGAAAATATAAATTCAGGATATCCAATACTAAGTTGGCAATAAAAAAGAAATTAAAATCGAAATATGCATTATTATGAATAAAAAAAGTCATAGAAAAAATCAAAAAAAGCTTGCAATTACTGAAAATAAAGTGTATAATTAAATAGTCATAATAAAGAAACAGAAAGAGTGGGAACAAATCCCACTCTTTAATAACGTTTGGAGGTGATTTTTTGGCATCAACAAATATTGAAACAAGAGTTGAAGAACTTTTAAAATCAATAATTGAAAATATTGGATATGAACTATATGATGTTAGATACGAAAAAGAAGGAAAAGATTATTATTTGAGAATAATAATTGATAAACCAGAAGGAATTGATATAAATGATTGTGAAAATGTAAATAACGCAATAAATGATATTCTTGATGAAGCAGATTATATAAAAGATCAATACTTTTTAGAAGTATCTTCTCCAGGACTAGAAAGAATATTAAGAAAAGATAAACATTTTGAGAAACAAATCGGAAATGAAATTAGTTTAAAACTTTTTAAACCTATAAACAAACAAAAAGAATTAATTGGAATTCTTGAAGAATATAATAAAGATGAGCTTACAATAAAAGTTGATGATGAGACTTTAAAGATAAATTTAAAAGACATAGCTATTGCAAAAACAGTTTTTAATTGGTAAGAGGAAATAAAAAACAAATTTAAGCCTCAAAAATAGAAAGGAAATGGTAGAAAAAATGAAAAACATTGATGTAAAAGAAATTATTGCAGTTATGGATGAATTAGAAAAAGAAAGAGGGATTAGCAAAGATTACTTAGTTGCAGCATTAGAAGAAGCTTTAGTAAAAGCTTACAAACAAAACTTTGATGCAGATGAAAATGTTGAAAATGTAAAAGTTACTATAGATAAAGTAACTGGAGAAATGCATGTGTATTCTGCAAGAGAAGTTGTGGCTGAATTTCCAGTTCCAGAACTAGAAATCAGTTTAGAAGATGCTCAAAAAATAGATAAAGCTTACAATGTAGGTGATGTTGTAAATATAGAAATTAGACCAAAAGACTTTGGAAGAATAGCAGCTCAAAAAGCAAAACAAGTTGTTGTTCAAAAAATAAGAGAAGTTGAAAAAGAAATGATTTTTACAGAATTTAATGATAAAAAAGGAGAAATTGTTTCTGGACTAATCCAAAAAGCTGATGGGAAAATCGTTGTTATGGATTTAGGAAAATTAGAAGGAGTTATGCCTTTAAAAGAACAAATCCCAAGTGAAAGCTATAGAGTAAATGATAAAATAAGAGGATATGTTTTAGAAGTAGAAAAAGGATTAAAAGGAACACCACAAGTAATAGTTTCTAGAAGCCATCCTGATTTTGTTAGAAAATTATTTGAATTTGAAATACCAGAAATTTATGAAGGATTAATTGAAATTAAATCAGTTTCAAGAGATCCAGGATCAAGAAGTAAAGTAGCAGTTTACTCTAAAGATGAAAACATAGATCCAGTTGGTTCTTGTGTTGGTCAAAAAGGTGTTAGAATTCAAAATATAATAAATGAATTAAATGGTGAAAAAATCGATGTTATCGAATGGAGCCAAGACCCAGCAATTTATATAGCTGCAGCTTTACTTCCAGCACAAGTTATGGCTGTTGATGTTAAAGAAGAAGAAAAATTTGCACAAGTAATTGTTCCAGATGATCAATTATCTTTAGCAATTGGTAAATCAGGACAAAATGCTAGGTTAGCAGCAAGATTAACAAATTGGAAAATAGATATAAAATCAGAAACACAAATTAGAGAAATTTTACTTGCCCAAATGGAAGCTGAAGAAAAAGAAGAAGCTTTAGCAGAAGAAATAAAAGAAGAAGTTGCCGAAGTAATTGAAGAAGTAAAAGAAACTGTTACAGAAGTAATTGAAGAAGTAAAAGAAGTTGTAGAAGAAGTTAAAGAGAAAAAAACAAGAAAAAGAAAAACTAAAAAAGATGAAGAAACAGTAGAAGAATAATTATTTTAGGAAGTGATTGATTTGGTGAAAAAGAAAAAACCAGAAAGAACATGTATGGCTTGTAATGAGCAAAAAGAAAAACAAGAACTTTTAAGAATTGTTAGATCAAAAGAGGGAATCATTGAAGTTGATTTAACAGGAAAGAAAAGTGGTAGAGGTGCTTATATCTGCAAATGTGAAGAATGCTTAAAAAATATAATAAAATCTAAAAGATTAGAAAGAGTATTTGAAAAAGAAATAAGCCCAGAATTATATGAAAGTATAAGAGGTGTAATTAGTGGTAAATAAAATAAATGGTTTACTAGGAATTACTGCTAAAGCTGGAAAAGTGTTATCAGGAACAGATTTAGTTTTAGAAGAGATGGCAAAAAAGCATGTAGAGCTTGTTATAGTTGCAGAAGATGCTTCTTTAAAAACTATCAAAAATATTAAATATTATTGTGATAAAGAAAATGTCGAAATGATAATATATGGAACAATTTTTGATAACAGTAAGGCGATTGGAAAACACAATAAAGCAGTTATTGGTATTAAAGATAAAAACTTAGCTGATGCTATAAAAAAGGAAATTCATGGAGGTGGAGAGTTTGGAAAAAATTAAAATTCATGAACTTGCAAAAAAATTAGGAGTAGAAACTAAGAAAGTATTAGAAGTGGCTAAACAAGCAGGAATTGACGCAAAAAGTCATTTAAGTGCTATTACAGAAGATGAAGCAAAGAAAATAGAAAAATTATTAAAAGGAGTTTCAAAGACAAAATCTATGGAAAATAAAAAAGAAAAAAATGACGGACCAGTAATTATTAGAAGAGCTGTAATAATTAATGATGAAGAAGAGAAAAAAGAAGAAGAAAGAAAAAGAAAAGAACAATCTAGAAAGAAAGATGTTGGATTTATAGAAAATAAAAGAAATAAAGACTATAACATAGTTTATAGAGATAAACCAACAAAACCTCTTACTGTAAGTGAATTATTAGGTATTGGAAAGAAAAAAGAGCCAGAAGAAAAAATGCAAGAGGTTCCAAAAAAAGTTGTAGTAGAAAAAGAACAACTTGTAACTCCAAAACAAGAAGAAAAAGTTACTGAAGTAAAAACTCCAGAAACTTCTGTTAATAATGCCAAAAATAATGTAGAAACAAAACCAGCTCAAGAAAATAAACCTAGATTTGAAAATAAAAGAGAAACTAATTACAATAATAACAGACCAAATTATAACAAAGATAGAAATGATAATAATGGTTATAATAAGAAAAACTTTAATAATGATGGTCAAAGAAATAATTTTTATAATAGAAGAGATAATGGCGGAAATAATAGATTTGAAAATAGAGATAATAGAGAAAACAGAAATGGTGGTCAAAGAAAACTAGACGACAGAGGAATCGATAAAAAAATCAAAAACATTATGGATGTTGATATTCCTGCTGAAAAAGAAAATGTTAGAGATTACGGAAATAAAGCTAAAGACAAAGCAAAACAAAACAGACAACAAGACGAACAAAAAACTAAGAAAAATAATCGTAAAAATAATGATCATGACTTCGATTCAGATAAATTAAACGACTTAAAGAAACAAAATAAATTATCTAACATGTTCCAAGAAGGAGAAATGTTAGATTACTATGATTTAAGTACTGAAAGAGGAAGACGTGGTAAAAAGAAAAACGTTAAACAAGAAAATAGAACAAAACAAAAAATATTTAAATTAACAGAAATTGAAATTCCTGAAACAATAACAGTAAAAGACTTAGCTGCTGAAATGAAAATTACAAGTGGTGATGTTATTAAAAAATTATTAAGTTTAGGAATAATGGCAACAATAAATAACGAAGTTGATTTTGATACAGCCTTCTTAATAGCTGAAGAATATGGAATCACAGCTACAAAGAAAACAGTTGTAACAGACGAAGATATATTAATAGATGAAACAGAAGACAGAGAAGAAGATTTAGTATCAAGACCACCAGTTATAGTTGTTATGGGACACGTTGACCATGGTAAAACATCACTTCTAGATGCTATTAGAAGTACAAATGTTATTGAAGGTGAATCTGGTGGTATTACACAACATATTGGTGCTTACCAAGTAAGAATTAATGATAGAGATATTACTTTTTTAGATACTCCTGGACACGAAGCATTTACATCAATGCGTGCTAGAGGAGCTATGATTACAGATATTGCAATATTAGTTGTTGCTGCAAATGACGGTGTAATGCCTCAAACTGTTGAAGCTATTAACCACGCTAAAGCTGCAGAAATTCCAATTATAGTTGCAGTAAATAAAATGGACTTACCAGATGCTAACTTTGAAAAAGTTCAACAAGAATTAATGAAATATGAATTAGTTCCAGAAGCTTGGGGTGGAGATACAATTTATGTTCCAATATCAGCTAAGAAAAGACAAGGTATTGATAACTTATTAGAAATGGTATTACTACAAGCTGACGTACTAGAATTAAAAGCTAACCCAACAAAACAAGCTAAAGGTACAGTTATAGAAGCAAGACTTGATAAAACAAGAGGACCAGTTGCTACAATGCTTGTACAAAGAGGTAAGCTTGATACTGGAGATACAATTATAGTTGGTTCTTCAATTGGTAGAATTAGAACAATGCAAAATGATAAAGGTAAAAAAGTTAAATCCGCTGGACCATCTATGCCAGTTGAGATTACAGGTCTAACATCTGTTCCTGAATCAGGAGATACTTTCTACGAAGTAAAAGATGAAAGAACAGCAAAACACTTAATCGAGAAAAGAAAATATGAAAAACACCAAAAAGAAATCGGTGCAAATACAGTTGTTACTCTTGATGATTTATTTACAAAAATTGCTAATGAAAACTTAAAACAATTAAACTTAATTGTTAAAGCTGACGTTCAAGGTTCTGTTGAAGCTTTAAAACAATCTTTGGAAAAATTATCTAATGAAGAAGTTAGAGTTAAAGTTATTCACTCAAATGTTGGTGGTGTAACAGAATCTGATGTTACTTTAGCTAGAGTTTCTGGAGCAATCATTATTGGATTTAATGTAAGACCAGATGTTATAGCAAAAAGTATTGCTGATAAAGAAGGTGTTGATATTAAACAATATTCAGTTATCTATGATGCAATAAATGATGTTGAAGCTGCTATGAAAGGTATGCTTGATCCAGTTTACAAAGAAGTTGTTATTGGTACAGCTGAAATTAGACAAACATTTAAAGTTTCTAATGTTGGAACAATTGCAGGTTCTTATGTATTAACAGGAAAAGTTGCTAGAAATGCAGGAATTAGAGTAATTAGAGATAATATAGTTATTCATGATGGAAAACTTGTATCATTAAAAAGATTTAAAGATGACGTTAAAGAAGTTGATAAAGGATATGAATGTGGTCTTCAAATTGATGGATTTAATGACATTAAAGAAGGAGATCAATTAGAAGTTTATATAATGGAACAAGTTAAATAGAAAGGAAATTTTTATGGCTAGTAATAGTAATAGAATGAATAAAATTGATGAGGAATTAAGAAAAGAAATTAGCAATATAATAACTACAGAATTAAAAAACCCTCATTTAACAGGTCTTATAAGTGTAACTAAAGTTAAAACAACACCAGATCTTAGATATGCACAAGTATTTGTTAGTATGATTGGTGAAAAAAGTAAAAAAGAAAATCTTTCAATACTAAAACAATCAAGTGGATATATAAGAAGTGCAATTGCTAGAAAAGTTAACTTAAGAAATACTCCTGAACTTGTATTTCAATTTGATGAATCATTAGAATATGGTTCAAGAATAGATGAAATCTTAAAAGGAATTACGAAAGACCTAAAAAAAGGAGAGTAAAATATGACTTTAGATGATATATTAGTTGAAATAAATAACGCACAAACAGTTGTAGTAATGGCACATGAAGCTCCAGATGGTGATGCTATCGGGAGCTCCATTGCAATGTACTTAGCACTTAAAAATATGGGAAAAGATGTCACAGTTTTAATGAAGGATTTTCCGGAGAATTTTTCTTATTTAAAGGGAAGAGAATTTATTAAAGAAGAATCTGAAATTGAAAATTATGATTTGGCAATTGTTGTAGATTGCCCAAATTTAAAAAGAGTAAATGAAGAATTTATTCCTTATTTTGA
Source organism: uncultured Lachnospiraceae bacterium (assembly GCA_964584475.1). Lineage (GTDB taxonomy): Bacteria > Bacillota > Clostridia > TANB77 > CAG-508 > Scatovivens. The sequence continues at coordinate 747 of CAZPAF010000032.1, read as the reverse complement.
AAATGCAAAAGTAAAAGTACAATTTGATCATCACAATAAAAACGACATGTTTGCAGACTTTAATGTAGTAAATCATGTAGCACCAGCTGCAGCTCAAATTTTGGTTTCTAGTTTTCAATATTTAGGAATTGAAATTACAAAAGAAATTGGAGAAGCATTACTTACAGGTGTTATTACAGATACAAATGGATTTAGAAATTCAAATGTTACTGTTGAAGCTTTTGATTATGCATCTTGGTGTTTAGAAAAAGGAATTGATTTATCAAAAATTTATAAATATTCAATGATGACAATGACAAAAAGTAAATTTGAAGCTCAAAAAATGGCTATGAATAGATTAGAATTTTTTGAAGACGGAAAAATAGCATTTACATATATGACAAAAGCTGATGATGAAGCTGTTGGACTTAAAGCAGGAGAACATGACGGAATCGTTGAAATAGGAAAAGCAATAGAAGGTGTAGAAGTCTCAATATTTATTTATGAAAAAGAAGTTGGTTATAAAGCATCACTTCGTTCTAATGACTATGTAAATGTTTCAGAAGTTTGCTTAACATTTGGTGGAGGTGGACATATTAAAGCTGCCGGAACTAATATGAATATGCCTTTTGAAGAAGCAAAAAATGCTATAATTTCAGAAGTAGCAAAACATTTAAAATAATAATTAAATATAAAATAACACTTATGAAAAATGAAGTGAACCCCATTTAGTTCACAAAATAAAAAGGCACGTGATACAATAACACT
>CAZPAF010000031.1:0-23923 GCA_964584475.1 uncultured Lachnospiraceae bacterium | reverse complement strand
CTGTTTTCAAATCTGAACTTTGTAAACACTGTGGTCTTTGCTACCCAGTTTGTCCAGATGATGCTATTCCAGTAAATCCAGATGGAACAAGAGGAGAATTCGATTATGATGCTTGTAAAGGATGTGGCGTTTGCGCAAAAGTTTGCCCATTCAAAGCAATCGAAATGAAATAAAATAATTTGAATATTAGAAAGGAAAATTATTATGGGAATTAGAGAAAGATTAAGTGGTAATGAAGCAGCAGCTATCGCTATGAAACAAATTAATCCAGATGTTGTTGCAGCATTCCCTATTACACCTTCAACAGAAATACCTCAATACTTTTCTAGCTTTGTTAGCAATGGTCAAGTAGATACAGAGTTTGTTGCTGTTGAAAGTGAGCACAGTGCAATGAGTGCTTGTATTGGTGCACAAGCAGCTGGTGGTAGAGCAATGACAGCTACATCAGCAAATGGTTTATCTTTAATGTGGGAAATGGTTTACATTGCTTCAAGTTTAAGATTACCAATAGTTATGTCTTTAGTAAATAGAGCAGTTTCAGGGCCTTTAAATATACATAACGATCATTCAGACGCTATGGGAGCTCGTGATAGTGGTTGGATAATGTTATTCTCAGAAAACAACCAAGAAGCTTACGATAACTTATTAATGGCTCATAGAATTGCTGAACACAAAGACGTATTATTACCTTTAATGGTATGTCAAGATGGATTCATCACATCACACTCAATTGAAAATATTGAATTATTAGAAGATGATAAAGTAAAAGAATTTGTTGGAAAATATAATCCAGAACATTATTTATTAAATGATAAAGAACCAATCGCAGTTGGTCCATTAGACTTACAAGCATATCTTTTCGAACATAAAACACAACAAGCAGTTGCAATGAGAAATGCTAAAAAAGTTATTGCTGAAGTATCAGCAGATTTCGAAAAATTAACAGGACGTAAATATGAATTTTTCGAGAGATACCAAATGGATGATGCAGAACTTGTTGTAGTTTGTATGAACTCTACAGCAGGAACAGCAAAAGCTGCTATTGATGAATTAAGAGCTCAAGGAGTTAAAGCTGGTTTAATCAAAGTTAGAATGTTTAGACCATTCCCTTCTGAAGAAATCGCAGAAGCCCTAAAAGGGGCTAAAGCAGTAGCTGTTTTAGATAAAGCAGATTCATTAAATGCTGCTGGTGGAGCATTATTTGAAGATGTAGTTTCAGGAATGTATGTAGAAAAAATTCATGTTCCTACAGTTAACTACGTATATGGTATCGGTGGTAGAGATACTACAGTAAAAGATATCCAAAAAGTTTATAAAGATCTAGAAGAAGTTGCAGCATCAGGTGATGTTGGAAATCCATATAGATATTTAGGATTAAGGGGGGAAATTTAGTATGGCATATAATCATAAAGAAGTAATGGCTAATAAACCTTCAAGATTTACAGCTGGTCACAGAATGTGTGCTGGATGTGGTGCACCATCTGTTGCTAGAACAATATTAAGAGCTTTAAAACCAGAAGATCATGCAGTTATCTCTGGAGCAACAGGATGTATGGAAGTTTCAACTTTCATCTATCCATATACATCATGGACAGATTCATTTATTCACACAGCATTTGAATGTGCTGGTGCTACATTAAGTGGTGTAGAAGCTGCTTACAAATCAATGAAACGTCAAGGAAAACTTCCTGCTGACAAAGATACAAAATTCATTGCTTTCGGTGGAGACGGTGGAACATATGATATCGGTCTTCAAAGTTTATCAGGAGCTATGGAAAGAGGACATGACATGGTTTATGTTTGCTACGATAACGGCGCTTACATGAACACAGGTATCCAAAGATCTTCAGCAACACCTCAATTTGCTGATACAACAACAACTCCAGCAGGATCTGTTGTTCCTGGAAAAATGCAATCTAGAAAAGATTTAGCAAAAATCATGGTTGGACATCACCTACCATATGTTGCTCAAACAGCAGCTATTGGAAACTACAAAGATTTATATGAAAAAGCAGAAAAAGCTATCTACACAGAAGGAGCTTGTTTCTTAAATGTTTTAGCTCCATGTCCTAGAGGATGGGGATATAATACAGAAGATTTAATGCAAATCAATAAATTAGCAGTAGATACATGCTACTGGCCATTATATGAAGTTGTTGATGGAGTTTATAAAATTACTTATAAACCAGCTAACAAACTTCCAATCGAAGAATTCTTAAAACCACAAAAAAGATTTAAACATATGTTTAAACCTGGTAATGAATGGATGATTGAAGCGTTCCAAAAAGAAGTTGATGAAAGATGGCAAGAATTATTAGATTTAGAAGCAATGACAAATAAAGCTGAATAATTTATTTTAGACACACTTTTAAAAAGTGTGTCTTTTTTATATTTTAAAATCTCGTTTTGATGTACTTTATAACAAGAAATCCACATTTTATTGATATTTTGTGGAAAATGCAGTATAATTATTGATAGATTTTAATTTAAAGGAAATAAAAAATGAATTTAGAACAAGAAACTAGATATATTTTAAATAAATATAATGCCCATGCAAATAAAGGTTATGGTCAAAACTTCTTAATTGATCAAAATGTTGTAGATGGAATTATAGAAAATGCTGGCGTTTGTAAAGATGATCTTATTATAGAAATAGGTCCTGGACTTGGGAACTTAACTTCCCCACTTCTTGAAAATGCCGGAAAAGTTATTTGTATTGAGCTAGATCCAAAAATGGTAAGTATTTTAAAAGATAGATTTTCTTTATATGAAAATTTTGAATTAATAAATAATGATGTTTTAAAAGTAGATTTAAACAAAATTATAGAAGAAAATAGTAAATTTAAATCAGTAAAAGTTGTTGCAAATCTTCCTTACTACATTACAACTCCAATTATTATGAAGCTTTTGGAAGATAAATTAAATCTAGAAAGTATTACTGTAATGGTTCAAAAAGAAGTTGCAGAAAGACTAGCTGATAAACCAGGCGGAAAAGAAGTCGGAACAATTACTTATAGTATCAATTATTATACAAATCCAGAAATAATAATTGATGTTCCAAGAAACTCTTTTATCCCTGCACCAAATGTTGATTCTGCAGTAATAAAATTAGATGTTTTAAAACAGCCGAAAGTAAAAGTATTAGATGAAGAATTATTCTTTAAAGTTATAAAATTTTCATTCTTACAAAAAAGAAAAACTTTAATTAACTCTCTTTCTAATTCAGGATTACTTCCAAAAGATTTCTTAGAGGAAATGCTAAATGAGCTTGGAATTGATTTAAGAGTTAGAGCAGAACAATTAAGTTTAGAGCAATTCAAACAAATTGCTGATTATATAAAAGAAAATATATAATAAAACCCCAGAATAAATCTGGGGTTATTTTTATCTTTTATTATTAATTTTAAGCTGTTTGTTCTTTTATTTTTTCTAAAGCAATCGCAAGCTGATCTGGACAAGATGTTCCTCTTCCTCTACAATCAATTCCTTTTAATCTTTTTATTGCTTCATCTATATTCATTCCCTCAACTAAAACTGAAACACCTTTTGTATTTCCAGCACACCCACCTATTATTTGAACAGATTTTATTATATCATCTTCAACTTCTATATTCATTTGCATTGAACATACACCTTTTGGCTCATATTGATAAACCATATAACTCTCCTTTAAAATTTTACTATTTCATCATATACACTTATGATATATTGGTCAGTCATTCCTGACATATAATCTATTATTGCCCTACAATAGTCTTGAATATTATTCAAATCATAAATAACTTTATTAAAATATTTTGAATCATCTCTATCTTGACAATTACAATATTTTTCAAGCCAATTTGAGAACTCGTTTGCTAAAACTGGATAATATCTTTTCATTTTTCTTATACTTTTATTTGTTGCAGTTCCATTATATTCTCTTTTTAACGTATAGAAAATTTCATTCATAACAACTTTAAAGTATCTAATTGTAGGTTGAATTTTTTCATTCTTATATATTTTCTCATTATTGAATTGTTTTATTCGTTGCATTGTTGAATGAGCTTCATCAGAAAATTTTAACCCTACATCAACAGTACTATTTTTGCATAAATCAGCTGTTAAATATCCAATTATACTTGTATTATTTACTCTTATGTTTTCTATCATTTTATCTAAATTTGCTAAGTCTCTATCTGTAAGAAGTTTCATTTCTTTAGCATCTTCCAAATCTCTTCCAAGATATGATATATTATCTGCTATTTTTACAACACAAGCTTCCCAAGTATATGGAAGATATTTGTTTGAATGTGTAAATTTTTTCAAATCTATAAATTCATCTCTTGGCTTTTGTCCAGATATTATTGGCTCACCACTATGTCCTAAAATTCCATCTCTAACTGCATAAGTAAGATTTAAGTTTCTTTCATTTCCACCAACATCTTTTAAAAGTTCTAAATCATCAACATAATGAATTCCATTTCCGGCATGCCAGAATTTATCTCCATATTCTCTTAGTGCAATTTCAGATAATATACTTTCTCCTTGATGACCAAATGGACTATGTCCAATATCATGTGTAACAGCAATTGCTTTTGTAAGCTCAGGATTCAATCCCAAATAGTTTGCTATTGTATTACTTATAGATTCAACTAAGTTTACATGTTCAATTCTTGTACAGATATGATCATTCTTTGGTGAGAAAAACACTTGAGTTTTGTGCTTTAATCTTCTATATGCATTGCAATTTATAATTCTTGTATAATCTCTATCAAATTCGCTACGCATAGGACCATCACCATATATTGGATCATATAACTTTTCCATTCTTGAAATTGCTTTCTCAAATTTTTCGTTTCCTTCTATCATAGCTTCTTTTTCAAATTTCTTCGTCATTTGTTTCACCTTCAAAAAATAAAATTTTTATTTATTTTCGCTTTGTCTTAATAGTTCTTCTAAATCATTTTTATCAAAATTGTATTCTTCTTTGCAAAAATTACAAATAATATTTGCTTTTCCGTCTTCATTTATAATTTTTTCAAGTTCTTCTTTTCCGATTGAAATTAATCCTCTTTCAAATTTTTCTCTTGAGCAATCACATTCATATTTCATATCAAGTTCTTGTGCTAAAATCATTATATCTTCATCCCCAGTAACTGTTCTTGCTATTTCCTCTAGAGATTTATTTTCATCAATCATTTGGCTAATGCTTGGCGCTTTCTCTAATGCTTTTTCAATTGCTACAATATCTTCTTCTGTAGCATCTGGCATTAATTGAATCATATATCCACCAGCGGCTTGTACACCATCTTTATTTACTAACACTCCAAGTGCAATTACAGTTGGTTTTTGTTGCGATTTTGCAAAATATTCTGTAAAATCTTCTGCAATTTCTCCTGTAACTATTGGAACTAAACCAGTATAGTTAGTATCTGTTACCTCATTTTTATTTATAATATTTAAGAAGCCATTTTGTCCAACAGCTCCACTTACATCTAATTTCCCATTAGCTTTTAGAGGAATTTCTACATGTGGGTTATCTGTACAAACTTTTACCTTTGAAGTAAAAGCTTCTCTTCTTACTACAGAAATTAAAGTTCCCATTGGGCCTTTTCCATTCATTTGAACTGTTAAATAATCTTCTGTATCTTTTATTTCTGTAAATCCCATCATTCCTGTTATTGTAGCAAATCTTCCAAGTGCTGCTGTAGTTGTTGGTGTTAAATCATGAATATTTTTTATTTCATTTATCATCTCAGTAGTATTTGCGCATACTAAACTTACTCTTCCTTCGTGAGCTAAAAATTTTGCAACTCTGTTCATTTCTTCTCCTATAATGTTTTTTATATTATTCTTTTCTAATTTTAAATTTTATTTGTTAAATGCTTTTCTAACATCTTTATATGTACTCATTAATAAATCATATTTTAGTGCTTCTGGTAATTCTTCATTATACATTGCGTTTGAAATTGGAATTGTGTATTGATTATATTTTGGCATAAAAAATCTTGTTTTAACAATATAATCAATTAAACAATCATCTTCATGCACTTCTACCTCATGCCTTTCTAAAAAGTTCTTTAGCATGTCAGTATATTCGTCATGAAAATAATTGAATACTTTAGTATATTCTTTTTTCTTTGCAAGTTCTTTCATTTCCGCTTCTATTAGCACTTTTTTCACCTCATATATGGTCTATTATTTCAAGCATATTTTATAATATATTTCTTCTTTTTACAAGCCCTTTTGTTTAGCTATTTTCAAATATTTTAAAACTTTTTTCTTTTTTGTAACCATTAATATTTTATTTGAATAATATATTTTAAATATTAAACTGCAAAAATAATTAGTTAAATATTAATTTATTTTAAAGAAAGGATTTTTTTATGACTACTTTAAGATTAAATTCTAGAGGTCCTGAAGTTGAACTTCTTCAATCTACTCTTCAATCTTTAGGATATTATAATGGTGCGATTGACGGAATTTTTGGTTTTCAAACATTCACAGCTGTTCAAAATTTCCAAAGAGCAAATGGTTTAACAGTTGACGGAATTGTAGGTCCAAGTACATGGAACGCTCTTATGCCATATATCAATGGTTATACAAAACACACAATAAAACAAGGTGACACATTATTTGAAATTGCACGTATGTATTCAAGTACAGTAGATGCAATCATTGCTGCAAATCCTAATATAGACTATGAAAATTTAAAAATTGGTGAAGAAATTATCATTCCGTTTGGAAGTGTTGTTGAAACTAACATCAGCTACACTTCTCAATTCTTAAATATGGATATTGAAGCATTAAAAGTAATCTATCCTTTTTTACAAGTGACTTCTATTGGAAGAAGTGTTTTAGGTAGGCCACTTTCTGTTATAAGATTCGGAACTGGGCAAAAAGAGGTTTTTTACTGCGGCGCAACTCACGCTAACGAATGGATTACTGCACCTCTATTAATGAAATTTTTAGAAAACTTATCAAAAAGCTATGTAAATAATTTACCAATTTTTGGTGTAAATGCTAGAGAACTTTTCTCTAATGTTTCTTTATATTTAATGCCTATGGTAAATCCTGATGGTGTTGATTTAGTAACTGGAGCACTTTCTGAAAATTCTTGGGCTTATAGAAATGCAAAACAAATTGCAAATAACTTCCCAGAAATACCATTTCCAAGTGGCTGGAAAGCAAATATAGAAGGTATTGACTTAAATTTGCAATTCCCTGCTGGCTGGGATCAAGCTCGTGAAATAAAATTTGCACAAGGATTTAATAAGCCAGCACCTCGTGATTTTGTAGGATATGGACCTCTTACTGCTCCTGAAGCAGTTGCATTATATATATTTACTCTTCGCCATAATTTTTCTATAATGCTTACTTATCATACTCAGGGAAGAGTAATTTACTATCAATATCAAAATCAAACTCCACCAGGAAGTCAAGAACTTGCAAAGCGTTTTGCAGAGCTTTCTGGCTATAGCTTAGAACAAGTTCCAGAAAGTTCAAGTTTTGCAGGTTACAAAGATTGGTTTATTCTAAATTACAATAGGCCTGGATTTACAATAGAAGTCGGTCTTGGAACAAATCCAATTCCTATTTCTCAATTTGCTGGAATCTATCGTGAAAATTTAGGAATTTGGATTACTGGAATGCTTCAGTAGCTCTCATCTTGCCAACTTATGTAAATCGTGTTATAATTGTCTTCTAGTAAATTTATTGATTTTGCGTTAGGAGGTTATTTTATGACATATAGATTTACTACTCACCCCGTTGGAGATTACAAAGAAGTTCTTTTTCGGGGAAATGCCAATCACAGAATTCTGGTCAATCACAGCACAAGTCCCAAGAAATTTTTAGGGTATTTCGAAGAACTCAAAAAAACAGGATACATCCCTGACACTGCAGAAGAACTCGAATTTGTTCACAATATTTATGAAACATCTTTGCTATCTCGTCTTCTGTACTCATCTGAAGAATGCCCTGATGCTATTATGAGGCTGAAAATCAATGAGTCTTGCCTTGCTAATGACAGTCATGACCTTTACCGGGTCACACGCATCTCCAGACATCTGTGCCATTGCGAATGTCTTCCCTACGCTTGGTAACTTCCAAAAATCCAAACAGTATTTGTTATATGGAAAAAGTAAAATCAACCAAACAAAACCGCACCTCTCACGAATGAAGTGCGGTTTTTGTTTTAAAATAGATCTTAAAATTTTATTTTTCATTAAACAATATAAATAATTTTATTATCTGGAAAATACTCTAAAATTTTTTCTCTAAAAAATCTTTCTCCCTCTTCTCTTATTTGTTTTTTATACATATATTTTCCTCTGCCTCTTCCAGTCATTAAATCTTGATTATAAAGCTGTATTGCATTAGGAAACGCTTCACCATTTATCATTCGATGCACATAACTATAAGTCATAAATATGACTTCAAAGAAAACTTCTTTTTTAGCTTTCTCTGTAAGGTTTTCTTTTAGGATTTTTATCAAATTTTCATATTCTTCTTTCCAATTTTCAAGCATAATAACTGGAGCAATTAAAATACCAATTTTATAATTAGCATCTGCTAATTTATTTATAGCATCAATTCTATCTTTTAACCTTGAGGTACCATATTCAACTTTATTAATTATACTTTCTGGATTAACGCTCATTCTGACTATAATTCTTTTATTGTGCTGTATATTACAAATAGAATCTACCATTGAAAATTTTGTTGGAAAAGTTAAATATCCTTTGTTTGTCTTACTAAATTCTTTAATTGTCCAATCTAGATTTCCAGTTATAGTATTTTCTAAAATCAGATCACTATTGCTTCCAATTTCAAAAGTTAATTCTTTTTCTGATTTATTTGCTTCTTTTATTATTTTATCAAACATTTTTTCTCTATTTACAAAAAGTCTTAAATATGCACATTTATTATAATTACAAACTAAATAACAATACAAACACATTGCTGTACATCCTGAAGACGTGTATGGCACTAAATAATCTGAAACTTTATGATTTTCTACAAATTTATGAGTTTTTCTTGTTCCTATTATTAAAGCTTTTTTCATTTTAGGAAACTCAGTATTTGACTTTTTTCGCATTTCTTCTATATTATTATGATTCTCTATTATTTTTTTATCTATGTCTTTATATTTATCTAGTAGAAACTTTCCAAGCTCATAATTTTCGATATCTTTTTCATAATAAATAAAATCTGGAATAAAATTATAATCTTTCATAAATATATTTTTATCAAAAAAAATATATTTATTCTTTTATTAAATAAAAAAAGAAGTGAACTTTTAGTTCACCTCTAAAATTTTATTATTTCCATAAATCACCATTTATATGACCTATCAAAGCCATAACAAATGCATTTTTTGTAAGCTCAATTCTTGTTACTACATCGTGTGTAAGTCTACTAATTCCACCTTTTCCATTTCCCAATTTTTGTCCCGAAAAAATTTTATCCATAACTTTTCCAAGTTCTGTTTCTTGTATTTCTGGCATATATCTTTCTGGAATTTGAAATCCTTGGCTACTTCCTACAGTTTGATATCCATCTTTACTTTCTATAACTGCAGCATTTATATCTATCCACTCATCTCCTAGAAAGTTTGTTATTCCAGCTTCTGATGCAATATAAAAATCAGCTTCTATATTATTTTCTTTTGCATATTTTTTTAAATTTTTAATTCTATTTTTTGCTCCAAGAAAAATCTTTTCATTTATAGGTTGATCACCAACTTCTGAGCTAACACCAATTCCTTCTATTTCTACATTATCAAAATATTCTTCAAAAGCAAGTCTTGCTCCTTCAATTTTTCCTGGATTTTTAGTTCCCATTAATATTTTCATTCTATTTCTCCAGTTTCATTTTCTATTCCTTCTTTTTCAGTACTTCTTACTGCACTTCTTTCTGGTTCTTGATTGTTGTCAGTTAAATTTTTTTCATATTTACTCACAAAAAATTCTTGAATAGATGTATAGTCTTTCTTTTTAGCTTCCTCAAATGCTTTTCCCATTTCAAAATCATTTATAATACTTATTGGTGGTGGAATTAATCCTTTTGACATCATCATACTATTAAATAAGCTTATTGCAGTTCTTTTATTTCCATCTTCATATGGTTGTAAATAAACAAAATCCGCCACTATTTTTGCTAAATCTTTTATATAATCTTCCAGAGCTTGTTCTTTATAAAAAGCATCTTCATATCTTTGTTGTAATCCTAACATAGCTTCACCAACTTGTTCCAAAGGAACTTGTTCATACTTTTCATTGCCTAAAATAATGTTTCTTTTTCTATATCCATCTTTTACCTTAGTCATTCTTGTGTCTTTTTGAAATTCGCTTCTTAGCGTTTCACTAGTTTGTTGTATATCAATTGGCTCATTACTTCTTTCTTGCATTAATGATTTTAAAACAGTCCTAGAAATATCATCAATCGCTTGCAACGAACGATATTCGCTTGTATAGTTAGATAATATATCTTTACTTCTTACATAAACCATAGATTCACTTTTAGGCTCAATTTGAAATTCGTTTCGTATTATTTCTCTAATTCTTTTAGTATAACTGTCTTCTAATAAAAAAGTATTTTTCATCTTGTTATATCTAAAACTTCCAAAGAATTTTTTAAATGGATTTTTTTCATTTTCATGTTGCACCATAAAACTTTCTTCTTTAAATATTTCTTCGAAACTCGCTCCATTTCTGCCGTTATGATAAATTATATTATTCCATTCTTCAAGTTCTTCTGCACTTTTTATACCTAAAGGATTTCCAAACAAATTCTCTATCAATTCATCGTCAAACTTCAAACATCGACTATTTTCAAAACTTGCTAATAATTCATCTGTTTCTTTAAAAAATTGAGTTTGCTTATCATAATCCATGTCTTTGTATTTGTGTATCAATAGCATTTTGGATATTCCCATTTGAGCCAACAACATTTTCTTTATATATTCTTCTGCTTCATTAAATCTTATTTGTTCTGATAAGTCATTACCTTTTGAAAATAATTTTCTTATAGTCTGCTCCCCATCTTTTAAAATATCTAAATATATTTGATTCGCTTTTCTTCTTATATCTGATATTTCCATAAAATTTACCTTCCTTCAATAGTTGTTCTATTATTTTCCTTGTTTTGCTTTTTGCATTTTATAGCACACTTTAGCAACTATTGGTGTTGGAACAATTTTAGCTAACGACTTTCCTACTTTAATCATTTTTCCTGGTACAATATAAAATTTATCTTTTAGTAATTTATCTACTGTATATTTTGCAACATATTCACTAGAAAGCGAAGAAAGTTCAAATTTTACATTTGCTACATTATTAAAATTTGTTTTTACTGGTCCTGGACATAAAATGCTAATTTTTACATTTGATTTTGCTTTATGAAGTTCTTCTCTTATTGCTTCTGAAAGTCTAACTACATAGTTTTTTGATGCATAATACGTTGCCATTAAAGGTCCTGGCATAAATCCTGCTATTGATGCAACATTTAAAATTTTTCCAGAATTTTTTTCTCTCATATCTTTTAGATATAATTTTGTCAGTACATGTACACTTGTAATGTTTGTATCTATTATTGAAAAATCTTTAGTAAGTTCAGTTTCAGAAAACTCACCAAAATCTCCAAGACCTGCATTATTTACTAGAATATCTACATCTTTTACTTTTGAATGAAGATTTATACAATTTTCCCTTTTTGATAAATCTAAGCTTATATATTCTGCATTTACTTTATACTCATTTATTAATTCTTGTTTTAGTTCTTCTAGCCTTTCAACATTTCTAGCTACTAAAACCAAATCATAATTTCTTTTTGCAAATTCTCTTGCCAAGTCTCTTCCTATTCCTGAAGAAGCACCTGTTACTAAAACTTTCATTTTAACTCCTATATTTTAATTTACACTTTGTCCTTGTTTTATCCAAACAGAAACACTTCCATCCTTGCAATAGAATATTCCATTTCCATCATTATCTACATACACAGTTTCTGAAAGGTTTCCAGTGCAATCATAAAATACTGTATTTGCTAAATTTTTACCAACATTCATTTGGATTCCACCACCTCTAGCGTCAGACATTACTACTGCCAAGCCAGAATCATGATGTTCATAATCTCCTAGTCTTGTAAATCCAACTACATTTTTATCATTAAAATAATCATATTGTTCTCCGTAAGCATAATATTTTCTAACTTTTAAAAGAATTTTTAAAATATCATCTTTTGGAGCAACATCTTTTTCTGGGATTCCATAATAATCACCATAGAATACACATGGAAAACCATCTTTTCTAAGTAATGTAAGTGAATATGCCAGTGGTTTAAACCAATCCAATATCCAAGATTCTAGAGCTTGACCCGGCTCTGTATCATGGTTATCAACAAAAGTAACTGCTTTATCTGGATTAGTTCTTACTATTGTTCCATCAAATATTTGACGCATATCATATTCACCATTACTAATTGAAGCTCTATAAAAATTATAGTGAAGCGGTACATCAAATAAAGACATACATCCATTTGTTTTTTCTATATAATGATTTATTGTGTCTATATTTGAACTCCAATATTCACCAACAGAAAATAATTTTCTTTCACTTTCTTGTCTTAATTCTCCTAACCATTCTGGATAAAATTCAGCTCTAATATGTTTTACAGCATCTAGCCTAAAACCATCTATATTTGTAGTATTTATATACCATTTGCCCCATTTTTTAAGTTCTTTAATAACATCATAATTATTTAAATCAATATCTGCTCCCATTAAATAATCATAATTTCCATTTTCTTTATCTACATCTTCATCCCAATGTTTTCCATAAAACTTATAAATTGCGGCAGTTCCTGTATTTTCATCCCAATCAACACCATGGAAATGAGTCCAATTCCATTTAAAATCAGAATAGATATCTCCTCTTCCTGGGAAAGTATATTTTGTCCATACTTTAATTGGAATAGCTTCTGTAAGACTAACATTTCTATCTTCAGCATCGTCTTGCATAGCTAAAACCATTTCTGTTTCATCTGCTCCCATCTTATGGTTTAAAACAATATCTGCTAAAACTTTTATATTATTTTCGCGCAATATTCTTATAGCCTCTATGTATTCATCTTTTGTTCCATACTTTGTAGGAATACTTCCCTTTTGGTCAAATTCTCCTAAATCATATAAATCGTATACTCCATATCCAACATCTGTTTTTCCACTTGCTCCTTTATAAGCAGGTGGTAACCAAAGATGAGATACTCCAATGTTTTCTAAATGTTTAGCTTCTTTTGTAACCTTGTTCCAAAGTGTAGAATCACTAGGTAAATACCATTCAAAATATTGCATCATAGTATCATTACTAGGCAAATCTCTCACTCCTATTATTTTATATATTCTTGTGTTTATTTATTTAACAAATCTAATATTTTTTCTCTATTATTCATTATTGTATTATAACCTGTTTGTATAACTTCATCTGCATCTGTTATTTCTAGAAGAGATGTTCCTTGACAATCAATTTCTATTGCTAAATCAGCTTCTTTTTGAGCTTTTCTTACATCTTTTAAAGAAAATATATCCACTGTTCTAAGTAGTATTGCAAATATATCTTCTTTAGGTTCATAATCATCAATTTTAAAACTTAAAGCAATTGTTTTATCTGCTCCCATGTCCTTTAAAATTTTAACAGGTAAATTGTCTTTTGTTCCACCGTCAATAAAATTATATCCTCCATATTGACATGGTGTATATACTCCAGGAAAAGACATACTTGCTCTTGTTGCTGTAGCAATTGGAGTATCATATATGTAATCTATATCTTCATTGTTTTCTAAATCAATCTTTTTAGATAAAAATATACACTCTTTTGTAGAAATTGTATCTACAGTAGCTATTGCAAAAGGAATCTCTATTTGATTCATATTTGTTATGTGTCTATCTTTAGAAATTGTTTTTACCAAGTTTTCAATATTTTCTCCTGGAATTAATCCTTCTATTTTTGCTACTCCTGATGTAAGATAAGTTGCACCAGCTTTAAAAAGAGGTTGTTTATCTATTTTTGTAAGCATTTTATAGTGCTTCATAGTTTTCTCTTTTATTTGATCAACTGTATATCCCATCGCATAAAACGATGCGAAAATACTTCCAGAACTTGTTCCAGAAAGATATTCAATTTTAACACCAAGCTCTTCTAAAGCTTGAAGAGCTCCTATATGGGCTAATCCTTTTAGTCCACCTCCTGCTAACGCAATTCCTATTCCCATTTTAAGCCTCTACTTCATCCTTTCTTTTTACATATACATTTTGAGTTGGATATGCTAAATCTACGTTTTCCTTTTCAAATAAGTATAATATATTGCATAACATAGTTTGTTTTGCTTTTAAGAATTTTGCATATTCTGCTTCTCTAACATATAAATAAATTTTTATATTACAACTTGAATTTGTTATCTCATGTAAATTTACTTGAACTGTTTCTTCTATAACATTTGGATCATTTTCTAGTACTAATTTTATTTCTTTAACCATTTTTTGAATTTTATCTGATGGTGTATCTAATGCTAAACTAAGCAGACAGTCAAATCTTCTACTTGTTAATCTGTTCCAGTTTACAACATAATTTGATGTTATTGTTGAATTTGGAATTGTAACAACTGAGTTATCATAAGATTTTATACGAGTACTTCTAAATGTTATATCTATAACTGTTCCCTGATATTTGTCTACTTCAATCCAGTCTCCAATAACAAATGGTTTGTCTGTTAATATTGCCATACCACTAAGCATGCTTTTTACCATGTCTTGAGCAGCTAAAGCAGCAGCTGCAGATGCAACTCCCAAACCTGCAAATAAGCCACTAAAAATACTTATGTCAAATCCTAATTTTTCTACTACAATTAAAAATGCAATAATCCATAAAACTATTTTTGCAGCAACACACAAAAATCTATTTACTGCTGTATTTTTAGAATTTTTAAAAACTTTTTTTCCAAGTACAGAATCTACTGTTAATAATGTTGAAATAGCTTTTGTTACAAAATAAATTAGTACAATATAAAAAGCTGCATCCATAACAGTTAGTAATTCATTGTTTGTTGGTAATATGTTTATCATACAGAACACACCTAATAATATAAAAAATGTATTAAGTGGTTTATACATAGAACTATCCTTTGTATTTTTGTCAGATTTTATTATTGCATAATATATTTTTATTAACAAACTTGTTAATATTTTTCTAAATAAAACAAAAAATAGTAATACACCGATTGCAATTTGTATGTCAAATAATTTAAGCAAACTATCTAAATCAATTGAAGTTATCGTTTGTTTTAATTTATCCATTTTTTCCTCCATTATAGTACTTGTAATAGTAAGTTTGTATTGCTATATAAACGCTTGCATGATTGATTTCATCTTCTAAAATCATTTTCATTGCATCTTCAATATGTATTTTTCTTATATTTAAGATTTCTTCTGTTTCATCCAAATGTTGATTTCCATATTCTAAATCTTTTGCTAAATAAACATAGATTTTTTCAGCAGTATAGCCTGCTGATGTAAAACAACTTGTCAAGTATTCTATTTCTTTAGCTTTAACTCCTGTTTCTTCTTCGAGTTCACGTCTAGCTGCCTCTTTAGGATCTTCATCTTTTTCTATCATTCCTGCTGGTAATTCAAGAGCAACATTTTCTATTGTTTCTCTATATTGTTCAATAAAAAACACTTCATCATTTTCATTTACTGCAAGAATTATCACAGCATTTCCAGGCTCTACACAGTCTCTTATAATTTTTAAACCGTCTGGTCTTTCATATTGTTTTTGAATAATTTTAAATCTTGGTCCATCATATTTACTTTCTGTTTTTATTAATTTATTCAAGCTCCAAACCTCCTTAAAATTATACAAAATTATTATATATTAAATAAAAAAAAAAGTACACCTTTTTATTTGTTTTTTTCATTTATTTTTTTGACTTGTCAAGTATTTGTACAAATTAAAAAGACATAGATTTTCTATGTCTTTTGGTTTTATTTATTTTAAAATTTTTGAAGTATAATCTATCATTTCTTCTGCTTTTTCTTTTATCTTTGAAATAAAGTTATCGAACAAATCAATTCTGATTGGATGTTTTGATTTATTTTCCAAAATCTTTCTTAAAAGATCAAAACAAAGAATTATATAATGTCTAAATTCGTAGCTATCATTAATTTCTTTAAAATTCATTGATTCTAGCATCTCAAGCATTGTATCTGCTGTTTTTTGAATATCATTTAAAAGTTCTTCTTCTATGCCTTTATTATTTATTTTGTAATATTCTAAAATGTTATTTCTATATTCCATATAAATATCATCAAATAAATCAATTCTACATCTGCTACTTAAATATAATCTTATTGAATGTATATAGAATATTTTTACAAATACATAAGTTAATGTTTTATCTATATTTTGATTAGCTTCAAATCTATCTAGAATTTCATAAATTAAATCTTCACTTAAAGTATAAATGTTTTGAGAATATTCTTTTATGTTCATTTTTATCTCCTTTTCTATTGTTAGAGATATTTTATATTATTAAAATACTTTTTTCAATTATAATATAAAAAAAGTCGAAATTAAGCTAATGTTAATTTCGACTTCTTTTAATTTATTTATTTCCAACCTCAGCAGCTCTTGCATAATATTGGGCTATAAGTTCATCTAATTCTACGCTCACTTTATATATTACAGAGTAATCTTCACCGTTAGAAATACACTTATTTAATTTGTCTCTCAATTTACAAATTTTTTCATCTAATAACATAATATCACTCTCCCCTTCATTTTTTCTCTTTTGTATATTTTAAAAATAACATTTTGTTACATGAAAGTCAACCAAATATCAGCATTTGCTGGATATTTCGTAAGACAGGATTCGACATTATTTTTATATTATTTTTCTTTACTTAGAGTAGCTTTACTTTTAACATTATTGACTATAAAAAATATAGTAGATATTATTAAGACAATTATTGATAATATTTGAGATATTCTGAAATTTAAAAACATTAAGCTATCAATCCTTAAGCCTTCAATAATACTTCTTATTAATCCATATAACATACAATAGAATAACAATATTTGACCTTTATATTTTCTTTTTCTTTGCATCATTATAAGAATTGTTCCTATAAGCAAATTTGCGACTGATTCATATAAAAATGTTGGATGTACTTCTATATATCCAGAAAGAGTTGTTATCCCCATTCTTAAAATAGAAGTAGTCTCATAGCCATAAGCTTCTATATTAAAGAAATTTCCCCATCTTCCAATGCATTGTGCAATCGCAACAAACGGAACTATAGAGTCAAAAAAATCTAAAATATTCTTTTTTCGAATTTTGCAATTTATAATTATTGCAATCGCTCCAAAGATTAAGCCACCATATATTGCTAGTCCACCATTTCTAAAATTCAAAATTTCTTCTGGATTATTTATGTAATATTCTAAATTGAACATTATATAATAAATCCTTGCTCCAATAATTCCAAAGAAAATTCCTAGTATTGAACTCTCTAATATAAATTCAAAATCTATACCGAATTTTTCTTTATTTAATCTGCATAAAACTAGCGCAACTAGAATTCCTAGAACTATACAAACTGCATATTTATATACAGACAATCCAAATACAGTAAAAGCAATTTTAGAAAATTCAAAACTTAGATTCACTCCCGGAAATGTTACTACATTCATTTATTTATCCTCTTCTTTATTTGGTTTAATAACTGATACTACTTTTTTTGATTCTACAAAAAGTTCTTTTAACACTTTTTCTACATACTCTTTACTTATGCTACTAAATTCTTCAAAATAGTCAAAAGAATTTATATCTTTAAAATAGTCTGCAACTATTCCTGTTGCAATACCAGACACTTCATTATAATCTCTAACTAAGTCACCATAAACTCTTCTTTTTGCTCTTTCAAAATCATTTTCATCAATTCCGTTTTTCTTTAATAAATTAATCTCATTTGTTATTTCTTCTACAACCTCTTCAACATTTTTTGTTTGAAACTGAATTAAAACATGAGCAAACGTTTTTGAAAACTCATAACTAAAAGCTGGCTCAGTAAAAATTTTTCCCTCTTCATATAATTTTTCATAAAGTTTAGAACTTTTACTAAGAAGTACTACTCCTAAAATATCTATTGCAATATCTTTTTTTACTTTATCCTCTTTTAAATTATTATCTTTATAACACATTAAAACTGTTGGTATACTAACATTCATTTCTTTTTCAATGTACTTTTGTACAATTTCTTCTTGCTCTTTGTTATATACTCTTTTTGTTTCATCTTGATTTTGTTTCATAGTAACTTTTGACTTTACTTTTTCTATTATTTCTTCTGGCACGAAATCTCCAGAAAGTACAATTATCATATTTTCAGGATTATAAAATGAATTATAAATTTTATATAATTTCTCTTTTGTTATTTTTGCAATAGTCTCTTTAGTTCCTGCTACATCAATATTTATTTCATTATCCTTATACATACATTTCATTGCATTCATATATATTGCCCATTCTGGATAATCATCATACATCATGATTTCTTGTTCAATTATTCCACGTTCTTTTTCTACATTTTCATCTGTAAAATATGGATTTTGAACATAATTCATAAATTCTTCTAATGCTTCATCGAAGTTATCTGTACATTCATATAAATATGCTGTATGGTCATTTGTTGTATAAGCATTTGCTTCAACGCCAATTGAAGATAGAACATCTAAACTATTTTCACCATTTTCTTGTTCAAATAATTTATGTTCTAGATAATGAGCTATTCCGTCTGGAACAACAGTTAGCACCTTTTCTCCTGGGGCATAAAATTTATTATCTATTGAACCAAAATTAGTACTCCAAACAATATATTTTTTTCTAGTTTTCTTTGGAAGCACCATAATAGTTAATCCATTATCTAACTTCTCAATATATAATTTTTCTTTTATTTTACTATTTTCAATTATTTGCACTCTGATTTTCTCCTATATATTAATTTTTTAAGAAATATATTGTGTTAATTTGAATAGAATTTGCAAGCTCTACTACTTGCTCTTTTGTTACATTTTCAATTTTTTCAATATACTCTTCTAAACTCATATTTGTTTTAGAAATTTCTTGCCCTATATAATAAATCACTTCTGTATCTTGTTCTTCTGCAACATTTTTCAAAGATGATATTAAATATGTTTTTGCATTTTGAAGATCCTCATCATCAAAATCACCTTTTTTAATATTTTCAAGTTGCACTTTTATTAATTCTACTGTTTTTTCATAATTTTCTATCTGAATTCCACATCTTATAAATATATTTAACTTTTGTTTTGTAAATGTACTTCTTGCAGAATATGCCAAACTTGCTTTTTCTCTTACATTTTGGAACATCATTGAATTTGCTCCATCACCCAAAATTGCATTATATACAAGAGAAACTACTTGAAGATTTTCCATATTTGATAAAATATCTAATCCCATTACAAGTTTTCCTTGAGTAATATCCATTTTCTCTGAAATTTCATTTATGTTTTCCACAATTTGTTTACTTTCTGTGAATTCATTGTTTAAAATATAGTTTTCAATTCTTGGCTTTAATTTCTTTATATTATTATTTTCTTTTAAAAATTTTTCAATTTTTTCTGTTTCAATGTTTCCTGAGACAAATATATCTATTTTAGAATTTTGAATAAGCCAATTATAATAATCTGAAATATCTTTAATTGTTATTTTATCAACGTCTTCCTCATATCCATATTTATATAAACCAAATTTTTCATCTCCATACATAGCAGAAATACATCTATCTAACGCATAAGATTCTTTATCATCTATTTTTTTATTTATTACTCTTTTTAAATTCTCTTTTTCTAAGCTCAAAAATTCTTCATTAAGTAGTTCTCCATTTTGCACAGGATCGAATACAATGTCTAGAATATTATTTAAATTCATTTCTAAAATATTTTCATCAGCTAAAGCATATTCACTACTTATTGATTCTATATAAAACTTTAAGACTACATTGTCTCCCATTTTATCTATACCACAATTAAATGCTGCACCATACATATTTTCTAATTCTTTATTTATTAAACTTTGATTTGGAAGTCTTTTAGTTCCTCTTCTAAGCATAAATGGAATTAATGCATTTAAAGTCACTGTTTCTCTTTTAAGTGGTGTTGTTATTATAATGCAAGAAAGATCTGTTTTATATAAATCAGTTTTAATAAAATGAGCTTTTATTCCTTGTTTTAAATCACAACTTGTTTTATTCATCATAATCTCCTTTTTATATATAGTATTTTATAATTTAAATTATTTATTCATTTTATTAAAAGTCAAATAAATTAAGTCCAATTTCATCGCTTAATTTTCTTCCAACATAACCTTCTACTATTCTTAAGATAATTTCTGAAGTTGCAGAAATTCTAGCCTGAACTAAATGTCCTCCTTTTACGTTTCCTTCTTCATCTCCAAAGTTTATATGTATATGAAGATAAACTTCATCATCTTTTGTTGTTACATTTCCAACTAATGATGTAATTTCAAACATTCCTTCAAATGTTTTTGTTTTATATTCTTTTGTATTTACATTAAATACACCTATTTCTACTAAATCACTTGCTCCAAGTCCTGTTATTTCTCCAAGTCTTATATTTTCTTCTTTGCAAAGTTCTTTTAATGAAGAAACAACTTCTTCTCCTTTATTTAATCTTACTACATAAGAATTTTCAAATCTTCTGTATTCCATATACTACCTCCAAACAAATTAAAAAAATTCTATAGTGATATTATCATAAATTAATTAATAATACAACGAAAAAGAAAAAGACTGTGAGCACCTTAGCAGGTACTTACAGTCTTTGGAGTGTCATGAATATCTCATTTTCTTTCGGTAGCACTTTACTCCATTGATGAAAACAGTATCGAAACCCATTTTCTTCCAGAAGATTTGTGCTCCCGTATACGGGGTCCAAAGCTCAAATCTTGAAGGCTTACGCTTGCTGGCGACTTTCACAGCCTCGTTCCACATGATAGTGCCATCGCCTTTGTACCTTTCAAATACAAAGAACTCAACAATGTCACACTTACCTTTGTGGAAAGAAAGCTCTACAAAGCCGATAATTTTTTCAGCCTTCTTGAAAAAATACATTTCGAGGTCTTCTGATTCTATAGCTTCTATAAACTGGCTTCTTGTTCGCATTTTCTCTTCCAGTGCTTTGCGCGTGATTTTGTCTTCCAAAAAATATAGCATCGCTCTCTTGTCATATATGCTATATACCAATTTGCTGTACGTCCGTCTGAATTCTCGATAGTCATTTGATGTTAACCGTACTAGACAGTATTCCATCAGTTTCACTCCCTTTCAATTTTTTGACATGGTGTATTATAACACACCTCACTCCTCTTTTCAATATTATGTAACTTTTCTTTTGATTTTTCATTTAAATTTACTTATTATTCCTTGTTAGTAAACCCATAATTTGCATTTATGTTAATAATGTGATATAATAGTTTTGTAGTGATAAAAATCACACCTACACAAAAGGAGGAAATTATATGAGAAATACATCGATAACATTTAAACCAGCAACATTATTTGTGCCAATTATTTTATTAGCTATTTTATTAGTTTTTCTAACTTGTTTTACTTCAGTCCCAACTGGATATGTTGGAATTAGAACAAAATTTGGGAAAGCTGATCAAAACGTAGTTCAAGAAGGTTTAAATATGAAACTACCAATGATAGAAAGAATTGTACTTATGGATTGTAGAACACAAAAAGCTGAAATAGATTGTTCTACAGCAAGTAGAGACTTACAAGAAGTAACATTAAAAGTTGCTGTTAACTATAATGTAAGTGTTGAAAATGCTTATAATATTTATAAAACTATAGGTGTTAATTATGAATCAATCATGATTAGCCCATCTATTCTAGAAAGTGTTAAAGCAGTAACAGCTCAATATACAGCTGAAGAACTTATAACAAAAAGATCAGAAGTTTCTGATAAAATGCAAGACACTTTAAAAGAAAAAATCGAATCTAGAGGATTCACTGTAATAGACTTTAACGTTACAGACTTAGACTTCTCTTTAGCTTATAACCAAGCTATCGAGAAGAAACAAGTAGCTGAACAAGAAGCAAAACAAGCTCAATATGAACTTGAAAAAGCAAAAATAGAAAACGAAAAGAAAATTGCTGAAGCTGAAGCTAATGCAAAAGTAATGCAAGTTCAAGATTCTAGTACAACTGAAAATGCTTTAAAATTAAAAGAATTAGAAATTAAGAAAAACTTTATTGAAAAATGGAATGGTGTTTTACCATCTACTGTAACAGGAGATTCTGTTATCCCATTTTTAGATATATAATTAATTGAATATGTTTAAACCTCTACTATAATGTAGAGGTTTTTATTTGTAACATAAAAAAATTTTCATCATATACTTTAATATAGCTCTTGACTTTTATATTTTTTTCTGTTATTATAGTTATGCTTTAATTTGACGCGGGAATAGCTCAGTTGATAGAGCGATGCCTTGCCAAGGCATAGGTCGCGGGTTTGAGCCCCGTTTCCCGCTCCATTTTTTTATCCAAAAATAAATATTCGGCGCCTTAGCCAAGCGGTAAGGCACGAGTCTGCAAAACTCTGATCATCAGTTCGATTCTGATAGGCGCCTCCACAAAAAACTAGCAAACACTTACATAAGTAGGAATTGCTAGTTTTTTATTTTTGTCTTGCATTTTTAAGATTATTATTCAAAAAGCAGATTTATTTAGAGTTGCAAGTACTTTATTTATTTTCATATTTTATATTTCATTAAAAACTGTCTTCCAAATTAATAAAATTGAAGTCGATATTTACAAAAAAATCGATTAGTTATATTTCAAACTAATTGATAAAATATAATTTATTAATTAAATCAATTCTATATAATTATACATATAATAACAGTTCACTTTTGTTCCATTTATCATTTCTTTATTATAAGGTGTATGCAAATGTCCATGTATACAATATGGTACTTTATTTTTAAATAAATAATATAGAATTCCAAATAATCCTTGATGTGCAACATCATTTCTTCCACTTAATCCATAAGGTGCATCATGACTAACTAAAATATCTACTTTTTCTTTATCATTTAAAAATTCTATACTTTCTTTTTGAGTAAATGATGGGAAATCATCTGGTTTATATTTATAACTTCCTTGAATTCCTAATATTTTTACACCATTTATATTAATGACATTACCATTTAAATTTTTTAAATTAAATTTATCAATATAATTGTTATCGTGATTTCCTAATAAAGCATATATTTTTTCTTTATTAACATATCGTAATATTATCTCTACGTCACCTATACTATGATCACCAAATAGTAAACATACATCGAACTGTTTATTTTCATTTATAAATTGAGAAAATTCATCTTCTCTTAAGCAACCATGTGTATCTGATATTATAATCATTTTTATTTTTTTATCAAACAAATCGCATTTACCAAACATTTCTAATAATCTATTTTCTTGATTTCTATATTTGGAATTTATTCCATATAATAACTTTATATCGTTTTTATTTTCTCTAATTAAATTTTGATAATACTTTTCAATATTATTTTTAAATAAATTAAACATATTTACCTCTACAAATTACTATTTATCGATTAGTATAATATCATAATGATAAAACAATTTCAATTTACCCATTCGATTATATTTATTTCAAATTTTGTATCCAATGTCTCCATTTAGAAATAAAATGCTTATTTATCGAGACTTTCAAAAGACAAGACAGGCTGGCGCCTCCATTAAAAAAGACAAATAATTAACATTAATTATTTGTCTTTTTTTTTTAATTATTTACACTATGTTCATTTACATATT
>CAZPAF010000030.1:0-24556 GCA_964584475.1 uncultured Lachnospiraceae bacterium | reverse complement strand
TTGATGCAATAGGAAGTCCTAAAAGCATTCCTATTACTCCAAATAAATCTCCACCTACTGCAACAGCAACTAACACCCAAATTCCAGGAAGTCCAACAGATTCTCCCACTACTTTAGGATATATTAAATTTCCTTCTATTTGTTGAAGTATTAATATATATATTACAAATGTTATAACTTTCATTGGCGCACTAGAAAGAATTAATATTGCTCCTATTATAATTCCTATAAAAGCACCTACTATTGGAATTAGAGCTGTAACTCCTATTAAAACACCAATTGGAACAGCATAAGGAATTCTTAAAATTAGCATTCCA
Source organism: uncultured Lachnospiraceae bacterium (assembly GCA_964584475.1). GTDB lineage: Bacteria > Bacillota > Clostridia > TANB77 > CAG-508 > Scatovivens. The sequence goes on along the minus strand of CAZPAF010000030.1, from coordinate 24,239 downwards.
ATTATACTTAAAGTTCCTAAAATTATTGCTTCTAAACATTGACCTGTTATAAATTTTCTAAAAATATTTCTTGCAGTTCTACCAATTCCAATAATTTTTTCTGCTTTTTCCTCATCATTATATGCATATAAAATCTTTTTAGCTTGCTCTTTTAATTTATCTTTACCAGTTAGTATATATGCTGCAAACACAATAGATACAATAGCATTTACAAGTGAACCAATCATATTTCCAACAAATGAAACAGATTTACTTAAAAATCCTGTTGCTAATGTTTTTACTTGTTCTTGTAATTCCTTATTATTAATATCTATACTTTTTATTGCTTCATTTATTTGTGGAATATCTTCTGTTATTTTGCTTGCAATATTTTTAAGTTCTGCTCCATAATATGGTAATTTTTCAATTAATAAAGTAATAATATTTATAATTTCAGGCAAAACTAAATTAACAATTAGTGTTAAAATTAGTGCAATTACTAGTATTGCTAAAATTAGAGAAACAGTTCTTATAAAACCTTTTCCTAATTTTTTGCCTTTCTTTGTTTTAAAATTTGATAACTTTTCTTCAAAAAATCCCATTGGCAAATTTAAAATAAATGCAATAGCCGCACCTACAACAAAAGGACTTATTATACTTAATATTTTTTGAATAATGTTTCCTACAACATCTACATTATCTACAATTAGATATCCAAACAAAGCTATAAATATAATTTTTGCCCATTTTTTTATTTCTTGTTTTTCTGTATTCATAAAATTCTCCTTATTATTCATTTAAATTTTTATATCATTGTTTTGTTAATTTTTTGTGAATTTTTAATATATTTTAAATTATATCATATATTTTTTAAATATTGTAATATTCTTTATAAATATACAAGAAAACCTCGCACAGCAGATTACTGCTTAGTGCGAGGTTTCTTCTTCATCTTACGGATGACCAATCACTTAAGATCTTCGAGTTTTTTCATCGTAGCACAGCATGCCTTTTTGTTAATGTCACAGAACACGCCTTTTCTACCCAGACGTTTAGCAACAACTGCAGTTGTACCACCGCCCATGAAAAAGTCAGCAACTGTATCACCTTCATTGCTGCAAGTAGAAATGATTCTTTCCAGTACCGCTTCAGGCTTTGGTGTATCGTATACTTCGGCAACATCAGTCCTAGTATAATCATCCAGCATGCAATCTTCATGCCAAAGATTTCCAACCGGAACAACAGTGCTGAATCGATACGGCAGTCCATTAATGATTTGAACTTGACCCTTCTTAATCATCTCATCAAACTGCTTCTGACTGATAAGCCAATGCTTGTTTCGTTTTTCCAGATTGATTTCTTCTTCCTTAAAAATTCTCGTTTCCGAACGTCCTTCAAGATATCCATTCTCAAAAAGCGGAACCACTCGTGGAGAAGAACCATGTTGCTCTTTAAAAATGAAATTTCCGGTATCTTTCACGTAGTAAAGAATAATATCAACTTGGGAATCGAAATTCGCGTAAAATCCTCGTTCATTGCTGTGCTTTCTGTAGATTCTATTTCTGAAGTTTCTTTCTCCAAAAATTTCATCCATCAGAATTCTCATGTAGGAATCCAGGCGCCAGTTACAGTGAATGAAAATAGAACCGTTGTCTACTAAGACTCTTTTCATTTCCTCAAAGCGAGGTCTGTACCATTCCATGGCTTCTTTAGGACTGCCAAGATTGTCACTGTAATCGTCAAACTCTTTTCCGGTATTGTAGAGAATGTCACAGTAAATAAGGTTTATGCTGCGATCAGGGAGCCTCCGTAAAAGCTCAATGTTGTCTTCGTGGTAGATTTTTATTCCACCATCATGATAGTATAGGCTCATATTATAACCCCTTTCCATATGTGATTGTTTTTATGTTAACTTTTGGTCATTTTATAGTATACAACATTTATACTCACTTTTCAAGTATTTAAACTGCAACAAAAAATAGAGTATAAATTTATATACTCTATTTTTTCTATTTATATTATTAATTATTTTAAAACATTTTGATTTAGTATTAGACTGCTGTATAAAAATAAAACATCTTGATTTTCAAACTCTATAAATTTATCTAAAATTTCACTTGAAATATATCTTAAATCTATTAAAGTTATTGTTTTATAATTTTCTATTAAAAGTGGTGCTAAACTGCTTCCAAAAGAATCTCTAAAAAGCAATAATTCTTTATTCTCTTTTGCATTTTCATTTGTTATAGAAATTAAAGGAGTTGCACCTGATAAATAAATATCATATTTATCATTTGTTTCTTTTCTATCGTAAACTTCTCCTTGTTTTTGCAATTCGAAATTATAGGTAGTTGATTTTTTTACTGTATCATTTGTTAAAATATACATATCATCTGGCTTTACTTTGCTTGCGATTTGACCATAATATGTACCATAAAATTTTCCTACTTTTTCTTTTTTATAATCAATATCAGATACAATTTCTTGTCCCATACTTGCGCTAATCTTATCAGCAACATTTAATAAATTTTCTTGTTTCCAATGTATATCTGTTTTATAGTAATCTTCTAATTTCAATTCATCAAAAATCTTTATATATTCAAATCCTTGCAAATTTTCTTTCATTATTTGTTCTATTTTGTTGTAGTCCATTAATAAATGTTCATCATTTAAATAATAATTTTTCTCTGGAATTATTGAAAAATAAACTTTTTTACCTGTTAAATATTTATCATAAACATTCTTCATTTTTTCTGCATTTTTTCTAACATTTGTCTCGCTTAAAGGATACTCCATTTTATAAAGAGCACCATCTTTTTCAAACATCTTATTATTATCCTTTTGCCTAAATACATTTATGCTCCAAAAAGATTTTACATTTTTAAAAAAGTCTCTTCCAATAAATTGATCTTGAATATAGTCTTCAAATTTTTCTATCCATTTTCCATTTAATAAATCTTCAACATTAAATTCAGGAAACTGAGCTAATTTTCTTCTTTCTAAAATTGATATTTCATTGTCTTTAGCAATCAAATTCACAAAAAAGATTCCAATCAAAATAATAATAAAACTAATTGTAATAATCTTATTTTTCATAAAGCTTCCCTCCTTTTTTAAAATCTAAAATATAAAAATGGATTAAATGAACCATCAACAATATAACTTGTAGAAAGAATTAATATAAATATTAAAAATACTGGTTCTAAAATATTCACTATTTTTTTAATTTTTTCTTTTGATAAAAGATTTTTCATTATAGGTGTACTTCCTATAATTCCCACTAACAAAATAACTAAATAACTTTTAAAATAATATAAACTTTCTTGAGAAACAAGTGGTATATCTTTAAATCCAATCAAACCACCTAGATGTTCAAATATTTGTTTTGAGCTTTCACCACTAAATATTATAAAGCTTATCATTACTGTTAAAAGTACATAAATTCTCGAAAACACACTTGGCATTTTTTCTAAATATTTTCCAAATATAAATTTTTCTAAAATTAGTATTATACCAAAATACAAGCCCCAAATTATAAAATTCCAAGCGGCTCCATGCCAAACTCCTGTAAGAAACCAAACTACTAATATGTTTCTTAACCATTTCATTTTGCTTACTCTGTTTCCACCAAGAGGAATATATACATAGTCTCTAAAAAATGTACTTAATGATATATGCCATCTTCTCCAAAAATCTGTTACACTTTTTGCAATATATGGATAATTGAAGTTTTCCAAAAAGTCAAATCCAAACATTTTTCCAAGTCCAATTGCCATATCTGAATATCCCGAAAAATCAAAATAGATTTGAAGAGTTACAGAGATTCCATACATCCAATAAAATAAAACACTTTTATCATTAGATGCTAAAAATACTTGTACCAATTCTCCAAGCAAATTAGCAATTAATACTTTCTTTCCAAGCCCTATAAGAAATCTTCTAACTCCAAGGGCAAATTTTTCAATAGAATGTTCTCTTTTTTCTAATTGTTCTTCAACAGTTTGATATCTTACAATTGGTCCAGCAATTAATTGTGGGAACAACGTTATGTATAATCCTAATTTAAAAATATTTTTTTGAAGTTTTACTTCTCCTCTATAAAGATCTACTATATATGTAAGCATTTGGAATGTATAAAAAGAAATTCCTATTGGAAGTGCTACATTAATAAAATCTACTTTATTAGAAAGCCATAAATTTATATTCTCGATTATGAAATTTGTATATTTAAAATATATTAATAATCCTATACTGGTGCATATTGATAAAAATAAAAACACTTTAGAATATTTTCTAAACTTGTCTATCAAAATACCATAGATATATGTAAAAATAATTGATATTACCATTATTAAAACATATGTCGGTTCTCCATATGCATAGAAAATCAACGATGTAATTAATAAAACTATGTTTCTGCCATTTTTAGGCAATATATAATATAAAGCCAAAGTTATTGGCAAAAAGTAAAACAAAAAAACAATATTTGAAAATACCATAAATCCTCCAAAATTTAGATTAGTAAAAATAAAAAGCCGATCAAATTATTACTCGTATAAATTTATACCAGTAACAATTCAAATCGACTTATCTTTTTTATTTTAATACATATCTTCTGGTAATTCTTCTACAGCTTCTGCTCTAGTATATTCTTCTCTTATAACTCCGACTTCAGCTTTAAAAGCATCATATACTGGTTTTGCCATTTCTTCGGAAGACATTACTAAGAATGCTAAATCTTCTGTACTTGTAGCATATAACACTTCAGCAGATACACATATCCATTTTCTCATATTAATATTTTCGCTCATTTCTTTTGCTATTTTATCTGCATCAGCTCCATCTTTTACTTTTGCAATTACTAAAGAATATGCTTGTGAAGACATCATTGGTTCTGAAACCACTAAAGCTTCTAAATCATCTCCATTTTCTAATCCTGTCATATAATTAACAGATTCGCTATCAGTGACATCTATTGGTTGTGACATTAAACTTGAAAATAAATTTTCATTTCCAGCATAAAGAGTATCAACTAAAGTTGTTAATTCTTGTCCAAAATCAACATCTGGCATTTCTGCTAAATCATTGTTTTCTACTTCATTTTCTACTTCATTTTCTACAACTTCTCCATTGCCTGCAACATTTTCATTATCTAAATCTTCATCTGTATTTTTGTTTAGTGCAAAAAATCCTAAAACCACAACTGCAACTACTATGATGCATATTACTAATTTCTTCATAATCTGTAATTCCTTTCATTTGTTTTTCTATAATCATTATAATATATAAATATATAAAGTCAATTAAATTTATTACTTATTTCTATCTCTTATATAAATAGTTAATCCTCTTAAAAATTCTGCTTTTTCATCAAATTGTTTTAAGTCTTCAAGAGCTTCTTCTATTATTTTATTTAATTCTTGTTTTGCGCCTTCTAAACCATAATAAGAAACATAAGTACATTTTTCTAGTTCCTTATCATTTCCAACTGGTTTTCCCATTATTTCTTGATTTCCCTCTTCTGAAAGAATATCATCTTTTATTTGAAATGCTAGACCAATTTTATCAGCAAATTTAGAAAGAATTTCAATATCTTTTTCTGATGCTCCAGCTAAAATTGCTCCCATTCTAATGCTTAATTTAAGAAGTGCACCTGTTTTATTTTCATGAATATACTTAAGTAATTCTTTTGATATTCGTTTTCCTTCAAGTTCAGTATCTAAATATTCTCCAGCAATCATTCTATCTGTAGCTAAAGAAAATTCATTAAATGCTTTTATTTCTTTTTCTAATAATTCATAATTTTTATTTTCTGCTTGTTTTTTCATTTCTTCACTTATTGTAATATAAGCTTGATTGAATAGAGCATCTCCTGCTAGAAGTGCTGTTGCATGATTAAATGCTTTATGATTTGTTGGTTTTCCATGTCTAAAATCGTCATTATCAATTTCTGGCAAATCATCATGTATTAAAGAAAAATTATGTACCATTTCAAGAGCCATAGAAAAAGGAAAAACTTTTTCAAAATCTTCTTTAAACAATTTATAAGTATCTATTACTAAAATTGCTCTTAGTCTTTTTCCTCCAGCCATCAAACTGTATTCAACAGAATTGTTTAATATTTTTTCATAAACATCTTCTTTTCTTACATATTTCTCTAGTTCCTTATTTACTAATTCTTGGTATATTTTTAGTTTTTCTTTAAACTCCATTTATTACTCCTTTTTAGCTTATCCATATTTGTATTTTTTTCTATTTGCAATTAAAAATCCCATTGAAAATAATAATGTTAAAACTTCAGCAATTACCACTGCAAGCCAAATTCCATCTAATCCGAATAATAATGGCAAAATAAATATAAATGCAATTTGGAATAGTAATGTTCTTAAAAATGATATTGCAGTTGAAATTGGTCCGTTATGAAGTGCAGTAAAGAAAGATGAACTAAATATATTTAATCCACTTATTATATATGAAAGAGCAAATATTCTTATAGCTCTTGTTGTCATCATCAAAAGTGCTTTATCATAACTTACGAATATTGATGCCAAGAATTTAGACGAAGCCTCAGCAAGTCCTGTCATCAATATAGAAACAACAGTTATTAATCTTGCACATTTTACTAATAAATTTCTTAATTCTTTATGATTGTCAGCACCATAATGATAACTAATAATTGGTGCAGTTCCTATTGCAAATCCTAAATAAGTTCCTGAAAATATAAAACTTATATACATTATTATTCCATAGGCTACAACCCCATCAGGTCCTGCATATTTCATAAGTTGAACATTATAAAGCATATTTACAAGTGAAGTTGATAAATTACTTACCATTTCTGATAATCCATTTATACATGTTCCAATAATTGCTTTCCAATCAAATTTAGTTTTTGTTAATCTAAGAACAGTTTTATTTTTTCTCATAAAATATATTAGTGGGATAATTCCACCAAATATTTGACTAATTCCTGTTGATAATGCTGCACCAAAAACTCCCATTTTAAAATTATACATAAATATAAAATCAAGAGTAACATTAACTAAGCCTGAAACTATTGACACTAAAAGTCCAAAAAGAGGCGTTTCTGCTACTACAACAAAACTTTGAAAACAGTTTTGCAATAAAAATGGTGTTAAGAATAGAAATAAAGTTCCTCCATAAGTTACACAGTCTTCTATTAATACCTCATCTGCCCCAAGTAATATAGCAATCTTTCTTACTAGTGGAGTTCCAATAATTGTTAATATAATTCCTATGATTATTAACAAATATATAAGCATAGAAAAATATTCATTAGCCTTTTTATTGTCTCCTTCTCCAATAGTTTTAGAAACTAAAGCGCTTCCACCTGTTCCTATCATATATCCTATAGAACCCAGTATCATTAACACTGGCATAATTAAATTGACAGCAGCAAAAGCATCTGATCCAACACCGTTGGATACAAATGCTCCATCAATAACTCCATAAATCAATGAAAATATCATCATTATTATTGTAGGCAATGTAAATCTAATTAATTTTTTATAATCAAAATGTTCTGATAATTGTATTCTCACATTTTTCTCCTTAGTATAATATACTTTAATTTTAAAGTATGAAAAAATTATTGTCAACCAACCTTACATTTTTGTAATTTAATTGTTATACAATTATCTTTGTTCATATGTACTTGATAATTTCTTTTACTTGATTACTAAAATAGAAAAAAGAATAGCTTTTTACTATTCTTTCTATAATCTAATCATTTATATAAAAACTTTAAATAATAGTTTTACTTAACAATTTCTAAACCACAATTATAACTTGTATCTGAAAAAATAATTTCATTTTCTTTTTTCAAAGTTACAAAAATAGAATTATTAATACTTTCTAGAATTTCTTTATTCATTTTTCCTTTAACAGGAGCTTTTAAGTTCAATCCTTTATCATATATAGATTTTATATTTATGCTATACGCTCCCTTTTTTAATATTATATTTAAATATTTATCATTTATATTAATTTTTTCTATTTTAGAATTATTATATGTTGTAAATTTATATTCTTTATCATCTATTATTAAATCACAAATAACGCCTTTAAAATTAAATATTTTAAAAGGGATATCTGCAATAGACATCATAAAGCTCGCATTAGCTTTTGTGAAATTATTTCCTTGACACCATATATATTTTTTCGGAAAAGAACATCCCCAATCTTTTTCTATATAACCAATTCCATTATCAAAATTAATTTTACTACCGTTAATATTAATTTTTCCTTCTATTTTATTTTTCATGCAAAGTATTGCATGATTACACTCCATAAACGTTACGTATGAAAAAGGTCCCATTATATTTGGACTTAATAAATTTGTTTTTATATTTTTCCCATCTGAATATTTTATGTCTCCACTAATTTTTAACTTTTGTTTTTTATCATCAATATCTAAATGTAAATTGGTTTTTGAAAATAAATTTTTCTCAATTTTAATACAAAAAGGATTGTCAGAAAATTTAAATTCATCAATTTTATAATTTACATAGTACGACTCTTTATTTGTTATGACTTGTATAAAAGCATTTTTCTCATTTTCATTTATATTTATTCCTGGTATAAAAGAAATGCCGTTTTCTTTATTAGTATTCTTAAAATACCATCCTTCAAAATACTTTTTTTCTTTGTCTAAATATTTTTTTCCTTGAAAAATCTCGGGATTTTCTATTAAAAATAGCCTGTTCATATATATTATTATTTTCAAAACCAAAAACTCTATTCAAAAATAATTATATTTTAAATAGTATCGTTTTTATATAAATTTTCATTTTTAAATAACATATTTTTTAATTATTAAAATAAACTCTTATTAGGAGGTTAAATCTATGTTAAATAATTTTAAAATTTATTTAAAATCAATTCTTACAACTGTTATTTTAGGTGCAATTGTTGGTTTTATAATTTCTGGATCTATTAATTATAATTCTTTAGAAAAGCCACCTTTTTCCCCACCAAACACTATTTTTCCAATAGTTTGGTCAATACTTTATATCTTAATGGGCATATCTTATGGAATTTTAAAAAGTAATGGACTTGTAGACTCAGATATTGATTTAATATATTATTCTCAATTAATTGTAAATTTACTTTGGCCTATTGCTTTCTTTGTACTAGAATGGAGACTTTTTGCTTTTCTTTGGATTATTCTATTAATAGCACTTGTTATAAATATGATAATCAAATTTTATAATCAAAACAAACTTGCTGGACTTCTTCAAGTTCCATATCTAATTTGGCTTATCTTTGCTACATATCTTAATTTAGGTGTATATTTACTAAATCGATAATATAATTTACCTTCTACATAGAAAAAAGCGATTAGAAGAATTCTAATCGCTAATTTTTATATAAACAATTTATTTTAATTACATAAATAGACTTATCATATATGCTACATATCCAACCAAATACATAACTCCATTTCTTTTGCTCATCATGTTTTTAGGTGGTATATATTGGAATAAAAATAATCCTATACTTGCAACAAATAAAACAATTAAATCTGTATTATATTCAATATTAAATGTAATTGGTTTTATTAGAGCTGCAATTCCTATAATAAATGTCATATTAAATATATTTGAACCTATAATATTTCCTACTGAAATATCACTATTTCCTTTTAGTGCTGCAATAACACTAGTTACAAGTTCAGGAAGACTTGTTCCTATAGCAATTATTGTTAAACTTATTATTTTCTCACTAATATTGAAATATTCTGCAATTATAACTGAATTATCTACGATAAAATCTCCACCAAATTTTAATGCAACTATTCCTACTAAAATTTGAATAATATTTCTCCAAATTGAACCTGGATCTTTTTCTTTTGCAGCTTTTTCTGTTTCATCATCTTCATCTATTAGTGTTTCTTCATCATATTTTTCACCTTTAATTCCCATTGCAACTGTATAACCAATAAATATATTAAATAACACTAATAGTATAACAGCTTCAACTCTTGTAATCATATTTCCTGTATTGCATAATATAGTGAAAATTATTGTGTATAAAATGCATAAAGGAACTTCTATATATCTTGTTTCTTTTTTTAATTTTAATCTTCTTAAAGCAGAAGATACTCCAAGAATTAATAAAAAGTTACAAATATTGCTTCCAATTACATTTCCAAGAGACATATCTGAAAAGCCTTTAGTTGCAGAATTAATACTTACTAATAATTCAGGTAGTGATGTTCCTATTGAAACAATTGTAAGTCCAATTACTATTTCTGGTATATGAAATCTTTTTGCAATGTCACTAGAACCTTCAACTAAAAAGTCCGCTCCTTTTATAAGAAGCACAAATCCTATTATAATTAATATAGCTGGTAATATGATTTCCATATTTTCCCTCCGTAATTTATATTTTTTCTTCAATAACTTATTTATTATACTATTTATTCCAGTTTTTGAAAATAGTTTTTTAAACATTTAAACAATAATTTTCTTTTTAATATAAAAAGAGATTAAATTTATCAACCTCTTCTGTATATTATATTGTTTGCATTTCTTTTTCTATTATATCTTCTGCTTCTCTCATTGCCAAAATTGTTTTTTCAAACAATTCATTTAATTCCCATCCAAGTTCTTCTGCGCCTTTGCTTATTGTTTCTCTAGAACATCCTGCTGCAAATTTCTTATCTTTAAATTTTTTCTTTAAACTAGAAACTTCCATATCCTTTGTACTTTGAGATGGTCTCATTTTAGCAGCAGCCCAAATAAGTCCTGTTAATTCATCAACTGCAAATAGAATTTTTTCCATTTGTTTTTCTGGTTTAACATCAGAACATATTCCATAAGCGTGACTACATATTGCATGAACCATTTCTTCACTTGCATTTATTTCTGATAATAATTCTGGAGCTTTTTTACAATGTTCATCTGGATATCTTTCATAATCAACATCATGTAGAAGTCCTACTAATCCCCAAAATTCTTCATTTTCATTGTTTTCTTTTGCAAAATATTTCATAACTTGTTCAACTGTTATAGCATGTCTTATATGAAATTCTTCTGTATTATATTTTTTTAATAATTTAATTGCATCTTCTCTGTTCATTTTTTCTCCTTTTATATCACATCATATATTGTAATTATAATCAAATTTTATTCTGTTACATTTATTTTGGCAGCATACCAAACATCACCTTTTTTAGATTCTAAATTTATTTGAATAACATATTCTCCCGGACTAAGTTGTGGTACAATTATACATTTTTCTTCTAAATTTATTTCAATTGTAATTCTTGCCATTTCAGTTCTTCCTTGTGCAATTATTACTAAAGCGTTAGCGCTTGTCCAATTATCATCTGAAAAGTATATTTTATCATTTGCTTTAACATCTATTGCTTTTGAGAAATCCATTTGAAGTGGACTTATAGAATCTGCTATAACAGATATTCCGTTATCGTTCCAACTATAAGAACCTTTTGTAGCTTTAAATTCTTCCTCTGTGTTCTCTTTAATTAAATAAAGTTCTTCTGGCTCTACTTTTACATTATTGTAATATATTTTTCTAATAGCAAATATTATTATGATTGCAACTAATACAATAATTAAAATTTTCAAAAATTTTTTCATAATCTACTCTCTTTCATAATTTATTTTATTCTTACATATCCCGTTTTCTCAACAATTTCTTGTCCTTCACCAGATAAAATCCAATCTAAAAATTTTTGTATATTTTCATTATCATTATTTTTATATGTTACAGCATATACAGGAGATGTTATTGGATATTTTTCGCTTCTTATATTTTCTTTATTTGGTTCGATTCCATCTATACTTATAATTTTTATATTTGGATTTTTTATAATTCCTTCTAAGTAATATCTAAAAGAAAAACCTATGGCACTTGATGTATTTTTATAATGAGCAACTTGGTCAATAATTCCGCTCATCATGTCATTTACTCTTTCAGTCGGTGGAGTCATTATTGGAGTACCTTCCATAAATCTTTTTAGCATACTTTGACTCCCACTTCCTTCATTTCTTTGAAAAGCAACTATTTTTTCGTCTGCTCCACCAACTTCTTTCCAATTAGTAATTTTTCCAGAATATATTCCTTTTATTTGTTCTGTTGTTAAATTAGAAATTGGGTTATCTTTATGAACAAAAAATACAAATGCTTCTTTTCCGATTTCTGTATATTCAAATTCTGTTCCTTCTGAAATAGCTTTTTCAATTTGTTCTGCAGATGGATATCCACCAAAGAAGATATCTGTTTGTCTTTCTGCTAATAATTTATAACCATAAACTGTATTATTATAACGGAAAACTCCATATTGAGTATCAAGTTTAGTATCTTCTGGGTATACTGCATTTACAAATGCTGAATACATTGGAAAACATGCAGCAGCTCCATCTAAAATTGGTAAATTGTCTGTTAATTTAAAACTAGCTTCTTTATCTAATTTAACAATTTTTGAATCTTCCACAAAAGGTAAATATTCATCTGTATTAATGTTAGGACTTGTATTTATTGTAATACTTTCTTCATATTTATTAATTGCTATATTAATCGCTAATATAATCACAAAAATAGCCACAAAAATTAACCAATATTTAAATACTTTTTTCTTATTTTTAGAATATAAAAGTGGTAACAATAATGTTGGTAAAACTAAAGCACTTGCATATGTAGATACAATATTTATATCTGTTGATGAGCAAATTATTATTGAAAAAACACCTGCATATAAACAGACGTATAAAATTGCAACTGTTGCAACAATTTTTAGTATTATATTTCTAATCTTTTTAAATTTATTTTCTAAATTTTCATTCATAATACCACCTCTTATTTATAGTTATTCACAAGATTTAATTGCTCCTAAAACAACTGCAAATTCAGAATTTTCTGGTACAATAAATTTTATGTTTTGTACTTTTTCAATTCTATCTAAAACATATTTAACTCCTGGAAGTACTGTAATATTTCCAATTAAAATTACATCTTTAATATCATTTTTTGAAATTATGAAAACAGCCATCATTCCTATTACTTCAAAAATCATATTAATTAAACCTATTACTATATCTCCATTTTTGCTATTTTCTTCAAATTTACCAAAATTTGAAAGAGTCAAATCCAAAGGCAATGTTGGAATCTCTTCATTAGTAATATCTTTAATTCTTAAATCTATTTTCTCAACATCTCCAACTTTAGCTAAGTTTTCTATTTCATCAAAAGAATTAATATCAAGCATTCTTTTGCAAATGTTAAATAAAGTTCCAGCACCAACTCCTGTTCCTCCAAGATGTTTTGCGCATTCTTTATTTACTTCAATAAATGCTGTTCCTGTTCCCACACTTGCAACTAAAGCTTCTTCTTTCTTTGCTAAATATAGTCCACCTTTAGCTATTGCAGTAAATTCGTCAACAAAATTTATTGGAACCAAAAAAACTTCTTTATCTACTTTACTTGCGCCAATCCCTGTGAAAACTATTTTTTCTACATTTATATTATTTTCTAAAATAAAATTATCTAATTTTTCTTTTGAAAAACCTTCTCTTAAAATAATTTTATTTTCAATTCTTTCATTTTTATACTCTATTATTTTGGTAGTAGAACTACCGATATCAACACCTAGAATACTCATAAAACTAATCCTCTTTTAAAGTAAATTTGTATGTATCTCCTTCATCAAGTGTTGGAGTAGTGATAGTTAACGTTTCACCATTCTTTATTTCAAAATAGTAATCTCCATCACTTGTTTCAGCATTATCTTTTGATGTATCTATCATTTTTATATTTGTTTTAATATCAATATGATTTATTCTAACTTCCACTATTGTAAATGAAAATGTATTATCTTTATTTTCACAAGCATCAGCTTCTACTTCATCCACAATATATTCTTTTCCATAATCTACTTCAAATTCAAAACTTGCACTTGCTGGAATCTCTTCGCTATCCCATCCACTCCATGTGCTTTTTTCAACATATAATTTCATAATTTTCTCCTTTTATTTTGTTATTTCAATTTATATTTTCTATTAATTTTGATAACAAAACTATATCAAAAAGACAGTAATATTTCAATTACTGTCTTTAATTTTTTTATTTATTTTACAACTAATTTTATCCTCTATTTTATTCAAATTTATTAACTGTTTTTAATTGAATAAAATATTCCTTCGATAAATAGTATCAAACATAATGCTAGTACTGTGATGAATCCAATTTTATTTGAAATAAAAACTGCTCCAATCATTGAAATTCCACCAACTATAAAAGTGTATCCCATTGTTCTTGCCATCTTTTTAAATACTTTTTCTGTTTTTGGCATTGGATGCATATTTCCTTTAGCATCTTCATAACTCATTTTTGGCATATAATTTCCCATTATTATAAACATTAAACCTAGGAATATTGTAACAACTTTTCCAACGTCTACTGTTTTTCCAAGTCCTATTAAAATTGTTAATGTATATATAACAACAGTTACAATTGGTACAAACCATTTCATAATTTTTATAATTTTAGGAGATTTTCCATTTTCTTTTTCGTTAAGATCGGAAACTATACAACAAAACACTTGTAATGCTACCATAATTATAGGAAGTACAAATATTGCAAAATTTTTAGATGCCCAGTTATCAGGCTCATTATTTATATTAAAGTGAATTGCCATAGAATCTGGTAATTCTTCATAAAAATATAATCCCAAACAAATAGGCATTAGACATAATAAGCATGTGAAAATTATAAAACTCCAATTAATTTTTTTCATTATTTTTTCCTCCTAAACTATAAATCCAAGTTAAAACTTCCTCAAAAACAGATACATTTAATTCATAATAAATAAAATTTTTATATTTGTTTTCAGTTATTAAATCTGCTTTTTTAAGTTGTGATAAGTGATATGACACAGTCGCACCAGTCAAATTAAATCTTTCTGCAATCTCTCCAGCAGATTTTCTTTCTTCTTTTAACATATTTAATATATCTCTTCTTACTGGATCTGATATTGCTTTTAATGTTTCTGACATTCCCACTTTATCACTCTCCCTTTCTATTTAGATTTTTTTCTAAATAGATTATATAGTTTGCCGATATAAAAGTCAAGAACTATTTAGAAAAGTATCTAAATAGTTCTTTTTCTTGCTTTTATTATTAATCTATTATTTGTATAATTTACACATGTTATTAATGTTAATTCCATCTCCTTTCTAGACTTTTGTTTTATTGGATTTACATTGTTTTCTTTTACTTTATAAATATCATATATCTCATATTCTATTTCTCCATTTTTGTTATCCCTAAGATATATTTTATCATCGATTTCTAAATCAATTAAATTACTAAACATATTTTCTTTCTTGTAATTATGTCCTATTATAGAATAATTTCCATATTCATTTATTTTAGGTCCCCACAGTTTTGTTGGAGCAATATTCATTGCATCTTCAGAATATTCTTTAAAAATATAAGTTTCAAGTTTAATTTTAGGAATCTTTAAAACTCCATCAACTTCGTATCCTAAATACCTTTGAGGAATACTTTGAATTGTACTTATATTTTCATTTAGATGATTTTCATATGATACCTCTGTTTTATTTTGGGTTACACTAAAATTATTTTCAAATTCATTAATATTTTCATTGTTTGAATTAATTAATTTTATATTATCTTCTTTATAAACATCTTTTAAAACAAATAACATTCCTACTATTAAAAATATTAAAATTATATTCTTAAAAATTTTCATCATTCTTTTTAAAGATACAATATATCAAAATTAATATTCCTCCTATTGGAAGTATTAGAAAATAGATTGTACTCCCTGCTTTTGGCAATGTTGTAGGCTTATATACAATCTCATTTGTATTATTTGCTGTGTTTTGAATTGTTTTTGATTCTTCATTTAATGCTGTTACTTTATTTTCTAATTGAATATTTTCTGTTTTATTAATGCTTTTTTGATTTTTTATATCATCACTTACTATTAAATTAAAACTTTGACTTGCAATTACAAATTCTGAATTATTTAAATCTCGTAGTTCAAAAGTTATTTTATAATTTCCTGAATCTGAAAAAATAGTATTTAAGTTTAATTCTTTTGATACATTTAATCCACCTATAGATTCACCATTTTCTCCGCCCCATCCATCTTCTAATATATTATATTTTTTACCTAATAAATCTGTTGCTAATATTTGTACTTCCGCTTCTTTTTCGCTTGTTACTTTTCCATAAATTTTAACATTTCTATAAATTTGCCCCATATCAGATTTTAAGATTAATTTCATATTAGTTTCTTTATTTGGAATTAATATTTCATCATGTTCTAAGAAAAATTGATAATCTTTATAAATAGGTTCAACAACTAATTTCTTTTCTATTGGTAATAATGGATTTTCTATCAATTCTCCCGTTAAGCTATCTTTCATATTTTGAAGTGTTACTTTTAAATCTGTAGGATTAGTAGTTGTTATTTGTTCATTTGCTTTAAAAATCACCTCAATTTCGGATACCGCATCTTTTGTTGATATAGTTGGATATGTTATAGTAATCACATCTCCATTATCATACAAATTTATGTCTTTATTTGCAGAATAATATTTAAATAAATTTTTATCATAAGCAATGTTTATTTCAAACTCACTTAAAAGTCTCCCAAAATCAATTTTCAAAGTCACTTCTTCTTTGGGATGAACAATACTTTTATCAATACTTATATCTAAATTTTCTAAACTTGTTGCAAAACTAATTATACACATAGATAAAAATAGTAAAATTAAAACAGTAATTTTAATTAATTTATTTCTCATAAAAACCTCCTTAAATCATTTATCTTATTATTCTCATATAGAATGTTTTTTATTTGAAAATTTATTTTTTTCTTTAAATATTTAAAAACAAAAAAGAGCCTCTACCGAAGCTCCTCTTTGTCTCCCATTTTTTTATCAAAACAAACTAACAAATATGATATGAATATTATACAAGCGGTGATTACCAAAACCCATTTTGCAACTCCTAAATAACCGATTTTTTCATAGTCTAAAAAGAAATATGCAAATTTATTAGATCCGCCAATATTAAAGAATGTTCCACCAGATGAACTATAAGTGTAGACGTACAATATATAGTCAAAAGGAATAAACAGCCAGATAATGGGATAATACCATTTTAGATGTCCCTTCTCATCAAACAGAAAATAATCCAAAGTGACCAATAGCGGAGAAACAACATGAACTAGCAAATTTGAAATTGTTTTATTTGCTAAAGTTTTTTGTTGAAAATCCATGCAAAATCCTGTTGGAGCTAGTGCAAAAAGGTAAGTTAATCCTGTTATCAGTATAGCTATCGTTATTCCGCCTTTTACTAGATAGTATACCTCAGACTTATAGTTTCGTTTCCGAAATTCCATAAATACACTGCATATAAAAACAACTAGACATAGTATATTACTTTGCAATGTATAATAAGATAAAATCGCAGAAACTGACTGAGTTTTTATCACATTTATTAGAATGCCTGCCAACAATGAGAGAACTACGAGTATTCTATAACATACAGAACTTTTTGATTTTGTCATAAAATACCCCCTTTCCTAATTTTTTTGGCAGTAAAGTGATTATACCATATTTTTGTCAAAATTCAAAATTTATATTTCCTATAAAATGAGAAAAAGCAAATCTACAATACTCTTTTAGAATATTGAGATTTGCTTTTATTGGAATTAATACAAATGCTTTACTTTGAAACTAGTTAGCCATTGTAAAGTCTTTCGTATTTGCAAGAATTCCAATCAATGTTCCCCCACTGTTCTTCTGCCTCACTTACTTGTATCAACAATTTGTGCAACTTGGCACCATTCTTGCAGTATCGGCAAAGGCCCGGTGAAAAAAACATCCCCTCTTTCTGAAAACTATCCATACATGATTGACATTGTTCGTTGCATTCCTTGATTTCTGCCTCGAGTTGTTCTTTGCGCTGCTTGTCCATGTTCTGAATATTTCCTTTCTTGTGCTATAGTGTAATTTACATTACTCTTTAATTTTACTACTTTTGCCAGATTATGTCAACTTTATTGGTGTTCAAAAAATAAGAGGTATTTAAAATACCTCTTTAAAATTAGTTTAATATTGTTTTCATATTTCCATATATAAGATTTACCCAAGTCGTAGATGCTGGACAAAATCTAGTTTTTACACCTGCAAGTGTTTTTCCATTATAAAATCTTCCACCTTCTGTTAGATAATTATTATGAAGAGCTTCTGCTGCATTTCTTAAACCATCTTCTACAGAAGAAAAACTAATTAATTTTCCTCCAGACATTAAACTTATATAATTGTGTGTTCTTCTATGATTATCTGCTATTCTCCATCCAGATTCACCTGCTATTAATCCACAGAAGAAAATTTCATTTATTTGATATTCCTCACAAATGTCATAAATCAATCCAGCATTTTCTTCAAAGAAATTTGCTTTGTCTTCTTCTACTTCAGACATTAATTTTATAAAGTCTTCTCTTGATAATCCTGTTCTTATTGTTAAATCCATATCTTTTGATATTGTTACTTCTTCAATTGGAGTTGTTTGTACTTCTTCTGGAATCATTTCTTCTTCAATTGAATTTTCAATTGCAGCATCATCAAAATTTATACTTCCTACTGCTCCATATAATATTTTTGGAGCTACTGTAGTATCTTGATTAGTATCTAAAACTATTTCTTCAGATATACTTTCTTCCTCATCATCTGAATGTCTTTTTTCTTCAACAGTTGTTCCTCTTGAACTCACATCTACTTTAACAACTCTATTTGATTGTTGATTTTCTAAATTTTCTATTTGTTCATAATTTATAGTATTTGCTAATTCTGTATTATTTTGAATATATTCTTTTACTTTATTTATTAAAACTATTCCTACAATAATTGCTATAAGTATTAATAAAAGTGTTGATACTTTTACGGATATTAATACTTTTCTATTTTCTCTTTCCATATATTTTTCCTTTCACAGATAGAACTATTATATCATTATTTAATTTTTTGTCAAATTTTGTATTTTACTATCTGCAAAACTTTATTTTCTTTTGTATTTATTGTTTTTGTTTTCACTCTATTCAAATGTGTTTTATACTTTTCTTCTTTACTTTTTATTTGCAAAAATATTTTTGAAAAATTTTATTATTTTTGTAAACACATTCTCTTTTGGTATTTCAATTGGTAAATTATTTGAACTTAGAATATTTTCATCTGTTTGAATACTTTCTACATTTATATTTTGGTCAAATATATTATTAGGATTATATTTTTCCCTTAATGATTCTTCATGTTTTTTCTCATTGTCATGTAGCATTTCTTTAAGTTTTACTTTTTGTTTATTATCCAAAAAATAATCATGAAATAAGTTCAAAATAATTGCATTTGTTTCTCTTGAAATGTTTTGGCTCTCTAATGGCTTAGAAACTTCAAATTTAAATTCGTGATTTATATTTTGATTTTTTTCGAAATATTCAATTTTTTCTTTAGGAATTCTTTCAAAATCCTTTTTAGGAAGAAATTTTATTATTTCTAAAACTTCTTTATATGCATTTTGATATCTTATTGCAATCATTTAATTTCCTCCTTGTTCAGTTTTACCAGTTTCTAATTCTTGTGTTTCTCTTCCCATTACTTGAGAAGCTTCTGTAAATTCAGATTCTCTAGTTTCTCCATTAACAATAGCATTTTTACTTATTGCAGCCATTGAAATTTCTTGAGGTTTTAACTCTTTAATAAACTCTTTAAATTTACTTTGCATTTTTCTATATCCTGATTCTGATACCCCTCTTATAAAGCTATCATGTTGATAATCTTTTGCCATATGGTTTTGTCCAAAATCAAATATAGGATATATTTCCATGAATTCATCAAAGTTTTTGGCTTGTTCAGACGCTTCTAAAAATGTTTCCATCGCTCTTACAAAAGATCCTCCATTTTGTAAAATCCAATTTTCTACACCTACTCCTCCAAAACCACCTTCAAGAGTCGCACCATCTGAGGATTTCTTTTTATAAATACCATCTTTTTTTAACTTTTCTTTTGCAAGAACAATATTAGCAATTACTCTTTTATATCCTTCTGGATCAGTTTCTTTTATTAATTCTAGTCTTTCTTTAACAGCCATATCTGTTGAATATGTAACATTTTCTGCTTTTTGCATAAAAGTAATATCAATATCAAGAGGCATTTCAACATCATCTACTTTAACTTTTTTATATCTAAAATTCCCATTATATTCATTTAAGCTAGATTCTGGACTATCTGATTTAATCGCAAGAACTTCTCTCAAAGTCCCCTTAAATTCTTCTAATCTTTGCGGATTGTCTAATATATCTCTATCAATTTTTACAGAAAAATCAAAATCTCCATCACCAGGTAAATTTGTTCCACGTCCTGTTGAACCAGTATCTATAAATTCTATAAATCCTGGAGACACATCTCCTGTGATTCTTCTTGCAAATCCTAATCCTAATTTTTCTAATAATGCTTCTCTTACTTTTCTTTCAATTGCTTCTCTTTTTGTTCTAGCATCTCTTTCGCTTATTGATTCTCTTACATCGCCATCTGGAAATAATTGCGCAACTTTCTCTTCAACAGCTGGTGTATATGCTGTTTTATCAACGACGTAACTATGACTTCCATAATAAGTTAATCCTTGCATTTGCTCTCTAATTTTTGTATAATCATCCATTCCAAAAAGTACTTCATTGGTTGCTTTATCTATTACAGGAACGAATGTACCATTCATTGCAAGTTCATATCCAATACGTTTATCATATTGGGTTACAACAATATAATCAACATCTGTAATTGCCATACCAGTTCTTACACCATAATGATTAGAACCTACAACATTACTTGAAAACACTTCTAATTTTGGTTCTTCGAAAGTACCATTAATTCTATTATTAATTCTAGCTTTTATAGCTTCTCTGTCAGCGTTTTTTCCCAATTTACTTTGATATTTTGGTGAGCTTTCATTTTTAAAAGTATATTCTGGATCATTTCTTGTAAAATATAATTTGCTAGGATCTTTTTTTATTACTAAATAGAAAGAACCGTATCCAGACGAAGGTGTTCTACTTATAGTTTCGCTTAATGAATTACCTATATTTTGTGGTAATATCAAAGAATGGTCAGAATCAAGAGGTGTAGCATCAGTATGTGTTTCAACTCCTAAGAATTCACCAGCTCTTATACCATTAGAAAATAAACTTTGTAAGAAACTTGTTGCATTTTGAACCCCTTTAATTAAATCTCCTGGCTCTAATACTAACTTTGTTTTTTCTAATTCAGCATGTCTTTCATTTGAAGCTTGGTTAACTTTATTCATATATGTTCTAAAGTCTTCAATAGTTCTTTTTCCTGCAAGTAATTCATCCATTCTACCAACTATTGTATTTAATACTTCATTAGATAAATTTCTAGGGAAAGTATCACCAATGTATCTTCTGCTTAAATCCTCTAAAGTTTTTGTGTAATCTTTTGAATTTTTTATTTTTTTACCAGTTCTTTTTATATCATGTTTTGAAACTAAAGATTCGTCATAAATTGTATATAAAACATCAGCATATTTTCTCAAAGTATCTCTTTCACTTTGAGTTAATGCATCAAGTTGTTTTCCACCATTTAAATATTTAACATATGTTTCATTTCCATTTTCTAATAAATCTATAAAATTTCTCAATGATTTATTATTTGATTTTAATGCAATGTTTAGCAAATCAGAAAAAATGATTCTCATACCAGCTCTTTCAGAGCCAGATTGTTGTAATTCAGGTGGATAGCTTGATCCTCTATTTAAAGCACTTTTTAAAACACGTTTTTCTCTTTCTACAACATTTTCATAAAATTTATATATTTTTACAAAATCAGGTATCGTATCTTTTGAAAATAATCTCTCTGTATCTTCAATTACCGAAATTGCTTCATCTCTATCTAAAGTTGATACTGCTGTAATTAACTGGCTTGCATTTGTTCTTATCATTTCTGAATTAGCACTATATAATCTATTAACAACATCTTTACCAAGTTTTGGAAGGTTATCTATTATTACTCTAACATTATTTTCAGTTAAATCACCTTTTTTATCCATTTCTAAAAGAATTGATAAAAATTCTTTTGAATAATTTGAGTCAAATTCTTTTCTTTGCTCAGGAGACATATTATCTTCATAAATCGACTCTTCACTTGTATACTTAGTTCTTAATGATAGTAATATTTCTGCTGCATTTTCTTCTAAAAAAGCTTCTCTTTTTGTTTGATTCATATTTTGAAGCGTATATATATATCCAGTACCTCTTAAATAATTAAAAGTTTTTGGAGAAAGAGTTTGAGAAAACGTTAATATCTCGTTATAATGTTCTTCTCTTTTGGTTTGACCCATTTGTAGGATCATATTTATATATCCAGTATTTTTTATGTAATCAGAAACTTCAGGAGAAAGAGTTTGAGAAAATGCTAATATATCGCTATAATTTTTTTCTTTAAGTTCTTGATCCATTCTTTCAAAAATTACTGCTATCTTTTCAGCTGGTACGTCATTATCTATCCCCATTTGCATAAATTTTTGATAATAATCAATTTGATTTTTAAAGCTCAAATTACCAAATATATTTCGTGCAGCATATTCAAAACTTGATTTTTGGTTTTGTGTTTCTCTTTCAATAGTAGAAAGAAGATATTCTATTGTAGAATCATCTAATTCACATTTTTTAAATGGAGCCATAATTGTATCAGAATAATATAACGGTCCTAAAAAATGATCGTTATTTGATTTTACATAAGAATCAAATAATTGTCTAAAATTTTGGCTAATATATTCTGGTCTAGTTTTTGATAAAATTAACGCTCTTTCTTTATATGAGAACTCTTGATTTTCTTCATAAAGATTTTCTTTAAATTCATCACTACATAATGGAACAACCTCATTAAAAAATGATTCCTCTAGACTACCATTATAGTTTGTATATAATTTTCTAAATTCTTCTGCATGTTCTTCTATTAACTCAGGAATTGTATTTTTTACTATTTCTCGTGCACTATAATTATCTTTCGTTTTCACTAAATGTTCTATTAATTTAGCAAAATACTCTTTATACTTTATTTGTGATTCTGGAGTAAGTTGTTTCCAAACATCTCTTGCTGAAGATAGCTTTTTATCTAAATCATCTTCAAATACATTTTTTATTAACCATTCATTTTTATCTTGTAATTCTTGATTTACCAAAAATGCAACAGCTGGATGAACATACGCATTTGCTTTATTGTAACTATCAATTATAGTTTGATATTGTGAAATAT
The DNA here is from genome assembly GCA_964584475.1 of uncultured Lachnospiraceae bacterium. GTDB lineage: Bacteria > Bacillota > Clostridia > TANB77 > CAG-508 > Scatovivens. The sequence continues at coordinate 915 of CAZPAF010000030.1, read as the reverse complement.
CAAAATTTTTAGGTTCTACAGGAATCCCTTCTGTAAAATTCCCGAAAGCATCTTCATTTTCTTCTTTTTCTTCTTTTGTTCTTCTATACATATAATGATCAAAAGAAATAATCTCTGTTCCAGTCAAGTTTTCAGAACTTATAAATATTTCTGAAGAGCTTTTACTATTTTCTTTAATATATTCAAAATCTAGTTTCGCTCCAGTGTTTTGAAAATTAACATATCTTAAAAATTGCGCTTCAGCATAATCCTCTGATGGAATTTGGCTTAAATCGTGTCTACTAACATCAGTTGCAATATTTTTTAACAGACTCCCATAAATATCTTCTATTTTCTCGATATTTATAGCATCTGTTATTTTAGAAAAATCTTCAAAAATTTGTACAGAATCAATTGCTTCATCTAAATTTACTAATTCACGCATTACATCTTCTGGTAATCCTTTTAATAAATTTTTAGGATCATCTTGTAGTAAATCAAATCCAATTTCCCTTTTTACAAGTTCAATTAATTCTTCTTCTGTTGTAATATCATTATCTTCATAAAGAGTATCTAAATTAGCTTTTCCTCTTTTGATAACTTCAATAATAATATAACTACTTATTTGATCTACATATGACTTTTGAGTTAATTCAATATATTTTTTAAATTGTTCTCTTGTTAAGACTTCTCTTTCTTCTCTAGGAGTATTTTCAAACCCTTCTAAATTAACAGCCATTTTTATACCTCTTTATTTTATAATTCTACACAATATAATTTTCTCATTAAACTTTTATTTTCTCAATAACATTATCAATTTGTTACATTCTTTTAACACAAATAATATATTTTTGTGTTAATTTCTTTTATAAATAAAAAAACAGTAAGTAATATATACTTACTGTTTTGGTGCCCGAGGCGGGACTCGAACCCGCA
>CAZPAF010000029.1:0-24878 GCA_964584475.1 uncultured Lachnospiraceae bacterium | reverse complement strand
AATCTTCTCTTATTGTGCCTTTTTTTCTTATGAACTTTTTGGGGTTCACTTCAAACATTTAGGTAGCTTTCTTTTTATTTTATTAATATTGTCTTCCCCATACAACCATTTTTGTAGCTTTCTTTCCACAAACTGGGCATACATCTGATAAATGATCTTGTTCAAATGGCATACATCTTGAATGTGCTCCTGTAAGTTCTTTAATTTTGTTTTCACATTCAACATCTTCACACCACATTGTTTTTAAGAAACATTGGTCATCATTCATTAATTTAATCATTTCGTCTAAAGTAGTTGCAACTTTTGTTTTTTCAACTCTTCTTGCTTTGCAAACTTCAAACATATCTTTTTGAATTTCTTCAAGTAAAGATTCTAATTTTTCATCTAATTTTGATAATTCAACAACTTCTTTTTCTCCACTGTCTCTTCTTACTAAAACAGCTTGATTATTTTCTAAATCTCTTGGTCCAATTTCAATTCTAACTGGTACTCCTCTCATTTCCCAATCATTGAATTTGAATCCTGTTGAGCAGTTGTCTCTATCATCTAATTTCATTCTGAATTTTTTGTTTAATCCATTATAAATTTCAGAAACTTTTTCTAAAACACCTTCTTTATGTTGTGCAATTGGAACTATTACAGCTTGGATTGGAGCAACTCTTGGTGGTAATTTCAACCCTCTGTTATCTCCATGAGCCATAATAACAGCTCCTATTAATCTTGTACTAATTCCCCAAGATGTTTGATAAGCATATTCTTCTTTTCCTTCTCTGTTTTGGAATTTAATTTCAAATGGTTTTGTAAAGTTTTGTCCAAAATAATGAGATGTTCCCGCTTGAAGAGCTCTACCGTCATGCATCATTGTTTCAACTGTATATGTAGCATCAGCTCCTGCGAATTGTTCTTTTTTAGTTTTTCTTCCCTTTAATACAGGAATTGCTAAAAGGTTTTCTATAACATCTGCATAAATGTCAAGCATCATTAATGTTCTTTCTTCAGCTTCTTTTGCTGTTTCATGAATTGTATGTCCTTCTTGCCATAAGAATTCTCTTGAACGTAAGAATGGTCTTGTTTCTTTTTCCCATCTTAAAACATTACACCATTGATTTCCAAGTATTGGTAAATCTCTCCAAGATTTAACCCATTTTGCATACATTGTTGACATCATTGTTTCTGACGTAGGTCTTATACAAAGTCTTTCTTCTAGTTCTTCTCCTCCTCCAACAGTTACCCAAGCAACTTCTGGAGCAAATCCTTCAACATGATCTTTTTCTTTTTGAAGCATGCTTTCTGGAATTAGAACTGGCATATAAAGATTTGTTACACCAACTTCTTTAAATTTTCTGTCTGCATAATTTTGAATATTTTCCCATATTGCATAACCATAAGGTCTTATCGCAATACATCCTTTTGTATCTGTATAATCAGCAAGTTCTGCTTTTCTTACAACATCTGTATACCACTGTGCGAAATTATCTTCTATATTAGTTATTTCTTTTACAAATTCTTCTTTTCCCATATAATTTTACCTCCAATTTTTATAATAAATAATTATTATTTCTGAAGACCCGAATATATTGTAAATAAATATTATTCTTCTTCATTTCCTTTTTTATTTTCAATATCTTCGTCTTCCCTTGCGGGCATTGGAGCCTCAATCACATCATCTATTACAATTTGTTCATTTTCATCAAGCTTATATCTTGGAAGGTCTGGTAATTCGTCTAAACTTGAAATACCAAACATTTTCATAAACTTATTTGTAACTTTATACATTGTTGGTCTTCCAGGAGCATCTAATTTTCCAGCTTCCTCAATTAAATCAAATTCTAATAGTTTGTATACTGTTCCATCTGCATTAACACCACGAATTGCTTCAATTTCTGCTCTTGTAACATTTGGATTATATGCAATTATAGAAAGTGTTTCTAATGCAGCATTTGAAATATTAGGTTTTGATCTGTTATCAAATAATGGATAAATATATTCATAAAATTCTTTTCTTGTACATAATTGGTAACTGTCATTTATTTTTATGATTTCTATACCACTATTTCTAGTTTCATATTCAGCTTTCATATTTAAAATAATTTTATCAATATCTTCTGCTCCAAGTTCCAAAGCATTTGTAAGTTCTTTTACAGAAACTTCTCTTCCAGCAGCAAAAAGCATTGCTTCAATTATTGATTGTTCTTTGCTAAATTCCATTATTTTCCTCCTTTTTCAGTATTCTTCTATTATTACATGAATTTCAATTATTGTCAACCAATAATTCCTACTTTTCTTCTATTTTAAGCTATTTATAGGATTCTTGAGTTTCAAAATTTTTAATATTTTTTCTTTTTATTTTGTTGACATAAAATTTACACTATGCTATAATATTCGTGTAGGTTATTTTTAGAGGTGATAAAAATGAGTGAAAAAGAAGAAAAAAAAGTTGAAAATATAGAAAATGTTGAAGATATAGAAGTAGTTATAGGAGATGATTCTGTTTTAAATATCTCAGAAGTTGGTGACTGTATGAATCAATTGCGTCCAAAAGACCAAGCTAAAAAAAGAAAGAATTTTATAATTCCTATCGCAAAGAAAAAAATTAAAAAAGATGATGAAGAATAATTATAAAATAGTAAAATTTGAAGTTGCAAACGCAACTTCTTTTTTATTGTTTTATATTTTATCAAACACCTTGTTTTTTGACTTTATGTTAATTAAATGTTATAATTATTGTAACTGAGCATATTTTATATACTTCAGTTGATACCAGAAACAGTATTTCTATTTACATTTTTAAGGAGGATGCCCCATGATTACACGGAATCGCATTGTTTTGGTAGTACCGAACACAGACATTATGAAGGACATTAAGTATGAAGCTGTACAGCTCATCCGCAATGTCTCTGATGTCGAAAACGTATGGCGTTGCAACAAGACCCCTGCCATTCTGGAAGAAAACGCCGAAGAAGTAAGAAACGTTTACCCTTGCCTGAATCTCCCCAGTTTTATCTTTGGTCATGAACATTTCATCAACTTCTGCCATGAAAATGGTATCGAATGTGGTGAATATCGTTCCGGTACCAAGCATAACACTGCGGAAGATCGCTGCTTCCTTTGTGCAGTCGGCAAGCATCTCGATGCAAATGGTAACCCTTTCCCCTCTTTGGCTGAGTTCAACCAGTTCACTCCGGAAGTTAACGATATCGTTATCTACGAATCTGAGAACTTCTACGTGAAAATCGAATATGGCTGCCTCAAAAAGGGTATGGTCATGATTTGCCCTAAGGAACATATCCTTTCGGCTGCGAGAATCCCTAACAACCAGATGGCCGAATACAAGCAGGTCATGAAGGATGTTGAATTCCTGCTCAAAGCAGTATATGGCGACGAGCCTGTTATCTTCTTTGAACATGGTTCTGACCCCAGCGGTTTTTCCAGCCACAAGCGTTCCATCGTGCATGCCCACACCCACGTTGCTTGGGGAATCAAGTTTGACCAGAAGTATCTGGATATGGTTTGCCTTCAGGAAGTTGAGTCTCTCAAGGTTCTTTATGATACCAAGTACTTCAGCTATCAGAAAGGTGCCACTGGTAAGCTTCTGGCAGTCTCTGACCCCAATGTCTACGTTCAGCGTCAATATCCTCGCCAGGTCATTGGTGAAATGCTCGGCATTCCGAACGAGCTGACCAACTGGCGCAAGGAAGCTTTCATGGACAATATCATCGCAACTTTCGATGATATCTATGCTTATCTTACCGAAAACCATAAATTCCTGTGCGAACGCATCATCAAGGCAACTGAAGGTTTCGTAAGTGGCTACCCGCTCCGTGACGAGTCTAACGTCTGAGTTCAAAAAAATCAAGAGGACCTGCAAATTGCGGGTTCTCTTGACTTTTTTTAATAAAATGTTGAAATTTCTCTAAATTCGGTATAAAATATTGTATGATAATTATATTTTAAATAGAAAGGAATTAATTATGGAATATAAAGATATAGTAATGCCAAACTACAATCATTGTATATTAGGCACAGTAAGCTCAATCTTAAAATACTATAATGTTGAAACAAAACACAAAACATCTGAAAAATTAGATGAAATCTTAAGTTCAAAACAATATAAAAATGTTGTTTTCCTAATATTAGATGGTTTAGGAGAACATATTTTAAATCCTATTTCTCCTGACGGATATTTTAAAAATCATCAAATAGATTTAGTAACATCTGTTTATCCATCTACAACAACAGCAGCTCTTACATCATATTATTCAGGGAAATCTCCTTATGAAACAGGATGGATTGCTTGGTCTCAATATTTTAAAGAATATGGAAGATCGCTAGATATGTTCTCTCATAATGAATCTTATTTAAGAGAACCTTTAAAGAAACCTTTAATAGATGTTTATAAAGGAATTATGAAATATGAATCAATTTTTGAAAAAATTGAAGCCGCAAATCCAGATGTTAAAGCTTATGAAATTGAACCTGAATATGCTGAAAGAAGAGCTCTTAGAAGCTTAAAGGCTAACAATATTGATGAATTAGTAATGTCTGTAAAAGATATTCACTCAATGCCAGGAAACAAATTTATATTAGCATATTGTGATTGTCCAGATGCCATCTTACATAAATATGGTACAACATCTGAAGAAGCAAGAAACTTCATTCTGGATGCTGAAAGAAAAATTGAAGAAATGTGCAATACATTTGATGATGATACTATTGTAATCATATCTGCTGACCACGGTCACAAAGATATTGAAAATGCTTACACATTATTAGACTATCCAGAAATACAAGAATGTTTAATAATGCCAGCATATTTAGAATCAAGAGTATTAACATTCTGGGTAAAAGATGATATGAGAGATACTTTCGTAGAAAGATTTAACAAAGTATTCGAAAATGAATTCTGGTTAATGACAAAAGAAGAATTCTTAAATAAATATCATTTCTTAGGATATGGTGAAAAACATCCAAAAATAGATGATTTTATTGGAAATTACATGGCTCTTTCAACTGGCGGCGGAATGATAAGACTTGAAACATTCTTAGCAGAAGGAAAACCAGTAAAAAAATCTACTCACTGTGGTTTAAGCAAAGAAGAAATGGAAGTTCCTGTTTTCGTTATAAAAAAATAGTAAAACAAAAATGCTGTTAATAAAATTAACAGCATTTTTATTATTTTAATATCCATAATTTTCGGCATAATCTAAAATTACTTTATAATCAGCAAAATTTAAATAATTCGTATTCTTTTCATCCCAAATACCATATCCCATTAGTCTACTTGTTTTTTTAGCTCTTATACTATATTCTTGTACATTCTCGAAATCCAAAAGATTCCCTCTACTATCAAAATATAATATTGTAAAATGAATTCTGTTTATTTTTTTACTAGATTTATTTTGTACAGATATATTTACATATCCCTCATCATCATTTGAAGAAAATGTTACATCATCATTTAAAAGTTCATTAAAATATTCCATATAATAACGTTTTGAAATCAAAAATTCATAGCCATCATAATCTTCTGGAATCTCTGAAACTTTTATATATTTTATGTTATTAGCATCTATCACATTTATTTCTTGTACATCAATTGAAACAATTTTATTTGCTTTATAGAAAATTGTATTTAAAGTAAGGTCATAAACAAATTCGTCGTTATTATTTTTTATACTTGCTATTATTTCATTATTTATGCTTTTTCCTTCATCTTTAATTTCTATTTTTTTCTTTTGTTCTTCAAACTTTTCTTTCATCGATTTTTGTTCGTCATAATAATTATAAAGTTCTTCCACATCTGGAGTAAAATTATCACTAGTGTCTTCTATTTTATTTTCAACAATATTTTGCACTTCTACTTCATTAGAACTTACTAAATTCGAGTTTGGTTCTCTCAAAAAGTTTTTTCCTGTTTCTGAATTCATAAAATCTTCAATTGATACAAAATTAGAAACAGAAGTATTTTCAGGTTCTTCATAATATAAGTCGCTATAATAGTCGTCATAATAGTCATAATCATCATAACTATAATCATAATAGTCATAATCTTCATATGTACCATCTTCCCCATCTATTTGATCATAATAAGTTTCAAATACTATCATTATAACTGATCCTATAAGTGCTATTAAAATTAATGTTTCAAAAAACTTTAAAACACCATTGTCTTTACCTTCTTTTTTTTCCAATTTTATTATCTCCTTAAAAATTTACTTTTTAGACATCTCTTATATATAAAATTTTAACATATATATTTTTTTTATTTCAATATTTTCAAACAATTTATTTGTTAACTTTTTTTGTATTTTTACTTGACAAATTGGAATAATACTATTATAATAATCTCTGTCAATTAATGGCGACGTAGCTCAGTTGGCTAGAGCATCCGGTTCATACCCGGCAGGTCGTAAGTTCGAATCTCACCGTCGCTACCATTATCCAGTCATTTCGACTGGATTTTTTATTTTTAAAAATTTTAAATAGTTTTGTAAGTGGTTGTAATAAAAATTGCAACCACTTTTATATTATATAAAATTAAAAGAAAGAAACCCAACCATAATATGGTTGGGTTTTTTCTGAACAAGTTTTTGAAAGTCATCTAAAAAACTATGTCACGTTTTGAACGTAGTACGACAATTAGTCGGCTGTGAAATCGCTTTGGACATCGGCAAAAATAGATTTAGCAACGTCGCTAACAATCTCAATTTGATCGAGTCCCTCTTCTTTTTCAAAGCAAAAAATGATTGTGGTAATCTGCTCGAAGCGAGCTGCGTCTACTTTGGATACTTCCGGCATTTGAGCTATTGCTCGAAATTCAGTGAACAAAGCCTGTAATTCACTTTCAGTGCAACTGATGCTACTTTCTCCTTCATTGAAGGCATTAGCTTTACGCAACAATTCATTGAAATTTACAGTCATTGATACCACCCCTTTCTTTTCTTTCATTAGACATTCTTTATTGTTGTTAGTTCCGGTTATATCCGTCCGGCTGCCGGAGCAGCCGGCGGAGTTTTGTCCTGTAACAGACTTGTCTCCTGATATTGGTCCTAGAGAGGTCATTATCACAGGAATATGCGTCCATCTTTGGCGCGCATTTCTTACCCACTCCACACGAGAGTTGGCATAATCGGCACATAAATATCTCTTGGATGTTACTCCAGTAGATTTATCTAATTCTGTTACTGAGATTTGAGCTGTGTATACATATTGCGATACAGAATTTGATCCAGCTCCAGAATCAGGTGAGTGCCATTTAAACAAGACTTCCGCCTCGTAATAAACATCATCTTCGGTATAGGAATACTTCCATCCTTCTGCGATGCGTGGTGAAGGTACAAAAGTATTTACAAGACCTCTGTTTCTCGCTAAAGAAACAAGGTCTTCTTTTTCAAACGCATATACCGTTTGCTCTACACCGTTAATTTCAAACTTAGGCTTTACCACCAATAAGTTTTCAAAAAGAGTTTTGTTGTCTTCACAGATATTCATAAGAGTTACACTCTCCTTTCATGTTAATTTTTATAATGTGTTTTTTGAATATCCACTACGAAAACGTGAATTTTCAATGTACATCGTGATAGATCAACTCGTTACATCTTTAATTATATCATATACAAAATATTATGTCAATTTCACACACTTCCATTTGATTATATTTACATAATATGTTATAATATTGGTTATGCACAAATAGCATGGGAAAAGATTTTACTGTATAGGAGAAGATATTATGTACCAAGTACCCGCTCACATCAAAGCACACGTAAACCGGATAGTAAGAGAATATGAACTTTTGCTACACCAAGGTCACAAAATAGCCTTACAACTGTTCAGAGACAATCGCATGTATTCCGGCTTAGAGACAACTGAATATTTCTTAAAATCTGTACGTCATTTCCGAAATCTATTAGACACCCAAGAAGAGTATCTTTCTACAGCAACTGAGGAAGAATTTCGTAGAAAAGTATATCAAAAAATCTGCGAATTTTATAAACCTCTTTCTGAAAAAGCTATTCTTCGGATTACCCGTTCTACCACTTGCCAGGAACAACTTGAACGAGCTCTGCGCTCTGCCAAAAAAGATCTTTCTTTGGCATCAGATGCAAAGTTTCTTTCATGGTTTATTTCAAACGCATGCATACAGAACTGGTGTCCGGCCGACGAAGCAATTAATCACAAAGAATTTAAGCTCGTAAAAACAGAGGAAGCCTTTGAGAAGTTGTTAAGCGGTCAGGAAAAATACCCTACAATTGAAATCACCCAAGAAGGTAGCGCCCCTTACTCTCGTTTTCGCATTGCACTTCTGACTATGGATATTGAGGCTTGCTATAGAAAACAATCAAGAGTGCGAGAATATCGTAATTTCTGGGAAAACTACCACAACATTGAGGAATTTGATACAGATTACAAGATTTTCAATATGTGGAACAACATCACTGAAACCGGTATTTATTATGCGTACATTCCCCAAAATTAAGCAACAATCCCAAAAAGAGCACACGCTAACTGCTAGTGCTCTTTTCATTTATTATTCAAAATTTGATTTGTTTTTCAAAAAATGTTATAATAAAAATAGCATTTTATGCTTAAATTTCTTTATTACGTAAAAAAATTCTATATACAAGATGGAGGTAAGAAATGGACATTGAAAAATTAAGAAAAATGAATTGGAGAGAAAAACGGGATTTAGCAGAAACTACAAGCAACATGCAACTTTTAATTCTTCTTGCAGAAGACAAATCTGTTTATGTTAGAAGAGAGGTTTTGTACCGAGAGGATGCACCTTTTGAGGCAATCGAAAAAATCTATAAAATGGCATCTAGCTTCAAAGAAAAAGACAAAATCATCAGAGCTCTTTATGGTGTAAAACCAAATGATGCATTCAGAACTTTGCTAATTGATATGGTAAGTGATTCCGAAATTGGCATCAGTAGAGCTGCTCTGTGGCTATTTCGTCAAAAATTTGGTCCTCGTCTTTTGAAACTTGACAAGAATATCGATTTAACCAAAGTAACAGACGAAGCTATTTTGAACGAATTAGTTATTCAGCTCGCTGGTTTTGGTGAAGAATCTGAGATTTCTCAGAATCCTAATGTAACCGGCGAAATTGCTCACAAGTTTGTTATGGCTCTTTACACTTTTCAGGATGTTCCTTATCGCATTCAAAAATGTTTGTATAATGTTTTGTCTCATGATGGCATCTTAGAGAAAACATTGCAATACATTTATGAGAATGAACGTTCTCGAAATAACTTCTATGACAAACCCAAATACGCTATCTCAGTTTGCAAAACAGCAAGTAGCAAAATGCTTCATTCTTTGGTTGAAGACTTTATTGCAGATGCTAACTTTTCTGAGTGGGATGCAAATGCTATCGCAGAAGATATCGACAGCTTTGTTTCCGGAATATCAACCAATCCCAATTGCGATAAAGACACCTTTGAAAGAGTATTTAATCTTTATGTGTCTTGCAATATACTCGATTGGACTCTCACTTTGCGAAGCTTAGCCAAAAGTCAGCACTTTTCCAAGGAGCATTTGCTTGACATTCTTAAGAATCACCACAACGGTAGCTACATGTTCATATTTGCTCCTGAAAAGATTTTAGAGCTGGACAAATATGAAATTGTTGAAATCATTTCTGGTCTTTCTCAGGACACAAAAAAATGGTTGCTTAACTGTTCTCAGCACCTGCCTGAATCTTTAGTTTCTCTTATCCAATCTTAAATTTTCTTAAAAGCAAAGTTGTAAAATGTTTTCCCTGCCCTGCCGCACTGCGGCGGGGCAATTCTTTTTTACATAAAAAATCCTATAGTTCTAACACAAGCTTGCTAGAATTATAGGATTCTTAAATTATATTTAAAATTAGTTTTCTTTAATTTTTAAAGTTATATATTTAACGTAAAAAATTAATGCTATTCCAATTAGAATTAAAGAAACTGATATAAATGTATTATCATCTTCTAATCCAGAATATGGTAAATCGTTATTTGTATTTATTATATTTGTTGTATTTGTTTTATTTTCAACCCCAGTTACAATTGATTCTTCTGTATTTGTATTAGCTAATTCATACGCTGTTGCATTAAAATCTACAATTGAATTTACTTGTCCTAAGTTTATTGCAAGATTATCTATATATTTAAATGCAGTATCTGAATTTTCTAATATTTCATAATTTACTGTAAATACTGGATTATTTACTTCTTTAAATTGATCTGTTGTACTTAAATATTTTAAATAACTAACTCCATTTTTTACATCTATATCTGATGGTACTGAACCAATAGCACTTCTATTAGCATTATAAATTGATTCATAATAATATAAAGCTTTGTTTGAATCTATCCCATATAAATCTGTTACTGATAAGAATAAAGTTGGAAATAACCAAGATTGTAATAATTTATTTGCATAATTTGAATCGTCTTCTTTTACTTCAACTTCATAACTAAAATGCACTTTTGAATTTGATATTGTATAGTTATATACAAATCCTTCAAATTCAATCGTTGTATCTGTAACTATTATTTCCATTGGTTCTTCTGCAGTTAATCCTACAGAATATGAAGAACCAGCAACTTTAGCTGTAGCAGTTTTGCTTCCGTCTGCATATCCTTTTAAAGACTCTTCTAATTTTTCTTTTGTAACTACTTGATTATTACTGTTTGAAACTTGAATTTCTAAAGCAAAAGTTTCTATACAAGTACTAACCAAAATTAATAGCAATACCACAATAGATATAATCTTTATATGTTTTTTCATCTGTGTACCCCCATAACTATTCATAAAATCATTATATCTTTAAGTATTAATCATTTCAATACAAACTTTAAAATCTTTTATTTCATTTTCGTTTCAAATACATATCATCGTTTCTAATGTTCTTTTTATAACATTTCAGCTAAATCCAATATTAATTTTTCTGTTTTATCCCATCCAAGGCATGGATCTGTAATAGACTTTCCATATACTCTTTCTTCTATTTTGCAAGCACCATCTTCAATGTAACTCTCAATCATTAACCCTTTAACCATATTTTTTATATCTTCTGATTTGTTTCTACTTGTTATAACTTCTTTTGCAATTCTTATTTGTTCATTATGTTTTTTAGCAGAATTTGAATGGTTTGTATCTATAATTACTGATGGATTTTTTAATCCTTTTTTTGTGTATTCTTCTTGAAGAGAAACTAAATCTTCATAATGGTAATTTGGAAGAGATTCACCATGTTTATTTACATATCCCCTTATAACAGCATGAGCATAGTCATTTCCGGTTGTGTTTACTTCCCATCCCCTATAAATAAATTTATGAGAACTTTGTGCTGCCATTATAGAATTTAGCATTACTGAGATATCACCACTTGTTGGATTTTTCATCCCTGCTGGTATATCAAATCCACTTGCTGTCATTCTATGATGTTGGTCTTCAACAGATCTTGCTCCAATTGCAACATAAGAAAGAATATCAGAAAGATATTCATAATTTTCTGGATATAACATTTCATCAGCGCATGTCAAACCTGTTTCTTTTACAACATCAATATGAAGCTTTCTTATTGCTTCTAATCCATTTTTCATATCTTCTTTTCCAAGTACGTTAGGTTGATGAAGCATTCCTTTATATCCTTTTCCTGTAGTTCTAGGTTTATTTGTGTAAACTCTTGGAACTATAAATATTTTATCTTTAACTTTTTCTTGTATTTCTTTTAATCTTTTTACATAGTCTAAAACACTTTCTTCGCAATCAGCAGAACATGGTCCAATTATTAATAAAAATTTATCACTTTCTCCTGATAAAATTCTTTTAATCTCATTGTCTCTTTTACTTTTTAATTCTTTCATTTCTTCTGATACTGGATATTTTTTCTTTATCTCCTCAGGTGTAGATAATTTTTCAACATACTCAATTCCCATAATTTCCTCCTCTAATTTGCTTTAACTTATACAGTTTAAGGTGCTTTTAATAAACAAAAAGCCTTACTTAAGCTAATAAGTAAGGCTTTAATTTTTATTTTAAATTTTCTTTGAAATTTATAAATAATGCAAATTATAACATCTTACTAATAGCTTTTTTCATACAAAAATAAGCATAGAACCCAAAAAAGGCTACGCTGCTAAAAAAGTAATATGAAAATACGCTATTTGTTAATGTTTGCATTTATTTTTCCTTTCAATATTTTTTAATAATATACAATACCAAAAATTATTTGTCAATATTTTATTTTCAATTTACAGTTTTATTTTTAGTTTTATAAACCATTTTCTCTGTTTTCTTATCTCATTTAGATTACAAATATAAAAATATATTGAATTTAAATTTTGCTTATATTAAAATACACTTATAAAATTATATTTATTAGAAAGAGGTTTTATTTTGGGTATTTTTAACAGAAGAAAAAAAGCTCTTCAAGCTACTGCTTTTGAGCCAAATGATATTGAAAATTTTTTAAATGAATTAGACGATATAATATGTCTTACAGATTATGAAGGTAACATCGAAAAAATAAACAATCCAGATACTCATAAACAATATACTACTTTAGATAGTATTTTACATGGTCATGAAAATAAAGAAATTTATCACAAAATTGTTGATACTATAAAAGATACTGGAAAATTTATTGGTGATGTTGAGATTACTATCCATCAAGAAAGAAATCATTTATATGTAGCTGGTTACAATTTAGAAAAATCAGCAAAAATGATTTTATATATTAGAAATACTAGTCAATATTGTACTAGAGAAGAAGATCTTGTTGATGAAATCGATAGACATAAGGAATTTATAAAATCAAAAGATTTATTCATTGCCAACCTTTCACATGAAATTAGAACTCCTATGAATATTATTGTTGGTATGATTTATTTCTTAAAAGATACTCAACTTGATTCAAAACAATTGGAATATGTAAATAAATTAGATGAAGCTTCAAATTTGCTTTTAGAAATTGTAAATGGTATTTTAGACTTATCAAAACAAACCTCGCATGTTACTGCAGATGCAAGAGTCGATTTCAATTTCAATGACTTCTTAGATAGTATATTAGATATGTTTGATGATCATATTAAAGAAAAAGGCTTACAACTTTATTTAAATTTAAATCTAGATGATAATATAAATATTTCAGCAGACAAAGCAAGACTTGGGCAAGTATTCATCAATCTTATAGAAAATGCTATAAAATATACAGAAAAAGGATTTATTGAATTAGATGGAAGAAAAATTGAAGAAAACAATATTTCTTATACATTCCAATTTTGTTTAAAAGATACTGGTATAGGTATTAAACGTGAAGATAGTTTAAAAATATTCAGAGAATTTTCTCAAGTAGAAGACCCTACAAAAAAAGTTGTTGAAGGAAAAGGTATGGGACTTGCTATTGCCAAAAAAATCGTTGAAGATATGAATGGTAAAATGTGGGTTGAAAGTAGTATTGGTCTTGGAAGTAAATTCTATTTCAACTTTACAGTTGATAAAAGTAATAAAACAACTGAAGAAATTCAAAACGATATTATTATTGAGCAAGAAGAAATTGTTGCTCCAATGGACTATGAAAAAGATGACGTACAAAGAAAAATTCTTCTTGTTGAAGATAACAAAATGAATATAGAAATAACTACAAAAGTTATTAGTGAATTAAATTATATTTGTGACGTAGCACAAGATGGTGTTGAGGCTATAAGAAAAGTTAAAGAAGCAGAAAAAAATTATTATGATTTAATTTTAATGGACATTCATATGCCAAGATATAATGGTTATGAAATCTCAAAAATCTTAAAAAAAGATTTAGATATAAAAGTTCCAATAATAGCTCTTACAGCTACTACTGTTACTGATCAAATCAAAAAAGAAAACGCAAATTATATTGTTGATTATATTTTAAAACCAATAAAACCAGCTGAATTTAAAGATAAATTAAAATCATATATGTATTCTTCAAAAGCAGAAGAAGGACCAAAAAAACATATTCTTTTATTTGGCACAGAAGATGCAAGATTAAATTATTTAAAAAGTAAACTTTCAAAAAGTTTTGAAGTTGCTATTACAAAATCAGAATTAGATGCTCAAATTTTATTAGAATCTGGCTCTATAGATATGCTACTTATTGATGAATTTGAAAATTTACAAAAAGAATTTAATTTTGTAAATAGTGTAAAATGCGATCCAAACTTTTCAAAATTACCAATAGTATTAATAAATAAAGATGAATCTAGCAAACTTAAAGAAATAGCTTATTCTATGCAATTATCTAATATTATAGAAAAATTTGAAGTTGATCAATGTAATGTTGCTATTAAAAATATAGTATCTAAACTTGAAAAAGAAGAACACTTAGAAAATACTTTAGAACAAACTAAAGAAGAAAATGAAAATGTATATAACTTCTTATTTGAAAGTATGGTCAATTTAACCACAAGTAAAAGTAAAGAAACTGGTGAACATTTAAGAAGAACTAAAGAATATATGAAAGTAATGCTTCGTGAATACGAGAACTTCTATAAAGAAAATCTTTTCACTTCTGTAGAAATCATTGAAGATATTGCAATGGCTGCTGTCCTACATGATATTGGAAAAGTTGGCGTACCAGACAGTGTACTTCATAAACCAGGAAGATTAGATGACGAAGAGTATGAAATTATAAAATCACATGTTACTATAGGAAAAAATATTCTAGAGACAACTTATGGAACAAAAATTTCAAACAAAATTTTAGATTATGCAAAAGATATTGTATATCATCACCACGAAAAATATGATGGCACAGGATATCCTGAAAAATTAAAAGGCGAAGAAATTTCAGTAATTTCTAGAATAATGGCTTTAATAGACGTTTATGATGCTTTAGCCAATGATAGAGTTTATAAAAAAGCAATGCCTTATGAAGAAGTTGAAGAATTTATGAATTCTCAATCAGGAAAATCTTTTGATCCAAAAGTTGTTAATATTTTCTTACTTGTAAAAGATGAATTAAAAGCTATTAATGAACAATATAAAGATACAAACACTGTAGTTTATGAAGGCGAATAATAAAAAACAAAACAGCTAATTAATAATAATTAGCTGTTTTTATTATTTTTATTTAATTCTTTGTTATTATAATTTTACTTACATATGTTTTTAAATTATTGTATTCAAATTTGAAAGTACATGTACTATTTCCAATAGAATTTTTTGCTGAATTTAAAACATATTTATATTCATCTAAATTATTTGCTGTTATTTCATTTGTTGTCAAATTAAAGTTTTCAAAAACTACAATTGGTTTTGAATACATTGGATCATCCGCATCTTCTATTAATATATCTAAAGCTTCTTTTACACCTTGACTTATTTGTTTTCCTTCGTATAATAATAATCTATTATCAAAATTAAATTGATTATAATAGCCATCATAATTTTTTTCTTCTACAACAAATTCTTGAGAAGATTTATTTGATCCTGAGTTATTTTTTGAATTTTCTAATTGAAGATTATAATCATTTTGATTTGTTTCAGTTTTGGCAAACACATCTCCTAGCTTTCCTTCTTTTTTCAAAATATAATATCTATATACAGAAAATGCAATTAATGCAATTATTAATAATATTAGACAACTTTTTAAAAACTTTTTAATATAATGCATAATTCAATCTCCTTTTTTCATTTATATGTACTATTATACCCTATTTTACGCGTTTTTTCAACATTTTCTATTTATCAAAAGTTATATAATATCTAAAATTTTAAATATCTATAGATTTTTTTATATAATTCATTATATAATGAATTATATTTAAGGAGGTCATATTTATGGATTTTTTAGAACTTGCAAAACAAAGATATTCATGTAGACATTTTTCAGACAAAGAAATTGAACAAGAAAAAATTGATAAAATATTGGAAGCTGCACGTTTAGCTCCTACTGGAAGAAACTCTCAAAGTCAAAGAATTTTAGTTTTAACAGATAAAAAAGAACTTTCAAAATTAAGTGAGTGCACGCCTTATGGCTGGAATGCTCCATTAGTATTTATAATTTGTTATGATAAAAGCGAGTCTTGGAAAAGACATTTGGATAATTTCGATGGTGGCGCTCAAGATATTTGTATTGTTACAACTCATATGATGCTTGAAGTAACAGATTTAGGATTAGGCTCAACTTGGGTTGGCGCATTTGATCCATCAAAGGCAAGAAAAATATATAATGTTCCTGAAAATTATGAAATTGCAGCTATTCTTCCAGTCGGTTACCCATCAGAAGAAGCTCATCCAAGTAGATTACACTCTGATAGAAAACCAGTTGAAGAAATTGTTTTTTATAATAAATTTTAAAAATAATTATCTTTCATTATCCTTTATTTCTGGTTCATACTCTAATAAACATTCAAAATTTGAGTAATGAGATTCTAAATCACTCACTTTTTTATATTTAGCAGCAGACATATCATCTACCAATTTTGAAACCATCTTTTTCATTTCTGTTGGAATAATTGGATTTTTTCCATTGCAACTAATTTTAGAACATAAAAAGGAAATAGAATATCTATTTCCTTTTTGTATTAATATATTAATTTTAGAATTCACAATTTTTTGGAGTTCTTGGGAATGGTATAACATCACGAATATTTTGCATTCCTGTCATATACATCATTAATCTTTCAAATCCAAGACCAAATCCTGCGTGTGGTACACTTCCATACCTTCTTAAGTCTAAATACCACCAATAATCTTGTTCATCCATATTTAAGTCTTTTATTTTGTTTTGAAGTACTTCTAAATTATCTTCTCTTTGACTACCTCCAATTATTTCTCCAATTCCAGGAGCTAAAAGGTCAGTTGCCGCAACGGTTTTTCCATCTGGATTAAGTTTCATATAGAAAGCTTTTATTTCAGCTGGATAATCAGTTACGAATACTGGTTTTTTAAATATTTTTTCGCTTAAATATCTTTCATGCTCTGTTTGAAGATCTACTCCCCAAGATACTTTATATTCAAATTCATCATTATGTTTTTCAAGTTCTTTTACAGCGTCTGTGTAAGTAATCCTTCCAAAATCAGAATTTACCACATTATTTAATCTGTCTAATAATGTTTTATCTATAAAATTATTAAAGAATTCCATTTCTTCTGGGCAATGTTCTAATACATAATTAATTACATATTTTAACATGCTTTCTGCTAAATCCATATCGTCTTTTAATTCTGCAAAACAAATTTCTGGTTCTATCATCCAGAATTCAGCAGCATGTTTTACTGTATTTGAATTTTCCGCTCTAAATGTTGGACCAAATGTATAAACATTTCTAAATGCAAATGCATAAGTTTCAACATTTAATTGTCCACTTACTGTAAGATGAGCTGGTTTTCCAAAAAAGTCTTTTGAAAAATCTACTTGTCCCGCTTCCGTTTTTGGAACATTATTTAAATCAAATGTATTTAAATTAAACATTTCTCCAGCACCTTCTGCATCACTTCCAGTGATAATTGGTGTATGAACATAAACAAAATTGTTCTCTTGGAAAAATTTATGAATTGCATATGATGCAACTGAACGTACTCTAAATACTGCATTAAATGTATTTGTTCTAGGACGCAAATGAGATATTGTTCTTAAATATTCCATTGTGTGTCTTTTCTTTTGAAGTGGATATTCTGGTGAAGAAATTGCTATAATTTCTACTTTTTTAGCTTTTACTTCAAATGGTTGTTTTGCATTTTCTGTTTTAACTAAATCTCCTTCAACTGTAATTGAAGAACTTAAAGTTAATTTACAAATTTCGTCAAAATTTTCCAAGTTATTTTCGAAAACTATTTGTAAATTTTTGAAAAATGAACCATCATTTATTTCTATAAAACCAAATGTTTTTGAATCTCTAACAGTTTTTACCCAACCTGAAACTTTTATTTCAGTTCCACAGTATTTTTCTTGATTTCTGTATAACTCTTTAATAATTACATTATCCATAAGTTTTCCTCCATTATTTTAGCAATTTTATAAATAATTTATAAAATCTTTATGTATTATATAAAAATAATTCAATAATTTCAATACTTACAAGCAATTTTAGCAAAATTAATATTCATAAAATTTATCAATTTTCTATTCTTATATTTATCAAATAAATTTTATTTTTGTCGTCTCGTCAATTTTTTTAAATCCTATTTTTGAATAAATAGAAATTGCTGGTTCATTTTGAGAATTTACATGCAATACCACTTTTTTACATCCATCTTTTAATAATTTATTACTCAATGTATGTACTAATCTTTTTGCGTATCCATGTCCCCTATATCTTTCTAATGTTATAACCCCGCCTATTGCACAACAATTTATTTGTTTTCTAACAGTAACAGCTTGGCTTACAATCTCTCCTGATTCATTTCTTAAAACATAAATTCCTTTTCTTAAAAATGCTTCCGCAACTTTTTTAGCATCTTCATCAGAACACTCTCTACCTCTAAAATTATCCCTGTACATCTCTTTTATATTTTCTTTTAAAATACTATAATCAACAGTTTCTTTCTCTAATTTTTCTATTCTTTCGTTTTCTACTAATAGTTTTTCTTCATCTATCTCATCAAACGTCATAATATACATATTTTGTTCTATGAACATTTCTTTTCCAGATTTTTGAGCATATTTTTTACCGATTAATTTTGAATCTTTTTCACTAGTTAGTACTTCTTTTAATATTACCTTTTGTTCTAAAAGATTATCAACTAGATAGTCTGCTACCTCTTCTGTAATCATTTCTTCTGGTGAATATACTAATAAGCCTTCTCTTTCATCTTCTACTAAAAATATAGCTTTTACTTCTCCATTTGATTCTATCCTACCCAAAGTCCAATTTTGAATACTACTATCTTCATGCTCTAGCAGTATTCCAATCATTATCTCATTTTTAGCTTCATCTTTTAATAAAATTTCTAAATTATCATCTAGAAATTCTTCTTTTGTTTTGTATTTTATAAATTCCATCAATCACACTTGTATAATTAATTTATACATTCCTTTCTTTTTATATTTTATATATTATCAATGAATATATAAAAAAGCAAGGATATGACATTCACACCTTGCTCTTTACTTATTCTAAACCGAAACTAATACCTATAGCATTATTAACTTGGTTCATAACCTCTCTATCTGTTATATGACCGATTTTTTCTTTTAATCTACTCTTATCTATTGTTCTAATTTGTTCTGTTAAAACAACTGAATCTGATTTTAATCCATTATCATTAGACCCTATTTCTATATGAGTAGGCAATTTATTTTTTCCAGTTTGTGATGTAATTGCTGCTGCTATTACAGTTGGGCTATATTTATTTCCAGTATCATTTTGAATTATTAAAACTGGTCTTATTCCCCCTTGCTCTGATCCAACCACTGGACTTAAATCTGCATAAAACATATCTCCTCTTTTTATTACCATAACTTTCTCTCCTATTTAAACTTACATATAGAATAGAATTGCTTGAAGATATAAAAATTATTTAATTTTTATATCATTATATATTATGCTTGTATTAATTTTTTGATTATTATCTTTTATTAGCAATTTATTCGGTAATCCAGTTGTTTTATCTAAATACAGTTCTTTAAATCTTGTATATGTATTATTTTTTCTTTCTAAATCAATTTTTATAATTATTTCATTTTCATTTTCTTGTATTTGACTTGGAAACTCTTCAAATTCTTCCATAAAAGAACTAATAAATAACGAACTATTTATTACTTTTTTATAATTTTCATAAACTTTTTCCATATTCGTTTTTTCATTTGTTATTTTTAAATTCCCATCTTTAATTTCAATCTCTAATCCTTTTACATTTTCTGGACTATTGATTATTAGTTTTGAATTTCCATCTTCTACAATTTGATTCATATTATATATATTTTCATTTTTGTTACTCACAATTGTCACATCTACATTTGCTTCATAATTTTCTAAATCTTCAAAAATATCTTCTAGCAATTCTTTTTGATTTCTAATGATATTATTTCCAGATATGCAGAAAATATAATAAAAAATTAGAAAAATAATAATACAAATTATAGCAAAAATAAACACATTTTTTTTATTCATAATGCCTCCGTAAAACAAAAAAATCGAATAGAAAATTCTATTCGATTAATTATATTTGCGTTATTTAGTTTTATTATAAATTAAAATATTGTTTTAGAATATTTTTAAAATCTTCTTCTGTTTCAACAGAATTAATTTTATCTCTAATTACTGTTGCATTAGGCATTCCTTTTACATACCATGCTATATGTTTTCTTATTTCACGAGTTGCTGTATATTCACCCTTTTCTTTTAAAAGTAAATCAAAATGTTCCAAAATTACTTTATATTTTTCTTCAGCTGATATCTCAGGAAGTTTTTCTCCTGTTTCTAGAAAATATGCAATTTGTTTGAATATCCAAGGATTTCCAAGTGATGCTCTTCCTATCATAATTCCATCAACGCCAGTCTCTTCAAACATCCTTTTAGCATCTTCTTCTGATTTTATATCTCCATTTCCAATTACTGGAATTTTTACAGCTTGTTTTACATCTCTTATTATATCCCAATCAGCAATCCCAGAATAAAATTCATCTCTAGTTCTTCCATGAATTACTATTGCGTCGGCACCAGCTGCTTCTATAATTTTTGCCGCTTCTACTGCAACAATATGATTTGCATCCCAACCTTTTCTTATTTTTACAGTAACCGGTTTATTTGAATTTTTAACAACCTCTTCTGTTATTCTTTTTACTAAATCAAGGTCTAATAATACTCTACTTCCATCCCCATTTTTTACTACCTTAGGAGCTGGACATCCCATATTTACATCTAAGATGTCTGTAAAATTACACATGAATTTAGCAGCCTCACCCATAACTTCAGGTTCGCTCCCAAAAATTTGCATAGAAATTGGTCTTTTTTCTTCATCATTTTTTATCATTGTTAAAGTTTTTTCATCTTTATAAACAATCGCTTTTGAGCTTACCATTTCATTACATACTAAGCCAGGATTTCCATATTTTTTACAAATTTTTCTAAAAGGTAAATCTGTTACTCCAGCCATTGGTGCTAATATTATATTATTTTCTAATTCAACATTTCCTATTTTAAGTTTTTTTAGATACATTTATTCTCCTATTTCTTAAACAAAAAGCTGCGTTCAATCTTTCTTTTTAAGTTCGAACACAGCGTTTATTTTATTCTACGAAAATTGCTTTTTGTCTTCTACTGCTAATATTTAAAAGCAGTCCTATACAAATAAAATTCGTTACAAGCGAACTTCCTCCATAACTAACAAATGGAAGTGGAACACCTGTTATTGGTAACAAACCAATTGTCATTCCTATATTTTCTGTCATATGGAAAAAGAAAATTCCCGCAATTCCTATGGCAATATAAGAACCTATATTGTCTTTAGCTGTTTTAGCAATATAAATAGATTTTGTTACTAAAACAATATATAAAACTGTTATTGCTCCAGTTGCAATAAAACCTAATTCTTCACCTATTACAGAAAAAATAAAGTCTGTTGTTTTTGGATATAAGAAACCAAGTTGAGTTTGATTTCCTTTTAAAAGTCCCATACCAAAAATTTCACCAGCTCCTATTGCAAGTTTTGACTGAATAATATTATATCCAGCGCCTCTTGGATCCATTTCCGGATTCAAAAAAACTTGAATTCTTTTTAACGCATATTCTGGTAAATTGTTATATACAACTGGTGCTGCTATTGCAACTACGACTAAAGCTAATAATATATATCTTTTGTCTATTCCAGAAGTAAATAGCATAAATACAATTGCTACAATATAAGCCATTGCTGTACCATTATCTGGTTCTTCTATTATTAATGCTACTGGTATTGCAGCCATAATAAGCACTATTCCTAATTTCCATATTTTATTTATTTCTTCTCTTCCTCTTAGTTGCATTTTATTCATTAAAAATGCTAGAAATAAAATAGTTATGATTTTTCCAAGTTCAGATGGTTGAAAAGAAAATGATTCTCCTATTTTAAACCAACTTCTCGCTCCACTAATAGGTTCTGTAAAAAGAACTCCTATAAGTAAAGCAATCATAACAATATATGCTAAGGTAGAAAATTTAACTATTATATTATAGTCTATTGTAGCAGCTATAATTAAAAATGGTATGCTTATTAATAGCCATTGTACTTGCTTTTTAAATTCTGCAAGCTCTGTGCTTTGTGTTGCAGAAAATAAAGCTACTAAACCAATAATTGCTAAAGTCACACTTACAATAAGAATTATCCATTCTGTATTTTTAAGTTGCTTTTTCCCCATTAATATTACTCCCTATTTCTTTTTCTTACGTTTGTCTTTAGTACTTTTTCCTTTTGAACTCTTTGATTTATTAGTATTATTTTTTGTTTTAACTATTTTCTCTACTTTTTTTATTTCTGAATTCTCTTCGCCATTTTCTTTAGCATCTTCTGTTTCAGTGTCATCTAACGCTTTTGCTTCAGCTTCTTCTGCTGCTTTTAATAAATCATCAAAAGTTACATCATCGTCATCATCATCAAGATCTACGTCATCAATTTCTTCAAACATTTCTTTTGGCTCATTGTCTTCATTTTCTTCATTTAAAGATACTTCTTCCATATTTTCTGGAAGTTCAATTACATCTGGTGTTTTTAATTCTTCATTTTGAGGAACTTCTTCTATTATTTCCTCAGGTATATAACTTGGTATCCCCATTTCTTTATTAAAATCAACACCTTCAAACTCTTTTACTTTTTGAGCCATCATATCATTTTTGATATTAACTATAGGTATGTTTGCATATAATGAAGGAGCTCCATTTGTTCCATCATCATTTGCTTGATTTGTAAGTCTTACATCTATTGATTCTTCATCTACTACAATATATTTTTTTATTACATCAATTATTTCTTGTTTCATAAGCTCCAAAAAGTCAGCAGACACATTAGCTCTATCTTGCATTAAAACTAAATGTAATCTTTCTTTTGCAGCATCTTTTGATCCTAATTCTTTTTGTTGCTCTGTTTTTACCATTCTTTTGAAAAAATGCCCTAAATTTTCAAACATTGCCATTTCTTTCCTCCAACGAATTTTCTTCTTTTATCTTCCAAACAACCTTTTTAATCCAGCCCAAAATCCTTTTTCTTTACCTGGAACTGTAACTTCAATATTTTCTCCTAATAGTCTTCTAGATATTTCTATGTACGCTTTTCCTGACGGAGCTTTTTTATTAGATATAACTGGTTCACCTTTATTTGTTTGAGTAATGATATTTTCATCATCTGGCACAACACCAATTAAATCTATGGCAAGTAAATCAACAATGTCATTTACATCCATCATTTCTCCTCTTTTTACCATTGATGGTCTTAGTCTGTTTACTATTAATTCTGGATTTTTTATTTCAGATGCTTCTAAAAGTCCTATAATTCTATCAGCATCTCTAATTGCAGAAATTTCAGCAGTAGTAACTACTAAAGCTCTATCTGCTCCTGCAATAGCATTTTTGAATCCTTGTTCTATACCAGCAGGGCAATCTACTAAAATATAGTCAAATTCTTCTCTTAATTTATTTATTAAACCTCTCATTTGCTCTTCGTTAATAGCTGTTTTATCTTTTGTTTGTGCTGCTGGAAGCAAGAAAAGTTCTTTGAATCTTTTATCTTTGATTAAAGCTTGTCTTAATTTACATTTTTCTTCTATTACATCGCATAAATCGTATACTATTCTATTTTCAAGTCCTAAAACAACATCTAAATTTCTTAATCCTATATCAGTATCTACTAATGCTACTTTTTTTCCAGCAAGTGCAAGCGCTGAACCTAAGTTAGCAGTTGTTGTTGTTTTCCCAACTCCCCCTTTTCCTGATGTGACAACGATAACTTCTCCCATTAAATTTCCTCCTTATTAATCCCTTATCACTTTATCATCATTTAAACACATATATATTATATGTTTTTTACGGAAAAGTCAATGAATTCAATCATATTTTTGTAATATTTTTGTAATAAATTTCTTTTAGTCAAAAAAGTCATATATATTGACTTTCCGCAAGAAAAAATATATACTGTGTTTGTAAAATTAGGTAGATTATGTTAAAAATTAATCTATAAAAAACAACTTGGTGAGCGATCTTTTGTTATAACATAATAATTAAACTATATAGGAGGTTACAATGAGTAATTTAATTGAAATCAGATGGCACGGTAGAGGCGGTCAAGGTGCTAAAACAGCTTCTTTACTTCTAGCCGATGCAGCATTCAACACTGGTAAATATATTCAAGGTTTCCCTGAATATGGACCAGAAAGAATGGGTGCTCCAATCACAGCATACAACAGAATAAGTGATGCTCCAATCACAGTTCATTCAAACATTTATGAACCAGATTACGTTGTAGTTGTAGACGACACACTTTTAGATTGCGTAGATGTTACAGCAGGTCTAAAAAAAGAAGGAGCAATAATTATTAACACAACAAAATCAGGAGAAGAACTAAAAGCATCTTTAAAAGGATATGAAGGAAACGTTTTCAAAATAGATGCTAGAAAAGTTTCTATGGAAACTTTAGGAAAATATTTCCCAAATACACCAATGCTTGCAGCAGTAGTTAAAGTTAGCGGAATAATGTCAGATGAAGCATTCCTAGAAGATATGATAGGATCTTTTAAACATAAATTTGCAAAAAAACCAGAAGTTATCGATGGTAACATGAAAGCTTTAGAAATGGCTTTAAAAGAAGTTACTAAAGTTTAGAAAGGAGTAATTATGACAGAAGATACATTAAATAATAAAACACATTGGCAAGATTTAACTATAGGTGGAAATATTTATACAGCTGGAAATGCTAAAGAATTCAAAACTGGAGATTGTCGTTCAACT
>CAZPAF010000028.1:0-25332 GCA_964584475.1 uncultured Lachnospiraceae bacterium | reverse complement strand
ATCTGTATTTACAGAACCATTTAGTTATAATTCATCAACACAAACTCAAGATGCAAAAGTATTAACTGCTTGGAGACAAGTAAGTGATGATGGAATAACTCCAACTGAAACAATATATGGATTAAGAGACGATGTACCTTATGACGTTACAGATTTAAGACCAATTTGGTCAACAGCTCAAGTAATATTTGTATCAAGTTCAAGTGGTAGCTCAACAAATAATGGTTTATCACCAAATACAGCAGTAAATTCAATAGATACAGCACTTGCTAAGATAACTGAACAAGGTGATATGAAAACTCAAGTTATTGTTGTAATGGATGAAGTTGATTGGGGAGCTACGACATTAAATAAAAATGTTACAATAACAAGTTTCTATGCAGGAATTGATTATAAATCTCAAGGAGCTAAATTAAACATTAATGGAAATATTTCTATGAATGCTAATTTGACTTTAGAAAATATAACAATTGATAATGGAAAAACAGTAACAGGAAAAACAGGAAATATAGCAGATACAGGAAACTTATTAATTGCAAATTATAATGATTTAATTATAGGAAGAAGAGTAACATCTACTGATGAAAATTATACATTTGGAGCAGTAATTGGTGGAAATTATAAAACATTAACAGATAGTGCAATTACAACAGAACAAACATTAATTGTAGAAAGTGGAAGATATAATAATATTGTTGTAGGAAGTGTATTAAGTTCACAATCAACAGTATCTTCAAATGTTAAACATAATGTTTCAATCGGTTCTAAGAAGGAAGCTTCAAAAGGAACTAACGATTACTTAGAAATAACAGGATATTTAACAATTGGACAAAACGAAAAATCAACTCAAGAAACTACAGTAGATGATCCAAGAATTACTATAAATTACTACGGTGGTACGTTTACCGGAGATAATGCTTGGGGAACAAGTGATATAAATGCAGCTATCTATTTAAGACAACCAGATGAAGATGTAGTTGGACATGTTAAATTTAATATGTATAACGGTATTGTAAAAGCTAATGTTTACTCAGGTGAATGTGCTGGAAATGCTGATAGAGAATTAGAATTAACACAAATGAATTTCTATGGTGGTAAAGTTGGTGTAGCAGAAGAGGATGAAACAGAGACAACACCAGCTGTAGAAGGAGTTGTAGCAAATGTATATGCATTAGGAACACAAGATTATACAGGAAAAACAACACTTTATATGACAGGATTATTTAGTGTACCAAATGGTGATGTTTATGGTAGTGTTAATAATGTAGGAAGTTCAACATTAAATGTAGATTCAGATACAAATATTCAAATTGCAAGTAATAAAGTTGTAGTTGGTGGAGATATCTATGGTGGAAGCTATGGAGAAGCAAAACAAAATGGAACAACATCACTTAACATTACTGGTTTGAAATCAGCAAAGAACATTTATGGTGGTTCAAATAATAGTAGCGAAACACATACAGAAGTAAATGTAAAAATGCATGCTGGAAAACTTTCTGGAACGTTCTACAGTGGTTCAAAAGATAAAGGTAATGTTGTTACAGCAAACATTGAAATATCAGGTGGAGAAATACCAACTGTATATGGAAGTGGTAAAGGAACTAATGTTACAAATTCTAATTTAACAATAGCAAAACCAACAGAAGATGGCGGAAAAGGACCAACAATTAAATTGTTATATGCTGGTTCGGATACAGTAGGAAATATTGTTGATAAATCTGTCTTGAATTTAAATTCAGGAAAAATAGAAGTAGCATACGCTGCAGGAAATAAAGAAAAAGTAAATTCATCTACAGTAACTGTTGATGGTGCCGAAATAGGAACTCTTTATGGTGGACCAAATGCTTATGGTTCTGATGATGTAGAAAGTCTTGTAATGACTACATCAAACATAACTGTAAAATCAGGAAAAGTTACAGGAACGTTATATGGTACAGGAAATTTAGTAAGAGTAAAAACTTCAAATATCACACTTGCAGGTGGTAATGTTGGTACAATTTATGCTGGATGTAATACGTCAGGTCAAATTGTAGAAAAATCAAACCTAACATTATCAGGTGGTTATGCATACAACGTATATGGCGGTGGTAAAGGAGTTGAAGTAACTACACCAATTATAAGAGTAACAGGTTCTTCAATAACAAACTTATATGGTAGTTCATATAATGGTGGAACAATAGAAAAATCTGATATAAAAATGACTGGTGGAACTGTATCTTATTTATACGGTGGTGGAAACGCTTCTGATTCAAATTATGCAAAAGTAAAAGTTTCAAATATATGGATTGAAGGTGGAACAATAGATAATATATATGGTGCTGGAAATAATACACAAATTACAGAAAATATTAATATTAATGTAGTTGGTGCAACTAATATTTCTAATATCTTTGGAGGCGTTAGAGGAGATATAACATTAGATGTTCCAGTAGAAATAAATATTGGTAAGGAAGCGATTGTAGCTGCTGGATACACTGTTTCAACATCTACTTCAAATACTGAATTAAAGGTAGGAAATATTTATGGTGCAGGAAGCTTTAAAGAAACACAAGAGATAGATTATACACATATTGCTTTAAATGGTGATATAGCAATAAATATTGATGGAACAGGATATACAGATAGTAAGTTTGCAGTATCTGGTACAGTTCAAGGTGCTGGAAAGGGTGTAAACTACAATTATAAAGAAGATGGAACTGGAAATAAAGCAATTATTAATATTAAAAACTTAGGATCATCTTCATATATACAAAATATGACATCAATTCAAAGAGCAGATGAAGTGTATATTGATAATTCTCATATAGAATTAGTTGGTATAGCAGATAGTACAGCTGATCTTGAACTTGTAGAAACAGATGGATTAGGTTTCACACTTAATAGAATTGATAACTTTACAATGTATAATGGAGCAAACTTATATTTAAGAAAAAATGTAAGTATGATTAAAGAAGTAAATAGTTTAAAAACTAAAGACGGAGAAAAAGAATCAGTAACATTTACAAATGGCAAAGTAACAAGTGGTGGACAAAATAGAATTTTCGTTTTAGAAACAATTAACCTTTGGTTTGCACATACAACACTTCCATGGGGACGTGGAGCAGGAGAAGTTGAGTGGAGCGAAATAAATGGTATGATTTATTTCGGTCAATATGCATTTAACCGTGAGGTACCAGGAAGCGTGTTATTAGATATCTATGATCCTAATTACGGAGGAGATTATGAAGCAGACTTCTTTGCAGCAAGAGCTTCAGTATTTGCTAAACATAAAACAAACCATAACTTACAAGAAGATGGATTCTATACAAACCATGCAGATTATACTTTGAATTGGAATAATACTTATACTATAAAAGTAACTTCAGAATATATGGCAACAGAAGATTGGGATACACCATATGCTTATAAATGGTATCAAACAACAGAAATTATAGAAGACGTTGAAGAAGAGGAAAATAATGTACAAGAAGAAATAACAATGTTAATTGCAAAAACATATCAATTTGATCAAGAAAATATGGTGGAAGTAGAAGTTAAGTTAGAGGATTTAACCAATAATAGTTATCAATATTATGATCCAGGAACAATATTTGAATTTGAGGTTTCTGTTAACTCATTAGTACCAGGTATCCAATATATAGACCCAGAGAGTATACCTCTTTTTGCAACAGGTGAAGAAAGTGGAGCTAATAAAGCTAATACAACATTCGGATTAGAAATGATACCAGTTTCAGGATGGCAATATGGAAATCGTTCTTATATTGAAGTAGGAGCCTATAGCCAAACTGCTACAATGAGTGGTGATCAATACTTTATTATGGATGATTCTGGTAAAGCTCCAGTGTTAAAGTTTAGACTTGTAAGCTCAATGAATATTACAGCAAATCAAGAAATTGGATCAGTAAATATTCTTTTAAAACCAATAGCACCAGATGGAGGAAACAATCCTACTTTATCTGATAAGCAAATAGTATTTAACTTAAAGAGTGTTGTTGAAGAAAAAGAAGGTTATGTAGCAAGATTCGCTAATGAATCAGTTGCTGAAATGACATACACAAATGATAGTACAGTTGATTTGACATTTTCTTTATACAAATCGATTTTAAAAACTGAAGATAATTCAGCACAAGTTAATTCTTTATATACAGAAGGTGATTATAGAGTATTAAAATTTGAAAATCCTTTACCAGAAGGAACAAGAGTAAAATTAGTTGATTACTATAATACATCTAAAGGTGAAAATAAAGGTGTTGTATATTATTGGCATGTAAAAACTCCAACATCACAAATTAAATTATCAGATGCATTTACCAAAATGGCATTGCCATTTAGTGAAAATACTTCTTACATCAATACAGAACCTGAAATAAATTATCAAGATTATCTTGACGATAAAAATACTGAAGTTGAAAAAGAAAAATATTTCTATAGTTATGGAAATATTGATGCAGCAAGAGCTATGGAAAGGTTCGAAATATCATTAGACTTTAAAGATGCAGAGTTAACTAGTGACTATGTTGGAAACGTCGAAATGAATCTTTTAACTAGTGGTGGTAGCGTAAAATATGATCAAACAGAACATGTTATCTTTACAATGAAAGCTGATCGTAATGCAAATATGAGATTAGAGAATGTAACAGTAAATAATTCTTCTAATAGTTCTAATGGAATACCAACATTAATTGATACATTAGATATAACATTTAAAGTAGATGGTGAAGTAACAGAGTTAATTAGAGATACAAAATATCATGAAAAGATTTTAGGTGTTGCGGTAGAATTAGTTGATGCAGCTGGAAATAAAATAAATCTTTCAAATGAAGATAAAATAACAACGACAGTTAAAGGTACTAGTGTTTATTCAGAAACAATAAATGGTGTTGTAAGAATTCCAATATCTGATACAGGTGTTGCATCAATTGAAGATACATTTAAATTATATTTAACTAGTAAAAATGTTGCAACAGGAACCTATTATTTAAATGTATATTTATATACAGCTGATGATGGAATATTCTATGACATTGGCAAAAAAGTTCCTTTAGAAGAAATGCATTTAGGAAACATTTACAGTGCTGATCAAGTACTATATGGACGAATTGAAATGAATATAATAACATCAAATATAGGATTTAAAGCTGATATGGTAAATGATAACAGAGTTATTAATGCAACAACTAGAAAAGACTTTGATGTTGATAATGACAATCAAGGAAAAGTTAAATTTACTTTATTATTAGGTTATAACTTAGAAAAACCTTATGCAACAATTACTTTATATAAGAGAAATGCAACTTATAATAGTCAAGAAAAATATCAAGATGCAACTTATACAAAGATTGATTTTAATAATTATTTTACAAACAATTTAACAAATGCAAATACTCAAACAGGATTTAATGTTCACGAATCGATGGAATATTATATAGGAGAATTTGATTCAAGCGAATCAGAAGAATTTGTAGAAAATATTTCTATTGACTTATTAGGAGATTTAAAAGAAAATATAAGTACAGGAGAATATAAAGCAGTATTTAATCTTTATTCAAAAGATGGACAATTTATCCAAACAGACTATAAAACATTTGTAGTTATAAAATAATTAAACTAAATAGATTATCGTTGTAACTTGAAATATAGTTACAACGATGACCTATATATATAAGAAGGAAAGTATTTAAATCTATTAAAAATAGATACAGTTTATGTAAGTTTTAATAGATTAATTATAAAATTATAAAAGGAGAAAGGTTAGTATTAAAGCTAACATAAGCTAGTAGATATGAGAAGAGAAAAACGAAAAATTAACAAATTTAAAGTTGGAATATTAATTTTTATATTTTTAATATTTTTGTTTACAGTAAGTGGACTAGGTAGATTTGTATATAATGGAATGAGAGATAAATACTTAACTTCTAAAAATTTTTATTTTACGAGTAACTTATTAGAAATGAATGGGGCAAATTATGAATATGCTAATTGGGATGGAATTGGTATTTATGATTTTGAAATAGAATTATACAGTAAAATAAATGATTTACAAAAATTAGATGAAGATTTGGAATATACAATAATGGTAAATTTTCCAGACGAGGTAAATTGTTCTATAAATGATACGAACTTTGTGGAACCAGATCCCATTGACAAATCAGTAACAAAACCAATTTCAAGAAATAGTACTATATTAGCAAAAATAGATGGAGAGTATAATAATAGAGATACAGCAAAGATTTATGTAAAAGCAATTGATGATGATACAATATTTGCTAATGGAAAAACTATTGATATTGAAGTAACAGCATACACAACAGAACCATATAGAAAAAGTTTAACAGCAACATTTAGAATAAAAATATCAACAAGTTATACTGTAGATGATGCAATGGGAAGAAAATATGCAGTTTTAACAGTAAGAAATACATCAACATTACCTCAAGATTTAACAATAAAATTAAATTACCCTAATGAAACTTTGTTTGATATGAATAATGATGCTTTTGTTTATAAAAAAAGTTACAATTATGTAAATGATACGATGTTAGGTAATTATTCAGGTACTACTACCAAATATTATGGAAATCTAAATGAAGTAACATTTGAAATTCCAGCAGAGAGCTCGAAATCTATAAAATTATATAAAAAGAATTATAATAAAGTAATAACACCGAGTTATTTCACAATTACCAAAAAGGCAGCAGAATAAAATTAAATATTTATAAAAAGTAATAAAAAATGAACAAAAATTTTTCTATAAAAAAGCAAAAATTACAAATGTATTACAAAAGAATAGAAACAGAAAAAAATATAGACTTTTACAAAAACTTATGATATAAATAGAAAGATAAAGGAGGATATTAACATGAGTGAAAAAAGAAAAATCAAAAAAGGAAAATTAGCAGCGGTAGCTATTGTAATAGTAGCAATAATCGCTATTATAGTAATTGTACTAGTTGTAAAAAATAACAATGGTGGAACTGGATTAATTAAAAAACCAGGACAAGATACTCAAGAAGAAACAGTTGTATATGATTTACCAGAAACAACATATAGTGATATGCAAGTTACAAATGTCGAAATGGAATATTTAGCAGATAATAATGAAACAATGGTTTCAATGGTTATAAATAATACAACAGAAACTCCTGTAATGCAAGAAACATTAACAGCTTATTTAATAGATAAAAGCGATAATACAATAGGACAAACAAGCACATGGATTGAATTATTAAATCCAGGAGAACAATATAGTATAAGTGTTGTTCTAAAAGGAGATTTAACAGCTACAACACAAATTAAATTACAAAAATAATCTAAATTCCCATTATCTATACGAAAGGAAAAAATCAGAATATGAAAAAAGTATTAGGAACTATTTTTATAGTTGTTTATTCAATTATTGCAATAGCAATAACAATATTACTATTATCTTATAATGAATATTTATGTAGTGAAATTAATGGATATACTTTCTACATAGTAGAAGATGATAGTTTAGAACCACATTTTGTAAAAGGTGATTTGCTAATAGTAAATCAATCAAGTCCAAAAAATATTGAAGTAGGAGATAAGATTTTCTTATATCAAAATATCTCAAATACTGAGTACTATATAAAATATGGTGAAGTTACAAATGTTGCTAGACAAAATAGTAGATATATATACACGATAGATAATGAATACCAATACGATTCTTCATATTTAATGGGAAAAGAAGAAGGTTCATATTTTTATAATAAGATAGGAGCAGTACTTGGAGTACTAGAATCTAGATGGGGATATTTATTCTTTATAGTAATTGTTACTTTATTATTGTTCTTAGAAGAATTATATGAACTATACATGGAAGTAAAATACGGAAATGAAATTGAAGTTAAGAAAAAAGGATAGGTATGAAGAAATTATTAACAATTTTATTCATCTTGATGCTTTTGGTAACAACATTTCAAATAATGTCTTCTTATGCTTTATATAAAGATACTTTGTCTGGAGATTATGCAAGTCCACTTGGAAAGTGGGCAGTAAAAGTAAATGGAACAGACATTGTAAAAGAAGATGGACAATCTGTTACTTTTGAAATGGAACAAGATGATATGCTTTATCTTGAAACTGAATATTTGGCGAGCACTGGAATAGCTCCTGATTCAGAAGGTTGTTTTGCATTAGAAATAGATACTACTGATTCAGATGTTGCTGTAAAATATAGCATCACAATACCAGAAATTACTCAATATAGAGTATATCCTGAGGATTGGGATGAATCTACAGACGAGCTTCCAGCAGCGCAAACATTTACAACACCTTTTACGTTTGAAGTACAAGGTGTTGAAGACGTGTTTTACAATGATTATGGTGAGCTAAGAGGTGGACCATATGTTCAAAACAATAAAACTATTAAAGAAATCAATGCTGGAGTAGGAATTATTCCGCTTCACCATATATCAAATGATGGGTGTAGAGATAGAGTAACGGTTATCTTTAAATGGTTAAATGATGATACAAACACTGCTTTAGAAGATGCTTTAGCTGCAAATAATAAAACACACGACGAACTTCGTGATATAAAATTAATTATACCCGTACATGTTAAATTAGTTCAATATATGGGTGGAAGTTTATAAAAGGAAAAATATGAAAATTTTGAAAATTATTAAAAATTTATTATTTAGTTTATTAATTATAATAATGCTTTTTGTACTTGCTATTTCTATTTATTCCTTTATTCAAATAGAAATACAAAATAAGGATTATAGTGATATATTTGGTTATTCTATTTTTCAAATAGAAACAGGAAGTATGTCTAAAGCATTAGAAATAGAAGATATAATAATTGTAAAAATAGGAAATCAAGATTTAAAAAAAGACGATATAATTACATTTAAACAAGATAATAATCTAATAACTCATAGAATTATAAAAATAGATAATGATGTTATCACAACTAAAGGTGATAGCAACAGTGCAGAAGATGAACCAATAAAAAAAGAGGATATAGTTGGAAAAGTTGAAATTATTATTCCAAACGTAAGAATTTGGAAAGCTGTTTTTACAGATGTAAAAGTAATAATTTCTCTTGTAATTACATTAATATTATTTATTTTAATGGTTTCATATAAAGAAAAAATAGGAGAGAAAGATGTTTGATAAACAAGTAATACGAAAAAATATTATCAGAATATTGTGTATTATTGCTATCATTTTTGCGATAGTGTTTATTAGACGAACTTTTTCGCGTTATGAATCAAATGCTGATTCTGGTGTAGAAGCAGATATGGCATTTTGGGTTGTAAATGATTCACTTCAAGAATCAGATGTATATATAGGAGAAATTGCTACAGGTGTCTATAAAGATTATACTTTTACAGTATCAAATTTTAATGATACAATATCTGCAAAAGTACCTATACAATATAGAATTGTAGTAGATTCTACAACAAACATGCCTTTACAGTATAGTCTATACAAAAAAATAGATGGAAATGACACTGCGTGTGAACAAGAAGAAACTATTTATCAAGATGGAGATGGAACATATTACAGAAAATTAGAATCAGAAGAATTTCGTATGGGACTTGTAGAACACGAAACAGATAAAGAAACGCATACATTTATTTTAAGAGTAACTCTTCCAAATTATGATGAAGATGGATTAAATGATGGAGAAGAAGGCGATGAAAATTGGATGTTTGCCGATTTGGTAGAATATGCCAAAGTATCTATTGATGCAAGACAAAGAATTTATGATCCAGCAGATGATGATAGTGCACCTACAATTTCAAATGCAAATATAGGAGATTACGTAAATTTAGGTTCAGATATAGTTGGAACAAGATTAACAACTGATGATTGGAGAGTTTTATATGTAGAAGCAAATACAGTTTATGTAATATTAGCTGATTACTTACCAAACTTCGCAAACTATGCTCAAAATGCAGGATTGATTCAAACAGGAACTTATAGTGTTTCTGGAGGTTCTGCTGCTGAAACAATATCAATATTAAATGATTATACAAAATGGGTAGATTTAACAAATGAAATACCTGGTGCAATAGCATACGGTTCGCCTACAGGAGAATTGATATTAAAGAGTTACAATTCTAAATATGGAACAAGTTTAGTAAAAACATCACCATTAAACTTAGAAACTGACAAAAAAGATGCTAACTTATATGTACCACAATCAACAGTTGTTGATGGAACTAATGGTTATAATTTGGCTGAAGCTGGATTAGATGGAGATAGAACAATTTGGGCAGTTAACTATGAAGGTTCTATTACAAGTCCTGATTATGAAAATGCGCCATTAGCAATAAGACCTGTAATTGCAATTCCAGCAAGTTTAGTTAAATCAATAAAAGGTATTTGGGAAGTACAACAATAAACAAAAGAAATTTAAATATAAGAGGTTATTATGAAAAATTTAATGGATGAATATATTGATTTTACATCTAAGAAAATAAAAAAATATGTAAGAATGATATTAAGATCTAAATATGACGAAAAAATAGTACAAGAATTTTTAAGGACATATATAAATTCTAGATATTACAATATAAATGAAGAATCTTCAAGACCATTTTATTTAAAAATAACAGATGAGCTAAACAAAAAACAAAAGATATTGAATGAAAAAGATGAAGAAGGAAAAGAGTTAGTTATTGAAGTAACCAAACAAATCTTTGTTTATATGTTGTTCTTTGATAATGTTCGTAAAGTAGAAAATTTTAAAAATATTAAAAGTATAAAGGAAATAATCAATCAGTTGATTGATTACTGCCAAAAAACTTTAGATATAAAAATGCAAGATAATATTCATGAAGTTTTATACAATGAAATAACAACAGATATGCTAGATAAAGATATATATCTAGATAAGTTTGAAACAGATAATTTTGTTCTAGACTTTGAAAAAACAAAAGAATTAGATAATGTTTACTATACAAAACTAGATTATAATATGAGACTTCCAATGCAATATAGTTATGAAGCAATAGAAAAAGTTTACAATACTGGTACTGTTGCAGAAAATAAATTAGCGGTAGAATATGTACTTTTAAGTGTTATTGCAATTAGAGATGTTTTAAGTGGAAACTTTAAAGATAAATATATTGTAGAATTTTGTAATAGTTTGCTAAAAAAAGAACAAAAACTAGATGGATTATTGGCAATATTAACAAATCAAGCTTTGCAAGATAAAATTAATATAACAATAAGTTATAGAGATTTTCAAAAAAATAGAGATATGATTTTAGAGTTTATTGGAAAAGGATTCAATTTTGCAATAGAACTTGATGATTACTTAGAAGATGTAGAAACAATAAAAAAATTAAAAATGTTTAAATTTATAATAGTCCCAAATAATATAAAATTATATAAAGAGGCTATAAAATATAAAAAACAATTTGCTAATATTTTAGAAAAATAGGAGAAAGTATATGGAAACATACGGAAGATTTTTATTTGAATTTTTAGATCAATTTTTTTCAGGATTTAAAGATATTTTTTCAGGATTGTTTACAGGAGTACAAAAGATTTTTAACATAGGAAAATATAACGATATTATTCAATATTATAAAAATGATTTTTCTATGCCAGAATGGGTTTTAGTAGCTTTAGCAATAAGTTCATTAGTATTAATAGTTGCTTTAGTTGTTATACTTGTAATTCTGTTTATAAGAAAAAATGTTAAATGGAAAAAGAAATTGATGGATCAAGAAGAGTTATTGCAACAAATTGACTCTCTAAATAATCAAGTAGAATCTTTAATAGAAGAAAAATTGAAAATACTAGATATGAAAAATCCAGAATTGGGAATCAACTCAGATATTCCAGATGGAAGCGATCCAGCTGCCATTGGAGATGGTGCTGATGGTTCAGGAGATGGAAAACAAGATGAAGCTCTTGATGAAGATTCAGGTGAAAGCAGATTCTCTAAATTAACAATGATAGATGAAGAATATGCAACATACAAACAAAAAGATTATAAGAACAACTTTACATTACCTGAATTTTGTCATGGATTTAGACATTTTGCTGCATCTCAACTTGGATTATATTATTCAGAAAAAATGATAAGATTATTCGTTTCAGCTATAGCATCAACAAAATTGGTTATATTGCAAGGTATTTCTGGTACTGGTAAAACATCTATCTCACTTGCTTGGGGTAAATATGTAAGCCATCCATCATGTGTTGCTTCAGTACAACCGTCTTGGAGAGATAGAACGGATATTTTTGGATACTTAAACGAGTTTACTAAAAAATTTAATGAAACAGACTTTTTAAGTTATCTATATGAAGCTGGATATACAGACGAAGTTTGGACTGTTATCTTAGACGAGATGAACTTGGCCCGTGTTGAATACTATTTCGCAGAGATGTTATCTATCCTAGAGATGCATAACACAGATGAATGGAAAATTGAGGTTGTTCAAAGTTCTTGGAAATCAGACCCTAAAAAACTTAAAAAAGGAAAATTACAAATTCCACCAAATACTTGGTATATTGGTACAATCAACAATGACGACTCTACATTCATGGTAACAGATAAGGTTTACGATAGAGCGATGCCTATAGATATTAACGAAAAAGGTGTTTACTTTGATTCAGAACCTACAGAAGCATTACAAGTAAATTATTCTTATTTAGATGCATTGTTTAATAGAGCAATGAAAGATTATGCAATGTCACCTGAAATTTTAAGTAAAATTGAAAAAATGGATGACTACACAATTCAACACTTTAGAGTTGCTTTCGGTAACCGTATTGTTAAACATATGAAAAAATTCGTTCCAGTATATGTGGCTTGTGGTGGAGAAGAAGTTGATGCTGTTGACTATTTTATGGCAAAAAAAGTTTTAAGAAAATTTGAAGCATTGAACTTAGCTTTAATTAGAGATGAAATTGATGGATACATAGAATTCTTAGATGAACATTTTGGAAAAGGAAAAATGGCAGAATGTATAGAATTCTTACTTAGACTAAAGAAAATGTCTTAATATAAAGGAGATTAAGAAACGATGGATATTAACATTAGAAATTTAATAGAAACACAAAGTGAAGAAAAAGATGTGTTTACAAGTAGAATTGATTCTAAGTTAATAATGGATATGAGTAAAAAGCAAATTCTAGATGATGATGAGTGGATTGATTTGGTAAATTTTACAATTCCTCATCTAGAAAAAGCATTGAATAAATGGAATAAGCAAATTATTACTGAAGAAGAAATTATTAAAATGGAGCTTATTAAAAAAGTATCTATTGAAAGTATTAAACACTTAGCAAAGCATACAAACTTTGTAACTGAATTTGATGAAGATACAGGTGAAGTAATTCCTTCTAAGATTTTAAATGCTTATAAAGAAGAATCTTTTATAACTTACGAAAATCGTTTCTTATATACTCTAATCAAATTAATAGATGACTTTATATATATAAGAACTAGAGATGATGATGAAAAAAATAAAGGATATAAAGGAAAAAATTATCAAAAAGCTAAATATGAAGGTACAACAAAAATTAACAAAGAAAAAATAAAAGTTAATTTTGAATATGTATCTGAAGAAGTTGAAGAGCAATCTAAATCAAGAGAAAATGAAGATAAAATTAAACAATTAAAAAAGGGAATGACATTAATAAAAGCTACTGAACTTTATAAATTATTAGATTCTCAAAGAATTGTTTTGGTAAAATCACCTTTAAAAATGACAAACGTATTATTAAAAAACGTTCACTTCCAATACTGTGTTAAATTATGGGGATATTTAAATAGCCACTTAGATGCACAAACTAAAGCTTTGAAAGCACAAAAAGAATATGAAGAAAAAGGAATAGCCAAAGAATTAATTGATGAAGATTTCTTCGTAAAATATCTAATATTTAATAGTATAAACTTTCAAAGTTCAAATTCAAGAAAATTAAAAAGCTCTCTTTTAGATGATAAAGAAAGAAAAGAATTAACAGATAAATTAATAGAAAAATTAATTAATATAAATCCTGAAATGACAGATCAAGATTTAAAAAAGATAATTGCAGAAAAATATATATCTTATAGAAGTAAAAAAGATATTTCCTTAAAACCACTTGAAGATGAATTTAACAAGAGAATAAAAGAGTACTTAGAAAAAATAGGAAAATTGAGGATAAAATAGATTATGATTAATACAAAAAACAAAAGAAAAAGTTTTTTTAAAACAATTTTAAAATTTTGTGAAACAGTAATTGCAATTTTAATAATATTAATTTGTGCAACAATATTAATTCAAAGAATTAGTAATAATCACAAAAGCCTTTTTGGATATAGATTATTTAGAGTTGAAACTGGAAGTATGATTCCTAAATATAATATAAATGATGTATTACTTGCAAAAGAAGTTGATTCAACAAACATAGTTGTAGGTGATGATGTTGTTTATAAAGGAAATTCAGAACAATATAAAGGAATGATAATAACTCACCAAGTAATCGAAAAAAATTCAGAAGGTGATAAAATAAAATTTATAACCAAAGGTATAGCCAATAGTTCAGCAGATCCAGAAATTACAGAAGATCAAATTATTGGTAAAGTATTAATGGAAATACCGATTTTAAGTTTTATTACTAATATGTTAACAAATATATATACTTTATATTTCTTAATCGTTCTTCCATTTATTTTAAGTATATTCTTTATGGAAGTTAGATCAACTGAAAGAAGAGAAAGATTTATAGAAAGAAGAAGAAAAGAAGAACTTGAGGAACTTGAACGTCAAAGAAAAAAAGAAGAAAAAACAGCTTTAGTAAAAAAGAAAAGAGGACAATTAATAGTAAATACAGAAACAAAAACTAAAAGAACAAATAATTCAAAAAATAAAAAAACAAAATCTTAAGTATGAAAGGAGATTAGAATAAAGTTGAAAAAACAAACTAAACTTACTGTTTTGAGAATTTTATTTATTATATCTTTAATAATAAGTCTCCTTTTAATTAGTAATACTTATGCTAAATATCAAGAACAAGTAGATACAAGTTATAAAAGTACAATTAGAAGATGGAAAATGGTTGTAAATAATAAAATAATAAGAGAACAAACATCTCTAACTGAAGTTGTAGAACCAATATTAGTAAATAATGAATATGTAAAAGAGGGAGTTATTGTTCCAGGAAGTGAATCTTACTTTAATATGGATATAAATTTTGCAAAAGTTGATGTTCCTTTTACAGTAGAATTTACTTTAGAACAAGACGAATCTTCAGAGATTTACAATGAATTACTTGATTTTAATTTTTATGGATATTATGTTGAAGAAAATGATACTTTTTATTATAATTTACCTGAAGAGTATCAACAAGTTGAATATATTGCATCAAGTGGAACTCAATACATAGATACAAATATGGTTGCTGATTCTGATAATATTGAGACTGTAATCAAATTTGAGCCACAAAGTATTACAGAAAATATGTGGCTAGGAGGTTCTGATGCCGCTGATGTAACTGTTGTTGAAAGAGACAATACAGAAACAGAAGAAGAGGGAGATGTAATAACAGAAACAATTATAAATGGAAAAACATTTAACACTCTTCCTTATATAGAAAATAATGTGATGAAGTTTTATGCAGGAACGTCAGAGAATATTTATTCAGAAGAAATTGAACTTTCAAAATGGTACAAAGTTTCACAAAAATATGGAGAAAAATCAATACAAATTTTTGTAAATGATGAGGATGCATATAAATATAGTGGAACATTTAATGGTACAATACAAAATGGAGAAAGTTTATGGCTTTTTGCCAATAATAGTAAAGCAAATGATTTTGGATACAGTAAGATAAAAGTAAAAGAATTCAAATATATTATAAATGATATGATAAGTATGGATTTAGTACCATGTTATAGAAAAGTTGACAATGTAGTTGGAATGTATGATATGGTAACAGGAACATTTTTTACAAATTCAGGAACAGGAACTTTTACAAAAGGCGAAGATGTAAAAAAAGTTATAATAGATCCTAACTTAGAAAAATATGAAACTTTAACAGATGATGAAAAAGTAACTAATGTAAAAGCGTATATAAGATGGGTTGATGGAGATGGAACTTTAGCAAGCCCAATAGACGAAATGGATAATGTTGCAGATACGAACTTTATAATAGACTTAAGAAATACACATGTTAGATATAAAGCTACAGCAATATTTGAGCAATATATCAAAGAATACAGTAATTCAAATTCGTAATTTGAATGAGAAAAAAGAAAAAGAGGTGAATAGTTTTGGAAAAAAATTACAAAGATTTATCAAAAGTCGACTACAATGAATTACTACAAATTCAAAAAAAGGCTAGTGAATTTTTAAAACAAGTAAATAGCCAATATGAAACTATTAAGAAAGTGGAGGAAGAAAATTCGTGAGTAATTTAGTAAAAGAGTTAGAAGAACAAATAGACATTGATAAAGAAGTTATTGAAGTCTTACCCAAAACAGGTATAAAACAAATTAGAGAATTCAAAAAAAGATTAGAAGAAATGCAAGCAAGATATGATTTTATTAATAATTCTGCACTTGAAGAAATGAATAAAAGATACGACAGAATAAATAGTATTGAAACAAATCCTGAAATTGCAGAAGTAAGTAAAAGTATTTATGAATTAGATAATTTAGTTTTAAGTGAAAAAGGCGAATCCTCTTTTGAAAGAATGCAATTAGATAAATTAACTTATAAAATCAATGGATATTATAAGAAAAATCTAGAAGTGATAAATCAAGATATAATGGCATGTATTAATAAGTTTAACGAAGTTGGTGTACATGTAACTGAAAAGGATTTCCAAATTAGCGAATATGCAAATGAATACATGAAAGTGCTTTTAGAAGAAGCAGAAAATGGCGATATTAATTCTGAAAGAGTAAAAGATACTTTTGAAAAAGTTTATTGGAAATCATCAGATTTAATAGTACACATACTTGTTAATATTAGATGTATTTATGATGCAAACGAAAATACAATTGATAAATATTATAAAAACAAAACTGAACAAATTTTTAAAAGTCTACAAGTAACAGAAAAAGAAGTTCAATCTAAAAAAGAAGAATTAAGTAAAAAATTAAATGCTTTAAAGAGTGTTGATGGAAGAATAATTTTAGATAGCTTTTTTGATGGAGTATATAATATAGGAGATTATAGAACAGATACTTATACAAATATTTATGAAAATCTTGTTTCAAAAAAATTAGAATCATTATCACCAGAAGCAAAGAAATCAATGGATGATAATTTCAAAAAATTAAATAACAACCTATATGAATATACAACTTATTTAGAATTTAAATTTATAATAGATGAAATATTTGCATTAAAAGATGCTAGAGAAAAAGAACATGCTAGTGTAAAAGAAAATAAAGAAAAAGTTGCTAAAGATAAAAAAGCAAAAAATCAACAAAAAATATTAACCAATTTAGAAAAAACAAGAAGTGAAATTAAAAGAGTTCATGAAGAAATTAAAAAATTAAATTCTGAAATTGAAAATGGACAAGCAAAGAAAAAAGGATTTTTATTCTTCTTAAAAAAGAAAGCTCTTCCAAAAAGTAAATCAGAACTTATACTAGAAAGAGATAATAAAGTTTTAGAATTAAAAGCTTTATATTTTGAATTTGATAATTGTGATTTAAAAGATAAAGTTTTTGAAAATATCCGTGAAACTTCAAAAATATATGATGTATTTAAAATTGCAAGTTATGATTATGGATTTTTAGCAAGAACAATTATAAAGAAACATACAGACATTGTTGAAGAAGATATAGATAAAATGATAGAAAAATTTATTAAATTTGTAAGATTATATCCATTTTCTGTTTTAAATAATGTAAAATTAGATGAGAAAAAAGATATTGCAGTTGTTATAAAAGATAAACATAAATTATTAGGACTAGAAATATCAAAAGAAAACTTTACAGAAGCAAATTTTGATGAATTTGCAAAACAAACTCAAATAATTGATTACTATAATGATATAGAAAGAAGTAATATACCTCTTGAAGACATTCAATTTGTAATGAACGCAAGAGCTACATTAAAAAAATAATAGGAAGGTAGAAAGTTGGAATATGATTTAGAAAAACTTTCGAGTAAAATCGGAAGAAAAAATGCAATAAAAAAAGTTCTTAAAAAAATATTCACAATCTTTCTACTTATACTAGCAATAATAAATATAATTTTATTAGGCTATAGTATTAAAGGAGAAGAATCTCCAAATGTATTTGGATTATACTTTTTCAATATAGTATCACGGAAGTATGGAACCAACTTTAATGATTGACGATGTTATTGTTGTAAAAAAATGTGATATTAGAGAATTGAAAAAAGATGATATAATAACTTTTACAAAAGAGGAAAGAACAATTTCTCATAGAATAATAAAAATAGTAGAGAAAGAAAAAGACAGAGCATTTGTGACTCAAGGAGATAACAATGAAATTAGTGATGATGGATATGTTACTTCAAAGCAAATATATGGAAAAGTTATTTTTAGTATTCCCAAGGTAGGAAAAATTGTAGAATATATACAAAATCAAAAAGGTTTTATAAGAGTAGCTGTTATAGTTATAATAATCTTCATATTGATATGTATGAATGATGAGAAAAAAAATAGACGAAAGATG
The DNA here is from genome assembly GCA_964584475.1 of uncultured Lachnospiraceae bacterium. Taxonomy (GTDB): domain Bacteria; phylum Bacillota; class Clostridia; order TANB77; family CAG-508; genus Scatovivens. The sequence continues at coordinate 6,698 of CAZPAF010000028.1, read as the reverse complement.
ATAAGAAGAAAGTACGAAATAAAAAAAGAAAGAGAAAAATATAATTAGCATTATTTACTAAATATATTAGAAATCCTATAAATTTTAAGGGGCAAGATATGGAGAAAAAGAAATTTAGTAAACTAAATATAGCCAAAAAGATACTAAGTATAGTAGCAAAATTATTATATGATTTTCTTATACTGTTTTGTATCCTTCTAATTGTAATCGTTGCATGGCAAAGAATTACAGACAGCAATAAATCGGTATATGGGTATAGATTATTCAGAATTATATCTGGTTCCATGGTTCCAGACTATAATATTGATGAAATTGTTGTATGTAAAGATATTGATGTTAACGATATAAAAGTTGGAGACGTTGTTGTATATAGAGGCAGAATTGGCGAATTAAATAATAAGTTGATCATGCACAAGGTTGTTGATATAAATAGAGAAGATTATGGATTAATTTTTCATGTAAAAGGTATTCAAAACACAGCAAGTGATCCAAATGTTCAATCTGGACAAATCGTTGGTAAAGTTGTATTCAAATCACAAACCTTAACATATGTATACTCTCTTGCCACAAGTCTATATTCATCATTCTTTATTGTTATTGTTTTAGTTATAAATGTATTTCTTGCGTTTAGACCAAGAAAAAGAGAAGTAATGCAACTAAATGAATATAATGAAGATGTTAATAATGAAGAAAAAGAAAATTTAAAAGTAGAAGAACATAAAAGATATACATTAAAAAATTATGAACAAGATATAAAAATTATTAAACAACAAAAAATTAAAGAAAATGAAGAAAGAGAAGAAAAAATTCAAAACATTTTAAAAGAAATCGAAGAAGCAGAAAAAATAAAAGAAGAAAATAAAAGATTACAAGAAGAAAATAAAAAATTAAAAGAAAAGGTTGAAAACTCTAAGAAAACAAGAAAAAAAGTAGAAAAAAAAGAACCCCGAAAAGAATCAGAAGACGAATAAAAATAAAAAATGAAACATAAATGTAAAATGAAAATTTGAAAAATTTGTTGACAGAATTGTTGTATTTGATAAAATTTATAGTAGGAAAAAATAAAATGCAAAAGAAAAAAATTAAAGGAAACATTTGATGAATGTATTACGAGAATTAAGGAAATTTAAAACGAAAAGCGCTCTTGCTAAGATTAGAATACTCATCCTGTTAGCGATAATGCTCATTGCGAGTACTTATGCTTGGTTTATGTTTAACTTGATGCCACCAAAGATTTCTGGTATAAAGCAAAAAGTTATTGAATGGGACGTTGAGTATTCTATTGATGATGTCATAATTGAGGAACAAGAAGTAATTGTTGCTGTAGATGAATTTTATCCAGGAATGGATGAATATACAAAAAATATTGTGGTTCGTAATATAACTCCAACAAGTAGTAATATTAAAGTTGAATTAACATCTGTAAAACTATTTGGAGAAGAAATTCTACCATCTTTAATTGCAAATAATGATGTTACAGAAGCTGGAACTACAAAAAATATTTTCTCAACAGATAAATATCCTTTTGAAGCAGGATATTATTATGATAAAAATAGGATAGAAGATTCTTTCGTAAGTGACTCTTTAACACCAAACTCAACAGCAAAAATAACATTTTTTGCTAATTGGAGTTATGAAAGAACAACTGCTACAATGACAAACACTCAAAATGACGAATTAGACACAAGATTAGGTGAAGATGCTTATAAATATTATAAAGATAATAATACAGAAAGTGCCTTAGAAATAACACTAAAACTTATTACAGGACGTGAAGGTTGGGCTGAACTAGAATAATGTAATATAAATGTAATGTAAATGTGATAAGACAGAAATTGACGAAAAAAATAAAATATTGTATCATTATGATAGTAATTAAAAGTTTATTCTTGGGAAATGTAAGGTGAAAAAATGGCAAAACAAAGAATAAATAATTCTGCTAAAGAATCAGTAAAAAAGAAGAAATTTGTAAAATTTTTAAAATGGGCTTTAGTAATAATATTGTTACTATTACTAAATATATACATAGTTTTAAGATTTGTTTATAAAGAAAAAAGTTTTACTGTTTACTTAGAAAATGAAGAATATACAATAGAACATAATTTAACAATTTATGAAAACTCAAAAGATAAAAGAGTGAGAAAGTTTTTAACAGCAGATGTTTTAGATAGTTTCTCGAATATTTCAATAGATTGGTTACCGGAAAATATTCATCAAGAAGCAGAAGGAGCTCATAATGGAAATAATTATATAGCTTATACATTTTATGCAGAAAATCAAGGACATGAAACAATAAACTATCATACAGAAATAGTTCTTGATGATGTAATAAAACAAGTGGATGAAGCTGTAAGAGTTATTGTTTACAAAAATGATCAAAAAACAGTATATGCAAAATCAAGCAAAGCAACAGGATTACCAGAAGAAGGAACAAAACCATTTGTCGATGAAGACACAATTATGTTAGAAACAACATATAACTTTGAAGTTGGTGCTATTGACAAATATACAGTAGTAATTTTTGTAGAAGGTAATGATCCAGAATGTACAGATACTTTAATTGGCGGAGAGATAGGATTGCACATGACATTGAGAGAAGAACAACTGCCAGATCCTGAACCAGAAGATGAGCCAAATGAAAGTAAAAATAACTAAGTTTTTAAATTTTTAATTTATATATATTTTAATATTAAGGAGAGAAAGTATGAAAACAAGAACAAAAGAAAGCAAAAGAAGATTACATTCTTTAATTCTTCTAACAGCTTTTACAGCTGTATTGTTGATTGTATCAACATATGCATGGTTTACAACACAAAAAAATGTAAACATCTCTAATTTAAGAGGAAAAGTAGAGGTTGCTGAAGGTCTAGAAATTTCACTTGATGCTAAAACATGGGTGCAAAAAATAGATTTAGGATCAGCTAACACAAGTTTAACAACTGCTGCAGGAGAAAATGGTATAATTTATGGACCATATAAAGATGTTAGTGACGGAGTAGGAGCAACATCTCTTACACATAATAATATTGTTCCTACAGAATTTTTACCAGTTTCAACATCTGGTGAATCAGTAGACGCTTATTCTAATTCAGCTTATAACAAAACATTATTAATGTTAAATGGTAAATATGCTGGAACACAATTAGAAAACATTGTTCAAGCAAATGATACAGTAGCAAACGAACAAGCTGCAGGATATTATGCATTTGATTTATTTGTTAAAAACTCATCAAGAACAGGTATTTCTTCAAACGTATTACAATTAAATGGGGATTCATCAGCTTGGGTATTACCAGAAGATGAACCAATTATAGAACAACCAAACACAAGTAATTCAACAACATATAAAGGAAATAGCGATTCTGGATTACAACATACAATAAGAGTTGCTTTTGCTAGATATGGTGCTGCTGATACTTCAACACCAGCTAATGTTATTGATGCAACAGCAGATCAATATACAGTTTTAAGTACAACAAAAGCACAAAATATTACAGATGTATGTATTTGGGAACCAAATGCTGAACGACACGTAAGTTATATAACAACTAACGTAAAACCATATTTTGATATGGCAAAAGGTGATACAACACATGGTTATTTAGATAGCACATCAAACGATTTATTCTTTACACATACATTATTAAATGGTGCTCAAGGACAAACAATATTAAATGTATTTGATTGGTTTGGAACAAATAGTAGTTATATGAAAGAAGTTCCAACATTACAAACAAATACACCTGCTAATGGAGATACAGATCCAAAAATTGGAACAATCCAAGATATGACAAGTATTTCATCAACAGTTTCTGGTGGAGCTATAACAGAAGAAAAAACACTTACAATTCCAGGTAACTCAATTACAAAATTCAGAATTTATATTTACATAGAAGGACAAGATCCTGACTGCGTAAACTTCGCTTCTTATGGTGGTGGTATTGAAGTTAATATCGGATTAACAAAAGACGGTACAGATGATGCTGTATATGTTCCAGAAAATACAACAAATACAGTAGTAACACCAGAAAATAATGCAGTAGCTGGGTCATAATCTATAACATAAAGAATTTTTAATAAATTACATAAATACAATTAGGAGGTAAAAAATGCAACTATTTTTTACCTCTTAAATGTATATGGAGAAATTTATGGGCATACTAAGGAAAATAAGAAAAAGTAATATAAAAATAACTAAAAAAAGAATAGTGCTATTAATTTTTACTTTTATTATGGCGACATTTGCCTGGATTGCATATTATAAAATTTTAAGTCCAACTTTCCAAATGCATATTAATGCTTGGAATATATCTATATTTGTTGACGAAAATCAAAATGGAGTAGCAGAAGCAACTGAAGAAAGAGAAAAAACTTCAGAAATTGAGGTAAACTTTCTAGAAATGTATCCAGATATGAATCAAGAAAAAGTTGATATCATAATACAAAATAATGGTGATACACCCGCTATTTTTACTTATGAACTAAGTGACGTATCTTTCTTAGGATATAGTTATGAGGTAGTTGATGATGCTGAACAAAAAAGATTAGAAAATCCTGATGGACGTTATATTCAAAGAGGAACTTCAACTGAAGCTGCAGGAATAACGACTTATGAATTAATTAATGAACCAGGAACATTTCCTTTCAAATTTACTGTAGAAAACTGCGATTCTATTGCAGGTGGAGCAGAAGGAACAATAACTGTAAAAGCATTATGGGCTGATGCAGATGATGAAATAACAGAAGATGAAAAAAACGAATTAGATTCTCAGTGGGGATATAATGTTGCAAAATTTATAGAAGATAATCCAACAATAGCACCATTCCAATTTGATATAAAAATAAATGCAATTGGACTGGGTGAATCTGATAGATTTGCTTTTACTAAAAAAGTAACTCCTGAAAATTATGGAGATTATGTTGATTATCCAATTGATTTAAATGGAGATGGAAATACTACAAACGACTGGAAAATATTCTATGAAGATAATAAGAATATTTATATTATAGCAGCAAATTTTGTAAAAAACACATGGATTACAGATGATGTTATGACTAAATCTACTGACAACTATTCTACATATGGAGCATTTGTTGGAACTGATAAATACAAAGATGAAATAATACCAGCAGAAATTATTAATAAATATATGCTTTCATTAGCAATTCCATCATCAAATTCGAACTATAAAGCTACCCGTGTAATGCTAGATTCAAGACCAGCAAGTGTTGACTCAAGTGTAACACCAATTTCAGAATCATGGAAACAATTTATAGACCCAACTTTAGCTGATACGGCGATTGCAGCACCAACAATTGAAATGTTCGTAAAAAGCTGGAATAGAAAGTATAATGGAGTTGAAGGATATTCTGAATTAAAGTGTGCATGGAATGTTCAAATGCAAGGATATGAAATAAACGGTGAGAATGCAATAACAGTAGAAGGATACGAAAATGCACCATTATATTTTTTAGAAAATAGTGAAGATGATTGTAATGTATATTGGCTAGCGTCACCTTCTGTCAGAGAAGATGGTGGAGCTGATTCAAATACTTTTCAAATGGGAGTATCAAATTCAGGACTTATAGGATCTGCAGGAATTCAATATAGAGGTGCTTCTATTCGTCCAGTAGTTTGTCTAAATGAAAATGTTAAAGCAGAGCTTAAGCTAGTATCAGAAACAGGAAGTGATGTTAACAATGAAGTTAGCAACGAGGTTGGCAATGAAGTTGGCAATGAAGTAGAAAATGAAGTTGCAAGTGAACCTGTAAATAGATATTGGGTTTGGGAGTTAAGTAGATAAAATCTAAGATAAAATGGTGATAAAATGGCAAGAGAAAAATTAGATAAAGATAATAAAAAAGGAAAGCCTAAAAAAACAAAAAAGGAAGTTGAACAAAAGAAATTAAAAAGAACAAAATTATTTAAAATTGTTTTACTTGGAATAGTTCTTTTCTTAATAAATCTATACATAGTATTAGGAATTATTTATAAGAGAAGTGATTTTACAATTTCTTTGGATTATGAAAAAGGACAAGAAGCAAGTTTAATTATTTATGAAAGTCCTGAAGATAAAACTCAAAAAACTTATCTTAAATGTGAAGATATAGACTTTCTTTCAGATGTATCAATAGATTGGATTCCAGAAGATATAAATGATGAAGCTGATGGCTCACATCATGGACATCATTTTATGGCATATACATTCTATGCAGAAAACATAGGAGAAGAACCAGTAAACTATTGGATGACAGCAAAAATTGATGAACATATTAAAGAAGTTGATGAAGCTCTAAGATTTATGGTTTATAAAAATGGTGAAAGAAATGTATATGCAAAATGGGCAAAAAGTGGTAATCCAGAACCAGGAACAATACCTTTTATAGATGAAGAAACAATTATGCTTGAAAAAAGACAAGCAATAATGCCTGGTGAAATTGATAAATATACAATTGTTATTTTCTTAGAAGGAGATGATCCACAATGTGTAAATTCTATACTTGGTGGTGAAATTTCTATGCATATGACAATAACAGAAGAACATATTACAGATGAATCTGAACTTCCAGAAGATTATCTAAAAAAATTACTAGAAGGAAATGAAGAAGAGTCTGATGAAGAAGACTCACAAGAAAATTAATAATAAATTAATATGCTAAATAAATTTAAAAATGTAATTAGATTACAAAATGTAATT
>CAZPAF010000027.1:0-25963 GCA_964584475.1 uncultured Lachnospiraceae bacterium | reverse complement strand
AATTATTGTGAAATATTTAAATTTAAAATTCATTTAAATATTTTTAAAAAATTAAAAGATGGTGATAAAAACGGTGTATGGTTTATTATTAAGAATATAGGAAAATTAAAACCTAAAATAAAAAATATTAAATTTGAAATAACTGGAGGAACAGAAAATGTATTACTTACTACATTCTTAATTCCTACATTTTCTACTATTATTTTTCCTTATATAAGTAAAAATATGGAAGAAAAAAGTAATGTGAATTTAAAACCATTATCAAATTGCAAACTTAAAATAATTCCTAGTTATTTAAATACTAATAATTTCTCTATAGAAGGAACTATGCAAATTTATTTTGATACAATGAGAATATTTTATTTTTTATTAAAAAACATAGAAAAATAAAAGTTTGATTTATAAAAATAATAAACTTGAAAAGAGATTATATTATAGATATAATTTTTTTATCTATAAAGGAAGGAGAATACAGTATGATTGAAATAAATGATGTAAGCTTATCATATGTTAAAGACTTAAAAGTAATAGATAATATAAATTTTAAAGTTGAAGATGGAACTGTATTTGGTTTTATAGGACCAAATGGAGCTGGAAAAACGACAACTATTGAAATGATAACAGGAGTTCTAAATATAGATGAAGGTGATATTTTAATAGACGGAAAAAGTATAAAAAATGAACCGCTAGAGGCTAAAAAACAATTTGGATTTGTTCCAGATACGCCAGATGTTTTTGAAAAATTAACAGGTCTTGAATATTTAAATTTTATTGGAGATATTTATGATGTTCCAGAAAATGTAAGACTTGATAAAGTAAAAAAACTATCAGAAGAATTTGGAATTTCTAAATTTTTAAAAGATAGAATTCAAAGTTATTCTCATGGAATGAGACAAAAGCTTTTGATAATTAGTGTATTATTACATAATCCTAAAAACTGGATTCTAGATGAACCAATGACAGGCTTAGATCCTAAAGCATCATATACTTTGAAAAGATTAATGAGAGAACATGCATCCCAAGGAAATACAGTATTTTTCTCTACGCATGTTTTAGAGGTTGCAGAAAAATTGTGTGATAAAATAGCGGTTATAGATAAAGGAAAGATTATATTTGTTGGTACTTGCGATGAAATTAAAGAAAAATCAAAAACAAATTCTAATTTAGAAGAATCATTTTTGAAAATAATAGAAGGATAGTTTTTTATGAAAAGTTTAACAAGTGTAATTTTTAAAAATTCTCGAAGAAGAATTGTTATTACGAATGAAAAAGAAAATATACTGGGAATATTTGCATTTTTGATTGTTTTTGGAGCAATAGGTGCAACGATGGCAGTTTTCAGTTATTCTATAACAAAAAGATTGCAAGAAATAAATCAAGCATATACTTTTACAAATATATTATTACTAATGAATTTTTTCATACTTTTTGCAAAAAGTGTATTTGAAAGTTTGAATGTTCTTTATTTTTCTAAAGATTTAAAAGTCTTTTTAAGGATGCCGATAAAACCAAAAGATTTATTGCATTCAAGAATGTTTAATATGATAGTATCTGAATATGAGATGGAATTAATAATGCTTGCAATTCCTATGATAGTATATGGAATACTTACTAAAGCAAGTTTGCTTTTTTACATATATATGATTGTAATATTATTAATTTTGCCAATAATTCCTATACTAATAACCTCTTTTGTAATTGCTGTAATAATGAGATTTACTAATAGAATAAAAAATAAAAGTAAAGTTATTTATATAACTTTACTTTTAACAACATTAATTATTGGAATAATAACATCAAGCTTTAATTCACAAAAAGATTTTTCGCTTTCTGCAATTACAAATATTATTCTAAAAGCAAATGGAGTAGCAGAAAGCATAGCGGATTACTTTATTTTAATAAAACCAATAATGAATACATTATTAAATTATGACAATTTAGATGGTTTAAAAAATTTAATATTATATATACTAGAAAATATTATATGTTATGTAGTAATTATTGAATTAATGTCTAAAATTTACTTAAAAGGTGCAATTGGAGCAACAATTAATAGTAAGAAGAATATAAAATCAAGAGAAGAGAATCTTACTATAAAAGACTTTAAGAAAAGAAACAAATTTAAAGCATATATATCAAAAGAATTAAAAACTTTAACTAGAACACCAATTTTTTGTATAGAATGCATTGTGGTACCAATTTTATATCCGTTTTTTATATTCTTTACAATAATTGGTATGACAGCGTTTGCTGAATTTGTAGGACTTGATTTATGGGAAAAGATTAGAAATGTTGCAGTAGAACCATTTGGTCTTGCTATAACACTTTCTGTAGGACAAATATTTTATATGATGAATTTTACATCAATTATTTCTATTTCAAGAGAGAGCAAAAATGCAATAATAACAAAATATATCCCGATAAGCTTACATAAACAATTTAATTTAAAAATAGCTTTAGGAACAAGATTTAATATAATAGCAGCAATATTAGTAACAGTGTTTTATTATATGTGCACAAATAATTTAAAAGTATCTGTTATAATTTTTATAATGCTTTATCTAATAAATCGTATGGGAGAAAAATTAAAACTATTAATAGATTTGCATAAACCCCAACTTGTATGGGATACAGAATATACAATGATGAAGCAAAATACAAATGTAATGTATGAACTATTTTATTCTATATTTGTAGCAGGAATTTTCTATTTAATAAGCTTAATAACTCCTACTGCAGAATGGTTTTTAATATTTACATTTATATTACTTGCTATAATAAATATTGCTTATAATTTTTATATTAAGAAAAATATTTATAATTTATTTAAAAAAGTGTTTTAAAGAGATGCCGAGTAAATATGCTCGGCATTTTTGTATATTTTTTGGTGGGATGGAAATAATAAGAAAAAATATTATAAAAGGAGAAAAAATATGAATAATCACCCAATAGAAGTTTTGATGGAAACCGCTATGAATAGTATTAAAGAAATGGTAGATGTAAATACTATTATTGGTGAACCAATTGAAACAAAAAATGGAATGGTAATAATACCAATTTCAAAAGTGTGTTTTGGATTTGCAGCTGGTGGAAGTGAATTTAAAGGAGAAACAATAGACGAATATAAGAGAAAAGAAAAAGAAGAAGAGGTGCAATATAGACTTCCATTTGGTGGAGGAAGTGGGGCAGGAATTTCAATAAATCCAGTTGCATTTGTTATAGTTTTAAAAGATACAATAAAAGTATTGCCTATAGAACATACTTCAGCATTAGATAAATTAATGGATTATGTTCCTGATTTAATTGAAAAAACAAATTCTATAATAGATAAAGATTCAGATGATTTAGAAAGTGCAGATAATAAAAAAGAAAAAATAAAAATTTCAAAAATAAAACGAGATAAAAAAATTAAAAATGTAACACGAATACCTAACATACAAGAAGAAAAAAACGAAGAAATAGACAATTTAGAAGAAATTGAAGACGATGAATTAGAATAATAATAATGTGTTTAATAAAACTAGTTATAATTATGTTTTATAACTAGTTTTATTTTTTATAAAAAGATTAATTATTTTAATAAGTTTTGTTGAAAATTGATATATGTAATGATAAAATTTATATGGATAATTTTAATATATGTACAAAAGTGAAGGAGAAAAAATGGGAGAAACAGGAAAAGATGTGTTAAACTCAAATGTTATAAATGCTTTTCTTGATAAGTTAAAAGAACTTATCAAGAAAAATAAAGATTTAATTAATAAAGCAAATAAAATAGATTTATTACACAATAAAAAACAAATAAAATTAAAAGAATTTGAAAACATTATTGAAAGTTATAAAGCTGCAGAAATTTTACCAGAAAAAGAAAGTAAAAGAAAAATTGTAATCTATAAAGGAGACCCGTATTTAACATTACACATTTGTCTTCAAGCATATATTCAAAATACAAAAATAGTAATAATGAACCAACATTTTATGAGTGGAGTTAATTCAATAATTTTTGAAATTTTTGATAAAGCTTTAGATGAATTTGGCATTAGAAATTTAATTGATAGTTTTAATGATTTTTCAATAAAACACTATTCAGAAATTAAAAAATATTATGATGAGACAATTGTAATAGGAGATTCTTGTATTTACCAATTACTAATAAAAACTGAGAATAATGCGAAATTTTATCCATACAATAATATTGCAGTATATTGTGAAGATGAAAAATTAAAACAGTTAGAAGAAGCGATTTTTATTTATGCAAATGAGAATCAATATGAAATAGAAGTAATTATCAGTGAAAAATTAGATGATGCTATAAGAATTATAAACAATGATGAATTTAAATCAACAGCAGTTCTAATTACACAAAGTGATGATAATAGAGAAAAATTTTTCTATGAAATTAAGAATAAAGAGATTTTTGTTAATGAAAATCCATTTAAAAAGGATGTTGGAAAAGTATATAATTATTTAAAATAAAGGAAAAGGATTATGGAATCAAAGATAAATAAATTAAGTATGAGAGAAATTTTGAATAACGTAGGGTTCCCGGTTATAAAAAATGAATTTAGAAACACTTATAAATTTGATGTTGACTTGGATTTAGCAATGGACTTTGAAGATGAGTTAACTCAAATGCAAGATATAATGGAAATTGAACAAATTATTTATGACTACGAAGAAATCTTCGATAAAGAACTATATATTTTTCATTTAGCAAGATTGTTAGAACAAGATTTGGAAAATTTAAAAAGAGCTGAAATTCTTGGAAATAAGAATTTAGAGCAATTAGTTTTTACAAATGATAAAACTGGTAAAAATAAAAGAAGATTTTTTGTTAATGCCAAAAACCTTCTTAGAACTTGTGATGTTGTAGATATTGTAATGAAGAAAAAATCAAAAGGAGAATTTGAAATATATTCTTCGATTGATTTTATAACAGAAGATTCTTTGAGTTCAAACAACAGAAAAACATTAGCTGAAGAAAAATTATACAAAATAGAAGAAAAGCTTGGATTAAAAAATGTATTATCATATTTTAAAAATTCGGATTTAATAGAAATTTGTAAATATCCTAATTTAGCTACTATTTTAATAGTTAATCAAGATAAGTTTGAGAAAAAAGTTAAAAAGTATATTCAATATATGGATATAGAAAAAATGTTAATATTATCGAATGCTATTTACTTCTATAAGTATGGAGAGACTTTAAGCAATTTTACAAAAGAAGATGCTATAAAATTAAAAAAATATACGTTGGCAGTAGAAGAACTTGTTGGAGATAATATAAAACCAATTAAAACAACAAAATTTGATTTTATGGTAGATTTTAATGATATAAAAACTAAAGCTCAAAAATTAGTTATAGATGAAGAAATAAAAGATAGCAAAAAAGATGAAACAGAAAGCATAAATGTTGAAGAAAAACAACAAGAATCAGTTTTAGAAGAAAAAAATGAACAAGAAATAAAAGAAAAAGAAACTGTCAAAGAAGCAGGTGTTCAAGAGGACACAAGAAAATCAGAATATATTATAAAATTTATAAATGATGAAAAGAAAACTCTTGTAGATATTGATAATATTAAAGAAACAATAATGAAATTGGATGAAGATACAACTCAAGAAAATATAGAAGATGGAACTAATGTATTTGCTTTGCCAAATAAAAATTGTTATATAGTTCAACCTTTAAATAAATCTTTTTATGGAAATGCTACTTATGTTATAGAAAAAGATTTGTTTGAAAAACAAAAAGAAAAAATTATAAGCAACAATAGAATTGACTTAAAAGAATTAGAAAATTTAAAATTGGCTCACTCAAGTGGTATGGCAAAACTTGTTCATACTGGTTGGGAAAATTCACTTACAACATTTTTCGATATGAGGCAAGCTGAAAAATATACAAAAGAAGAAATAGAAAATATAGAGAAAATTGTATATGAAGTAAAAAAATAAAGCGTTAAAAGGTTAACTTGCTTTAGAGGTGAAAATGATAGATTTAGAAAAAGATATAAAATTTATTAAAGGAGTAGGACCTAATCGTGCTACTCTTTTAAACAAATTAGGAATTTTTAATTTAAAAGATTTAATTACATATTTTCCACGTGAACATGAAGACAGAGGGAAACCTAAAGGGATTGCAGAATTAGAGGATGGACAAGAAGCGCTAATTTGTGCTTATCCTGTTGCAAGAATGAGTGAAATCCGTATAAGGGGAAATCTAACTTTATGCAAATTAATTGTTAGAGATGAAACTGGAACTTGCCAAATAACTTGGTATAATCAATCATATTTGAAAAATACATTTAAACCAAATGAGAGATATAAGTTTTATGGAAAAGTGTCAAAAAAATATGGAAAAGTAGAAATGCAATCTCCTGTATATGAACTAGAATCTTCAAACAGAAATACAGGCAAAATAATTCCTATATATCCACTTACATATAATTTGAGTCAAAACACAATTAGAAAAATTATTGAAAATGGACTAGAAGAAGTGAAAAATAGATTAGAAGAATCACTTCCACAATACATATTAGAAAAATATAATTTATATGATTATAATACAGCTATTAATCAAATACATTTTCCGGATAATTTTGCAAATTTTAATTTGGCAAAAAAAAGATTAGTATTTGAAGAATTATTTTCGATGCAACTTGCTCTTTTGAGCTTAAAAAATAAATATGAAATAAAAAAACCAGGAATTGAATTTTCTAAAGATGCAAAAATGTCAGAAGTAATAGATGTTCTGCCTTTTAAACCAACAGGAGCGCAACTTAGAGTATTAGAAGAAATTGATAAAGATATGGAATCTAATAAGCCGATGAATAGACTCCTTCAAGGGGATGTTGGATCTGGAAAAACTGTTGTAGCATTAATTGCGGCATATAAAGCTGTAAAATCCGGATATCAAGCTGTAATAATGGCTCCAACAGCAATCTTAGCGTCACAACACTTAGAAACATTTAATGATGTTTTAAAAGATTCTGGAATTAGATGTGAACTTTTAATTAGTGGAATTACCAAGAAGAAAAAAACAGAAATGCTTGAAAAATTAGAAAATGGTGAAATTGATATTCTAATTGGAACACATGCTGTTTTAGAAGAAAATGTAAAATTCAATAAATTAGGATTAGTAGTAACAGATGAACAACATAGATTTGGAGTTAGACAAAGAAGTATAATAGTAGAAAAAGGAAACAATCCTGATGTTTTAGTTATGACAGCAACTCCGATTCCTAGAACATTAGCTTTAATTCTTTATGGTGATTTGGATATATCAATAATAGACGAACTTCCACCTAACAGAAAAAAAATAGAAACTTATGCAGTAACTAAAGGTATGGAACAAAGGGTTAATAATTTTATTGTGAAAAATGTAGAAGAAGGAAGACAATGCTATGTTGTATGTCCTTTAGTTGAAGAAAATGAAGAAATTGATGCAAAATCTGTAATGGAAATTTATGAAACTTATAAAAAAGAAATTTTTCCTAATTTAAGAGTTGAATATCTTCATGGAAAAATGAAGCAAAAAGAAAAGGATGCCATTATGGAAGAATTCAAAAATGGAAATATAGACATTTTAATTTCAACAACAGTTATTGAAGTTGGAGTAAATGTTCCAAATAGTAATATTATGATAATAGAAAATGCAGAAAGATTTGGACTAGCTCAGCTTCACCAATTAAGAGGTAGAGTTGGAAGAGGAGAACACCAATCATATTGTATTTTAAAATATCAAGGCAATTCTCAAATTATCAGAGAAAGAATGAAAGTTATTTCAAGTACAAATGATGGTTTTGTTATTTCTGAAAGGGACTTAGAACTAAGAGGCTCTGGAGAATTTTTTGGAACTAAACAACACGGTATTCCAGAATTTAAAATAGCAAATCTTTTTGAAGATATAGGTATTTTAAAACAAGTTCAAGGTATTGCAATGGAAATTATAGATAATGATCCTTTTTTAGAAAAAGAAGAAAACAAATTATTAAGAAAACTTGTTGATGATAAATTTAAGAATAGAATTGAAATATGACATTGAAAATGGACTCTTAAATAGAGTTCATTTTTTGTTTAAAATTGACTATAAATTGTAATGAGAATAGTTGACGTTTTATGTAAATCATGCTATAATGGTTCGGTAAGCTCTTTGAAAAAACAATCTTTTCTCCTGCCGTAAGGACAATTGTCTTGGATTTAGCTTACAAAAAATTAAAGAAGGAGGGAAGGTTCATGAAAGAAGCTGTTCAGAGTGTACTTTCTGGTATTTCCGAAGCTCGTCAGAGCAAGTACAAAGCCGAAGTAGATCGTCAGAAGACTGCGATTGAAGGCGAACTGATGAAGTTCTTGGAAGCCAAAAAGGCTGAGTTCGAAGAGATGGATCGAGCAACTGTTAATGAGCAGAATGCTGCAAAGATGAGCTTCAGCGTTACGCTTGATGCGGTCATTCTGCCTGAAGTTGCTGATTACATTACCAGCGAGCTTGGTCTTTCGGTCGATACCAGCGACTCGAAGAAGGCTGTCGGCACTTTTGAAGCATGATCCTCTCATGAGGGGGAAAGGGTTTGGAACAATTTTTTGTTGTTTCCAGATCCTTTTTCCTTTTTATAAAAAATGATAAAATAGAAATTGTGAAAAATATATGAAATAACTGCAAATAGACGGTTAATTGGTTGACAAATTACCATAAAAATAATAAAATATATATGCTAATTTTAAATAGAAAAAGAGGATGTTTAATTTGAAAATATTATTATTAACTATAGGAATTATATCACTTGTATGTGGAGTAAAATTTATATATGATGCAAGACCAATAGTAAAAAAATATTTTAGTTTTGGAGATAAAAATGAAGCGGCTTTAGGACTAAAGATTTTTGGTTTTTTACTAATGGTTATAGGTGCAGTAATAATGTATTTTGTATATTAAAACTATAAATAACCTACATAAAACACGAAATTACAAAAAGGAGATGAATGTATGAAAATAACTTATGAAAACAAAGAATATGATGTAGAGTATGGAGTTGCTGTTGGTGATGCTTTTAAAGAACAAATAGAAAATCACCAAATAAAAGAAATAATTGCAGCTAGATTAAATAACTCAATTGTATCTTTAAAAACTCCAATAACAGAAGATGGAGAATTAGAATTTTTTAACAGACAAGACAAAGATGGAAGAATAATTTATATTAGAGGATTATTATTTTTAGTATGTAAAGCTTTTTCAGAAGTTTATCCAGAAGCTTTATTAACATTAAACTATCAATTATCTAACGCTATGTTTGGTGAAATTGATAACATGGAAGTGACTGAAGAAGTAATTGAAAAAGTAAAAGCAAAAATGCAAGAAATAATTGATAAAGATTTACCAATTACTAAAGTAATGATGACTCAAGAAGAAGCTGAAGAATTTTATAAAAAAGAAGCAACAATTAAAGGAAGGCTTCAAACTAATATAGATAAAGATAAAGTTTCTTTATATTACTGTGAAGATTATTACAATTACTTTTTTGGAACAATGCCTATCTCTACAGGATTTGCAAAACTTTATGATTTAGTAAAATATAGAGATGGATTTTTAGTAAAATATCCAAGTATAGCAGAACCTGATATATTACAACCAAATGCGGATACAAGTTTAAAATTAGTTTCTGCTATGGATGAATATGAAGAAATAAATAAATTAATGAAAATTAATACAGTTTATAGATTAAACAAAAAAATTAAAGAACCAAAAGGAGAAAAAGAATTAATACTTTTTTCTGAAGCATTACATGAAAAGAAAATTGCAGAGATAGCTCAAAAAATCAAAGATCATGGAAATGTAAAAATGGTTCTTATAGCAGGACCATCATCTTCTGGAAAAACAACTTTTGCAGGAAAGCTTGGAATGAGTTTAAGAGTAAATGGAATAAAACCAGTTACACTTTCTGTTGATAATTACTTTGTTGAAAGAAAAGACAATCCCAAAGATGAACATGGAAATTATGATTTTGAATGTATCGAAGCTTTAGATTTAGATTTATTTAATACTCAATTAGTAGATTTATTAAATGGAAAAGAAGTAAAACTTCCTACATTTAACTTTACAACAGGAACAAAGGAATACAGAGGAAATACATTAAAATTAAAAGAAGATGAAATTTTAATTGTTGAAGGTATTCACTGTATGAATGACAGATTAACAAGTCAAATACCAAGAGAAAATAAATTTAAAGTATATATAAGCGATTTAACAGTATTAAACGTAGATTACTATAATAGAATTTCTACTACAGATACAAGACTTATAAGAAGAATTGTTAGAGATTATAACTTTAGAGGATATACTGCAGAACATACTTTAAAAATGTGGTACTCAGTAAATAGAGGAGAACAAAAAAATATTTTTCCATATCAAGAAGAAGCGGATGTAATGTTCAATTCCTCTATTGTATATGAACTTGCTGTATTAAAAAAATATGCTATGCCACTATTAGAAGAAATACCAAAAACTTCTAGAGAATATAGTGAAGCTAGAAGATTGATTGTTTTATTAAAATATTTTGAAACAATGAATTCAGACTTAATACCAAATAACTCATTATTAAGAGAATTTATTGGTGGAAGTATATTTGAACATTAATTTAAACAATAAATTTTGAGGAGAAAAAATGTCTAACTTTACAGTTATAGATGAAGAATTTATATGTGAAAATTGTGGGGCAAAGGTTAAAAAACTAGGATATTCATGCAGAAACCATTGCCCTGAATGTTTGCATTCAAAACATGTTGATATAAATCCAGGAGATCGAGCAGAAGACTGTCACGGAACATTAGAACCAATAGGATTAGAAACTAATAGCAAAAAAGGTTATGTTATTATTTTTAGATGTAAAAAATGTGGTGCTATAAGACGTAATAAGGTTGCTGACGATGATAATATGGATTTAGTTATTAATTTGAGTGTTGCAAAATAAGAGAGGTTAAAACAAATGAATAAAGTGAAAATATTAAGAGTAATCTTAATAATTCTTATAATACTTTGGACATGTTTAATATTTTTATTTTCTAGTCAAGATGGTGGAGAATCTTCTGGATTTAGTAGAAAATTTGTGGAATTTTTTATTAAAGATTCACAACTAGTTGACAAAATTGAACCATATGTTAGAAAATTAGCACATTTTAGTGAATATGGACTAGGGGGAGTGTTATTTATATCTTTATTTTCAACTTATAAATGGACAGATAGACGAAAAATTACTACATCAATTTTACTTGGAGTGTGGTATGCAATTATGGATGAAATACATCAATTAATGGTCCCAGGAAGAAGTGGGGCATTAAAAGATGTGTATATTGATTCATTAGGAATTACAACAGGTGTAATTGGAATGTTGATTGTGATAAAGATATTTGAGATTATTAAAAACAAAAGAGAAAATAAATTAGAATCCAAAGCAGAAGTTAAATAACAATAAATATTTATAAATAATTAGTACAGTAGTTAAATGTACTAAAATGGAAGGAATGTTTTAAATGATTGATTTTAAGAAAATCATAGGTGAAAAAATTGCAAAAGCAGCAGAACTAGAAGAAACTGAAGTTACTTCATATATTGAGATTCCACCTAATACAGATTTAGGTGATTTTGCTTTTCCATGTTTTAAATTAGCAAAAGTTATGAGAAAAGCACCGCCTGTAATTGCTGCAGAATTAAAAGAAAAAATAGAGCTTGATGAATATATTTCAAAAGTAGAAATTGCTGGTGGATATTTGAATTTTTATATAAATAGATTAGCAATAACTGCAAGTGTATTAAAAGAAATAGAAGAATCAGGAGATAGATTTGGAGCAAATAATAGTGGAGATGGAAAAAATGTTGTAATTGATTTTTCTTCTCCAAATATAGCAAAACCATTTCATATCGGTCATTTAAGAAATACTGTTATAGGCGCTGCTTTATATAAAATCCATAAATATTTAGGATACAACACAATAGGTGTTAACCATTTAGGTGATTACGGAACTCAATTTGGAAAAATGATTGAAGGATATAAAAAATGGGAAAACGAGTATAACTTTGAAGAAAATCCTATTGATCAATGTATGGATATCTATGTAAGAATTAATAATCTTTGCAAAGAAGATGAAGAAGTTCTTGAAAAATGTAGAGAAAACTTCAAGAAAATCGAAGAAGGTGATCCATATTGTGTAAAAATATGGAATATGTTTAAAGATTTAAGTTTAAAAGAATTTCAAAAAATATATGGAATGCTTGGAGTAACATTTGATTCGTATAATGGAGAAGCTTTCTATTCAGATAAAATGGATGAAATTGTAGAAAAATTAGATGCTCAAGGAATTTTAACTGATTCAGAAGGTGCTAGAATTGTTGATTTAGAAGACAAAGGATTAGGCGTTTGCATGATTAAAAAATCAAATAATTCTACAACTTATGCAACAAGAGATTTAGCAGCAGTTTTATATAGATCAAGAACTTATGATTTTGATAAATGTTTATATGTTGTTGCTTATGAACAAAATTTACATTTCAAACAAATTTTTGAAGTTGCAAAATATTTAGGAATACCAGAAAAAAGTTTAAATGGATTAGAACATGTTGCTTATGGTATGGTAAGATTAACAACAGGAAAAATGTCTACTCGTGAAGGAACAGTTGTTAAAGTAGACGCATTGTTACAAGAAGCTATAGACAGAGTTGAAAAAGTTATTGAAGAGAAAAATCCTGATATGGAAAATAAACACGAAGAGGCTAAAAAAATTGGTCTTGGTGCAGTGATCTTTAATAATTTATCAACATCAATTATTAAAGATTTAGTATTTGACTGGGATATTGCTTTAAACTTCAATGGAGAAACAGGACCATATATTCAATATATATATGTAAGAACAAAAAGTGTTTTAGAAAAAGCAGGTTACGTTCCAAAATTCGAAGAAATAAATCTAGAATTATTACAAGATAAAGCATCTCAAAATGTAATAACAACTTTATATAATTTTGAAAATGTTTTAATGAATGTTACAAGCAAAAATGATCCATCACTTCTAGCAAGATATTTAATTGAACTTGCTCAAAATTATAGTAATTTTTATAATGACAATAAGATTATTGATGATAATAAAGATGTTCAAAATGCAAGAGTATATTTGAGCAAATGTGTTGGACAAGTTTTAAAAACAGGTTCAGAACTTTTAGGAATCCAGATGCCAAATAAAATGTAATTTTATAAAAGAGGTTTCAAAAAAAGAAATCTCTTTTTATTTTTATATAAAAAACTTAAAAATATTTTTTTATAATATTTACTTTAAAATAAAAATAAAATATAATGTATACAGTTTAAATTAAGGAGGTACAATATGAAATATAAATGCACAATTTGTGGTCATATTTATGATGAAGTTGTTGAAGGTAAAAAATTTGAAGAACTACCAGATAACTGGGTTTGTCCATTATGTGGAGTTGGAAAAGAAATGTTTGAGAAAGTAGAAGAGTAAAGAAAGGAAAAAAAGGGTAAAGAAATTATGGAGAATATAATAAATAAAAGAGCAAAAGATTTTTCAAAAGCAACAGATGTTGCACAAACAATATTAATATATTTAGTGGCATTACTTACACCACTATTCTTAGCACAATTAATTAAATCAGTTTTTGGAGCTACAAGTGTTGTTACACAAAACTCACAATTAATAGTAGGTTCTGTTGTAAATACAGCATTAATTATGGCAGCAGTAAATGTCAAAGGATGGAAAAATATTTTAGGAATAGTTACAATGCCAAGTGTTGCTACAATACTAGGTGGATACGTATTTAAAAGCGCATCTGTATTTATGGTATATATGATTCCTGCAATTTGGATTGGAAACTTTGTGCTTGTATATGCATATAAATGGTTAATGCTTGCTAAAGAAAAAAATTATTTTCTAGCAGGAATTGCTGGAATAGTTACAAAAGTTGCTGTAATTGCAGCTGGATTCTTTATTTTAAAAGCATTTGGAATATTCCCGGATAAAATGGTTGCAACACTTCAAGTTGCTATGACAACAACACAATTAATAACTGCATCAATTGGAACAGTAATAGCTTTTGGAATTTATAAATTAGAAACAAGAAAAGCAAAATAAATTTTTTATATAGACGTCTAGATAAATTATCTAGACGTTTTTTATGTTTATACATATATAATCGTCGGCACGAAATTGAAAATTTCGGCGACGATTTATATTTATAAAAAATATGTATATGTTTTTTTATATGTGATATAATTTAAAAAAATGTATGTAGAGGAAAAAATGAATATATTAAAACCACAAAAAATATTATTTAATAATCTAAGAAATGTTGAAGATTTATTAAAAGAATTTGAGAATAAAGAAGAATTAGAAAATATAACAATTGAAAACTATAAAAATGAAATTGCAGAATTAAATGATATTACAATAAGAAAATCAATAATAGCAGGAGTAGAGTTAATAAATTGCAATTTAGAAGAAAATACTTTTATTGATGTGGAATTTAAGAATTGTAATTTTTCAAACAGTTCTTTTGAAAAATGTACATTTATAAGATGTGAATTTAATAATTGTAAACTTGCAGGATGCAATTTAATAGAATCAAGGATAAATGATGTATGTTTTATAGAATGTAATATGAATTATATTAATTTAACACTTGCAAGTATTAAAAATGTTTTGTTTGAAGATACTATTTTAAGAAATAGTGTTTTTCAAGAAAATAAAATTAAAAATATAATATTTAAAAAAGCAGATTTAACACAAACACAATTTATAAATACTAGCTTAAATGGAATTGATTTTTCTACAAGTACAATTTCAGGAATTATAGTTAGAGTAGAAGATATAAGAGGTGCGATAATTAATGAATTTCAAGCATTAGATTTAATTGGTTTAATTGGGGTAAAAATAATAAAGTAGTATAAATAGAGTTCATTTTCAGTTAATATTTTGTGGTATAATAAGGCAAAGCTATATAAGGAGAATTAATATGTTTTATGATGCAAAAAATGGAAAAATAGATATAGATGGTACACATATAGATTATATTACTTTTGGAAAAGGAACTAAAAATATAATAATGATTCCAGGACTAGGCGAAGGACTAACATCTTTTAAAGGATTAGCTACACCATTTTCTATAATGTACAAGATGTTTGCAAAAGAATATAAAGTTCATGTTTTTAGTAGAAGAAAACAAATTCCAGAAGGTTTCTCTACAAAAGATATGGCTAAAGATTTAGCAAAATCAATGGAAAGTTTAGGAATTGAAAAAGCTCATATAATAGGTGTTTCTCAAGGTGGTATGATAGCTCAGCATTTAGCTATTAACTATCCAGAAAAAATCGATAAATTAGTTTTAGTAGTTACTGTTGCAAGAAAAAATAAGATAATGGAAGAATGTGTTGATAAATGGGTTGAGCTTGCTAAAAACAAAGAATTCGAAGCAATAATGCTTGATACTGCTGAAAGATCTTATGTTGGAAAATATTTAGAAAAAACAAAAAAATTAAGTGAAGCTACAGGACCACTTGGAAAAAATGCAACATATGACAGATTTATTATACAAGCTTATGCATGTATGAATCACAACAGCTATGATGAATTACATAAAATTAAAGCTCAAACTTTAATAATTGGTGCTGGACAAGATAAAGTTTTAGGAATAGAAGGTTCATTAGAACTTGCAGAAAAGATTAAACTAAGTGAGTTATATATTTATGATGAATATAGTCATGGAGTATATGAACAAGCAAAAGATTTTAATAAAAGAGTATTTGAATATCTAAAAAAATAAAATAAAAAGAGAAATCTAAATAAAAGGTTTCTCTTTATTTTTTTATTAATATGTTATATAATATATATGTTATAAAATTTATTGGGAGAATTAATAATGTTAAGATACGTATACACAATTATAGTAAATGTAATTAGACTATTAGAATCAATAAAAACAATGAATGACATGGCTAAAAAATCAGAAGAAAAACCGGAAGAATATGTAGAAGAATATAATTATGGTTATGTAAAATATGTTATTGATGTAATGAAGAAAACAGGAAAAATCGAAACTGAAAGTTTGGGAACAGAAAATTTACCTGAAGAAGGTGGATATATGATGTATTCAAATCATGAAGGAAAATGGGATGCTTATGGTATTATATCAGTACATAAAAGACCTTGTTCTTTTATAATGGATATAAAAAAATCTAATCGTATATTTATTAAACAACTAGTAGATGTATTAAAAGGAAAAAGATTAAGTAAAACAGATAACAGACAAGCAATGACTATTATCAATGAAGTTGCAAAAGAAGTAGAAGCAGGTAGAAAATACATTATATTTCCAGAAGGTGATTTTGATAAAAATAAGAAAAATACTTTATGGGATTTTAAAGCAGGATGTTTTAAAATATCTTTAAAATCAAAAACACCAATCGTACCAGTTGCTATATATGATTCATATGTACCTTATAATACAATGAAAATGGGAAAAGTAAAAACACAAGTTCATTTTCTAAAACCAATTTGCTATGAAGAATATAAGGATATGAATACTCGTCAAATTGCTGATATGGTAAGAACAAAGATTGAAAATAAGCTAAAAGAATTAGAAAAATTAACAAGTGTGGCTTGACAAAGAGAAAAGATGATGCTATAATTAAACATGTAAAGTTAACATAAAGTGAAAATGGAGGATTTGTGTTAGATTTTAGTAAAAATTATAATGAATTTAATAATACTTTAAATTTATTTAATAAAATCTACGGAATAGTTGTATCAAATATAAATATGCTATTATATTACAAATCAACAAACACTACTTGTATGTTAAGTTGGGAAAAAATAAATTATAAAAGTGTAAATATATGAGAAGAGATGCAAATAAAAGTGTCTCTTCTTTTGGTTTCTTTTATTTTGTAATTTACATTTTTTACATTAAAAATAAAAAAAGTTTGACAAAACAAAAATGTGGTGCTATAATAAACAACCAATAATTGCATTAAAAAAAGGAGAAAACTGTGTTTAATTTTATTAATAAAGTTAATACTATTTTAAATTTATTTCATAAGTCAAATTATGAAATGTTTTTTGCAAGGGTAAAAATGACAACTAGAAACACACTTTTTATAAAAAACGTAGAATTAATGGAGTTAAAAGCTACAAAAATATATAGAATAAATAGAAAGAGAAGATTGCTAGAAAAATGCTAATCTTCTCTTCTTTGTTTATATAAAAATATATTATTTGAGAATGACTAAAGATTGTTAAGACAAATTCAATTATTATATTTGCAGAAAAAATTATTAGTGAATTCAAGGAGGTGGGAACTAGCATCAAAGATGCTAATCAAAGAAAACAAGAATTGCAAAATATTTGCTACATTTTAAAGAACTTAAAAAATAAAAGGATTATATTTATATATGATTCCAAATAAAAATAAAGGAGTATAAAATGGAAAATTTTAAAATATTAAGTAAAGAGCAAGTTTTTGGAGATAATGCATTAGATATATTAAAAAAAGAAGGAAATGATGCTTGTATAACAGATTTTGCAATACTGTTAGGAGGACACTCCAGACCAACAGTTAATCCTGTTGCTAAAGATGGTTTAAAAGAAATGATTGGAAGTTATTGGCTTGATGAAAAAGTTACTCATGGTAATATAAAAACAAATTATTGTGGATTTCAATATAGTAATGCAATATCTAGTCGTAAGATAGGAATAAGATTAGCAAAGGATATTACATCAATATATGATGTACCAAGTAACAATGGAGAAAATGTATATAAAGATGATGGATTTTATAAAGTTGAATATGGATATTGTCCACAGAGTGCTGTAAGTGAAAAAGAGCAAGAATCACTAAATAAAGTATTTAAAAGAAATATTATGATAAAGACAGGAAATAGATATACTATAGATTCTGTTAGCAAAAATATTTATGCAGATAAATTTGCACCTCAAACACTTGAAGAATATGAATATTTAAATAATAGATACGTAAGGGTTCTAGTAAATTCTGGATATAAAGAAAGTATTGCTTCTCTTTCAAATGGAGAAGAATATGCTGCCGGGGAATATGTATGGGTTAAAGTAGAACCAATAAAATGGTGGATTGATGAAAATGAAAAAATAATGGTTACAGAAAAAATAATTTCAAGTGGTGTACAATTTAGTAATTTATGGGGAATTAATAATTATGAAGAATCATTTCTAAAAGAATATATAAATACATATTTAGAAAAAGAGTTTTTTCAAGAAAAATGGCAAAAATAAATTAAATATATACAAAAAACAAAAGAGAAAAAATGTAATAAATAAAAAAATATAATAATAAAAGGAGAATGAACATGGAAGTAGATTTACACAAATATGATTTAACACCTGCACAAAAGAAACAATCAAAAAAGAATGTATTGTTAGATGCTTTTGCTACAAGCACTACAAATGAAGAACCTGAATTGATTTATATAACAGCAGGACCTGGCGCTGGAAAATCTTCTGCCGAAAGATACTTTGAAGATAAACTTAGTTCGTTAAAAGGTATAATTCCTTTTATATTTAATTCTGATAAATTAGCAACATATCATCCAAAATCAAGAATTGCATTAAAAAAATTATTGCCTCAAAAATATTACAAAGTAACAAGAAAATTTGTTAGACCTGCAGCACCAATTATCTTTGAAAAGTTAAGAGGCGAAAAAATATCAATAATAAATGAAAACACTTTAGACCATGGAGAATCAGATATAGAACAAACTAGAATGTTTAAAGAAGCAGGATACAAAATAAGTGTTAATATAATAGCAACTGATATATTTGTAAGTAGATTATCTTGTTTTGAAAGAGAAGCTTTCGATTTAAAACGCGGAATCACTCCAAGAGGAATTTCGAAAGAATCACAAGAAAGAATGTATAATTCGTTTGTTCCAACAGTTAGAAAATTAGAAGAATTAGGATTAGTTGATGAGGTTAATGTTTTTACTAGAGGAAAAACTGTAAAAGATGATCCTATTCTTATATACGAAAAAGGAAACTCTAAATATAAAGATTTTAAAGAAGCTATTGATGCTGAAAGAAAAAGACAGAGAGATTTGTTATTAAAAGAACCAGAAAAATATTTTGAGAGAATAAAAAAAGCAAGAGAAACTATAAGAGAATTGGGACAAAATGAAGAATTAACACAAAATGCACTTAATGGACTAGATGATTTAGAAAAAGATTTCGCAGAAGAAGTATTAAAACATAAAAGTCATGAAGGAAAAATGAAATTTGTAGATTTTATAAAAAATATATATGACAAATGCATGAATAA
Source organism: uncultured Lachnospiraceae bacterium (assembly GCA_964584475.1). Lineage (GTDB taxonomy): Bacteria > Bacillota > Clostridia > TANB77 > CAG-508 > Scatovivens. Next base: position 6,627 of record CAZPAF010000027.1, on the reverse strand, counting down.
AGTTAAGAAATATTTTAAAAGAAATGAAAAAACTGATGAAAAGACTAATGAAAGTGAAAATTCAAATGGTACAGCTGAAACTACACCACAAACTAAAATAGATAAACTAAAAGCAAGAATTCAATTATTAAGAAATAAAGCATTTGAGTTAATTAATCAAGGTAGCGATGTAAGAAATGATGTTTATGAGTTATTATTTGTTCTAAGTAATGAACATAGAGTAGAAGATGTAGATGATGTATGTGATTTTATGGAAGAAATTGATGAAAAATATGGGCTAATAAAAAGAGGAGAGTCTGATATAAGTAAATTATATACAGAACTTTCAAATGAAAGAAACAAAGAAAGTTTGAAAAAAATGATGGAAAGATCAGCAAAATATGGTGATGGTTCATTTGTTGTGGAATTTACTAACAGTGATGAAGATATATTTAGTAATCCAGATACAGATTCTGAAGATGTAATTAGAACAGCAGAAGAAAGAATCGAATTGTATAAAGGTCTATTACATAATATACAATTGTCTAATTATGAACATCAATTATTGTTAGAAAGATTAAGAAAAATACAAAAAATATATGATGACATGGCTAGACAAGAAAATCCACCTCATATACAACATCCTACTATAGAAGATTTTCGTGAATAATTAAATCAAGATAATGAGCAAAGAGATGAAAAGAGGTTTAATAACCTCTTTTTTGTATTTATATAAAAGTGAAAACAAAATATAAATAATGTATTAGCTTTTTTTATATGCTATAATTATATTTGAAAAAATAAAAGAGGTAATATGATGGACAGAAAATTGTTTTTTAATGCTTTAATAAAAGTAATAAGTGGTATTTTGTCATGTGGATTATTAATCTTTATTCCAGCAAATACAATAGAGTACTGGAATGGATGGTTACTTATAGGACTGTTATTTGTTCCTATGTTTATGGCTGGAATTGTTATGATGATAAAAGCACCTGAACTTTTAAAAAAGAGATTAAATGCAAAAGAAAAACAAGGTGAGCAAAAACAAGTTGTTTTATTTAGTGCAATAATGTTTATATCAGGATTTATAATAGCAGGACTAAATTATAGATATGAATGGATAATACTTCCTGATAGTGTTGTAATAATAGCATCAATTATATTGGTAATATCATATATTTTATACGCTGAAGTATTAAGGGAGAATAAATATTTATCTAGAACAATTGAGGTACAAGAAAATCAAAAAGTAGTAGATACAGGACTATATGGAATTATAAGACATCCAATGTATATGGCAACTATATTTTTGTTTTTATCAATGCCTTTAATTTTAGGATCAATTTATTCTTTTGCTATATTTTTACTATATCCAATTATTATTGCAAAAAGAATAAAAAATGAAGAAGAAGTTTTAGAAAAAGAATTAACAGGATATACTGAATATAAAAACAAAGTTAAATATAAAATGATACCATTTATATGGTGATTAAAAATAATCAAAAGTTGTATGAAAAGATTAAAATAAAAATGAAAGGCATAATAAATGACGAATTTAGAGATAGTAAAAAATAGATTATATGAGAAAAACGCAAGTTTAGTAGTAATGTTTGAAAATGGAAATATAGAAGAATATTATAATCCTAGAGTAAAAGATATTGTTTCAATATTAAAAGAAAATGAATATGCTCTAAAAGGCGCAATTGTGGCAGACAAAGTTATAGGCAAAGTTGCTGCAAGTTTGCTTACAGTCGCTGGAGTAAAAGAAATTTATGCAAATACTATAAGCAATTTTGCAATACCAGTTTTAGAAGAAAATAATGTAAAGTATGAGTATAAAAATAAAGCAGAATATATTATAAATAATGATAGAACGGGAATGTGTCCAATGGAAAATAAATTTAAAGATGAAAAAAAATTAATAAATATATATAATTATTTTGTAAAATAATTAATATAGTTATAGATTTAGGAGGAAATATGAAGTATCGTAGTGATAAATATGGAAATCGAATCTCAGTATTAGGATATGGTTGTATGAGATTTACAACCAAGATGGGAAAAATAGATTTTGAAAAAGCAGAAAAAGAGATAATGACAGCATATAATGCTGGTGTAAATTATTATGATACCGCATATATATATCCAGGAAGTGAAGTTTTAATTGGGGAAATTTTTGAAAAAAATAATATTAGAGATAAAGTACATATTGCAACAAAACTTCCTCAATATATGATTAAAACTAAAGATGATATTGAAAAATATTTTACAGAAGAATTAAAAAGATTAAGAACAGATTATATAGATTATTATTTAATGCATATGCTTGCTGATATAAAATCCTGGGAAAAGTTAAAAGCTTTAGGAATAGAAGAATGGATTAAAGAAAAGAAAGAATCTGGAAAAATAAAACAAATTGGTTTTTCATATCATGGGAATTCTGATATGTTTTGCAAACTTATTGATGGTTATGACTGGGATTTTTGCCAAATTCAATATAACTATTTAGATGAAAATTCACAAGCTGGAAGAACTGGTCTTAATTATGCTGCTTCAAAAGGAATTCCAATTGTAATTATGGAACCATTACGTGGAGGTAGGCTTGCAAATAATTTACCAGAAAAAGCCCAAAAATTATTTGAAAAATACGAAATAAAACGCACACCTGCAGAATGGGCTTTTAGATGGCTTTGGAACCAAAAAGAAATTATGTGTGTGCTTTCAGGAATGAATTCTATCCAAATGATTGAAGAAAATATAAAAAATGCATCTACATCTGAAATAGGAGAACTTACAGAAAAAGATGAGGAATTATTAAAAGAGGTTGTAGCTGCAATTAACGAAAAAATGAAAGTTCCTTGTACTGGTTGCAGATATTGTATGCCATGTCCAAAAAATGTAGATATACCAGGAACTTTTTCAGCATATAACAAAAAATATAGTGATGGAATGTTTACAGCATTGAAAGAATATGTAATGTGTACAGCTATGAGAAAAGATTCTACAGCAGCATCTAATTGCATTGGCTGTGGAAAATGTGAACAACATTGTCCTCAAAATATCCAAATTCGTAAAGAATTAAAAAATGCTAAAAAAGAATTAGAAGGACCAGTATATAAGATGGCTAAAAAATTGATACAGTTATTCTTAAAATAAAATAGGAGAGTTACTAATTAAAATGGAATATACAATTAGAGAAATAGAGTCAAAAGACAATAAAGAGATAGAAAATGTAATAAGATCTTGTCTAATAGAGTTTGGTGCAAATCATGAAGGAACAGCTTGGGTTGACCCAAATTTAGGAAGATTTTCAGATATATATAATACAGAGGGAAATAAATATTGGGTAGCGATTGACGAGTTTGGCAAAATTGTTGGTGGAGTTGGAATCGGCAAATTAGATGGAATAGAAGAAGTTTGTGAGTTGCAAAAAATGTATTGCTTGCCAGAAGCTAGAGGAACAGGAATATCACATAAATTAATGGGAATTGCATTAGAATATGGCGCAAAATATTATAATAGATGTTATTTAGAAACATTAGAAAATATGGTTGCAGCACAAAAGTTCTATGAAAAATACGGTTTTGAAAGAATTTATGAACCATTAGTTAAAACAGAACATTTTGCTTGTGATGTAAGATATATTAAAGAACTTAAATAATTTTGAAGAGGTAAATATGAAATTAAAAGAAATCGATATTAAAGAATTTGAAGATAAAATTTATAATGAATATGTAAGCTTATTTCCAGAAGAAGAACAAAGAGAATGGGAAAAAATTCAAAAAGCATATAATAATGGGATAGAAAAATTTTATAAAATCATTGAAAATGAGCAGACAATAGGATTTTTTTTGCTTGAAAAAATAGGTGAGAATTATCCATATTACTTAGACTATTTTGGAATATTTAAAGAATACCAAAATAAAGGATATGGGACAAAAGCAGTTCAAATCTTATTAAGTCAAATTATAAAAAATGAAGATTTATTTGTTGAAATAGAAAAAGAAGATGAAGAAAATTTTATAACAATAAAAAGAGCTCTGTTTTATAAAAAATTAAATTTTAAGAAAGTTGAATCTGAATATTTGTTATATAATGTTTTATATACACCATACATATATACAAAGAGTAATGATATAAACAAAGATAAAGTAGATAAAATAATGTTTGAATATTATTTTATGAATTGTGGTGAAGAAGAAATAAAAAAGAACTGTAAAAAAATAAAATAAAAAATATGATAAATTTTTTGAAAAATATGAACTTTTGATTTGTATGTTACTTATAATTTATATATTATATCTAATTCATATTGTATGCGAAACTTTGGCACAGAAGAATATAGAACCACTATAATAAATACAATAATATCATTTTGTTTAATACTATTGATAATAAGTTTAAAAAGTTAAATATTATGGTTTAACAAAACCTACAAATACAAGGAGATTTTTATATTTTTCTCCATTAATACTTATACAGTTTATATAAATAAAACCGTAAAAGAATAATTAGCTAAAAATATTCTTTTGAATATTATATAGAAGACATAAATTGTCAATATAATATTTGAAAGGATGTTTTTTATGGAAATTATACTAGGAATATTAATTCCATTTGTTGGAACAATTATAGGAACATCTATTGTATTTTTAATGAAAAATACTTTAAATAAAAATTTAGAAAAAATATTACTTGGATTAGCATCTGGAGTGATGATCGCAGCATCAATTTGGTCTTTACTTATACCATCTTTTGAAATGGCAAAAAGTCAAGGAATATTAGAATGGTGGCCGGCTACAATTGGTTTTATTTTTGGAGTACTTTTTTTAATACTTACTGATAGTTTTATTTCAAAACTTGAATATAGATTAGATTTTAATAGAAAAAATGAAAACTACAAAAACAATTTAATGTTGTTTTTAGCCGTAACATTGCATAATATTCCAGAAGGTATGGCAGTTGGAGTTGCTTTTGCAGGGATGATATCGGGAAATACAAACATGACTATAACTGGAGCAATGTCTTTGGCAATAGGGATAGGAATTCAAAATATTCCAGAAGGAGCAATAATATCAATGCCATTAAAATCTTCTGGAATTTCTAAATATAAAGCGTTTTTATACGGTTTTATTTCAGGAATTGTTGAACCTTTGGCGGCAATTTTAACTATTTTACTTACTTCAAAAATAACAATAATGTTGCCATATTTATTAGCTTTTGCTGCTGGTGCAATGATGTATGTTGTATCTAATGAATTGATTCCTAAGTCTCAAAGTGGGAAAAATTCTAAAATTGGAATAATAGGTTTGACGACCGGTTTTTTAATTATGATGATTTTGGATGTTGCTTTAGGATAATCACTTTTAAAAAACATATCGCATATTATAAGATAGGACACGTAGTCCTATAAAGGAGGGATAAAGTTATGGGATGTTATAGAAAAAGTGGTTTGAATATTATTTCTATTATTATAAGCATAGTACTTGCATTTATAGTATTTTCTGTTTTTAGTACAGCAGTTTTTACTGCGATACCAACTTTATTATTTACAGCAATTGGAGTAACAGCTTTTTTCTTGATTGTGTTACTTTTAACAATTTTCTTATCTAAAAGAAAAGAAGAATATTGTTTGTGTGAATTTGTACCGTTATTATTAGTGGGAATTTTAGGAACAATAGTTGTTTCTGCTATAATTTTAGCGATTACAGTTGGAGCTACAGCATTAGGTATACTAGTTGCAATATTTAGCTTTTTCTTTTCACTTGCAATTATCCAATTTTTCTTATTAGTGCTTTGTTTGATAAAAATTGAATGTTGTATTTGTAAAGATAAATGCAGAGAAAATAATTGTTAAGTAATAATAAAGTTTGATAAAAAATAGACAATATTTATTATATTGTCTATTTTTGTTTGAATAATATAGCGATTTATGATATGATACAACTTATGAAAATTAATAATTTTTATATTTAAAAATATATTAAGAAAGAGAGAAGAAATGAAATTTATTTCGTGGAATGTAAATGGCTTAAGAGCCGTTGTAACAAAAGGATTTGAAAAATTTTTAAAAGATATAAATGCAGATTTTTTCTGTATACAAGAAACAAAAATGCAAGAAGAACAAATCGATTTAACAATTCAAGCAATTTTAAAAGATTATTATAGTTATTGGAATAGTGCAGAAAAGAAAGGATATTCCGGAACAGCAATTTTTACTAGACAAGAACCTATATCAGTTAGTTATGGATTGGGGATCGAAGAACACGATAAAGAAGGAAGAATAATAACTTTAGAATATGATAGTTTTTATCTAGTAAATTGTTATACACCAAATTCAAAAAGAGAACTAGAAAGACTTGATTATAGACAAGTTTGGGAAGATGAAGTAAGAAAATATCTGAAAAAATTAGAAGCTTCTAAACCTGTAATTTACTGTGGAGATTTAAATGTTGCTCATAAAGAAATTGATTTAAAAAATCCAAAAACAAACCATTTCTCTGCTGGCTTTACAGATGAAGAAAGGAATAAAATGACAGAGCTTTTAGATGCTGGTTTTATAGATACTTACAGATATTTATATCCAGAAAAAGAAGAAGCTTATACTTGGTGGTCTTATATGAGACAGGCAAGAGAAAAAAATATAGG